>NZ_AUDD01000010.1 GCF_000425285.1 Acidipropionibacterium jensenii DSM 20535 | reverse complement strand
ACCCGCGCGAACGCGTTCTTCGCAGGCCTGGGCGTCACAGTCACCGCGGTGATGACCGACAACGGTTCCTGCTACCGGTCAGGCGCCTTCGCTGACGCGCTCGGCGACGAGGTGAAGCACAAGTGGACCCGGCCATACCGGCCGCAGACCAACGGCAAGGTCGAGCGGTTCAACCGGACCCTCGCCGTCGAGTGGGCCTACGCGAAGCCCTACGCCAGCGAAGCCGAGCGCGCCGCAGCCTACGAGACCTGGCTCCATCACTACAATCACCACAGACCCCACACCGGGATCGGCGGCCAGACTCCCTCAGCCCGCGTTCACAACGTCACGGGGAAGTACAGCTAGAAAGCACGATCATCAGCATTCGCACAGTCGGAGGACAGCTATCACCCGGTGGGCGCACAGCGGATCTGAACCTCGGCCACTGCAGAACTGGGCCGAGCGGTGGGCTGCTGGAAGCTGGGCGCAGGTCGCGCTGGGAG
The DNA here is from genome assembly GCF_000425285.1 of Acidipropionibacterium jensenii DSM 20535. Lineage (GTDB taxonomy): Bacteria > Actinomycetota > Actinomycetes > Propionibacteriales > Propionibacteriaceae > Acidipropionibacterium > Acidipropionibacterium jensenii. Next base: position 113,956 of record NZ_AUDD01000010.1, on the reverse strand, counting down.
CGGTGCCATCGGTGGATGGCGCTGTGAGCTCGACTCGTCACGTCGCGCTGTCGGGTGGACTGTGGAGCCTCGGTGGGCGGGGCCGTGAGGCGATCAGCCGGCGAGCGGGAGCCGCAGCGTCATCGTCGTCCCGCGCTCGCTGGAGTCGAGGTGCGCCGAGCCGTGGTGGGCCTCCATCACGGCCGCCACGATCGCCAGCCCCAGCCCGGTGGACCCCTCGGTGGAGTCGGTGCGGGAGGTGTCGGCGCGGGCGAACCGTTCGAAGACCGTCTCGCGGACCGACTCGGGGATTCCTGGACCGTCGTCGGCGACCACCACCCGCGCCTCGGTTCCCTCGACCGCGACGGAGGTGTGCACATGGGTGCCGGGCGGGGTGTGCTTGCGCGCGTTGGAGAGCACATTGACGACCACCTGGGTGAGCCGGTCGGGGTCGGCTGCCACCATGACCGGCTCGTCGGGCAGGTCCAGCGACCAGGTGTGGTCGGTGCTGGCGGCCTGGGAGTCCGAGACCGCGTTGAGCACCACCTCGACGAGGTCGGTGGGCTGGAGGTCGAGAGTCTGGTGGTTGTCTAGACGGGCCAGCAGCAGCATGTCCTCCACCAGACCGCTCATCCTGGTTGCCTGGGCCTCGATCCGGCTCAGCGAGTGGGCGGCGTCCTCCGGCAGCTGCTGCTCGGAGCGGCGGGTGAGTTCCGCGTAGCCGCGGATCGAGGCGAGCGGATTGCGCAGCTCGTGGGAGGCGTCGGCGACGAACTGGCGGACCTTCGTCTCGGATTTCTGGCGGGCCGCCAGGGCTCCCTCGACATTGTTGAGCATGTGGTTGAAGGCCGATCCGACCCGGCCCACCTCGGTGCGCGGATCGGCCAGCGCGGGATCGACGCGGACCGGCAGGTTGACCTCCCCGGAGTCCAGGCCGAGCCTCGAGACGTGGTTGGCCACCGAGGCCAGCCGGTTGAGGGGTTTGAGGTTGTGCATCACGACGGTGCGCGAGATCACCATCGAGGCGACCACGGCCAGTGCCGCCCCGCCGCACTCCAGGATCAGTAGGGCCTTGATCGCTCTGTCGATGTTTCCCATCGGCAGCGCGACCACGTAGGTGGCGCCGTCGCGGGTCTGGGAGAGCACCCGGTAGCGGTCCAGACCGTCCAGCCTGATGCCGTGCTTGCGGCCGTCGCTGGGGACGTCGAGCAGGGTGTTGAGGCCGGAGTCGAGACTCGGCGAGACGGTGGTGGCACTGTTGTTCAGGCCGATCCACATCCCGTTGCCGCGGATGAAGGAGTCCACCTGACCCTCGGTGACCACCGATCCGACCGTCAGCCCGTTGGCGCACCGGGAGACGAAGACCGAGCCCACCGAGTTGCCCAGCACCTTGGACCCCTGGGCGGGGCCGGGGATCTCGGTGAAGCAGGGATCGGCCCCCGGCTGGCTGGACTGGCGTTGGCTGGCGGTGTCGAGCTGCTGGTCCAGCTGGGAAACCAGGATGTGCCAGGTAGCGAAGGTGGTGATGGCGGTCAGCGCGATGGCGACCACCGCGGCGATCGCCGACACCTGGATGATGAGTCGGCGTCCCAGGGTGCCGTTGCCGCGCGGATGGTCCAGCCGGGAGTCCTGCCGGGAGTCTGGCCGTCGGGTGAGGCGCTCCCGGATCCTGCCCATCGTCGCGGCTCAGTTGGCGGGACGCAGCACGTACCCGGCGCCGCGCATGGTGTGGATCATCGGCTGGCGGCCGCGGTCGACCTTCTTGCGCAGGTAGGAGATGTACAGCTCGACGACATTGGCCTGACCGCCGAAGTCGTAGTTCCACACCCGGTCGAGGATCTGGGCCTTCGACAGCACCCGGCGGGGATTGCGCATGAGGTAGCGCAGCAGCTCGAACTCAGTGGCGGTGAGGTTGATCTCCTCGCCGGCCCGGGCCACCTCATGGGAGTCCTCGTCCAGGGTGAGGTCGCCCACCACCAGAGTGGAGTCCGAGCGCGGTTCGGTGGCTCCCGAGCGGCGCAGCAGGCCGCGCAGCCGGGCGATGAGCTCCTCCAGGGAGAACGGCTTGGTGACGTAATCGTCGCCACCGGCGGTGAGTCCGGCGATCCGGTCGGTGACCGAGTCCTTGGCGGTGAGGAAGATCACCGGCACCTCGGGCTGGTCCATCCGGATTCGGCGCATCACCTCCAGGCCGTCGAAGTCCGGCAGCATCATGTCCAGGACGATGGCGTCCGGCTTGACCTCCTTGGCCGCGCGGACGGCCTTGATGCCGCTGTCCGCGGTGGTCACCTTCCATCCCTCGTAGCGCATCGCCATGGAGAGAAGCTCGGTCAGGCTGGCCTCGTCGTCGACGGCCAGGACACGGATCGGAGAGCCGTCGGCGCGTGTGAGTCTGGTGGGTGAATTGTCCGTCACGTCGCAAGAATGGCACGCAGAGGGTGTGTGGAGGACGGGGCTTGGCTGTGATGATCCTGAGAGTCGGTAGTCGGGGGCTGTGTGCAGCCGATGGCCAGGGGAGGGTTGGTCCCCGGCGGATGCGCCGATGGCCCAAGATGAACATTTGGTTAACTTTCACCATCGACCCGGAGTACGGCGTGCCGTCTCGTCCGCGACGTCGCGCCGCGGGGCCGGTTCCTGCGTCGGCCTGCGGGGCGGACCGGACGCCGCCCGCCCGCCCTGTTGCCAGGACAGGGCCCGCCCGGACCCGGACGCGGGGGGCCGGGTCCGCGCAGGGGTGAAAACCGGGGGTCACCGATCGCACTAGCGTTCTGCTGGGTTCGGGCGCACCGCTGGAACCCAGGTTTGTGACGGGTGGGTCTGGTCGACCGCGCGCTCTGAGTCCAAGGACTGTCATTGACAACGACTCTGTTCATCGTCTGCCTGGTCGTGATCACAGCGCTGGCGTTTGACTTCACCAACGGCTTTCACGATTCCGCGAATGCCATGGCCACCTCGGTGGCCACCGGTGCTCTCGCCCCGAAGGTCGCGGTAGGTATCGCGGCCGTCCTCAACGTCGTCGGGGCCACCCTGTCGACCGAGGTCGCCAAGACCATCTCCAGCGGCATCGTCGAGGACTCGCTGGTGAGTCCCGAGATGGTCTTCGCCGGCCTGGCCGGGGCCATCATGTGGAACCTCGTCACCTGGCTCTTCGGACTTCCGTCCAGCTCCTCGCACGCCCTGTTCGGCGGCCTCATCGGCGCCGTGGTGGTCAAGGCGGGGATGAGCGGGGTCCACCTCGAGACCATCCTCAGCAAGATCATCCTGCCGGCCCTGGTCGCCCCGGTGGTGGCCGGCGTCGCCGCCGCCCTGGCCACTCGGCTGGCCTACAAGATCAACGGTCGCACCACCGACAAGAACACTCGCGGCATCTTCCGGCACGCGCAGGTCGTGTCGGCGTCCATGGTCGCCCTGGCCCACGGCACCTCCGACGGCCAGAAGACGATGGGCATCATCACCCTGGTGCTGGTGGCCGCCGGCTACCAGACGGCCGGCACCGGCCCGCACGTCTGGGTCATCCTGGCGGCCGGCTGCGCCATCGGCCTGGGTACCTACTCCGGCGGGTGGCGGATCATGCGAACCATGGGCAAGGGGCTGTGCGACATCGAGTCCCCCCAGGGATTCGCCGCCGAGACCTCCTCGACCGTCGCCATCCTCGCCAGCTCCCACCTGGGCTTCGCGCTGTCGACCACCCACGTCTGCTCGGGATCGATCCTGGGCTGCGGGCTCGGCCGAGGCACTCAGGTCCGGTGGTCCACCGCCGGGAGAATGGCGATCGCCTGGGTCGTCACCCTGCCCTGTGCCGCGGTCGTCGGCGCGCTGGCCTCCCTCATCGCCGGCCTCGGGCTCGGCGGCATGGCGATCGATGCGGCCCTGCTGCTGCTCGGCGCCGGGTTCATCCTCCATCAATCCCGTCATCACTCGATCGATTCGAAGAATGTCAACGAGTCCAGCGACGTCAACGTGCGCAAGCCCGGCGTCGCCCACGTCTCCGAGGGAGCCGCAGCATGAGCATCGACTGGATCGCACTGGCCCAGGTCGCGATGGTGACCGTGCTGGCCGCCGTGGCCATCGTCGGAGTCGTCTCCGGCGGGGCGCTGATGCTCGACCGGGCGAAGATCCGCGAGGGCAACGGGGACGGCACCGCCTCCCTGGTGATGATCGGCTGGAGCATGATCGGGCTGGCCGGCCTGGTGGTCCTCTACGGCCTCTACCTCCTCATCCCCTACTTTCACTGAGTTCTGGGTGGACTGACTGGCCGGCTGGTTCTCCAGCCGGCCAGTTGTCTTCCCGGCCGTCCTGCGGTGCCGGCCCCTATGTGGTGCCGGACGTCCTGCGGTGCCCCCTGGGTTGCCGGTGCCACCCTTTTTGCGACGATGCTCGCGAAGTTCGACGATGCTCGCGCTATAGCGTGAGCATCGTCGAACTTCGCGAGCATCGTCGGGGTTTGGGCGGCCAATGGACTGGGTGTGGTCGGGTTTGGGGCTGGTGTGGTCGGATCTGGCCGGGTGGGCAGGGTCGGCTGAAGTCCTGGGTGGTCTCGGTCGGTTGAAGTGCTGGTGGATTCGGCCGGCTCAAGCTCCGGGTGCCCCCGATGACGGCTCCGGGCTATGCGCCAGGTCCTGTCCTGTAGATCAGACGTCGCAGCCGGTACGCCGCTGCCCGGGGGTTCCTCAGATCGGCCGCGCTGAACCTGATGATCTGGAATCCCTGGTCGCGGATGGCCGCCTCCCGGTCCTTCTCGGCGACGACGACGTCTGAGACGGTCTGGCCCGGACGCAGCAGCCGACCGTACTTCTCGGGGCCGTCGTACTCGCCGATCACCCCGAACTCCGGCCACCCGAAGTCGGTCCGTGCGACGAACTGTCCGTCCGGGGTGCGGATGATGAACTGCAGCACCGGGCGGGGGCAGCCCTGGACCTCCAGCATGGCGCGCATCAGCGACTCCCCGGGGCTCTCGGGGGCAGGGTCGGCGAACTCCGCCACCCGCCGTGCCGCTCGGTTTCCCGGTCTGCGGAAGGCACGGTCCGTGAGCTCCTGGAGGTGCTGCGCGGATCCGCCTCTGCCCAGGACGGCGTCGGCGATCATGACGCCGGTGACGAAGCCGAACTCGCGCGCCATGTCGACCGCGGTGCGCTCCGGACTGGTGACGCGGACCCCGCGGACGTCACAGATCTCTTGGGGAGTGATTCTGCACGTCCGCGTCACGAGCCATGGTTTGCGGTGCCTGCTGTTGTCTCCCGGCGGTTTGGTCACCCACACCGTCGTCTGCTCGTCCTTGGTCATCGGGAGCCCGAGGAGGGCCGCAGCCGAGACATGGCTCAGGACCCAGTCGTCCCCGCCGAGGACGGGCAGGGTCGCCTCGATGAGGTCGAGCTGGAGCTCTCGCTCGTCGATGCCCGGTGGACCGGTGCTCACCGCCCCGTGCCGGATCGTGGTCATGGACCCGTCGCTGATGCACCGCGCGACGTCCTCATGGCTCATTCCTTCGCGGACCAGATCGCTGACCCGCCTGACGTTCTTGGATATCCCCTTCACACCCAGAACAGGTGGTCCGAGAACCGCGTTTTGTGACGGTGGTGGCCGGGATTCACAGTGGAGTTCGCTGTGGGCGGAATCTGGGCACGGTGTGGCCGTTCCTGGACTCTCCTGCAGGCGGTGGCCTGCTCGGCGGAGTGGGGCTTCGGCCAGAGGGTGGGACGCCGGTCGGGTTGATGCCCGGTTGGGGGAGTGGGACGTCGGTCAGGGTGGTGCCCAGTTGGGGGTCGCGGCCGCTGGTCGGGGTGTGTCAGCGGGTCCGAACCGCGGTGGCCGTCATTCGGTCCGTGCCGGGGTATCCGTCCACGCCCGACCGGAACCCCGGACTGTGCCCGGCGGCCCCGACCGCAGCGGACCAAGGCCCGGCTGGATTGAAGTATGACCGCCCCGGGCCGAAGTCCCATCCCGCCCGCTGGTGGAGTCCGACCACCCCCACGCGGTCCGACCATCCCTGGGGAAGTCTGACCCTGACCCCACGATGCTCGCGAAGTTCGACGATGCTCGCGCTATAGCGCGAGCATCGTCGAACTTCGCGAGCATCGTGGAGTGTGGGTGGGCGCAGACGCGTGGACGCGTGGAATGTGGGTGCGCGGAGACGTGTGGGAGAGGTCGGGAATACCACCGGGGTCACCAGGGTTGAGTCTGGTGTACTCAAGGTTGGAGCACGAAAGGCCCGCAGGAAGGTTGATACGGGTCGACTCAACCGCTAGCCTTGAGCCGTAACCGCTCAAGGGGACGCCAGGCAGATGGTTGGCCACGGGGTCCCGGAGAGCCACATGAAGAACTTTCACCTCACTCAGGAGGAACAGGAAACATGGCCCGTGCAGTAGGCATCGACCTCGGAACCACCAACTCGTGCGTCGCCGTCCTCGAGGGTGGCGAGCCCACCGTCATCCCGAACGCCGAGGGCGCCCGCACCACTCCGTCGGTGGTCGCCTTCACCAACAGCGGTGAGGTGCTGGTCGGCGAGGTCGCCAAGCGTCAGGCTGTGACCAACGTCGATCGCACCATTCGCTCCGTCAAGCGTCACATGGGCACCGACTGGACCGTCAAGATCGACGACAAGACCTACAAGCCCCAGCAGATCAGCGCCTTCGTGCTGCAGAAGCTGAAGAGGGACGCCGAGGCCTACCTCGGTGAGACCGTCACCGACGCCGTCATCACTGTCCCGGCGTACTTCTCCGACGCCCAGCGTCAGGCCACCAAGGAGGCCGGCGAGATCGCCGGCCTGACCGTTGACCGAATCGTCAACGAGCCCACCGCCGCGGCCCTGGCCTACGGCCTGGACAAGACCGAGAAGGAGCAGACCGTCCTGGTCTTCGACCTCGGCGGCGGCACCTTCGACGTCTCCCTGCTGGACATCTCCGACGGGGTTTTCGAGGTCAAGGCCACCAACGGCGACAACCGTCTGGGTGGCGATGACTGGGATCAGCGGGTCGTCGACTGGCTGGTCACCAACTTCAAGAACGCTCACGGCGTCGACCTGTCCAAGGACAAGATGGCCAAGCAGCGTCTGCAGGAGGCCGCCGAGCGCGCCAAGATCGAGCTGTCGCAGGCCTCTGAAACCCAGATCAACCTGCCCTACATCACGGCCACCCCGGAGACCGGTGCCCTGCACCTGGACGAGAAGCTGACTCGCGCCGAGTTCCAGCGCCTCACCTCCGACCTGCTCGACCGCTGCCGCGCACCGTTCAACGCGGTGATGAAGGACGCCGGTCTCGACGTCTCCAAGATCGACGAGGTCATCCTGGTCGGCGGCTCCACGAGGATGCCCGCCGTCACCGATCTGGTCACCGAGCTCGCTGGCAAGGAGCCCCACAAGGGCGTCAACCCCGATGAGGTCGTGGCCCTGGGCGCCTCCCTGCAGGCCGGCGTCCTGAAGGGCGAGGTCAAGGATGTGCTGCTTCTGGACGTCACCCCGCTGAGCCTCGGCATCGAGACCAAGGGCGGCGTGATGACCAAGATCATCGAGCGCAACACCACGATCCCGACCAAGCGGTCCGAGGTCTTCACCACCGCCGACGACAACCAGCCGTCCGTGATGATTCAGGTCTACCAGGGCGAGCGCGACTTCGTCCGCGACAACAAGTCGCTGGGCAACTTCGAGCTCACCGGCCTGATGCCCGCACCGCGCGGCATCCCGCAGATCGAGGTCACCTTCGACATCGACGCCAACGGCATCGTCCACGTCCACGCCAAGGACATGGCCACCGGCAAGGAGCAGTCCATGACTGTCACCGGCGGTTCGGCCCTGGGCAAGGACGAGATCGACAAGATGGTCAAGGAGGCCGAGGCCAACGCCGACGCCGACAAGAAGCACCGCGAGGCGGTCGAGATGCGCAACGAGGCCGATTCGCTGGCCTTCCGCACCGAGAAGCTGCTCGACGAGAACGGCGACAAGATCCCCGAGGACGTCAAGACCCCGGTGACCGAGGCCATCGCGAAGCTAAAGGAGACCCTCAAGGGCACCGACAACGACGACGAGGTGAAGGCCGCCATGGACGACCTCAACCAGAAGGCGTCGGCGATGGGCCAGGCGATCTACGCCGCCGCTCAGGCCAACCAGCAGCAGGCCCCGGCCGATGGTGAGGCCGCCGGCGCCGCCGGAGAGTCCTCGGCCGAGGGCGATGACGGCGTCGTGGACGCCGAGATCGTCGACGACGACAAGGATGACAAGGCCAACTGAGCGCAGCTGTGAGCCCGGCCCCGCGGCCGGGCCCGCAGGCTCCACGCAGTCTCCACGCGTGACCGGGGGCGTCGGGTGAACCGGCGCCCCCGGGGCGCAGAACGCCAGATCCAGGGGTGACGAGAACGACATGAGTGACAACGAGAACTTTGACAAGCCCGAGGACGCCGACCGTCGCGATGGCGGTGACTCCCCGGCCGACCCGGCCGATCGGGCCACTGGCAGGGCCAGTGATGACCAGGCCTTCAACGACATCGTGGAGGGAGTCGAGCTGAACACCGACGGCGTCGACCAGAGCACCGGCAGCGGACCAGAGGGTCCGACCGACCCGCCCAGCCGGGAGAGCCAGCTGGCCACCCTGCTGGCCGAGCGGACCGAGGACCTCCAGCGTCTTCAGGCCGAGTACGTCAACTACAAGCGCAGGGTCGACCGCGACCGCGACCTGGCCCGCCAGGTGGGCGTCCGAAAGGTCGTCGCGGACCTGATGCCGGTGCTGGACTCGATCGAGATGGCCCGCCAGCACGGCGAGCTGGAGGAGGGGTCCGGGTTCCGTGCGGTTGCCGACGCGATCGCGAAGGTCGCCGCGGCCCACGACCTCACCAGCTTCGGCGCGGTGGGCGAGGAGTTCGATCCCCACGTCCACGAGGCGCTGATGCAGGTGCCGCTGCCCGGGGCGACGGTGACCTCCGTCTCCCAGGTGATGCAGCCGGGCTACAAGCTCGGCGACCAGGTGCTGAGGCCGGCCCGGGTGGCAGTGTCGGATCCTGATCCGAACGCCGTCTCGGACGGTAACGGCAGCACGGGTACCGGCAGCACCGGCAGCAACGGCAATGGTGCCTCGGAGGCCGACGGGGGCTCCGGTCAGAGCCCCGCTGGTGACAACTGAGACGCGACACGAGCAGATGAGCAATCGAGTGGATTCGACAGGGAGGAGGCGCTGAATGAGCACGACTGACTGGGCCAACAAGGACTACTACAAGGTGTTGGGCGTCTCCAAGGACGCCAAGCCTGAGGAGATCAAGAAGGCCTTCCGCAAGCTGGCGCGGGAGAACCACCCCGACTCCCATCCGGGCGACAAGGCGGCGGAGGCCCGCTTCAAGGAGGCATCCGAGGCCAATGACGTGCTGTCAGACCCGAAGAAGCGCAAGGAGTACGACCAGCAGCGCAGCCTGTTCGGCGGTGGCGGCGGGTTCAAGTTCCCCGGCGGGGGCGGTCAGAACGTCCGGGTCGACGACCTGTTCCGCAATGCCACCAACGGCGACGGACTGGGCGACCTGTTCGGCAACCTCTTCGGCTCCACCGGCGGAAGGCGGACCACGACCAGGGCCGCCCGACGCGGTGCCGACGTCGAGGGCGAGGTGACCGTCGACTTCACCGACGCGATCGCCGGTGTCACGGTGCCGATGCGCACCGTCTCCGAGGCCGCATGCCAGGCCTGCCGGGGGACCGGCGCCAAGGCCGGCACGATGCCCAGGGTCTGCCCCACCTGTGAGGGGTCCGGGATGCACACCACCAACAGCGGCGGCGTCTTCCAGATGAGCGAACCGTGCCCAGACTGCAAGGGCCGCGGGATGATCATCGACGACCCCTGCCCGATCTGCCACGGTTCGGGACGGGCAAAGTCGACCCACACCATGCAGGTGAGGATTCCCGCCGGGGTCGAGGACGGCCAGCGGATCCGCATCAAGAGCAAGGGCTCCCCGGGGGAGAACGGCGGACCGGCCGGCGACCTGTACGTCGTGGTCCATGTGCGTCCCCACAAGCTGTTCGGACGCGAGGGCCACAACCTCACCGTCAAGGTGCCGGTGACCTTCTCGGAGGCCGCCCTCGGCGCCAGGATCGGCGTCCCGCTGCTCCAGGGCGGAACCGTCACCCTGAAGATCCCCGCCGGGACTCCCGACGGGCGCACCTTCCGGGTGCGCGGCAAGGGTGCTCCGCGGCACGACGGCACCCGTGGCGACCTGCTGGCCACCATCGCGGTGACGGTGCCCACCTCGCTGGACGCCGACGCCCAGGCGGCGCTCAAGGAGTTCGCCGCCAGGGCCAACCAGCCCGACCCCAGGCCGTGGGACAGCCCTCACTCCGGGTCGGTGAGCTGAGATGGCCCGGCGCGCGAAGGTCCTCGCCGAGGGGACCGATCTGGCCCCGATCGACGAGGACGCCGCGATCTTCCCCATCTCGGTGGCCGCCGGACTGGCCGGGATGCACCCCCAGACCCTGCGCGGTTACGACCGCCTCGGTCTGGTGGTGCCCAGCCGGGCCAAGGGCCGGGGACGCCGGTACACGGCCCGCGACATCAGCCGCCTGAGGCTGGTGCAGCACCTCTCCCAGGAGGAGGGGATCAATCTCAACGGGATCCGTCGGATCCTCGAGATGGAGAGCCGCATCGACCGGCTCAACGAGCAGATCGATCAGCTCACCGACACGATGCGCCAGATGCAGGACGCCGAGTACCACGGGAATGCGGACCTGCCGAGGGTCTTCACCGCCGAGTCGGCCGGGCTGGTGCACATGGGCAGAACCATTGTCCGCGCACAGCTCGCTCTTCCGAGCCGGTGACATGCTGAGGTGATGAGATCGCGTCTGGCTGCTGTCTGATGGCCCTGCTGGTCATCAGCACGGCCGGTTGCGCCCGATTCCCCAGCGCCGCCGCGGCCCCGGGGACGTCGTCCAGCGGTGCCGGCTCGTCGACGCCGGGGGTGTCGTCGGGGACGGGGACGTCGGGGGCGTCGTCATCCTGGCGCCCGGACTCGACGGGAAGCTCCACAGCCACGCCGACTCCCACCCCGACCCTGGCCGGTCATGCCGGTCGATACGTCACCGTCGGGCTGGGCGACTCGGTCCCCTCGGCGGCCAACTGTCCGGGCTGCGTCTCCTACATCACCCAGGTCGGCGACCGACTGGCCGACCGGGCCGGGGTGACCGGCGTCGTCGTCAATGACGCGGTCGCCGGGTTCCCCAGCTCCCAGGTGCTGGACCAGCTGGGCACCGACGGGGTGCGCTCCCGGGTGGCCGACGCCGACCTGGTCGTCATCACAGTCGGCGCCAACGACCTGCCCGACGACTCGGACGGCTCCTGCGACCCGGACTCGGGGTGCGCCCGGATGGCGATCGCCGAGCTGAGGACGCGGCTCACCACGATCGTCCAGCAGGTCCGCGCGCTGCAGACCGCCCCCGACGCGAAGGTGGTCGTCTCCGGGTACTGGAATGTCGGCGTCGACGGTGCGGTCGGGCGCCAGAACGGGCCGCAGTACATGACGACGTCGCGGACCATGACCCGGCTGTTCAACGCGATGGTGGTCGAGGTCGCCGCATCCCAGAAGGCGATCTACGCCGACTTCTCGACCCCCTTCATCGGGACCGACGGAAGCGCGGACCCGACCGATCTGCTGGCCTCCGACGGGGACCATCCCAATGCCGCCGGGCACGCCCGGCTGGCCGATGCGGTGGTCTCGGCGCTGGGTCGGTGAGGTTCTCCGGCTCCTTGGGGGCGTCTGACCAGGACGGTTTCCGGCTCGTTGAGGGCGTCGGACAGGTGAGGTTCTCCGGATCCTGGATGAGGGTCGGAGCGGTGAGGCCGTCGGCGGTCGGGTGACCCTCCCTTGGAAGTCGTCGGGGGCTCTCGGAGGAGCGTGCGGGGAGCCCGAGGATGCTTAAGCTGGAGTCCGTGAATCGACACGAGTTCTTCCAGACCAGTCTCATCTCATCTCTCATGGACGGCGTCTACGAGGACGAGATGTCCATTGCCGAGCTGCTGTCCCACGGGTCCTTCGGGCTCGGCACCTTCAACGGTCTGGACGGGGAGATGGTGATCCTCGACGGACGGTGCTTCCAGCTGCGCGGGGACGGCACCACCCGGCCGGCGCTGATGAGTCAGCACACCCCCTACGCGACGGTGACCAACTTCGTCCCCTCCCACCGTCTGGAGATCAATCAGACCCTGCACCGTTCGGACCTGTCGCGGCTCATCGACGGGCTGCTGCCCAGTGCGAACTACATGTATGCGCTGCGGATCTGCGGTCACGTCGGCTGGGTGACGACGCGCACGGTGGTTCAGCAGGCCAAGCCCTACCGTCCGATGGTGGAGGCCACCGACGGCGAGGAGGTGGTGCGCGCCGAGGACCTGGACGGCGTCTTCGTCGGTTTCCGGACCCCCGTCTACCAGGGCGGGATCTCAGTGCCGGGGTGCCATGTCCACTTCATCGACGACACCCGGACCCTGGGCGGTCACGTCGTCGACTTCGAGATCAGCAACGGGTCGGTCGAGGTGTGCGTCGGCACCGATCTGCGACTTCGACTTCCGGTGACCACCGAGTTCGAGCACGCCGATCTGGCACCGGCGGATCTGGCCGCCCAGATGGCCAAGACCGAGCACAGCACGATCTGACCTGATTGACGGGGTCGGCTCCGGACCAAGAAGGATCCGGTCCGATTGCCTGGTCTGCTCCGAGAAGGGCCTGGTCTGGCTGCCTGCTGGCTGCTCGCAGTTTCTGGTTGTCGGCGTCTGCGTCTGTCGACGTCTGCCGGTCTTCACCGGTTCCGCCCTCTATCTGCCTGACTCTGCCCGCCCTCACTCCGTTTCTGCCTGCCTCTGCCCGCCCGAACTTCACGTTGATCCAGATACTCGGCGTTGATCCTCTTGTAACTGGATCAACGCCGAGTATCTGGATCAACGTGGTGAGGGGGAGGTGGGGGTGCCGAGTAACTGGATCAACGTGGAGCCAGGGATGGGGGAGGACGTCGTTCAGGGCGGAGAGGCAGCCAGACGCCGTCAGGACAAGGGAGCTGGAGACGCCGTCCAGGGCAGCGGAAGGACACCGTCAGGGCAGGTGGGGAGACGACGGGACGCCGTCAGACCAAGGGCGAGACAGCCAGACGCCGTCAGACCAAGGGTGAGACGGCCAGACACCGCAGGGCAAGAAGCGGAGACAGCCACAGGCACCCAAGAAGGCCGACATCACAACGGAGAACGACGGAACGGCAACCCCCTCAGAGCAGGGCGATGACCTGAACCATGACGATCTTGACCACGGTTCCCAGGGCGAACAGCGCACCGTAGGCCGACTCGATCCGCTCGTCGTTGACCAGGGTGTTGGCATACCCCAGGATCGCCGGCTGGCCGACGAACCCGGCGAATCCGCCGGTGGCCCGCTGGGCCGACAGCTGCAGCCACCGGGCGGCGGCCAGCAGGATGACCCCGCCGAGGATCAGCGAGACGGCCGAGACGATGACCACCGCCAGACCGTGCCAGGTGAGGGCCTGGGAGATGAAGGCCTGACCGGAGGCCAGTCCGACGCAGGCCAGGAAGATCATCAGGCCGATCTGGCGAAGGATGTTGTTGGTGGCGTGCGGCAGGTCCCAGCGCAGCGGCCCGGTGCGGTGCACCGCACCGAGGATCATGCCCATCACCAGCGGTCCGGCAGCTGCTCCGAGCTCGAACTTGAGGCCGCCGGGAAGGGCCACCAGGATCGCCCCGAGCACCAGGCCCATCGCCGCACCCAGACCCAGCGAGAGGGCGTCGACCTGGGAGACCCGGGCCTCCGAGTCGCCGAACAGGTCGGCGGCGTCGGACAGCCGGTTGGCCGGCACCACGACGAGCACCCGGTCGCCGGGCTGCAGGATGATGTCGTCATTGGCGAGCATGTCGAGGTCGCCGCGGCGCACCCGGGTCACCTTGCCGCTGGTGCGTCCGCGGACGTCGATATCTCCCAGACGCCGCCCGACCAGCAGCGGGTTGGAGACCAGGAACCGCCGGAAGTCCACCGTGTTGCGGTCGTCGGTGAGGCGCTTGCGGGACCGGTGTCCCAGGTGCTTGACGGCCTTGTCGACGTCGTTGGGGTTGCCCACCACCAGCACCTGGTCTCCGATGTGCAGGTCGTCGTCGGGGCGGGCCAGGCGCATTTCACCGTCGCGCAGCAGGTAGGACATCCGGATCTGGTCGGCGGTGAATCCGGGGGTGTGGCGGATCGTCGTCTCGCGGTCCACCACGGTGGACACCGAGGTCAGTCCGGCCTCGGCCATCGAGGTGTTGTCCTTCTTGGCCGGCCACTTGCGGGTGGCGATCATCGAGACGACGATCATCGCGACGACGACGCCGACCGGGTAGGAGATCGCGTAACCGACCAGGGTGTCGCCGGCCCCCTGGGTGGCCGACTGGGCGGCGTCAATGGCCGGTGAGGTGAGGACGCCGGCGTAGAGCCCGGCGATGTGCGCCGAGGACAGTCCGAAGAGTCGTCCCAGCCCGATCGCGGCCCCGGCCATCACGACCAGTCCGACGATCGCCGCCACCATCAGCGTCCACTGCCGCTTGAGGTCGGACAGGAAGGTCGAGCCGGCCGACAGTCCGACGGTGTAGCAGAACAGCACGACGCCGAGCGCCTTGACGCTGGCCAAACCCTGTCCAAGACGCGGGTCGAGGGTGCCCACCACGAGCCCCATGAACAGGGCCCCGGCGGCGCCGAAGCGCAGCGGCCCGAACTTGATCTGGCCGAGCATGGCGCCCAGGGCCAGGACCACGAGGATGGTGACCAGCTGGTGGGCGACCAGGAAGTCCAGCACGATGGTGAACACGGATCAGTTCTCCCTCGAGGCGATCTGGTCGCCGTCGGTGTGGTGGTTCGAGTGACGTCGCCGGGCCAGCCGCGACAGCGCCCAGCCGACGATGAGGATGATGAGCCAGACCGGGCCGACGCCGACCGCGATCTGGTAGGCGGGATTGCCCGACAGCACCATCAGGATGACGATAACGGCCATGAATGCCAGCACGAGCCAGTTGGTGACGGGTGCTCCCGGCATCTTGAACCGTAGGGCGCCGATCGCGGCGTCGTCCAGTCTGCGGCGGAAGAACAGCTGGGTGATGACCACCATCCCCCAGTTGATGAAGGCGGCGATCAGGGCGATCGACATCACATATCCGAAGGCCTGGGCGGGCAGTACGGCGGTGAGCAGGACGGCCGCGGCGGTGACGATGCTGGAGACGACGACGCCGACCCACGGCGAGCCGTTGCGGCTCACCTTCGCCAGGACCCGCGGGGCGTTGCCGCGCTGGGCCAGCGAGAAGAGCATCCGGCCGTTGGAGTACAGCCCGGAGTTGTAGGCCGAGACGGCCGCGGTGAGGACGACGGCGTTGAGGATCGCGGCCGCTCCGGGGATGCCGATCTGGTCGAAGATCTGGACGAAGGGGCTGGCCTTCCCGTCGATCCTGTCCCACGGGGTGAGGGCGACGATGACGAAGATCGCCCCGATGTAGAAGATGAGGATCCGGTAGACCACCTGGTTTATGGCCCGGGGGATGGATCGCTGGGGGTCCTGGGCCTCGCCGGCGGTGATCCCGATGAGCTCGACCCCGCCGAAGGAGAACATCACCACGACCAGGCCTGTCATGATTCCGTGCAGGCCGTGGGGTGCAAATCCGCCGTGGGTCCACAGGTTGGAGATCCCGGTGGCCGGGGTGCCGCCGGCTCCGGCCACCATGATCCACAGTCCGAAGCAGATCATCGCGATGATCGCGACCACCTTGATGATCGCGAACCAGAACTCGAACTCCCCGTAGGCCTTGACGTGGAGCAGGTTGATGGCGGTGATGATGACCAGCATCACGGCCGCCGAGACCCAGGTCGGCACCGAGGGCAGCCAGTAGTTGATGTAGATGCCCACCACCGACAGCTCGGCCATCGAGACGGCGATGTAGTTGAACCAGTAGTTCCAGCCGGAGACGAATCCGGCCAGGTCGCCCCAGTAGTCGTGGGCGTAGGTGGAGAAGGCCCCGGAGGTCGGGTGGTCGACGCTCATCTCGCCCAGCGCCCGCATCACCAGGTAGATGACGATGCCTCCGATGAGGTAGCTGACGATCACCGCGGGTCCGGCGGCCCCGATCGAGTCGGAGGCGCCGTAGAACAGTCCGGTGCCGATCGCCCCGCCCAGCGCGATGAGCTGGATGTGACGGTTGCGCAGGTCGCGGCGCAGGGCGATTCCGCCTGTCCGATCGGTGCTGCCATTGTCGTCAGCCTTGCCGGTACTACCGGTACTGCCGACTCCGTCGTCGGACCCGCCGGGTCCCGAACCGGTGTCGGCGGGGGTGGTGCGGTTCGGCGACTGGAGAGGGCTCACTCCGAGCATCCTAGAGTTCGGGTCTGACGGCGGTGGCGGCGGCCGGGGCGTGGACGCCGCCACCGAGACCTCGGGGGTGGGGTAGGGCGGCGGAGGGACCGGGGGAGGGCCACCGCTATGGCCCTGCCCTCCCGGTGCGGCCCCACCTCGCAGCCTGGTCCCTCCCGGTCCGCCTACTCCAGGTCCCGCACGGTGGGCGGTCAAGTCCCCGACTACTCCCCGGCCAGGGCCACCGACGGGCTCACCCGGGCGGCGTGCCGGCCGGGAATCACCGAGGCCAGCCAGCCGGCCGCCATCGCGATCGCCGCGACCGCCGCCAGCTGCAGCCAGGGCAGGGAGACGATGACATCGGCCCCCTGGCTGCCGAGCATGGCGTAGGTCCCGGCGATCCCGTAGCCGGTGCCCAGCACCAGCCCGACCACCACGGCCGCCACCGACTCCAGCACCGCCTCGTGGCCGAACATCGCCCGCACCTGTCGGCGGGTCAGCCCCAGCGCCCTCAGCAGGCCGATCTCACGGGTCCGCTCCAGCACCGACAGGCCCAGGGTGTTGCCCACCCCGACCAGCGCGATGACCACCGAGATCGCCAGCAGACCGATGACCAGGGCCAGCATGATCGTCACCACCCGCTGGATCTCATCCCTGCTCGAGGCGGCGCTGATGATCGACGCCCCCGGGATCGGGCTGATCGCCCGGGTGATCGACGCGGTGGCGTCGGAGGGGCTGGTCCCGGCCGCGTAGCGCACCAGGATCTGGCTTCCGACGGCGTCGGGAAGAACCCTCTTCATGGTGGCGGCGCTCAGGGCGATGCTGGGCGCCCGCTGGTCCGTGGGCTGGGCCACCGCGACCAGTTCCAGGGAGCGCTGTCCGTTGCGGATCGTCACCTTCTGTCCGGTGGTCACGCCGGGCGCCCGGACCACCACGTGCCGGTCGTCCAGTCTGGCCAGCGCCTCGGTGTCGCGCAGTGCCGCCAGGGCTCCGGCGGAGTATCCGGCGACGTCCACCCGCTGGGTTCTGCCGCCGGCGGTGAGGGTGGCCTGGCCGGAGCTCACCTCTCCGGCTGCGGCCACCCCGTCTGCGCCGCGCGCCGCATCCAGCAGCCGGTCGGGGAGCCGTCCGGAGTCGCTGGTCACGATGGCGTCGGTGGGGAAGTGCTCGTCCAGGGTCTTGTTGACGCTGGTCTGCGCGGTGGCGGCGCCGACCGCCGTCATGACGATGAGGGTGACGCCGACCAGTAGGGCGGAGACGGTGGAGGCCGCCCGGCCCGGGTTGCGCTGGGTGTTCTCGGTGGCCAGTTCGGCCGGGACGCCGCCCAGCCGGGCCGCGAGGCGTCCAAGAGACAGGGCCAGTCGGGGGATGACGACGATCGCCAGGATGAGCACCCCGACGAAGCTCGCCAGTCCGCCGGCGATGCCGGCGACCAGGGCCAGGCCAGTGACCTTCGTCCCGATCGCCCCGTAGACCAGCAGGCCGGCTCCAGCGACGAACAGCACGGCGCCGATCGCCAGTCGGACCCGTCCGACCCGCCGGGTGGGTTCGGGCGACACCGGGGACAGGGCGGCGACCGGGGGAACCCGGGTGGCTCTGCGGGCCGGTGGCAGGGCGGCCAGCACGGTGACCAGGATGCCGACCGCCGCGGGGGCCAGCAGGGACACCGGGTCCAGGGTGATCACCGACTGCAGCGGCAGGTTCATCCGGGACCGGCCCAGGGACACCAGCAGCTGGGAGAGTCCGGTGCCCACCGTCAGACCCAGGATCGAGCCGATCACACCGGTGGCCAGGGCCTCGATGAGCACCGAGTTGCGGACCTGCCGGCGGGTGGCGCCGACGCAGCGGGCCAGTGCCAGGGAGCGGGTCCGCTGGGCGACCAGGATGGCGAAGGTGTTGACGATGACGATCGCGGCGACCGCCACGGCGATCGCGGCGAAGGCCCCCATGAAGCCGGTCAGCGCCCCGGAGCCGGCCAGCGACTGGCGGGTCAGCTCGGCCCGCTCGGCATCGGCTGTGCGCACCGTGATGCCGGCGGCGTCCATCCCGGGAACCTTCTTGACAGCCTGGGCGACGGCCTGCTGGCCGCCGGTCCCGGTGACGTAGACGGTGTCGTAGCCGGGGGTGCCGCGGGCCGCCATCAGGGTCCGGGAGTCGGTGTAGACCTGCTGGCTGTCGGTGTTCATCGAGACCCTCGGGGCGGGGGCGATGACGCCGACCACCCGCACCTGCTGCGGCTTCGCGGCGTTGTCGACGCCGAGAAGGGTCAGTGTCGATCCCTGCCTCACCCCGGCGTCGATCATCAGGGGGTTGACGAGGGCCTCCCCGGCGCTGCGGGGGAGCCGCCCCGAGACCAGGGTGCGCTGACCCGAAGAGGGGGTGAGGTGCCCCTCGACCATCGACATGCCGCCGGAGTGGGTGGCCCTCAGCGTCGTGGAGATCGTCGGGTCGACGCCGGTCACCCCGGAGGCTCGGGAGATCGCCTGGGTGGCGGCGACCGGGAGGGTGGTGGAGGGGTCGGCGACCACGACGGCGTCCGCCCCCTCGACCGATGCGGCGGTCTGGGAGGTGATGGAGGCCTTCATGGTGGCCGACATGATGAGGGTGGCGGCCAGGAAGGCGACCCCGAGCAGGACCGCCAGGATGGTGGGGATCAGTCTGCGGCGCTCCGGAGTCATCGCGCGACCCCCACGTTCCGGGCGGCAGCGTCCTGTGCCGATGCGTCCGGTGCGTCCAGGCCTGCAGCATCCCGGCAGGCCGGACAGCCGGCGTCTCTCCAGCCGTGTGTCGCTCCGCTGCCTGCGGCTCCGCTGCCGTCCGGTCTCGTGGAGCCGTCCTCGGCCAGCACCCCGGCCCGCAGTGACACCCAGTGGTCCTCACTGGTTCGCCCGTCGCGCAGGGTGACGACGCGGTCGGCGTACTCGGCGGCGTGGTGGTCGTGGGTGACCATCACGACCGTCTGTCCCAGGTCCTCGACGCAGTTGCGCAGGAAGGTGAGCAGGGAGTCGCTGGCCGCGGAGTCCAGGGCCCCGGTGGGCTCGTCGGCGACGATGACGTCGGGACGGGTGATGAGCGCCCGGGCCACCGCGACGCGCTGCTGCTGACCGCCGGACAACTCGGAGGGCCGGTGGGACAGCCTCTCGGTGATCCCCAGCATCCCGGTGACCCGGTCGAACCACTCCTGGTCGACTCGACGCCGCGACAGCTTCAGCGGCAGCAGGATGTTCCTCTCGGCGGTGAGGGTGGGCATCAGGTTGAAGGACTGGAAGACGAAGCCGATCCGGTCGCGGCGCAGCCGGGTGAGGTCGTCGTCGGACAGCGAGGTGATGTCGGTGTCGCCGATCCACACCGTGCCGCTGGTGGGGGAGTCCAGTCCGGTGAGGCAGTGCAGCAGGGTCGACTTGCCCGATCCGGAGGCCCCCATGATGGCGGTGAGATGGCCGGCCGCCAGATCCAGACTCACCCCGTCCAGGGCGTGCACGGTGGCGGGACCGGAGCCGTAGGTCTTGGTGAGGTCGACGGCGCGGACCGCGGACCGCACGGTAGGTCGGGATCCGGACCGGGGCGGTGCGCCGTCGGGGCGAAGGGCGCGGGCGGGGGTGGCTGAGTGGGACATCGTGCGGTCTCCTGGGTCTGGGTCAACGAACACCACAGACGCTAGAAATCGGCCGCATCGTCGCGAATCATCCGCCGGAATGGTTCCGCAGGTCCTTCCGCAGGAGGATGCCGGCCACCACCCAGCAGGTGACCGAGCCGATAACCGCCCCGGAGGTGTTGGCGATGACGTCGCGGATGTCGGCCACCCGGTGGGGCAGGAAGAGTCCCTGGACCGACTCGATGATCACCGTCGCGACGAATCCGACCAGGACATTGCGCCACACCGACCGGCGCCACCACCACGCCACCGCGCCGACCGGCAGGAACATCACGATGTTGGCGCTGAACTCCAGGGCCGGCGTGCTGAAGAAGGAGGAGCCCTCGCCGGGATCGGGGTCGAAGACGATGACGCCGATCACCAGGGTGAGGACGATGGTGCAGGTCAGCCGTGCCGCCCGGCTGGCGAACAGCGCCGCAAGAAATCGACCGAGGGCCGTGCCCTGTCGATCGGGCCCGTTCACCGGCCCGGGCTCCGCTTCGGCGTCGCGTCCCCGCCGACCCGGACCACTCATCGAACCGTTCACTGAACCGCTCACCGACCGGGCCTCACGAGGCCGGCGTCATAGGCGGTGATGACCATCTGGACTCGGTCCCGCAGGCCCAGCTTGGCGAGGATGTGGCCGATGTGGGTCTTGACGGTGGTCTCGGCCAGGAAGAGTTTGGCGGCGATCTCGGCATTGGTCAGGCCCGCCCCGACACAGGTGAGCACCTCGCGCTCCCGGTCCGAGAGAGCTTCGATGAGGTCGGGGTCGGTCGGCGAGGGACCGCCGCCGTCGGTGGGCAGGAACCGTTCCAGCAGACGTCGGGTGGCCGAGGGTGCCACGACGGCGTCCCCCGAGGCGACCGACCGGATCCCGGCCAGCAACTCGGCGGGACCGGCGTCCTTCAGCAGGAATCCCGACGCCCCGGCCCGCAGCGCCGAGTGCACGTACTCGTCCAGATCGAAGGTGGTGAGGACCAGAACCCGGGCCTCGGAGCTGCCGGCGATGATCTGGCGGGTGGCCTCCAGACCGTCCATCCGCGGCATCCGGATGTCCATCAGCACGACGTCGGGCTCCAGCTCGGTGGCCATCGCCACGGCCTGGACGCCGTCGGCCGCCTCCCCGACGACCTCCATGTCCGGCTGGGCGTCGAGGACCATCCGGAATCCCACCCGCACCATCTCCTGATCGTCGGCGAGCAGCAGTCGGATGAGCTGGTCCGGGTTCACGGGGTCTCTCCTGGGGTCCGGTGGGTGGGTGTGGACTCGACCGGGATGACGGCGTCCACCTGATATCCGCCGTCCAGCCGGTCCCTGGCCTCCAGCGTGCCACCCCACGCGCTGACCCGCTCGCGCATCCCCACCAGGCCGTGCCCGGCGCCGTCGTCGGTGGCGGCCAGGGAGCCGCGGCCGTCGTCGGTGACCCGGACCTCCACCCGGTCGGGCCGGTGGATGATCTGCACCAGGGCGCTGGCCCCGGGGCCGGCGTGCTTGAGGACATTGGTGAGGGACTCCTGGACCACCCGGTAGCAGGCCAGGTCGGCGCCGGCGGACAGGGCCGGATGGCCGTCGGGGTCCCCGGTCACCTGCAGGGTCACCGGCAGCGCGCCGCGGGTCTCCTCGATCAGCGCGGGCAGGTCCGCCAGCCCCTGGGAGGGGGTCAGATCGGCGGGGCGACCGGAGTCGTCGCGCAGCACCCCGACCAGCCGGCGGGTCTCGGTCAGGGCCGTGCGGGCGGTCTCGGCGATGGTGTCCAGGGCGGTGGCCGAGGATCGCAGGCGCGACTCCGCGTCGCCGGCGTCGTCGTGGTGGGCCAGGTAGGACCCGCCGTCGGCCTGGACGACGATCACCGACAGGGAGTGGGCGACGATGTCGTGCATCTCCCGGGCGATCCGGGTGCGCTCCTCCTGGGTGGCGAGTTTGACCCGCTGGTCACGCTCCCGCTCCAGGTCCTCGGCGCGGCGCCGCAGCTGCTCGAGGTTCAACCGGCGCTCCCGGGCGAACCGTCCGGCGTACCAGGCCATCAGCACCGTGACGGCGCAGCCGATGGTGAGCGCGGTGATGTTGAGGATGAGCTCCTGGCGGCCGTAGGAGCGGAACACATCGTCATTCAACGACCATCTCAAACCGGCTGCCAGACTGCCGGCCAGGGCCAGCCAGAGCCACCACCGGGCGTGACGGGCGTTGCCGTAGGCGATCACCGCGTAGATCACGATCGGCACGGTGACGTTGCCGGCATTGGGGCCGGTGGCGACGACGAGCTGGACCAGGCAGGCCACGGCCACCCCGGCCGCGGCGACGTCGGGTCGGGCCCGCCGCCAGATCAGCGGGACCACGTAGCACAGCCCCCACAGGGCACGTGCCCAGCCGTAGTGGCCACTGATGGTCCCGGCGAGGGCGAACGGGGTGAGCAGCAGGGCCAGCACGGCGTCACCGACCATCGGGTGGCGCCCGATCCAGTTGTGGATTCCGCGAATGCTCAGGCGGCGACGAGTGCTCACCGTTCGAGCCTAGGCAGCCAGGGCGCCCGCGGCATCCTCCTGGGGGAGGATCCGCGCTCTCCCGAGGGAGGGTCCGACCCCTCCCGTGGCGAGGATCCGCCTTCCCCGGCAGCGGAGGACCCATGGCACCGGGGCGCTGAGACGTCGAGATGTCGAGGCGCTGGGGTACCCCGGGACCCCGCAGGTCAGCGGGTAGCGAATCCGGGGGTCCAGGGGCTGGTCAGCGACGTTTCGGCGTGGAACGCTCGGCCTCGTGAGTCATCCGATCCAAGAGTCCGATCTCGCCCAGGAGCTGGCCGGGGTGTTCCGCCAGTACCCGGCGGGTGCGGCCGTGCTCACCGCCCGCGGTGCGGCCGGTCCGGTCGGCATGACGGTGTCCTCGCTGGCCTCGGTCTCGGTGCGCCCGGCGATGGTCTCGCTGTCGATGGGCCATGGTTCGATCACCCTGGCGGCCCTGGAGGAGGGCTCCCGCGTCGTCCTCCATCCGTTGGAGGCCGGCCAGGAGCAGCTGGGCAATGAGTTCGCCCACCACGGCATCTCCGAGTTGAGGACCCGCTGGATGGTCTCCTCCGAGCAGGTGCCCTGTCTGGACGTCCCCACTGCCCGGCTGCACTGCGAGGTCGTCAGGATGGTCGACGTCGGGTCGGCGACCGTGGTCGTCCTGGAGGTCGACCGGATCGAGCCGGGACGCCGTGGCCACGACGCCCTGGTGTGGCTGGGCCGGCGCTGGCGCACGATCCCTCGCTGACGAGCCCTGGACAGTCCTGCGGGGCTACTGGTGGACCCGTGAGGGGTCCGATCGAGGGGTACTCGCACCGGGGGGAACGGTGTCCGGACGGTTTCTGGTGATCCTCGTCTGATCCCTCGAGGATCCGGGTACGGTGGAAACGACCCTCGACGACGAGGCAGTCGCTCCTCGCCGAGGCGAATCGTGTCGAAGGAGATCATCATGACTGTCACCATCAACACCGAACAGCTCGACCGGATGCACTCCGGTCAGGGATTCATCGCCGCCCTGGACCAGTCCGGCGGCTCCACCCCCAAGGCACTGAGGGCCTACGGGATCGGCGAGGACGCCTACGGCGACGACAAGCAGAAGATGTTCGACCTGGTCCACCAGATGAGGACGCGGGTGGTGACCAGCCCGTCCTTCACCAGCGCGCACATCCTGGCCGCGATCCTGTTCGAGATGACCATGGACCGCGAGATCGAGGGGATCCCCACCGCCGACTTCCTGTGGCAGCGCAAGGGGATCGTCCCGATCCTCAAGATTGACAAGGGGCTGACCGACGAGGCCGATCACGTCCGCGTCATGAAGCCCATCCCCGGGCTGGAGGAGACCCTGGCTCGGGCCCGCGAGGAGAAGCACATCTTCGGGACCAAGGAGCGCTCGGTCATCCTGGACGCCGACGAGACCGGTATCCCGCGGATCGTCGACCAGCAGTTCGACCTCGGTGAGAAGGTGCGGGCCGCCGGCCTGGTGCCGATCCTGGAGCCGGAGGTCGACATCCACGCCCCGGCCAAGGAGAAGGCCGAGGACCTGCTGCACGAGCAGCTCCGCAGCCACATCGACGCCCTTCCCGACGACGCCCGGATCATGCTGAAGCTCACCATCCCGAGCCGGACCGACCTGTACGCCGACCTCATCGCTGAGCCCAAGGTGGTGCGCGTCGTCGCGCTGTCGGGCGGCTACTCGCGCACCGAGGCCAATGAGCTGCTGGCCCGCAACCACGGCCTCATCGCGAGTTTCTCCCGGGCTCTGGCCGAGGGCCTGAGTGTCGACCAGTCCCAGCAGGACTTCGACGCCACTCTGGCCTCCTCGATCGCCTCGATCTACCAGGCCTCCATCAGCTGAGCGGTCTCCATCAGTCCCGCCTTCATCAGCTGAGCGGTCTCCATCAGTCGAGTCGTGTCAACCGGTCGAGCGGCTTCCTATAGGTTGTTGGCCGTGACTGCGTCAATACCGCCAATGGTCGCCTTCGATCTGGACGACACCCTCGCGCCCTCCAAGACGCGGCTTCCCGAACCGATGGCCGAGACTCTGGCACGGCTGCTGGAGGCCACCCAGGTGTGCGTGGTCTCCGGCGGCCAGTTCGGCCAGTTCCGCAGTCAGGTCGTCGAACCCCTCGATGAGGTGGGGTCGGCCCGGATGGACCGGCTCCACCTCATGCCGGCCTGCGGCACCCAGTACTACCGGCTGGTCGACGGCCGGTGGGACAGGATCTACCTGGAGGCTCTCACCGACGACGAGAAGTCGCGGGCCACCGAGGCTCTCGAGGGATGCGCCCGCAGGCTCGGCCTGTGGGAGGAGCACACCTGGGGTCCGACGATGGAGGACCGGGAGTCCCAGATCACCTTCTCGGCCCTCGGCCAGGAGGCGCCGGTTCCGGCCAAGCGCGCCTGGGACCCGACCGGTGAGAAAAAGCTGCGGCTGCGCGCCGCGGTGGCCGAACTGCTGCCCGATCTCGAGGTGCGCGCCGGCGGATCCACCTCCGTCGACATCACCCGGGTCGGACGCGACAAGTCCTTCGGAATCGGCGAACTGCTGACGAAGACCGGCCTGAACCGCGAGGACCTGCTGTTCTTCGGCGACCGGCTCGACGTCAACGGCAACGACTACCCCGTCAAGGCGATGGGGGTGCCCTGTGTCTCGGTCACCGGGTGGCAGGACACCGTCGAGAAGCTCGAGGCCCTGCTCGCCGAGGCCGCCGGGGCCGGCCTCCACCAGTCCGCCTGAGGCCCTCAGCCCGGCCTCACCAGCGGGAACACCAAGAATGAACCCGGCGACAACCCTCTCGTAACCTTCGACTCCCCCTCAGGACAACTGGCCTGCCTACCTTTCTGGAGGCAGGTCCGTTGGACCAGGAGGAGTGAGCGTGACGAGTGCAGCACCAACGATCGCACGGCCGAGAGGCCACATCGGTCGGCGACGAATCCATGAGGCGCTGCTCTTCGTGGCCTTCGTCCTGCCCAATGCCGCACTCATCGCCGTGTTCACCTACCGGCCACTGGTGCTCAACATCTGGTACTCGATGCTGGACTGGACTCTCGGCTCCCCGACGGCGAAGTTCATCGGCCTGGGCAACTACCGCGAGTTCTTCAGCCGCGACGCCGGCCAGGTCCTCACCACGACACTGGTCTTCACCGTCGTCACGGTCGGCGGGTCGATGCTCATCGGCCTGGGCCTGGCCGTCGTCCTCAACCGCAGGCTGGTCGGACGCAATGTCGCCCGGGCCACCGTCTTCGCCCCCTACGTCCTGTCGGGGGTCGGCGTCGGACTGGTCTGGACCTTCATCTTCGACCCGGTCGGCGGGGTGCTGGCCGCGGTGCTGCGGAAGTTCGGACAGTCCTCCCCGCAGTGGTTCCTGCAACCGCCGCTGTCCCTGACGATGATCATCATCGTCTACATCTGGAAGAACCTCGGCTACTGCGCGGTGATCTACCTGGCCGCCCTCCAGGCCATCCCCCGCGACCTGCTGGAGGCCGCCGCCCTGGACGGCGCCACCCGCGGCCGCAGCTTCCGGGCGATCATCTGGCCGCTCATCTCGCCGACCACCTTCTTCCTGCTGATGACGACGATCCTGTCCTCACTGCAGTCCTTCGACCTGATCCGCATCATGACGCCGATGGGCCAGGGCACCACCACGCTGATGTACGCCTCCTACCTGCAGGCCTTCGGCGGTTACAACCGGGCCGGCTACTCGGCGGCGATCTCAACCCTTCTGGTCGTCATCCTCCTCATCCTCACCGTCTTCCAGATGAGGTTCCTCGAGCGGAAGGTCTACTACGCATGAGCCTCGCACTGACCCGGACACCGTCCCGGGACGCCGAGGGCACCAGGCGGGCCCACAGCAGGCACCACTCCTCGGTCGACGAGTCGATCGTCGGCCCGGACTCCTGGTCGCGGCGCATTCTCGGCGGCTACCTGCCCCTGGTGATCGCCTGCCTGGTGATCGTCCTGCCGCTGCTGTGGATGGCGCTGAGCTCCCTCAAGACCTCCGGCGAGGTCGTCACCCAGGATCTCGTGCTGTGGCCCCACCACCCGAGCCTGACGGCCTATCTCAACGCCTCGGCGAAGGTCGACTTCCCCCAGCTGTTCCTCAACTCGGTGCTGGTCACCGCGGTCGGCGCGGTGGTCAAGCTCGTCCTGGCGATCACCAGCGCCTACGCCTTCAGCTTCCTGAGGTTCCCGGGACGCCGGTTCATCTTCATCGCGATCCTGGTCGCCCTGATGGTTCCCTCCCAGGTGAGCCTGGTCCCCAACTACATCACCATCGCCGGGCTCGGCGGGGTCAACACCTACTGGGGAATCATCCTGCCCGGCCTGGGCACCGCCTTCGGCACCTTCCTGCTGCGCCAGAACTTCATGTCCCTGCCGATCGACGTCCTGGAGGCCGCCGAGATGGACGGCGCCGGGCACCTCGGCCGGCTGTTCCGGATGGTCGTGCCGATGTCGACGCCGGCGATCGCCACGGTCGGTCTGGTGACCATCGTCGACGAGTGGAACAACTACATCTGGCCGCTGGTCATCACCACCGACGACTCGCGGATGACCCTGCCGGTCGGCCTCACCCTGCTCAAGAACATCGAGGGTGATCCCAGCGCCTACCCGGTGCTGATGGCCGGGGCAGTGGTCGTCATCCTGCCGGTCCTCATCGTCTTCCTCTTCCTCCAGCGATACATCGTCGCTGGTCTCACCCAGGGTGCGGTCAAGTGAGCGCGCCCCACATCCACAAGGAGATCCCTGTCATGCTTCATGACGTGTCCAGCGCCGCCATCTCGCGACGCAGCCTGCTCGGCCTGGCCGGGCTCGGCGCGGGTGCCGCGCTGCTGTCGGCCTGCTCGGGGCCCTCGACGACCTCGGCGGCCGGTTCGGCCTCGGCCGGGGCGACCGGCGGACCCAGCTTCGACGGCGTCACCCCTGCCAAGACCATCTCCTTCTGGTCGAACCACCCCGGCAGCTCCCAGGCCATCACCCAGTCGATCATCAAGAAGTTCAAGGCCCAGTCGGGCATCACGGTGAACCTCGTCACCGCGGGCAGCACCTATGAGGACGTCGCCCAGAAGTTCCAGAGCGCCCAGGCCGGCGGCCAGCTGCCCGACCTGGTGGTGCTGTCGGACGTCTGGTGGTTCCGCTACTACATGCAGGACTCGATCATCCCGCTGGGCAATGTCATCAAGGCCGCAGGCCTCGAGCTGTCGGACTACCGCGACGGCCTGGTCGCCGACTACCAGTACAAGGGCGAGCAGTGGGCGGTGCCGTGGGCCCGCTCCACCCCGCTGTTCTACTACAACAAGAACCACTTCAAGGCCGCCGGACTGCCTGACCGGTCACCGACCAGCTGGGAGGAGTTCGCCACCTGGGCGCCCAAGCTGATGGCGGTCAAGGCCACCACGAAGGCCAAGTACGCCTACGAGATCCCGGCCCTGGCCGGATACGCCGGTTGGACCCTCCAGAACACCCTGTGGGGGTACGGCGGCGGCTGGTCCAAGCGCAACAGCTTCGACATCACCTGCGACTCCCCGGCCACCGTCAAGGCCCTGAACTACTTCGCAGACGCCGTCAACACCTCCAAGTGGGCCGGGGTGGCCAGCACCGCCGCCATCGACGACCTGGCCGCCGGCGCCTGCTCGGCGACCATCGAGTCCACCGGATCGCTGGTCGGCGTCCAGAAGTCCATCGGGTCCCGCTTCCAGGTCGGCGTCGGCTTCCTGCCCGGCGGCCCGGTCTCCACCAAGCCGGTCTGCCCGACCGGCGGCGCCGGGGTCGGCATCCCCAAGGGGATCGACAAGGCCAACCAGCTGGCGGCCGCGAAGTTCATCGCCTTCCTCACCAACCCCGAGAACACCGTGGACTTCTCCTCGGCCACCGGGTACATGCCGGTCCGCAAGTCGGCCGACACCTCCTCGCTGCTCGAGAAGAACGCCCTCATCGGCACCGCGATCAAGCAGCTGGACGTCACCCGCGCCCAGGACTGGGCACGGGTCTTCATGCCCGGCGCCGACCAGGAGATCGCGAAGGCGGTGGCCGGCATCCTCACCCAGAAGGCCGACACCACCGCCACCATGAAGAGCCTGCGGTCCACCCTCGAGGGGATCTACACCAGCCAGGTGAAGCCCCACCTCAACTGACTGCGAGGGGTCCCCGACCCCCGGAATACTCCACGCCTCGGCAGGGTTGAGTCTGTGTCGCTCAAGTATGGCTTGACGTTCAGAATGAACGGGGCATACTTGAGTCAGTAGAACTCAACCCTGCGAGGCACATACATGGATACCAATCTCACCACGATGAGTCGTGACGCGGTCTCGGCCGCCTCGCGGCACGCGTTGGCCCACGGGAATCCCTCCGTGGAGCCCTCTCACCTGCTGCACGCCCTGTTCACCATCCCCGACAACACCGTCGGGCCGCTGGTCAAGGGTCTGAACATCGAACCCGAGGCGATCGACCGGATCGCCACCGAGGCGATGCGCAAACTGCCGTCCTCCTCGGGGGCCTCGGTCTCCCAGCCGCAGCTGTCCGGCGCGCTGGCCCGGGTCATCGCCGACGCCCAGAACCGCGCCCAGGAGATGGGCGACTCCTTCGTCGCCACCGAGCACCTGCTCATCTCGCTGACCACCGTCCCCAGCGACGTCCAGCCGGGACTGACCGAGCTCGGTCTGCGCCCCGACACGCTGACCCGCGCCTTCAACGAGGGCCGCGGCGACCGCCGCGTCACCTCCGAGGAGTCCGAGGGCGGGGAGTCGGCCCTGGCCAAGTACTCCGTGGATCTCACCGAGCGCGCCCGCGCCGGCAAGCTGGATCCCGTCATCGGCCGTGACGCCGAGATCCGACGGGTCATCCAGGTGCTGGCCCGACGCACCAAGAACAACCCCGTGCTGATCGGCGAGCCCGGCGTCGGCAAGACCGCCGTCGTCGAGGGGCTGGCCCAGCGAGTGATTGCGGGCGACGTCCCCGACTCCCTGAAGGGTCGCCGGGTGGTCTCCCTGGATCTCACCTCGATGGTCGCCGGCGCCAAGTACCGCGGCGAGTTCGAGGAGCGCCTCAAGAGCGTCCTCAACGAGATCAAGGAGGCCGAGGGTCAGATCATCACCTTCATCGACGAGCTGCACACCGTGATCGGTGCCGGCGCGACCGGTGAGGGGTCGATGGACGCCGGCAACATGCTCAAGCCGATGCTGGCCCGTGGCGAGCTGAGGATGATCGGCGCGACCACCCTCGACGAGTACCGCGAGCACATCGAGAAGGACCCGGCCTTCGAGCGCCGGTTCCAGCAGGTCTTCGTCGGCGAGCCCTCGGTGGAGGACACCATCGCCATTTTGCGTGGCCTGCGCGAGCGTTACGAGGCGCACCACAAGGTGCGCATCACCGATGGCGCCCTAGTGGCCGCGGCCACCCTGTCGAACCGGTACATCACCGCCCGTCAGCTGCCTGACAAGGCCATCGACCTGATCGACGAGGCCGCCTCTCGACTGCGGATGGAGATCGACTCCTCCCCAGAGGAGATCGACACGCTGCGCCGTGAGGTCGACCGGATGAAGATGGAGATCTTCGCCGTCGAGAAGGAGGAGGATCCCGCCTCCAAGCAGAGGCTGTCGCGTCTGCAGGCCGAGATGGCCGACAAGGAGGAGCAGCTGCGCGGCCTGGAGAGCCGGTGGGAGGCCGAGAAGTCGGGTCTGAACAAGGTCGGCGAGCTCAAGAAGCAGATCGACCAGTTGCGCACCACCGCCGACAAGTTCCAGCGCGAGGGCAACTTCGGCAAAGCCTCGGAGATCCTCTACGGGGAGATCCCTGCTCTGGAGGGCCAGATGGAGGAGGCCAACAAGGCCGAGGAGGAGACGCCGCGAATGGTCTCCGAGGAGGTCTCCTCGACCGATATCGCCGAGGTGGTCTCGGCGTGGACCGGGATTCCGGTGGGCCGGATGATGCAGGGCGAGCAGGAGAAGCTCCTCCAGATGGAGGGACGTCTTCATGAGCGTCTGATCGGCCAGGAGAAGGCCGTCAAGACCGTCTCGGACGCCGTGCGGCGCTCCCGTGCCGGCATCTCGGACCCGAACCGTCCGACCGGATCGTTCCTGTTCCTGGGGCCGACCGGCGTCGGCAAGACGGAGTTGGCCAAGTCGCTGGCCGAGTTCCTGTTCGACGATGAGACCTCGATGGTGCGTATCGACATGAGCGAGTACATGGAGAAGCACTCGGTCTCCAGGCTGGTCGGCGCTCCTCCGGGCTACGTCGGCTACGAGGAGGGTGGCCAGCTCACCGAGGCCGTGCGGCGTCGTCCGTACTCGGTGATCCTGCTCGACGAGGTGGAGAAGGCTCATCGTGACGTCTTCAACATCCTGCTGCAGGTGCTCGACGACGGTCGTCTGACCGATGGTCAGGGCCGCACGGTGGACTTCCGCAACACCATCCTCATCATGACCTCGAACCTGGGTTCGCAGTTCCTCTCGGACCCGAATCTCGACGAGCCCGCCAAGCGGGAGGCCGTGATGGGCGCGGTGCGTGCGCAGTTCCGCCCCGAGTTCCTCAACCGGCTCGACGACATCGTGATGTTCGACCCGTTGACCACCTCGGACCTGAGCCGCATCGTGGACACCAACCTGACCAAGCTCAACGCCCGGCTGGCCGAGCGTCGGATCACCATCGAGCTGAGCCAGGCCGCCAAGGACTGGTTGGCAATGACCGGTTACGACCCGGTCTACGGCGCCCGTCCGCTGCGGCGTCTGATCCAGACCACCGTGGAGGACCAGCTGGCCCGCAAGGTGCTGTCCGGCGAGATCGCCGAGGGCAGCACGGTGCACTTCGACGTCAGCGATTCCGACGACGGTCTGGAGATCGTCTCCCAGCAGCCCGCTGCGGCGGTGTGATCACCGGCTGTGCCACCGGATGTGCCCGGTCCCTCAGGGGGCCGGGCACATCTGCGTCTGCGGGGGCGTGCAGGGCCGGTGGTGTCGGGTCGGTCGCTTGTCGGGGGCAGCGCGGGGACCCGGTCGGGGGAGACGCGGCCACCCACCACCCGCCGACCGGGCTCAGGCCCCGGCCACCGTGCCGAAGAGTCGTCCGACGCCGTAGGTGACGGCCATCGTGAGCAGGCCCATGCCGATATTGCGCAGTACGGCCCGGACCTTGGGGGCCCCGCCCAGGTGAGCGCTCACCAGGCCGGTGATCGCCAGTGCCAGAGCCACTGCCAGCACACAGATCAGGACAGCCTGGGACAGCGGCAGCAGAATCGCGATGAGTGGGATCGCCGCACCGACGCTGAATGACACCAGCGAGGAGACCGCCGCCAGCCAGGGGTTGGTGAGATCGTCGGGGTCGATGCCCAGCTCCGCCTCGGCATGGGCCCGCAGCGGATCGCGGGCGGTGAGGTCCCTGGCCACCAGGGCGGCGACGTCGGGGGTGACGCCGCGGTCGACGTAGATGTCGGTGAGCTCCTTGAGCTCGGTGTCGGGCATCGTGTCGAGTTCCCACTGCTCCTTGGCGAGCAGCGCCCGTTCGGTGTCTCGCTGGGTGCTCACCGACACGTACTCGCCGCCGGCCATCGAGAAGGCGCCGGCCACCAGGGCGGCGATCCCGGCGGTGGCGATGGCGAAGGTCTGGCTGGTGGCGCCGGCCACCCCGATGACCACTCCGGCGGTCGACACGATGCCGTCATTGGCACCGAGCACCCCGGCGCGCAGCCAGTTGAGGCGCTGGTCCACAGAGCCCAGGTGCTGCTCTCCTGAATGGGGGTGTCGCGTGGTTGACCGTCTCAAGGAAGGTTCTCTCTGTCGGGTGGGTGGGGGATCGAGCCACCACTATATCTGCAGCGTCGAGCTCCCGGGCGGCGCTCGGGAGTTCCGCTCAATCGGCCACCAGGTCGCCGTCGACGTAGCACCATCGTCCGGCCCGTCTGGCGAATCGCGCCACCTCGTGCAGGCAGTCCTGCTGGGCCCCGTCGCGGAAGAAGGCCCGGTACTCCACGACTCCGGTGGAGTCCCCGGGCTGGCCGTCCTGGGTGCGCACCACCTCCAGGCCGGTCCACCTGAGCCCGTCGTCGTCGATCAGTTCGGGGCGGGTGCGGGGATGCCAGGTGACATAGAGATGGTTCCAGCGTCCCAGCACATGGGCGGTGTAGCGCGAGCGCATCAGTGCCTCGGCCGAGGACGCTGCGCGGGGATCGTCCAGGACGGGCCCGCAGCACTTGCCGAGAGGCAGCCCGGAACCACAGGGACAGATCGTGGAAGCCATCACGGTCCTATCGTGCCCGCTTCCCTCCGGTGATGCCCGCCGGGCGGCGTCGTCCTACCGGCGTCTCCCTCTTGAGGGGATCCTCCAGAGGGCAGACGCCCTCAGTGGTGGAACTGGGACCGTCGGGCGAACTCGTCGGGCAGCGGGGACTGCAGCGAGTCGAGCTTGTGCACCTCGGCTGTGAGGTCGGTCAGCAGGGCTGTCGCCAGATCGTGGCTCATCCCGAACCTGACGACGATCCGCTGGAGCACGACATCCGACATGGCGTCGGCCATCGGGTAGGCGGGCACCAGCCAGCCCCTCATCCGGAGCCGTTCGGCCAGATCGTACAGACTCCAGTTGTCGGTGTAGCCCTCCTTGAGCACCCATGCGAAGACCGGGATGGTGTCGCCGCGGCTGATGAGCCGGAAGGGGCCGAGCTTCTCGATCGAGCCTGACAGGAAGGTGGCGACGTCGATCGAGTTCTGCTGGACCTCGTGGTAGCCCTCGAAGCCCAGCCGCAGGAACTGGTAGTACTGCAACAGCACCTGGGCTCCGGGCCGTGAGAAGTTGAGCGCCAGGGTGGGCATGTCCCCGCCGAGATAGCTGACGTGGAAGATCAGGCTCTCAGGTATCACCTGGGTGTTGCGCCACACCACCCAGCCGAGGCCGGGGTACACCAGTCCGTACTTGTGCCCCGAGGTCGAGATCGAGTTGACGCGGTCAAGGCTGAAGTCCCACGCCAGGTCGGGCTGGCAGAAGGGCGCCACCATGGCACCCGAGGCCCCGTCTATGTGCATCCTGATGTCCAGCCCGGTGTCGGCCTGGATGGTGTCGAGCTTGTCGGCGATGGCGGCCACGTCGTCATAGAGGCCGGTGAAGGTCTGGCCGAGGATGGCGACGACGCCGATGGTGTTCTCGTCGACGTAGTCCTCCAGGCCGGTGCCGTCGAGCACCAGGTGGTCGGGGGTCACCGGGACGTAGCGGGGTTCGACGTCCCAGTAGTTGCAGAACTTCTCCCAGACGACCTGGACGGCCGCCGACATCACCAGATTGGGCTTGTCGCTGGGCTCTCCGTGAGCCCTGCGCCGCTCCTGCCAGAGCCGCTTGAGTGCCAGCCCGCCCAGCATGCAGGCCTCCGAGGAGCCGATCGTGGAGGTGCCGAGGGTGTCGTCGATGTCGGGCACGTGCCACAGGTCGGCGAGGATCCGCCAGCAGCGCTCCTCGATGGCGGAGGTCGCCGGGTACTCGTCCTTGTCGATCATGTTCTTGTCGGCGGACTCGAGGTACAGCTTCTTGGCGTAGTCGTCCATCCAGGTGGTGACAAAGGTGGCCAGGTTCAGCCGCGAGTTGCCGTCCAGAATCGATTCGTCGTGGACGATCTGGTAGGCGGTCTCGGGCTCGCTCATCGAGTCGGGGAGTGTGAACTTCGGCAGATCGGTCGCCTCGCCGGGTCTGACGAAGATCGGGCTGAGGCTGAGGTTCGGATCGACGTTCGTGGAGTGATGCGGCTTGGAGAGCCGGGCCTTCCGGGGATGTCGAGGGCTCGTCATGGTCACTCCTCGTCAGGGGCTGCGCTGTCCTGGTCACAGTAACTCTCGGTCCGGCCTCCCGAGGCCGAACTGAGGGTAGGGCCGAACGGTTCCCCGGACCTGACCTGTCGTCCATCCCTCCTCAGGCGGCGGCCCTGGGTGGGCGGCGACCGTCGCCTCCCCGAACCCATCTCGCTGGCCGGATCGGCGAGGATCTGCCTGCATCCGGCCCTCTTTCTGTCCTCCACTCAAGTTCTCACTATCTAGAGTGATGGTGTCACTGAGATACAGTGAGGCCCTCACTTGTCTACAGTCAGGATCAACTGACCATGGGTTTGGACATTGCCGCCCGGATAGCGCGACTTCGCTCACTGGGCTCCGACGAGGGAACGACCGAGGTCAAGAGCGCCGTCGGGAAGCTGCCCAAGCGAGTGTGGGAGGCGGTGAGCGCGTTCGCCAACTCCGGAGGAGGCCTCGTACTCCTCGGCCTGGACGAGCAGACCGGGTTTGCGCTGGCTCCGGGATTCGATCCGCAACCCATCTTGGACGCACTCAGCGACGGCCTCAATGCGACACCAGGCCATGGCACGAAAGTCACGCCGGTGCCACCCACTGAGGTGGAGCAGCTGGAGTTCGAGGGAGGGGTTGTTGTTGCACTTACGGTGCGACCACTGGTGGCGATTCCTGCGCCGTGCTTTGTGACGGATCAGGGCTTGGAGAATGGCGCCTATCGGCGTTGGGATGACCAGGACATCCACTTGTCCACCTATGCGATCTACCTGCTTCGGCATCGCCACGAACAACTGGGGACCGACCGTGAAGCGGTTGCTGCCGCGACTGTCCAGGACTTGGATCCGCATCTTCTGGATCGCATGATTGCCCGACTTCGCAAACAGGGATCTCGCGTGTTGACGGGAACCACCGACACACTCAGCCAGTTACGACGTCTCAATGTCGTTGACCAGGCCGGCCGCCCCACGCTCGCCGGCCTTCTGAGCGTTGGGACCTACCCGCAACAGTTCTTCCCCCAGCTGTTCATTGATGTGGCGGTGCACCCGGGTACCGCCAAGGGAGCCCAGCCGGGCAGCACCCGGTTCTTGGATCGGAAGGTGTGCGAGGGGCCTATTCCGGTCGCGGTCGATCAGGCAGTGCGAGCCGTCGCTCGCAACCTGCGTACGGCTCGCGTCGTGGAGGGTTCCCGCGGCACCGATGTGCTGGAGATTCCCGAGGAGGTGCTCCGTGAGGCGATCGTCAACGCGGCGACGCATCGCGACTACAGCTCCCATGTGCTGGGCCAGCAGGTGGCCGTCGACGTGTATCCGGACAGAGTGGAGATCATCAGTCCGGGTGGATTCTGGGGAAGTGTGTCGAGGGAGAACATCGGTGAAGGTGTGTCGTGTTCACGAAATGACTGCTTGGCGAAGCTGCTGACCCAGGTTCCGCTGCCTGACAGCGACGCGATGGTCTGTGAGAACCTGGGCTCAGGGGTGCCGCTCATGATCGGGGCCATGCGGTCACGGGGCCTCCCCATCCCAGCCTTCGACAGCAGCGCCGACAAGGTGAAAGTTGTTCTGCATCGGTTCGGCCTTCTGACACCCGAGACGCGTGAATGGCTCCATTCGCTGGGGGGGGCCACGCGCATCACGCCACGCCAGGAGATCGCGCTCGTGCTCACCCGCACTCAGGGAAATGTCACCCCTCATGACTTGCGGGAGCAGGCTGCAGTCGACTCTGACGATGCGCGGAACGATCTGGAGCGGTTGGTCGACCTCGGATTGCTCACCGAGACAGGCATCGAGACTTACGAGTTGCCGAGGGAACTTGACGCGGCGGTGCTGACTCCCGTCCAGCGTGACGTTCTGACTGCCGTGGATGCAGGGACTGCGAGGAACATTCAGGAGCTGGCCCGGAGAACCCACCGATCGGCAAACGCGCTTCGCCCGGTACTGCGCGACCTCGTGGCCCGGGGCCTCGTGATTGCGACAGCGCCCCCGACCAGTCGGAATCGCGCCTACTTGAGAGCTGTCGACGAGTCAGCGCATCCGGACAGTCCCCAACTGCCGCTGTAGACCAGTCGCTGGCAATCCACTCGATGTGGGTGCGTGCCGCTCATCTCAATGCCGGCCACATGAGTGACGGCCAATCCCCTTATGCAGCGCTCTGGTAGCCGGGAGCCAGCTCCTCCATCTGCTCGATGACCCGGGTGACGGCCTCGGGCTGCTTGTCCGGGGGGTACTTGTACTTGCGCAGAAGTCGTCTCACCGCGGCGCGCAGGGAGGCCTTGACGTCGTCGCGGACCTTCCAGTCGGTGCGGGTGTCGCGGCGCATCACGGCCACCAGTTCGCGGGCCATCTCGGCCAGGACGCCGTCGCCCAGCAGCTGGACTGCCGAGTCGTTCTGGCTCACGGCGTCATAGAAGGCCAACTCGTCGCGGTTCAGTGGTGGGGAGAAGCGCTTGCCCCGGTCGGCCTCGGCCTGGACCTCCCCGGCGACCGAGATCAACTCGGCGAGCACCTGGGCGGCGGTGAGCTGCTGGTTGGTGTAGCGCA
Organism: Acidipropionibacterium jensenii DSM 20535; assembly: GCF_000425285.1. GTDB lineage: Bacteria > Actinomycetota > Actinomycetes > Propionibacteriales > Propionibacteriaceae > Acidipropionibacterium > Acidipropionibacterium jensenii. Next base: position 77,233 of record NZ_AUDD01000010.1, on the reverse strand, counting down.
GCATGAGGTCGGAGATCCGTTGGCTGAAGGCCGTCCGCCGGGCGATATTGCTGGCGGTGGCGGCCCGCGACTCGGTGATGAGCATGTCGCGCAGCGCCTCGATGGCCAGGTGCGGGGTCGCGCTCTGACTCAGTGCCTCGGCATCGCCAGGCTTCAGCGAGCGCAGATCGGGGCGGTCCAGGCCCACCTCGGAGTAGATATCGGTCACCCCGCCGGCCTCGGTGGCCTCGGCCACCAGGCCGCGCAGCATCCGCTGCACCTCCTCGGGGATCGGCCGGCCGTTGGCCTCCCGCTCCTTGGCGTCGAACTTGGCCATCCACCCGCGGACCTGCTCGTAGAAGGCGATCTCGTGGCGCAGACCGGCCAGCGTCGCATCCCCGGAGGACAGCGCCCACATCCGGCTCAGCTGTCCCGACAGCATCCGGAACCGGTCCTTGAGTGACTCCTGGCCCTCGGCCACCCGGTTGCCAGGGGTGTGGGGGGAGCGCAGATAGTCCACCGCCATCTGCACCGCGTGACGGCTCGCGCCCTGTCCGCCACCCTCGAGGACCGGCCGCCAGCCGCAGCCGGAGAGCAACCCCCGCAGCGCCTCGGTCAGTCGGCGGGTGGCAGCAGCCGCCTCCGCGATGTCGCGCCCGGTCTCCTCGGCACGGGCACCACCCTGGGTGTACTCCGCCAGGGCCGCTTTGAGGTTGGCGTCCAACGGGGCGTAGGCCACCAGCAGCCCGTCCTGCTTGCCGCGGAAGGTCCGGTTCACCCGCGCCAGGGCCTGCATCAGCTGGGCCCCCTTGAGGGGCCGGTCGAGGTACATGGTGTGCCACGGTGGGGCGTCGAATCCGGTGAGCATCATGTCCTTGACGATCACCAGTTCGAGCTCGTCGTCGATGTCCTTGAGGCGGTTCTTGATGATCTTGTTCGCCGACTCGGTGCGCACGTGGTTGCTGATCGGCGGGCGGTCGGATGCCGATCCGGAGTACACCACCTTGATGACACCGCGGGTGTCGTCGTCGGAGTGCCATTGCGGCCGCAGCGCCACGATCTGGTCGTAGAGCCTGGCTGCGATCTCCCGCGTGCTGCACACGATGATCCCCTTGCCATGGGGAGTCGCATCTGTCTCCCCGTCGACCGGCTGGAGGGTGGGAGTCACCAGCTTCTGCCGGTTCTCCCAGTGGGAGACGATATCGGCGGCCAGCGCGTGGAGCCGCGCGGGGGCGCCGTAGATGGCGTTGATGACGGCGACCGCCTGCTCGATGCGCTGGCGTTCGGAGTCGTCGAGGCCGGCGGTCTGCTCGTCGGCGGCGGCGTCGATCTGCTCGGCGGTGAGGTCGCTGGACAGCCGCACCTTGACCAGTCGCGGCTCGTAGTGAACGGGCACGGTGGCACCGTCGGCGACGGCCCGGTCGAGGTCGTAGATGTCGATGTAGTCGCCGAACACCGCGCGGGTGTTGCGGTCGGCCTCGTTGAGCGGGGTGCCGGTGAAGGCGATCAGAGTGGCATTGGGCAGCGCGTCCTTGAGGTAGCGGGCGTAGCCGTCTAGGTCGTCGTAGTGGCTGCGGTGGGCCTCGTCGACGATGACGATGACATTGTGCCGGTCGGTGAGCAGCGGGTGGTCGGCGCCCGACTCGCGCTCCTGGCCGGTGCGGCCGAACTTCTGCAGGGTGGTGAAGATGATCCCGCCGGAGTTCTTGGAGGACAGTTCCTGGCGCAGCTCCCAGCGGGTAGTGATCTGGAGGGGCGCCTCGGGCAGCAGGGTGGACCTGGCGAATCCCTCGTAGAGCTGCCCGTCGAGCTCGTTGCGGTCGGTGATGAGGACGATCGTCGGGTTGTGCAGCACCGGATGGGTCATCACCAGGTTGGTGTAGAACTCCATCTCCAGGGACTTGCCCGATCCCTGGGTGTGCCACACCACCCCGGCCTTCCCGTCGGAGTCGACGGCGGTCAGGGTATGGGCGAGGGCCTTGCGGACTGCGAAGTACTGGTGGGGTTTGGCGATCAGCTTGGTGGGCCTGTCCCCGTGCTCGAAGGTGACGAAGTGCTTGACGACGTCGATGAAATGTCGTTGGTCGAACAATCCGTAGGTGAGCGGCTCGAGTTCCTCGGTGGGCGGTGGGGAGAGCGGGACGCCCTGCTCGTCGACAGTCCACGGGCTGAAGTGGTTGTAGGGGGTGAAGGGTGTGCCGTACTTGGCGCTGATCCCGTCGGAGATGACGGTGGCGACCACGGTGCGAAAAGCGGTGGGGAACTCGTCGAGGTAGGTGGCGAGCTGACTGTGGGCCTTGGAGATGGTGGCCCGGGTGCTGCCGGCATCCTTGAGCTCGACGATCACCAGGGGAAGGCCGTTGACGTAGAGCACGACGTCGAAGCGGCGGTGGTGGCCGGACTGGCGGATGGTCACCTGTTGGATCGCGCGGAAGACATTGCGCTCGGGGTCGTCGGCCAGCAGCTGGATGGTCGGGGTCTGCTCGACGCCGTTGAGGTCGAGGTAGCTCAGCCCCCGGAAGCCGTGGACCAGGAAGGTGTGGAAGCGCTCGTTCTCGGCGATGGCATCCTGGGACGCCGGTGCGCAGATCATCGCGGCCGCCTCGGCCAGGTGGTTGGCCGGGACCTCGGGGTTCAGGCCTCGCAGGACTGTCAGGAAGTCGTCATGGAGGATGAGGTCTGACTCGGACTGGCGCTGCGCGGCGATCTCGGATCCCTTGCCGGGTTGCCAGCCGATCTGCCCGAGCCAGTCGAGCATGTCGGCCTCCCAGTCGTCCTCATGCATGAGTGACCTGCCGGCAGGTGACATCAGAGCACTTCCTCTACATGTGTCTCGGCATCCTTGACGCGGATGGTCCCGTCCATGAGAGCGGGGAGGAGAGTGTCACGAAGTGAGGCGAGAGTCCGGGATTCTGCACTCAGAATCTCGGCGTGCTGGAAGCAAGACCTCGCCAGATCGCCAAACTGTCGCATAGCCGCACGATCAGAGGTCAAGTGAATCGGAACTTTGGCGACATCCTGCGCCTTGACTCGCTGTCGACCCGATGTCCCCGTCATTCGTCGGATCGCCTCTGCTCTGAATGTTGCGTCGGTCGCGATGAAGTAGCTCACTTCGAGAGGGTACGGTTCTATACTGCGCAAAACGATGTACTCGGTGGATCCAATCCCGATTTCACCCTCGGCCAGACTTCCAACGAATGCAGTCTTGCCGTTCTCCAGACATGGAGTGATCCTGGCGAGAAGTGTGTCTCCGTTCGTGAAGCGAACTCCGCCCTTCGGGGTATCCCGAGTGAACTCGGGAATAGTGATTCCAGGGGTCGGGAGAGCCTGCATGGGGATCAATGGCGCTGGATCCTTTGGTGCTGGACGTTTCGGGTTCAGCTGGACGATGCTGTCAAGCGGACTGGTTGGAAGATCATTGCTTGCGAGATCTCGATCGAAGATAGCGCGCAGGTAGGACTCGGCGGTAGTGACGAGCTTGCGGTTGGCGGCGATCTTGTCGTCCAGCGCCCCCAACACCTCCGCAATGGCTTGCTGGACACAGATCGGTCGAATTGGCAGCTTGACCTGACGTAGGGCAGACTGCCTGATTCCAAGCACGGTTGTACCAGTCGCGCGGCTCTGGATATCGTTCGAAACTCGAGATGATTGTAGCGCATAGTAAAGGTATCGGGAGTCAAGGTGTCCGCTCCGGCCTCGAAGAGCGAACAGGCGCTGACCTAGTACAAGCGGTGAGTTTGTGTCGACCTGAGCGACCCTTCCAAGTGGTGCCTCGCTGGTGAGGATTACATCCCCTTTTTGAAGTGGTTCTGGCATCCATTTCTGATATGTCTCATCATTCACGAATCTCGCGTCGGTAAGGTCGATTAGGCCATCCTTCACCAACATTGCAGAGGCGACAGGGATTCCATAAGGTACGAATTCAGAGCCGAGCTTTTTTGGAGTCATACCACGATGGTCCAGTATGACTGACACGGCCGCCTCCAAAGGCTCCCAGTCAACGGCGACGCTCATGCGAGATTCTCTAAGGCTCGATGGACGCGGTTCTGTAAAAGTGATGACTCGGCGAATTGCGCATTGAGCTCACTTGTTAGCCTCGCGATCTTCTCGTCCAAGGGCTCGGCATCCTTGGGCGCCTCGGCCATCCCGACGTAACGCCCCGGCGTCAAGGCATAGCCGGCGGCCTTGATCTCGGCGGTGCTCACGGACTTGCAGAATCCCGCGACATCCTCGTACTCCGCGCCGGCCGCGGTGACTTCGGCATCCTCCTCGACGGTGACATCCGCAGTCGACACCGCCAGCTGCTCCATCCCTCGCCAGGCGTGGACGGTGTCGGCGATCCTCTGGATCTCCTCGGCCCTCAGCCCCCGCTGGGCCCGGGTGATCATGTAGCCCATCTCACGGGCGTCGATGAACAGCACCTGGCCGCGTCGATCCACCGACCCGCCAGGACCCACCCCCTTGTCGCGGGCAAAGAACCACAGGCAGGCCGGGATCCCGGTCGAGCGGAACAGCTTGTCGGGAAGCGCCACCATCGCCGCCACTATGTCGTGCTCCACGAACTGCGCCCGGATGTCGCCCTCGCCATTCGACGAGGAGGTCATCGACCCATTGGCCATCACCACTCCGGCAGTCCCGCCTGGCGCCAACTTCGACAGGATGTGCTGCATCCACGCGTAGTTGGCGTTCTTGGCCGGCGGTACCCCGTAGACCCAGCGCGGATCGGACTCCCGCCGGTTCCAGTCCTTGATGTTGAACGGCGGGTTGGCCATCACGAAGTCCATCTGCACATCAGAGTGATAGTCCAGCGCGAAGGTGTCCCCCCACCGTGGGCCCAGATTGCCGCCCAGACCGTGAATGGCCAGGTTCATCTTCGCCATCCGCCAGGTCGACTCGTTGAGCTCCTGGCCGTATACCGCGAGATTCGTCGGATCGGCATCGTGGGCCTCCAGGAACTTCTCGGCCTGGACGAACATCCCGCCCGACCCGCAGCACGGGTCGTAGACCCGCCCCGTTTTCGGCTGCAGCACCTCGACGATGATCCGCACCACCGAGGCCGGGGTGTAGAACTCGCCACCGCGATGTCCCTCCGACAGGGCGAAATTGGCCAGGAAGTACTCGTAGACCTCGCCCAGCAGATCCCTGGCCTTGGCGGCCCCCTGCCCGGAGAACTGCACCGAGTTCAGCAGGTCCATCAGCTCGGCCAGTCGACGCTGATCCACATTGTTGCCGTTGAACAACCTCGGCAGGGTGCCCGCCAGTGACGGGTTGTCGCGCATCAGTAGATCCATCGCCTCATTGATCCGCTGGCCGATGGTGCTCCCCTCGGTGACCTTCGCATCGGCCACCAGAGCCGCCCAGCGGGCATCGGGATCCACCCAGAAGGCGCCCGAGGCGTACTCGTCGCGATCCTCCAGGGTCTCGGCGACGTCCTCCTCGTCCAGACCCTCGGCCCGGGCCTGCTCGGCGATCTGGTCGCGCTTCTCCTGGAAGGCGTCGGAGACGTACTTGAGGAAGATCAGCCCCAGCACGACGTCCTTGTACTGGGCGGCGCTCATCGAGCCGCGCAGCTTGTCGGCGGCCTTCCACAAGGTGTCCTTGAGCTCCTTGCGGGTCGACGGGGTCGTCACGGATCGCTCTGCCATCACTGGCCTTTCTCATCGACAGGGGCTGGCTCGGGGTGCGTGCAGTCCGCTGCCGCGAACCTCACCGCACCCGACGTCACTGATCGGGTGGCCAGACGCCGCAGCTCGCCGATCTGCGCCAACCGAGTGCGGGTCTGATCCTCCCACGCCTGTATCCGGGTCATGACGTCCTCCACCTCACGGCGGCTCCCCGAGACCAGCGGCACCTGCCATGACCGCCACTTGCCGATCCCGGTGCCAGGTCTCAGCTCATTGATGGTGGCCGCGATCGCTCGCGGGGAGCAGGACGCTGTCGGCGAGACCCGCAGGATCCGGGCCGGATAGGCCACCACCGAGCCTCCACCGGCGTCCACCACGGCATGCGGGGTCCCGGTCGAGGTGAAGACGAGGTCGTCGGGCGCGGTGAGGGCCGCCCCCGGGATGGCGGTGGTCAACGCGAGCAGGTCGACGCCGGCAGGCAGGTGAGTGGCCACGGCCTCGGCGGTCCACATCTGGAGCGTCCCGGCCGGGAGTCGGGGGAGCCGGTAACCGGAGATGATGCGGACCAGCCGCTTGCGGGCCAGGTCTCCCAGGGTGGCAGACAGCGCCGACCCGTGACCGCCCCCTCCGGCGTCCGAGGCCTCGGGCCTCAGCCCCGACAGCGGATCGGGCATCGGCTCGGCGAGAAGCGCCAGCAGCTCGGCCATCCGCGCGGCGTCGTCGGCCGCTGAGACGGGCAATGGGTCGGCGGGGGAGACGTCCAGGGCCACCAGGGACTGCGACAACGCGATGACCTTGGCGGCCTCGGCCCGGTGCAGGATCGAGAAGGCGCGCTGCCGTTCGGACCTGGCGACCGCGACCACGTCATCCAGCAGCTGCTGACTGGTCGCCGCATCCAGGCTGCGCCCCGACAGATCCCCGGCCCACAGGTGACGGGAGTCGCCCTCCGCCAGCAGCCACAGGGCCAGGTGCTCCCCGCCGCCTCCTCGCAGCAGCCCTGCCGGCAGGCGTACCGCGGCTCGCACCAGACCGCGGCGCAGGAAGGCGTCGCGTTGACCCACCAGGGCGTCCGGCAGTTCGTCGATGAGGATCGAGGCCGGGCCGAGGACCAGGGCGGTGGTGCCGGGGCCCATCTGGAGGGTGAGGTCGTCGATGAGGCCAAACGCCTCGGCGGTGGCGGGAGCGGCCTGGACAGAATCAGTGTGGGCGGAGTCGGTGTGGTCGGGATCGGACTGGGCCGGATCGGCGCGGGCGGGATCGGTGTGGTCGGGGACTCGTGCCAGGATCACCGACCCGGCGGGTAGATCCCAGTCGTCCTCCATGGCCACCGTGCCGACCTCGCAGCGATGAACCCGGTAACGGCGCAACGTTGCGCGCAGCGGCGTCCGCCGGGCAGTGGCCCGGTCGGAGGGCAGGTCACGGGCCAGCAGGATGGCCGGCGGCGTCAACGACTCGTCCGCGGCCAGCCTCAGTGCGGTGCCGGTCGCGGTGCCGGCGACGTCCACCAACTTGCTGTCCTCGCCCAACAGCGCTGCGGTGAGCTCGGCCAGGAGGTCGACCAGCGGTGCGGTGAGGCCGGAGGGGTCCGGATCGGCGGCCAGGAGCTGCTCGTAGGCCTCCGCGGGGGAGTAGGAGTTGTCGGCCACGGCGTCGGCGGTGCGGGCGAGCCGCTCGACGTCGGCCCCCTCCACCTCGGAGAACAGCCACTCGTCGTCAGGATCGAGGGCCTCCACATCGTCGAGCAGGTCCTCGACGTCGGTCTCGGCCAGGGCGTCGGCACCCAGCACCGCCCTTGCCGCCAGCAGGGTGAGCAGGTCTCCGCGGTCTGCCGGGTCGGTGGCCGAACTCGAGGCAACGGTGAGATCCGACGTCAGCTCCGGATCGGGATTGTTGCCGCGGCCGGTCGCCGACAGGTAGGTGAGGACATCCCCGGCGCTGAACCGGCCGTCGGCCCGCGGGGTGGGGAAGGGGGCGCCCGGGACGGCGCGCTGGCGCCACATGGAGACGACCGGACGCTGAACGTGCGCCAGCCGAGCGATGTCGGCCATCGACAGTGTGGCGGCCATGGCGTCTCCTCTCAGTGGTGATGCTGGCACTCTACGCAAGCAGTCCGACAGGAATTAGCAGGTATCTGATAAGTGGGGTTATCAGCACTATAAGACGCTGATGTCAGCCGGGAAGGGCACGGTGTTCCTGTCGCTGCCGGTGAGGACCGACGGCCAAACCACCGATCATCCAAAATGCACAGGAAGGACACACCATGTCCCAGCAGAACCCCGGCTTCAGCGGCCCGAACCAGCAGTCAGGTCAGCGCTTCACCGGTCAGCAGCCCGGCCAGCCGATGCCCAACGGCCCCTACCAGCAGTACCAGGGGCCCGCCTTCCAGCCGCCGCGCAAGCCGAAGAAGTCGATCTGGAAGCGCTGGTGGATGATCTGCTTCTACGTCATCGTGGGCGCGATCGTCGCCTCCCACCTGGGTGGAGGCGGGGACGACAACGCCAGCAGCGGTGCCGCCGGTGGATCGGAGTCCGCCAGCGCGGCTGCCGGCGGCGGTGCGGCGAAGGCGGCCGACAAGGCGAACGCGCAGGCCCCCTCGAAGAAGGCCGAGCCCACGAAGGAGGAGCCGAAGAAGGCCGGGATCGGCACCGCTGTGAAGTCCGGCGACCTGACCTTCACGGTGACCGGGTTCAGGTGCGGCGTCACGGTGTCCGACCCCATGGAGCAGCTCACTCCCCAGGGCCAGTTCTGCAAGCTGTCGGTGACGATCGCCAACGGCGGCAAGGGTCAGGCGACTGTCGATGACTCGCAGATCAAGATCTCCGACGCCAAGGGCAGCGAGTACTCCACATCCACCGACACCTGGGCCGTGGACGGCAGCATCTTCCTCAAGAAGATCAACCCCGGGAACAAGATGAGCGGCGTCGCCTACTTCGACGTGCCGAAGGGGACCACTCCCACCACGTCCACCTTCAAGAGCTCCCTGTTCAGCGGCACCGCGGAGGTCGCCCTCTCCTGATCCGGTGCACACCGCAGGGGTGCAAAACGGTCGTGTCGGGCGATGACAGAGAATCTGTCATCGCCCGACACGACCGTCGGCGCTGTGGTCGCCCGGGTGGGCTCTGTCCGTCCCCTCCTCAGTCCTCGACGAGCTCCCCGTCCGTGTAGAACCACCTCTTGGCCCGCCGCTCGAACCGAGTCTTCTCGTGGAGGACGTCGCGCTGCCCGTCGAGGCGGAAGGATGCGGCGTACTCGACGATCCCGTTCTTGTCGTCGGGCCCGCCCGCCTCTGTGTCCAGCACCTGAAGACCGATCCACTCCAGACCGTCGTCGTCGACCAGCTCGGGGAGAGTCCGCGGATGCCAGGTGACATAGAGGTGGTTCCACCGGCCGAGGACGTGGGCGGTGTAGCGCGACCGCATCAGCGCCTCGGCGGTCGACGCCGTGCTCGGGTCGTCGAGTACGGGCCCGCAGCAGTGCCCCAAAGGCAGGCCGGAACTGCAGGGACAGGGGTCAGAGGATCTCATGGCCTCCATCCTGCCCGGTGGGTGCCAGACCGGGCGCCCTCCACCAAGGACTGCTGCTGTGCCCATGCCGTGCAAGCCAGGCCATCGGCCCCGTCCGCAGTGATCTGGCCGGGCGGGTCGACACCGTGCCGATGAGTGAATTCGTGGTGTTCGACGACATGTGGCGCGGCGGCAGATGAGAAATATCGGTATCGCTCGTCCCACCCCTCCGATTGACACCGTCGGGGCGTGTGATAGCGGAGCCCCTCTCGTGGGAGTGACATATATCATGCATCGCTATTCAGAACGTCTGCGCCGAGGCCTCAAGACATGATTTTGGCGGCGTGCTACAACATGTTCTGCAAGAACCGTCGCGATGATCCCTCCATGCGCATGGGAGGGTCCGTCGATGACGCTGACGAAGCCTCTGCCACGGCGTACGACAATCATGAAGGAGGATGCTCCTCTCGCAGTGGAGGAATCGTATAATCCCTTGCCATGGTGGTATCGGAAGATGCTCACGGCACGGAGCCACGGGTCGGGTCGCGGGATTCCCGGGGGTGTCCTGACATCGTTGTCTGATCACGCGATCCCACCCTCGATCCGATGTGGCAAGGGGCCCTCCAGGGGCGTCGCGCTGGTGCGCCGGGCTTGCCTGCCCCAATTGTCGCTGCTAGAGTCGACCAAGTTGTTCTTCCAGCAGGAGGGCTATCAATTGCGGCATTTTCTCGTTGGGAGCTGATTGTTCGGCGAGTCGTTCCAGGTGTCGTGGCGACAATTACACGGAAGGTCACACTCGAGTGGAAATCGTACGTGCATCACATGTCTACAAGGTGTTCGGAAGACGTGAGAAAGAGGTCGTCCGGCGGCTCAAGGAGGGGGAGTCCAGAGAGGCGCTGAATACCCTGGGCACCGCCGCGGTGATCGACGCCAGCTTCTCGGTGCAGAAGGGCGAGACGTTCGTCGTGATGGGTCTGTCGGGATCGGGGAAGTCCACCCTCATCAGGATGATCAACGGACTGTGGACTCCCTCGGCCGGCAGCATCTCCATCGGCGACTCGGTGGTCTCCCAGATGAGCCCGGTCCAGTTGCGTCAGCTGCGCCGCGACCATGTCTCGATGGTCTTCCAGAGCTTCGCGCTGCTGCCCCACCTCACCGTGCGCGAGAACGCGGCCTACGGCCTGCGGCTCCAGGGCAGGATTCCGAGATCGGAACAGCTGGAGCGGGCCGACGAGTGGTTGCACACGGTCGGCCTCAAGGGCTGGGGGGAGAAGTACCCCCATCAGCTGTCGGGCGGCATGCAGCAGAGGGTCGGACTGGCCCGCGCACTCGCCGCGGAGACAGACATCCTTCTCATGGACGAGGCATTCTCGGCGCTGGATCCACTGATTCGCCGGGAGATGCAGGACCAGCTGATGGAGCTCCAGGCCCGCATCCAGAAGACCATCATCTTCATCACCCACGATCTCAACGAGGCGATGTACCTCGGCGACCACATCGCGGTGATGCGGTACGGCCAGATCGCCCAGATCGGCACCTCCGAGGAGATCCTCACCGAGCCCGCCGACGACTACGTCGCCGACTTCATCCAGGACGTCGACCGCACCCGGGTGCTCACCGCCTCCGCAGTGATGAGAGAGACCGAGGCCGTCATCTCCCAGAACGCCCGGCCCCGGTACGCCCTGGCAGTGATGGAGCAGCTCGGCGTCTCGGGAATGTTCGCCGTCGACGAGAACCGCAGGCTGCTCGGATCGATCCGCGACGAGCGGGTCGTCGCCGCCGCCCGCGCCGGGGATGCCACCGTCGCCCACATCATCGACAACTCGGACATCCTCACCGTCAAGCCCGATGCCCCGCTGGCGAAACTCTTCGCGCCCAGCGCCAACGTCCGCCTGCCGCTGGCCGTGGTGGACGACGAGCTGCACCTGCTCGGGATCGTGCCCCGCGTCGCGCTCCTGGACTCCATGTCGCGCATGGACCAGGACGCCGAGGAGTCCGGCGTCGCCACATCGCTGGAGGACACCGGGGAGCTTCCGATCATCACCGATGATCACGAACCGGTCGGCCTGGAACCGGCCGACCAGAAGGCCCTGGCGCACCAGCCCGGCACCACCCACACCACCGACACCCGTCCGGGGACCACGGGACAGCAGGAGGTCAGAGCCTGATGGAATTCGATGTTCTCAATCCGCGCATTCCGCTCGGCAGCTGGATCGAGCAGTTCTTCGACTGGTTCCAGCACTGGTTCGGCTGGCTCATCGATGCCACCAACTGGGTGATCGGAGGCCTCTACAGCGGCTTGCAAACCGCCCTGTCGACGCCCCTCTACCTGGTGATGATGGTCCTCCTCGCCGCCCTGGCATGGCTGTGCGCGAGCTGGCGGGTCGCCGTGTTCACCCTCGTGGGGTTCTACGTCGTCCGCGCGATGGACCAGTGGAACCACACCATGCAGACCCTCGCGCTGGTGCTGGTCGCCGTCGTGCTGGCGCTGCTCATCGCGATTCCGGTCGGCATTCTGGCGGCCAGGAGCAAGAGGTTCTCGGCGATCGTCAAACCGGTGTTGGACTTCATGCAGACGATGCCCTCACTGGCCTACCTGGTGCCGGTCATCGTGCTGTTCAGCGTCGGACCGGTCCCCGGAGCCATCGCGACCATCATCTTCGCGCTGCCGCCCGGGGTCCGATTCACCGAACTGGGCATCCGGCAGGTCGACCGCGAGACGGTCGAGGCGGCCGCCGCATTCGGCGCCAGCCCGCTCCACATCCTCACCCGCGTCCAGATCCCGCTGGCGATGCCGACCATCATGGCCGGCGTCAATCAGGTCATCATGCTCGCCCTGTCGATGGTGGTGCTCTCGGGAATGGTCGGGGCCGGCGGCCTCGGCGGAGATGTGGTCGCCGCACTCTCCCAGGTCGACATCGGCCTCGGCATGGAGGCGGGAGTGGCCGTCGTCGTGGTCGCGGTCTTCCTGGACAGGATCACCGGCGGACTGGCCAATCGCACCCCGCTGGCCCGCGCCCAGAGGGCCAACTGAGGCCCATCCCCATTCACCATCCGACATGACACAGGAGAAGACACATGGTGAGGAAGAACCTTGTGGCCCTCACGGCCTTCATCAGCGCCGCCGCACTGGCGCTGTCGGGCTGCGGAGCCTCCAACAGCGGTACCGGCTCGGCGCACCCGGGTGGCAGTGACGCACCATCCTCCACCGTCGACAAGAAATGGGCCGACTGCACCCCCGGCGCAGGCGCCAAGGACGTCACCGGCATGAAGAAGGACGACGATCGGACGATCACCATCGCCGCCTTCAACGGCTGGGACGAGTCCTTCGCAACGGCTCACATGCTCAAGTACGCGCTCGAGAAGGACGGCTACTCCGTCTCCGTCAAGAGTTTCGACGCCGGACCGGCCTACACCGGAATGGCTGCCGGCGACGTCGACCTCATCACCGACACCTGGCTCCCGCTGACCCACGCCGACTACATCAAGAAGTACGGCTCCAAGCTGGAGAGCCTCGGCTGCTGGTACGACAACGCGCGACTCACCATCGCCGTGAACAAGGACTCCCCTGCCACATCCATCGAGGACCTGAAGTCGATGGGCAAGGAGTACGACAACACCCTCTACGGCATCGAGGCGGGGGCCGGGGAGACGAAGGTGGTCAAGGACACCATGATTCCCGCCTACGGTCTGCAGAGCACGACGTTCAAGGTCTCCTCGACGCCTGCGATGCTGGCCCAGCTCAAGAAGGCGACCTCCTCCGGGCAGAACATCGCCGTCACCCTGTGGCGTCCGCACTGGGCCTACTCGGCCTTCCCGGTCCGCGACCTCAAGGACCCGAAGGGGGCGATGGGAGGGGCCGAGAACATCTACACCTTCGCGCGCTCCGGCTTCGGCTCCGACAGCCCCAAGGCCGCCCAGCTGGCACGCAACCTGGCCTTCAGCGATGAGGATCTGGCCAGCCTCGAGAATGTGATGTTCTCCGACACCGAGTACGCCGGCAAGGACAATGACAAGGCGGTCGCGCAATGGGCCGAGGATCACCCGGAGTGGATCAAGAAGTGGGAGCAGGGGACGCTGCCTGCAGGTAAGGGCTGAGCCCCTCTCCGGCGGGCCGCCCGCCATCCGCGCCGATGACTATCATGTCGGGGAATCAGGCCGGGGCAGGACCGGCCCGTGAGTGCGGGAGGACGCGATGGCCGACTCGGCTCGATCTGCAGCGCCGGGTCGCCGGTCCGACGTCGGTGAGACCGGGGGCGACCGGCTGGTCCCCGACCCCGACCACCAGGGCGCTTGGATCGTCCGGATCGGAGGGGCCGACCAGTCCTGGCTCGACCCCTCCGACCCCACGCGCCTCGAGTTCGACTACATGGAGCGGATCGCCGACCACCTCGACCTGCACCGGCCCGCCGGGGAGCGGATGAGGGTGATCCACATCGGCGGGGCCGGGATGAACCTGGCCCGCTACGTCACCGCCACCCGACCCACCTCCCCCCAGATCGTGCTGGAGCCCGACGCCGCCCTCACCGAGGAGGTCCGCCGCAAGGCACCCCTGGCCCCGCACTCCGGGATCAAGGTGCGTCCGGTCGACGGCCGGGCCGGGATCGCCGCGATGCGCGAGGACTTGGCCGACGTCGTCATCCTCGACGCCTTCGCCGGCGCCCGGGTGCCCGGCGAACTGGTCACCACACAGTTCCTCGCCGACGTCTCGAGGGTGCTCCACCCCGACGGGATCATGGTGGCCAATGTCACCGACTCGGCACCCCTGAGCTGGACCAGGAGGGTGGTCGCCGGGATGCGCCAGACCTTCGGCCACGTGCTGCTGGAGGCCGAGTCCGCCACCCTCAAGGGACGCCGCTACGGCAACATCATCCTGGCCGCCGGCAACGCGCCGTTCCCGCTGGCCGACGTCATCCGGCGCTGCGCCGGAGCGGCCTTCCCGTTCCGGGTGGTGCGCGGGGCCGCCCTGTCCCGAATGCTCACCGGGGTCGAGGCCTTCACCGACGCCGACGCCGCCTCCTCGCCCGGCCCTCCACAGGGCGGCACCTACTTCTCCTGACCTCTCCCGCTCGCGTCCGCCTCCTGTGATCTCTCTCCGCGCTCCCGGTCCCGTCTCCCCGTCGTCTGTCCCGTGCCGACTCCCGGAGCCTCGGCACTCGTCGGCGTCGTCGCCGGTGAGCCGCGGTCGGCCCGTGGAATGATGAACCCATGAGCTCCCACCAACCACCGCCGCAGGGTCAGTGGGGCCCGGCCGTTCCTCCGGGCGGTCAGCAGCGCGGCCCGCAGCCACCCCGGCACGCGGCCCAGCCGGGATGGCCCGGGCAACCGGGACCCGGAGGCCCAGGAAACCCTGGCGGCCCGTGGCCGGTCCCGCCGCAGTTCCAGCAGAACTGGCGACGCACCGCCGCCAGCTTCCCGCGGCCCAGACCGCCGGGTGCACTCACCGCGGTGAGAGTCCTCGTGATGGGTCCCGGCGCGATCTGGCTGTTCGGCATCGGAGTGATCTGGTGGGCCTCGCGCGGGGCCTCCGACTCAGCTCTGGGAGCGGTCATGCAGACCTTCGCCCTCGGCCTGGCGGCGGGTGACTGGGTGCCGATGGTGCTGCTGCCGGTGGCCGGGGGAGTGCTCACGATGACGATGAGAACCGGTCATCAGGTGGACCGCTGGCTGTTCACCGCCCTGTCGGCCGCCTGGCTGGCATGGTTCTGGCGCAACGTCCACTTCCCCCTCACCCCCACCTGGCTCACCGCGGCACTGGTCGTGGTGGCCGTCACCCTCACCTGGAGCAGGACCATGAACGCCTGGGTGGCGATGGTCGGGATGTGGGAGATGGACCGCGCCGGACTCACCCCCGAGAGCAACGGACAATGAGCAGACGATCCCGCGGCGCCGAGAGCGCATCCACCACCAGACGGCGTCTTCGCCCCTTCGGCTGGACGGTCGTCTCACTGTGCGCGCTGCTGCTGGTGGCCGCGATCTGGGTCGGCTGGACCTGGTGGGGCAGCACGATGATCGCCGGCGACAAGGCGCGGGTCGCCGTCTCGGCAGCCAGGGCCTCCTGGTCGGCGTCGCCCGCCCCGGCCGGCTCCTCGTCGGCGACCTCGGGTCCGGCCGACGGCAAGCTCATCGCCGTGATGCGGATCCCCCGGCTGGGGACCGACTGGGCCTGGCCGGTGTACGCCTCCACCGATGACGCGACCTCGGCCCTGGACCACGGCCTGGCCTGGTACCGGGGGTCGGTGCTGCCCGGGCAGACCGGCAACTTCGCGGTGGCCGGACGCTCGGCCACCGGGGCCGACGCCTTCCGCCACCTGGACCGGGTCCGCAAGGGCGACACCGTGGTCGTGGAGACCCCCTCGAGCGTCTTCACCTACCGGATCGATGTGCCGCCCTCGGCGCTGACCGTGACCTCCTCCGACGACTGGGTCCTCGACCCGGTCCCCGGATATCCCGACGCCAGCGCCCAGCGCCCGCTCATCACCCTGACCACCAACCGCGACATGGTGCCCAGCTCGGCCCGGTCGGTCGGCGTCGGCCATCTGGTGTCCACCCAGCACCGGGTCTCCTGACCCGGGGGCCGGGATTCCGGGGAACCAGCCACTCCTGTGTCGCTGTGCCCTGGCCCGGGTCGTGAGGCCGGCGGGCTCCCGGCGTCCCTACCGCTCGCCCTCTGCCTCGGTAGGCTGGCCGACAGATCCCCTATCGGAAGGCATCCCCGAGATGACACTCCTGATCGTCATTCTGATCCTCCTCGTCGTGGTCGTCGGGGGTGGGGCCGGACTGTTCATCGCGCCGTACAACTCCTTCGTGAAGTTGCGCAACACCATCCAGGAGTCCTGGCGGCAGGTCGATGTCGAGCTGAACCGCCGCTACGAGCTCATCCCCAACCTGGTCGAGACGGTGCGCGCCGGGGCGGCGCACGAGCGCAACACCCTGGAGGAGGTCACCAGGCTGCGCAACCAGGCCGTGCAGCTGGCCGCCGGCTCCCACGGCGGCCCCGACGGCCAGCGCGACCAGGTCGAGTCCCAGCTCACCGGGGCGGTCCACAACCTCATCGCCCAGGTGGAGTCCTACCCCCAGCTGCGCAGCAACGAGAACTTCCTGGAGCTCCAGCGCGAGCTGGCCTCCACCGAGGACCGGATCGCCTCCGGACGCCGCTACTACAACGCCAATGTGCGCGCCTACAACACCAAGATCGAGAGCTTCCCGTCGAACATGGTGGCGAACATGTTCCACTTCGAGAAGGCCGGCTACTTCCAGGTCGACGACCCGGCGGTGCGCACCGCCCCCAACGTCAGCTTCGGGGAGATCAGCCAGCGTCCGGCACAGAGCCAGCCGGGCGGGCAGGGGCAGATCGGTCAGGGCGACCAGACGCCGGCCCCCGGCTACCAGGTCCAGCAGCCCGACAGCGCCGCTGCGCCCGAGATCCAGCAGCCCGCCACCGAGGCCAACCCGTTCCCGAAGAACCAGCAGGGCGGTCCTTTCGGCAACTGACCCACCACGACGCAGAGGGTGGTGGATCACCGCTGATCCACCACGTGGAGGGGCCGACGGCGCCGAACGAGCGCCGTCGACGGCTCAGCGGGTCTGGCCGGTCTCCGAACTGACCGGCTGGACCCGGCGGGCGCGCAGCCACTCCACGGCCATCGGGATGACCGAGATGACCACGATGAGGATGAGCGCCAACTCGAAGTTGTCCCTGATGAAGGACACCTGGCCCAGGAAGTGCCCGGCCTGCACGGCGATCAGCACCCACGCGACGCCCCCGATCGCGGTGTAGGAGATGAACTTGCGGAAGTCCATCCGGCCGATCCCGGCGACCATCGTCACGAAGGTCCGCACCACCGGCACGAAACGGGCCAGGATGAGGGTCGAGGAGCCGTGCTTGGCGAAGAACTGGTCGGTCTTGTCGACATAGGCGGGGTTGAGGATCCGGCCCGCCAGCCCTTGGCGCGGGCGGAACAGGGCCGGTCCCAGCTTGTGGCCGATCCAGTAGCCGACCACGTTGCCGGCCACCGCCGCCACCAGCAGCACCACATTGACCACCAGCACGGTGGTGAACCGGTCCCCGTACTGGATCAGCGGCCCCGATCCGGCGGTGACGCCGACCGCGGTGAACATCCCGATGGCGAACAGCAGGGAGTCGCCGGGCATGAAGAAGATCGCCAGTCCGCACTCGGCGAAGACGATGAGGGCGACCACCCACAGGGCCGACGCTCCGGCCGCCTGAATGATGTGCTGGGGGTCCAGCCAGGAGGGCAGCAGGAGCGGGGTGAACAGGGAGGCGACACTCGTCATGGGGGACACAATACGTTGGAGCCATGGATGACAGCTGTGCAGAAGCGCCCGTGACGGACCTGTCGGTGCGCCTCCCACCGCCCGCCAGGCGGCGTCGGGAGGACGCCGACAGGGCCGCCGGGAAGGTTCCTGGCAAGGACTCCGACAAGGCTCCCGACAATGACTCGAGCAGGGACCCCGGCGAGGGCCCGACCTCGCAGGTGGGGGTGGGCCCGATGCCCGAGCCCTGGCCCACCGACCCGCGCTACGACCGCGAGCTGCTGAGGGAGGGGGACCGGCGCAACGTCATCGACCGGTACCGCTACTGGAGCGTCGAGGCGATCGTCGCCGAACTGGACACCCACCGCAGCCCGCTGCACATCGCCATCCAGAACTGGCAGCACGACTTCAACATCGGCTCGGTGGTGCGCACCGCCAACGCCTTCAACGTCTCCGGGGTGCACATCCTGGGACGACGACGCTGGAACCGGCGCGGCGCGATGGTCACCGACCGCTACCTCGACGTCCACCACCACGAGACGGCCGAGCAGTTCTTCGACTGGCTCGACGAGCACGGCGTCACCCCGGTGGGGGTCGACAACCTGCCCGGATCGGTCCCCCTGGAGGAGGCCGAACTGCCCCGCGACTGCTGCCTGGTGTTCGGATCGGAGGGTCCCGGACTGACCGACGAGGTGGTTGCCGGCTGTCGGTCCCTGGTGGCGATCACCCAGTACGGATCGACCCGCTCCATCAACGCCGGGGCGGCCTCGGCGATCGCGATGTACCACTGGTCCCTCCAGTGGGCACCGCACCACCGACCCCTCCTCTGAGTCCTTGCGCCGGGCCGACCCCCACTAGGCTCGGCTCCATGACAGACGATGGCGGACCGGCCCTGGAGGTTGCCTACAACCCCGTTCCGGCGGCCGGGCGGGTGGCCCGCCACCAGGCGACCCGGCTGAGGCTGGCCCTCCAGGCCCTGGTCATCGTCGCCGTCGTCGCCCTCATCTGGGCGATCACCCGGTCCTCCTTCGACCTGGGCACCCTGGCGGGCATGCTGGTCGGCTGGCTGGTCGTCTTCGCGGTCCTGTTCATCATCCAGAACCTGCGGCTGAGGGCGGCGCGCAAGGACCTGCTCACCATCAACGAGGGGGTCGTGCTGCGGCTGGACCCCTGCGGCATCGCGATGAGACGCGAGCAGCGGGTCACCGGGCCGCGCCGATCGACCCGCGAGGAGGACGCCGCCGACGGCTTCCAGACCGTCCCGGCCCATCCCGCCGACCCGGCCCTGGACCTGGTCGGTTGGCACGACGTCCAGGAGTTCGCGGTCCTCGGCAGCAGCATGGGATCGGGGCCGGTGGTGCGCCTGGTGGACGCCGCCGGACATCGCTGGGAGGTGCCGGTCTCCTGGCTGGACGCCCTGCCCGGAGCCATCGACTCGGCCGCCCGGGCATGGTCGGGGGGCCGCCTCGGGCTCGACGTCACCGGTCTGGACCGTCCCTTCTGAGCCGTTCCGGGCCGTTTCCGCGCAGCTGCCCACGGGTCGGGTCGGCGCTCGCGACGAAAGTGCGCGAGAATGGATGCCGTCATCGCGAGTACATCAGCAGAAAGGCACACATATGCCCATCGCAACACCTGAGGTCTACGCAGAGATGATCGACCGGGCCAAGGCCAAGGCCTTCGCCTACCCGGCGATCAACGTCACCTCCTCGCAGACCGTCAATGCCGCCCTGCAGGGTTTCACCGACGCAGGCTCTGACGGCATCATTCAGATTTCCACCGGCGGCGCCGAGTACGCCTCCGGCCAGACCATCAAGGACAAGGTCACCGGCGCCGTCGCGCTGGCCGAGTACGCCCGCACCGTCTCCAAGAACTACCCGGTGACCGTGGGCCTGCACACCGACCACTGCCAGAAGGAGAAGCTGGACTCCTACGTCCGTCCCCTCATCGCCCTCTCCCAGGAGCGGGTCGACAAGGGCCTGGACCCGATCTTCAACTCCCACATGTGGGACGGATCGGCCATTGAGCTCGAGGAGAATCTGCAGATCGCCGACGAGCTTCTCACCAAGGCCGCCAAGGCCCACATCATCCTCGAGATCGAGGTTGGTGCTGTCGGTGGCGAGGAGGACGGCGTCACCGGTGAGATCAACGACAAGCTGTACACCACCGTCGCCGACGGGATGCGCACCCTCGAGGTGCTCGGTCTCGGCGAGAAGGGCCGCTACACCACGGCCCTGACCTTCGGCAACGTGCACGGCGCCTACAAGCCCGGACACGTCAAGCTGCGCCCGGAGATCCTCAAGGAGATCCAGGACGCCTGCGGCGCCAAGTACGGCAAGGACAAGCCCTTCGATCTCGTCTTCCACGGCGGATCCGGCTCGACCCCCCAGGAGATCGCCGACGCGGTGTCCTACGGCGTCATCAAGATGAATGTCGACACCGACACCCAGTACGCGTTCTCGCGTCCGGTCGCCGACCACTTCTTCACCAAGTACGCCGGCGTCCTCAAGATCGACGGCGAGGTCGGCAACAAGAAGGACTACGACCCCCGCGCCTGGGGCAAGAAGGCCGAGGCCGGGATGTCCGCCCGTATCGTCGAGGCCTGCGAGGAGCTCGGCTCCAAGGGCACCTCGATGACCGCCTGATCCTCCCCGGATCGGCTCGACAACAGATTCGAGAACAGATGAACAGCAGTGGGGTCGGCCCGGTCGGGCCGGCCCCACTGCTGCGTCCGGTCCGGCCCGGGTTCTGGGGCCAGTTGTGGCGGTTCGCCCTCATCCAGGTGCAGTGCTGCGTCTTCCCGATCGCCCTGGTGGCCGGACTGGCCCTCACCATCGGGGTGTGGTCGGTGTGGGATCCGCCGGTGGCCCGCTACGACGTCCTGTTCGGCTACGCCCTGGTGGTGCAGCTGGTACTGGTGGCGATGCGCGTGGAGACCGGCCGCGAGCTGGCGGTGATCTGCTGCTTCCACCTGCTGGGTCTGGGCCTGGAGATCTTCAAGACCCACATGGGGTCCTGGGGATACCCCGATCCCGGGCTGCTCAGGATCGCCGGGGTGCCGGCCTTCTCCGGGTTCATGTACGCCAGCGTCGGCTCCTACATCTGTCAGGCCTTCCGGCGGTTCGCCCTGCGGGTCTCCCACTACCCGGCTGCCGCGATGGTGGTGCTGGCGGGCTGCTCCTACGCGAACTTCTTCACCCACCACTGGCTGCCCGATCTGCGGGTGATCCTGGCGCTGGCCTTCGTGGCGGTGCTGTGGCGCAGCCGGGTGTGGTTCCGGGTCGGCCTGCGCTGGTACTGGATGCCGCTGTGGGCGGCCTTCGTGCTGATCGGCGCGGCGCTGTGGGTCGCCGAGAATCTGGCCACCCTGCTGGGGGCCTGGCGGTACCCCGACCAGGCATCCGGATGGCATCTGGTCCACGTCGGCAAATGGGGTTCCTGGGCGCTGCTGGTGAGCCTGTCGTTCGCCCTGGTCGCGGCCGTCAAACAGTGGGAGGGACAGTTGGAACCGGACGGCAACTGGCCCACCGCAGACTGAACAATGTTCAGCTTCTGAAGGACGACCCCTGCGCTGCGAGTGTCGGTCGCGGGTGCAAGGATAAGGGGTATGAGTCCGCGAAAGATTGGCGTTACCGAGCTCGCGCTCCGCGACGCGCATCAGAGCCTGATTGCAACCCGCATGGCCATGGAGGACATGGTCGGTGCCTGTGCCGACATCGACGCAGCTGGCTACTGGTCCGCAGAGTGTTGGGGTGGAGCTACCTTCGATTCCTGTATCCGATTCCTCAATGAGGACCCGTGGGAGCGGCTGCGGACATTCCGCAAGCTGATGCCTCACACCCGTCTCCAGATGCTGCTGCGTGGCCAGAACCTGCTGGGCTACCGGCACTACGCCGACGACGTCGTCGACAAGTTCGTGGAGAAGTCCGCCGAGAACGGCATGGACGTCTTCCGCGTGTTCGACGCTCTCAACGATCCGCGCAACCTCGAGCGCGCCATGCAGGCCGTCAAGAAGACCGGCAAGCACGCCCAGGGCACCATCTGCTACACCACCTCCCCGATTCACACCCCGGAGAGCTTCATCAAGCAGGCCGACCGGCTGATCGACATGGGTGCCGACTCCATCGCCTTCAAGGACATGGCCGCCCTGCTGAAGCCGCAGCCCGCCTACGACATCATCAAGGGCATCAAGGAGAACCACCCCGACGTGCAGATCAACCTGCACTGCCACTCCACCACGGGCGTCACCCTGGTCACCCTGATGAAGGCCATCGAGGCCGGAGTCGACGTCGTCGACACCGCCATCTCCTCGATGTCGCTGGGGCCCGGCCACAACCCGACCGAGTCGCTGGTCGAGATGCTCGAGGGCACCGGCTACGAGACCGGCCTGGACATGGACCGCCTCATCAAGATTCGCGACCACTTCAAGAAGGTTCGCCCGAAGTACAAGAAGTTCGAGTCGAAGACGCTGGTCAACACCAACATCTTCAAGTCCCAGATCCCCGGCGGGATGCTCTCCAACATGGAGTCCCAGCTGGCCGCCCAGGGCGCCTCGGGCCGCACCGACGAGGTCATGAGGGAGGTCCCGAGGGTCCGCAAGGACGCCGGGTACCCGCCTCTGGTCACCCCGTCCTCCCAGATCGTCGGCACCCAGGCGGTGTTCAACGTCCTGATGGGCAATGGCGACTACAAGACCCTCACCGCCGAGTTCGCCGACCTGATGCTCGGCTACTACGGCAAGCCCGTCGGCGACCTCAACCCGGAGCTGATCAAGCGCGCCGAGAAGCAGACCGGCAAGAAGCCGATCGACTGCCGCCCGGCCGATCTCATCGACAACGAGTGGGACGAGCTGGTCAAGCAGTCCTCCGAGCTCGAGGGATTCGACGGCACCGATGAGGACGTCCTCACCAATGCCCTGTTCCCGGGAGTCGCCCCGAAGTTCTTCAAGGAGCGCCCGCAGGGCCCCAAGAGCGTCGCGATGACCGAGGCCCAGATGAAGGCCGAGGCCGAGGGCACCGGTCCTTCCGGGGTCCAGGGCCCGGTCAATTACAGCGTCACGGTCGGTGGCCGCAGCCACGACGTGACCGTCGAGCCTGCGTGAGGATGATTGCCAATCATGGCTGAGAAGAAGCATGTGAAGCTCGCCGACACCATGGAGGGTCGGATCGAGCAGCTCGCCGAGGAGCGTCACAAGATTGAACTCGGCGGCGGCGAGAAGCGCCTCCAGAAGCAGCGCGACAAGGGCAAGAAGACCGCCCGCGAGCGCATCGACACCCTGCTGGACGCCCATTCCTTCGACGAGGTCGGCGCGTTCCGTCAGCACCGCACCACGCTGTTCGGGATGGACAAGGCAGTGGTTCCGGCCGACGGCGTGGTGACCGGTCGCGGCACCATCAACGGCCGTCCGGTCCACGTGGCCTCCCAGGACTTCTCCGTGATGGGCGGGTCCGCGGGCGAGACGCAGTCGACCAAGGTCGTCGAGACCATGGAACAGGCGCTGCTGACCGGCACCCCGTTCCTGTTCTGCTACGACTCGGGCGGCGCCCGAATCCAGGAGGGCATCGACTCCCTGTCCGGTTACGGCAAGATGTTCTACGCGAACGTCAAGCTGTCCGGTGTGGTTCCGCAGATCGCGATCATCGCCGGCCCGTGCGCCGGTGGTGCCTCGTACTCCCCGGCCCTCACCGACTTCATCATCATGACCAAGCAGGCCCACATGTTCATCACGGGCCCTGCCGTCATCAAGTCGGTGACCGGTGAGGACGTGACCGCCGACCAGCTGGGTGGCGCCGAGGCCCATATGTCGACCTCCGGCAACATTCACTTCGTGGCCGAGGACGACGACGCCGCGATGCTGATCGCCAAGAAGCTGCTGAGCTTCCTGCCGCAGAACAACACCCAGGACGCGGCGATCGAGTTCCCGAACAACGACGTCTCCCCGGTTCCGGAGCTGCGCGACATCGTGCCGCTGGACGGGAAGAAGGGCTATGACATCCGCGATGTCATCGCCAAGATCGTCGACTGGGGCGACTACCTGGAGGTCAAGGCGGGCTGGGCGACCAACATCGTCACCGCCTTCGCCAGGATCAACGGTCGTTCCGTGGGCATCGTGGCCAACCAGCCCAAGGTGATGTCCGGCTGCCTCGACATCGACGCATCCGACAAGGCCGCGGAGTTCATCAACTTCTGCGACTCGTTCAACATCCCGCTGGTCCAGCTGGTGGACGTCCCCGGCTTCCTGCCCGGCGTCCAGCAGGAGTACGGCGGCATCATCCGCCACGGCGCGAAGATGCTCTACGCCTACTCCGAGGCCACCGTCCCGAAGATCACCGTGGTGATCCGCAAGGCCTACGGCGGCTCCTACCTGGCCATGTGCAACCGTGACCTGGGTGCCGACGCCGTCTACGCATGGCCGACCGCCGAGATCGCCGTGATGGGTGCCGACGGTGCCGCCAACGTGATCTTCCGCAGGGAGATCGAGGCCTCCGACGACCCGGCCGCCACCCGCGCCGAGAAGATCGAGGAGTACCGGGACGCCTTCAACACCCCGTACGTGGCCGCCGGCCGCGGACAGGTTGACGACGTCATCGACCCGGCCGACACCCGTCGCAAGATCACTTCCGCCCTGGAGACCTACGCCAGCAAGCGTCAGTCCAGGCCGGCCAAGAAGCACGGGAACATGCCGTGCTGATCGGAGAAACTGATGACTGACAACGAGAAGGATCGCGTCATCGAGACGCTCACCAAGCGGTTGTCCGCTCTGGAGGCCGACGTGAGCCGCCTGAAGGCGGTCAGCGCCGACGTCCCGGAGGACGTCGTGACTGCGATCAGTGCGGCCGTGGCGGCCTACCTGGGTGACGACGGAAAGGTCCAGGCCATCCGTTTCGCCCCGAGTGAGAACTGGACCCGTCAGGGTCGCAGGACGCTCCAGAACCATTCCATTCGTTGACCCGGAGAGACTGACAATGAAGCTCAAGGTGACCGTCAACGGCGTCGCGTACGACGTTGACGTTGATGTCGACAAGTCCAACAATTCGCCCATCCCGCCGATCCTGTTCGGCGGCGGAGCGGGCGGCCCGGCACTGGCTCCCGCCAGTGGCGGTGGCGCCGGGAAGGCCGGTGCCGGTGAGGTTCCGGCCCCGCTGGCCGGAACCGTCGCCAAGATCCTCGTCAAGGAGGGCGACGCGGTCAAGGCCGGCGACGTTCTGCTGACGCTGGAGGCCATGAAGATGGAGACCGAGATCGCCGCTCCCTCCGACGGAAAGGTCACCGGGATCCTGGTGGCCGTCGGGGACGCCGTTCAGGGTGGCCAGGGCCTGGTGGCTCTGGGCTGAGGTTCAGCCCTCTGATTTGGTGGGGTCCGGCCTCGGGTGGGTCTTCAGACCGTTGTCTGAGGGCTCGCCC
Organism: Acidipropionibacterium jensenii DSM 20535; assembly: GCF_000425285.1. Taxonomy (GTDB): domain Bacteria; phylum Actinomycetota; class Actinomycetes; order Propionibacteriales; family Propionibacteriaceae; genus Acidipropionibacterium; species Acidipropionibacterium jensenii. The sequence continues at coordinate 52,449 of NZ_AUDD01000010.1, read as the reverse complement.
TGGTTCGGCCCTCCAGGTCTGGGACGGGGATTCTGGCCGGTTCTAGTGGTCGGCCGGAACCGTCTCTCACGCGGATTCAACGACGCCGCGCTCCTTTCGGGGAGCGCGGCGTCGTGGCGTCTGTGGGCAGGGTGCGGCGTCTGTCCAAATCCCCAGGCGTCCGTGACGTCGTCGGCGTCCCACCAGGTTCCCTCGTCTCCCTCCCTGCCTGCCGTGTCGCGTTGATCCAGTTACTCGGCGTTGATCCAGTTCTTCTGCTCCAGACGTCGAGAAACCCTGTCTCCCTGCCCATTTTGTCGCGTTGATCCAGTTACTCGGCGTTGATCCTCTTGCAAGAGGATCAACGCCGAGTAACTGGATCAACGCGGAAGAGGGAGGCGGAAGAGAGGAAGAGGGAGGCGGCGGAGGAGGTGGGAGGACGTCGGAGGCGGCGGCGCAGGTGGGAACTGGTGGAGGATAGGTGGGACGGGCTGCGGAAGCTCCCCCTGGGCCTTCAGACGGTCAGCCGAGGTTGTCCTGGGCCGGAGGTGATCGGCTGCGACCTACTTGGTCTCGCGGAAGACCTTGAACTGGGACGCCTGGGCGCGGGGACGGACCGTGATCCGGTCGATGTTGACGTGGTGGGGGAGCCCGGCGATCCACCGGACGCACTCGGCGATGTCCTCGGCGGTGAGCGGCTCGGCCACCCCGGCGTACACATTGTTCGCCCGCGACTGGTCACCGTGGAACCGGTTGAGGGAGAACTCGTCGGTGTGGACCATCCCGGGGCAGATCTCGGCGATCCGCACATCACGGTCGAACAGCTCGAGCCTGAGCGCCTCGGCGATCATCCGCTCACCGGCCTTGGCGGCGTTGTAGCCGGCACCGCCCTCGTATCCGGCATCGGCGGCGGTGGAGGTCATGAAGACGATCTCTCCGCGGGCCTTCTCCAGGGCCGGCAGCAGCGCCTTGGTGACTCTGGCGGTGCCCAGCACGTTGGTCTGGTACATGGTCTGCCAGGCGTCCAGGTCCGCCTGGTCGACGGGCTCCTGGCCGATCGCCCCACCGGCATTGTTGACCAGCAGGTCCAGCTCCGGTCCGACGGCCTCGATCAGACCGGCGACCGACTCCTCGGACGTGACGTCGCAGACCACCGACCGGCCTCCGATCTCCAGGGCCAGCGCTTCGATCCGGTCGTTGCGCCGGGCCGCGCAGATCACCGTCCATCCGTCGGCCGCCAGGGCGCGGGCGGTGGCCGCCCCGATTCCGGAACTGGCTCCTGTGACAAGTGCAGTACTCATGCCCACATTCTTACCCGCAGCCAGAGGCCCGGTGCCAGATCCGGACTGTGGACAGGGCCGCCCCGGGGACGGGCGCATCGGAGCACACCGGACGGATCCCGGGAATCGATCCGGAGAGGGCCTGGGCTCGGGTGAGAGGCCAAGGTCAGGACTGGATTCGGGCCGGCTCCGGAGAGGGTCTGATCTTGAGCCGGGAAGTAGTTGCGAACAGGGCTTGGGACAGCGCAGGGATCGGGCGACGGATCCGGGCCGGACTCCGGGCGAGAGACCGGCGCAGGACGCCGTGAAGGCACATGAACAGTGATCCGCCCCGACACCCAGCGGTGTCGGGGCGGATCGTGTGCCGAACGGCGGGCGTTCTCAGAACCCGGCAGCAGCCGGACTCAGGAGACCAGCACCTCCATGCTCGGATCAGCCAACTTGAGAGCAGCAGCCTTGGCCAGCTCGGGGGACGGCGCAGCCAGCGCGGCCTGGGCCATCACCTCGCACTGAGCGGTGGTGTGCATCGCCAGTGCCGCCTTGACCGCCTGGATCTTCCCGGCAGCCATCGACAGCGAACGGATCCCGACGCCGACCAGCACCAGGGCCAGCAGCGGATCGCCGGCGGCCTCGCCGCAGACGCCGATCAGCCGGTCCCCGGCACCGTCACAGGTGGCCTTGACCAGCTGGATGACGGCCGGCTGCCAGGGGGTGAGGAGCTCGGAGAGCTCGCCCTGCAGACGGTCGGCGGCCATCGCGTACTGGGTCAGGTCGTTGGTGCCGATCGAGGCGAACTCGACCGTCTCCAGCACCTGCGAGGAGCGCAGCGCCGCCGCGGGCACCTCGACCATCACACCCACGGTGCTCAGGCCGGCCTTGCGGGCCCGCGAGGAGAACCACTTGGCCTCGGCGGGGGTGGCCACCATCGGTGCCATCACATAGGGCATCCGGTCGGTCTTGCGGGCCGCCTCGGCCAGCGCGGCCAGCTGGGTGTCCATCAGATCGGTGCGCACCTGGGAGAGCCGCAGACCGCGACGTCCCAGGGCCGGGTTGTCCTCCGGGCCCAGATCGGCGAAGGCCAGGGGCTTGTCCGCCCCGGCGTCCAGGGTGCGGAAGACCACCTTGGCGTCCTCGTCGAAGGTGCTCAGCACCTGGGCGTAGACGTCGGCCTGCTCGGCCTTGCTGGGTGCGTCCTGACGCTCGAGGAAGAGGAACTCGGTGCGGAACAGTCCGACACCCTCGGCCCCCTTCTTCTTGGCGGTCACGGCGTCGGCGGGAGAGCCGATATTGGCCAGGGTGAGCACCCGCAGCCCGTCGGAGGTGCACGACTCGCCCTCGGGGGCGGACTCGAGCACCTGCTTGCGCTTGTCGGCGCGCTCGGTGAGCTTGATCACCGCGGCGTCCTCGGGATCGATGAGGACGGTACCGGTGACTCCGTCGAGGGCGAGGTTCGTCCCGGTGACGATGGAGCGGGCCTCCGGGCAGCGCACGATGGCCGGGATGCCGATCTGGGCAGCCAGGATCGCGGTGTGGGAGGTCGGTCCGCCGGCGGCGGTGATCAGTCCCTTCACCAGCTCGGGGTTGAGGGTGGCGGTGTCGGCCGGGGCCAGGTCCTCGGCGACCAGAATGGCCGGACGGTCCAGGGTCGGGACGCCAGGCTCGGGAAGCCCCTCCAGGACCGCCAGGGCCCGGGAGCGGACGTCCTTGAGGTCGGTGACCCGCTCGGCGAGGTAACCGCCGGCGGCCGCCAGCTGGTCGCAGAACTCGTCGAAGGCGTCCCACAGCGCGCGGGCCGGGCCGGCGCCGGTGTGGAGGTGGGCCTCCACCTTGGCCACCAGTCCCGGATCGCGAGCCATCATGGCGGTGGCGGTGAGCACCGCCAGACCCGAGGAGTCGGCGTGCATGGCCCGGTAGTCGAGCCGGTCGGCGACCTTGTTGAGGGCGACGGTGATCTTCTTCAGATCATCCTTGACCTCACCCTTCGGGTCGACCTCGGGAAGACCCGGGGCGGGCGAGACGACAAGGGCCTGTGCCTGGCCGACGCCGGCCGAGACACCCAGCCCTGTGAGGGTCTGCATCTGACTCAGGCCTCCGGATCGGTCTGCAGGTTGGCGACCAGGGTGTCGAGGACCTCGTCGGCGTTGTCGCCCTCGGCGGACAGTTCGACGGTCTCGCCGAACTTGGCGCCCAGGCCCATCACCGACAGGATGCTGCGGGCATCCACCGGGGTCTCGCCGGGCCGGCCGATGGTCACTGCCAGACCCGACTTGGAGGCCGCCTGGACGAACATGGCGGCGGGACGCGCGTGCAGGCCACTGGCTGCGGCAATGGTGGTGGTGCGAGTGGACATATGGGCTCTTCCTTGATCGGGTGGGCAGGACAACACCACGACGATAACCGATGGCGCTGCCGATGGCGCGTCCGGTCCGCAACATTCTGCATATGTGTGTCTTCGGCGCATCCTCCCGATGAGGGATCAGCGCTGTTCACGGCCTCATGACCAGTTCAGTCCAGCTCATTGCAGACACTCTCGCCGGTCGCCCCCGGTCGCCAGAAGCTCAGCTGCGACCCGCGTTCGCGGGTCGGTCCCGGGGCTGTCTGGAGGGAACGCGGCGGATATGGTGGAAACATGACCTTCAAGCTGATTCTGCTCCGCCACGGCGAGAGCGAGTGGAACTCGAAGAACCTGTTCACCGGCTGGGTTGACGTCGACCTCAATGAGAAGGGCGAGAAGGAGGCGGCGAATGCCGCCGGTCTCCTCAAGTCCGAGAACCTGCTGCCCGACGTCGTCCACACCTCTCTGCTGCGTCGAGCCATCCACACCGCCTACCTGGCGCTGGACGGCTGCGACCGCCACTGGATCCCGGTGCGCCGTTCCTGGCGGCTCAACGAGCGCCACTACGGCTCCCTCCAGGGGCTCAACAAGTCCGAGATCCGTGAGAAGTACGGCGAGACCCAGTTCATGGCATGGCGCCGTTCCTACGACGTCCCGCCGCCGGCGATCGACAAGGACGGCGAGTTCAGCCAGTTCAACGATCCCCGCTACGCCGACATCCCGGCTGACGAGCGTCCGCTGCACGAGTGCCTCAAGGACGTCGTGGCACGGATGATGCCGTACTGGGAGTCGGGCATCGTCCCCGACCTCAAGGCCGGCAAGACCGTCCTGGTCGCCGCCCACGGCAACTCCCTGCGCGCCCTCGTCAAGCACCTCGACGAGATCAGCGACGACGACATCGCCGGGCTCAACATCCCCACCGGCATCCCGCTCTACTACGAGCTGGACGACTCCCTCAAGCCGCTGGTCAAGGGTGGCCGCTACCTCGACCCGGAGGCCGCCGCCGCCGGACAGAAGGCTGTCGCCAACCAGGGCGCCAAGAAGTGAACCGCTGACCCTCCCGGCCTCAGGGGCGGGACGGTCCGGCAAGAATGTGGTGCGGCCCGGGAACCTCGGTTCCCGGGCCGCACCACATTGCGTTCCTGCTCAGACTGCGTTGCTGTTAAGACTGCGTTCCTGCTCAGAAGGCCTTCGGCCAGTCCTCGCCCTCGGGGGCCTCACCGGTGACGATGTAGATCACCCGGGAGCCGATCGCCACCGCGTGGTCGGCGATCCGCTCGTAGTAGCGCCCCAGCAGGGCCGTGTCGACGGCCTCCTCGACGCCGTACTGCCAGGTGTCGCTCAGCAGCATCCGGAACTGCTCGGCGCGGATGTCGTCGATCGCGGTGTCCTGACTGGCCAGTTTCTTGGCGTCCTCGACGTCGCGGTCCACCAGGGTCTGGCCGGCAGTGGCGATCATCTTGTCGGCGATCGTCGCCATCTTGGTGAACTGCTGGGCGACCGGATCGGGGACCGCGTGGTCGGGGTAGCGGTGCCGGGCGGTCTCGGCGACGTGCACGGCCAGATCACCCATCCTCGACAGTTCGTAGCACATCCGCAGCACGGCCACGACGGTGCGCAGCTCCCCGGCGACCGGGGCCTGGCGGGCCAGAAGATTGAACGAGCGCTGCTCGATCTCGTCGTGGAGCGCATCGAGCTTCGAGTCGGCGCTGATGACCTCCTCGGCGACGGCCAGGTCGGCGTCGATGAGGGCCGCGGTGGCCCGCTCGACGGCGGTGCGCACCAGGGCCGACATGGTGACGACGTCATTGGTGTTGGCGGCCAGCTCGTCGTGGTAGCTCTCGCGCATGGATCCTCCTTGTCAGCCAGGAGTCACCCCGGGCGGTGTCCTCGGCTGGTCGACAGCCTAGTGGGCGCCCCCGACGCTGACTGTCATCGCGGCGAACCGTCCGTGAACCCTCGGTGAACATGCCCGGCGGGGACGCCGTCAGGTCGTCCCGGGGGCGGTGCAACTCCTATGATCTGGGCTGTGAACTGGTGGTTGGCAGGGCTGATCGGCCTGGTGGTCGGAGCGGCCCTGACATGGCTCATCGAGCGCACCGTCAGCGCGGCACGCAACCCTCCCGACACCCTGGACACCGACACCTGGGAGCCGGAGGTCGACCCGACCCTGATCAGCGCCCTCGATCTGCGCAACGGACCCGGCATCGTCGTCGGGGACCATGACGAGGTGCTCTACGCCACCGAGCAGGCCATCTCCATCGGACTGGTCGAGGGCTCCCGGATCGTCGACCCCGAACTGCTCGACATGGTCCGCCGCTGCCGGCGCGAGGAGCAGACCGAGGTCCAGGATCTCGACGTGCGGCCCAACCCGAGCGTCCCGGTGCTCCACATGGTGGTCCGCGCGGCACCGATGGATGAGCACGGCAGCGCCTTGGTGCTCGCCGACGACCGCAGCGCGATGATCCGCGTCGAACAGGCCCGCAACGACTTCCTGGCCAATGTGAGCCACGAGTTGAAGACGCCGATCGGCGCCGTCTCGATCCTCGCCGAGGCGGTGGAGGACGCCGCCGACGATCCTGACGCGGTGCGGCACTTCGCCACCCGGCTGCACACCGAGGCCGTCCGGCTGTCCAGCCTGGTGACCCAGGTGATCGCCCTGTCGCGACTTCAGTCCGACCAGCCGCTGCTGCGCGCCGAGCCGACCGACGTCTCCGAGGTGGTGCACAAGGCCGTCCACCGGATGGACGAGCTGGCCCGTTCCCGGCACATCAATCTGGTGGTGCGCTGCGCCCCCGGACTCACCGTGATGGGCGATCCCGGCCCGCTCATCGACGCGGTGGCGAACCTCGTCCAGAACGCGATCGCCTACTCCGGACCCCGGGCGCGGGTCTCGGTGATCACCCGGGAGGGCCGGGAGGGCGACCTGCGGGTCGTCGAGATCGCCGTCACCGACAACGGGATCGGGATCAGCCAGGACGACCAGAAGCGGATCTTCGAGCGCTTCTACCGGGTCGACCAGGCGCGCTCCCGGGCCAGCGGCGGCACCGGCCTGGGCCTGTCCCTGGTCAAGCACACCGCCCGCGTGCACGGCGGATCGGTGTCGGTCTGGAGCAAGGTCGGGCAGGGCTCCACCTTCACCCTTCGATTTCCGATGCACCACCCATCCTCCGAGGAGACGTCATGACCCGAGTGCTGATCATCGAGGACGAGGAGTCCTACCGCGACGCCACTGCCTACATGCTGCGCAAGGAGGGGTTCGAGGTGGTGGAGGCCGCCGACGGCCTGGCCGGGCTCGCCGAGTACGACGCCGCGGGGGCCGACATCGTGCTGCTGGACCTCATGATGCCGGGGATGCCCGGCACCGATGTCTGCCGCCAGCTGAGGGCCCGCGGCAATGTCGGGATCATCATGGTCACCGCCCGCGACTCCGAGATCGACAAGGTGGTCGGCCTGGAGCTGGGGGCCGACGACTACGTCACCAAGCCGTTCAGCCACCGCGAGCTGGTGGCCCGGATCCGCGCGGTGCTGAGACGCGGCCACGACCAGGAGGCGGTCGACGACATCCTCGAGGAGGGCGGCGTGCGGATGGACGTGGAGCGCCACGAGGTGACCGTCGACGGGGCCGAGGTGTCCCTAGCCCTCAAGGAGTTCGAGGTGCTGGAGGTGCTGCTGCGCAACGCGGGGAGGGTGATGACCCGCGGCCAGCTCATCGACCTGGTCTGGGGCAACGACTACGTCGGGGACACCAAGACCCTCGACGTCCACATCAAGCGGCTGCGCGGCAAGATCGAGGCTGACCCGTCCCACCCGGTGCGGGTGATCACGGTGCGGGGACTGGGCTACAAGTTCGACTGAGGACTGCCCAGTTCTGAGGACTTCCCGGTCCCGGGACTCCCAGCTCTGCCGAGGTCCTGCGGGGCGCGGCTCAGGAGTGGGTGGGGGTCGGCGCCGCGGGGGAGAAGTCCGCGTGGGAGGCCGAGACCACCGGCGTCTGGAGGGTGATCGGCTCGCCCTGGCTGAAGGTGATGGTGACCGAGGCCAGCAGACCCTCGGTGAGCTTGGGGGAGGAGACCTGGATCCCGGCGTCGGTGAGGTTGACGGAGGTCTGCCGGGTGAGGGGCACCCGGGTGGTGCTGGGGGCCAGAGCCGCGGCGACCGAGTTGTCCGGCTTGAGGGCGTTGCCGGTGACCCCGGTGATGGCGTCGTCGGCGCTGGCGACCGCCATCCCGGACAGCCGGGCCTGACCACCCTGGGCGACCAGGACGATGTTGCGCAGTTTGACGGTGTCGTTGGCGCCGCTCACCCCGGCCGCCGGGGTGTAGGGGCGGATCACCTTGGGCTCCTGGCTGCACCCCACCGCGGTGGTGGCCAGCAGGGCCCCGGCCGTCACCAGCAGAACCGTGCGGCTCCGGAACCTGCTCGCGCTGATCATGCTCGTCTCCTGGCTGGTCGAGTCCTCAATGTCCCGGCCAGAGCCTATCGGATTCAGGGACCGGTCGGGGGTGCGTTTGCTCGCGCTCGAGGTGCCGGCCCGCAGCCTGCCGGAGGACCGCCCGACGAGCCGGTCTCCGACCACGAACGCCGTCGGCGCCCGCCCGTCCCGGCGCCCGGTCGCCAGCAGCGGGCCGCCGTCAAGGACGCGGCGTCCCACACCTAGTCAGCGCGGCAATACCGGTCCGCGACAGGCCGCGACCCACAGATTTGGCCGGAAGTCAACTCCTCGGTATAGGGTGGAGTCGCCGGTGACTAGGTGCGACATCTTCCTCTCAGGGCATTCTCATGGTAGAATCGACCCTTGAAAGGGGTTGCGTACATGACTTTTAACGTCGGCGAAACGGTTGTTTATCCCAATCACGGGGCGGCGGTCATCGAGGATCTCGAGACCCGGACCATCAAGGGCGAGGAGAAGCTGTACCTCGTTCTGAGGATCATCGGACAGAACGACCTGGTTGTCAGGGTGCCGGCGTGCAACCTGGATCTCGTCGGTGTTCGTGACGTCGTGGACGAGAAGGGCCTCGAGAAGGTCTTCGACGTGCTGCGCAAGACGCAGGTCGAGGAGCCCACCAACTGGTCCCGCCGGTACAAGGCCAACACCGAGAAGCTCCACAGCGGCAACATCATCAAGGTCTCCGAGGTGGTTCGCGACCTGTGGCGTCGTGAGCGCGATCGCGGCCTGTCTGCCGGTGAGAAGCGGATGCTCTCCAAGGCTCGTCAGATTCTCGTCTCCGAGCTCGCGCTCGCCGAGAAGGTCGAGGAGGGCAAGGCCGAGGAGATGCTCGACGAGGTTCTGGCCTCCTGAGCTGAGCGGCAGCTCCCGGTACGAACTCGTACTGAACAACTGATACGGCCGAGGGCCCCACGGACATCCGTGGGGCCCTCGGCCTGTCTGTTCCGGGAGCTCATGCCAGCGGTGTTGTGGCGTTCACTCCTGCTGGCCGACGGCCTTCAGGACGCCGGCCAGGATCTCGGGCAGCTCGGTGGGGTCGGCGGTGAGCAGACGCTGGCAGGAGGAGTCCTCCTGGAGCAGCGAGATCACGGCCCCGAGCATGTCCATCTGGTTGTGCGGGTCGGTGACCAGGGGCCAGATCGACAGCCGCACCGACAGCTCCCGGTCGGGATCGTCCATCGCCCGGAACGGCGTCTGCTGGGCGTTGCGGCAGACCAGGACCCCGGGGGTGATGACGTGCTCGGGGTCGATGTGGGGGATGGCCACCTGGCAGTGGCCGAAGTCGAGGCCGGTCGGGTACTTCTTCTCGCGGGCGCTCACGGCGTCCAGGAAGGAGTCGCGGACCGCCTCCTCCTCGAGCAGCCGGGAGTTGACGGTGGCGTACAGCTCGCTCTGGGAGTCGGTGTCGGCATCGACGACGATGAAACGGGGAGCTTCGGACATGATGATCAGTTTCCTTGGAAGTGCTGGGGTTGAGGTGCAGAACACGCGGTTCGCAACAGACGCCGTCAGCGGGCCAGGGACCGGCGACGACGCCCGGCCGAGGTCCCGAACTGCTGGTCGCGGAACCGGATGAGGTAGTTCGGCAGTTTCGTCATCTGGGCGACCACATCGTCTGGGCGGCAGCGCCGGATCCAGATGCCTCCGGGACCGGCGGGCATCCAGCGGTGCTGGGCGGCCCGCTCGCGGATCACCGGGAGCAACCGCTTGCGCAGCACCTTCTCCGGGGCGATCCGGCCGTTGGGCATCGCGATGAGGGTCGCCCGCATGGCCTGCTTGGCGTCCTTGATGACCCGGTGAGCGATGACGATGACCGCCATCCAGGCCACCAGTGGAACGACGATCCAGGTGAAGTGGGCCAGGTAGAAGGCGATCACGGACCGCCACCAGTGACCCAGGGTCATGTCGAGCATGGACTCAACCATCGGTCACCACCCCGCCTCGGCGGCCTCGGCCTCGGCCTGCAGCTCCTCCTTGGTCATGTACCGCTCGCGGTCCTCCATGCCCGGCTTGCCGCCGCGCAGCACGTGGGCGAAGAAGACGACGTAGCAGACCACGGCGATGGTGAGCAGGATGATGCTGAAGACGATGAACGCGGTGCCGTAGGCCTTCGCCTGTCCGAAGACGAAGAAGAAGGCGAAGAAGTATGCGATCAGGTGGGCCCCCGAGTCGATCGAGGAGATCTGGCTGGCGCCCTGCGGGATGGTGAAGTTCGCCTGGTGGGCGAGGATCGTGGTGGCCGGCGCCATGAAGGTGCCGATGGTGAGCATGCAGGCGACGAAGAAGGTGCCGATCACGGTGCCTCTGGCGATATTGCCCCGGCACCATGTCGTCGCCCAGACGGCGAAGAACGGGGTGTCGGCGAGGTCGGTGAAGGGCAGCATCTGGTTGAGGTGGGCGTAGCTCATCAGGACGCCGAGGGCCAGGGTGATCGGGACCAGGATGATGGCCACCGACATGTTGGCCGGGTAGCCGACCAGGATGGCGGCGTCCAGCCCGATGTTGAGCTCACGGTCGGGGTAGCGGGCCTTGATCCACTCCTGGGCGGAGTCCGACAGCGGGATGAGTCCCTCCATCAGCAGGGCCACCATGCGCGGCAGCAGGAGCATCACGGCGCCCATCGAGATGGCCACCGTGACGATCCCCTTGATGCCGCTGCCCCAGGCGCCCCCGGTGAGGTCGGGGAAGTAGGCCAGCAGACCGATGACGCCACCGAGGATGGTGCCCATCACCATCGGCTCGGCCCACGAGCCGAACTTCTCCTGGACGTAGTCCGGGGTCATCTTGTTGTGTCGGAAGCCGGGGACGTGGTCGAGGACCTTGTTGATGCACCAGCCGACCGGGGCCCACGAGACGGTGTCGGTGTGGGCCGTCGTGACGCCGGGGATCTTGTAGTAGTCCTGGATGATCGGCGCGCAGATGTCGGCCAGCTTGAGGACGATGACCAGGGTGATGAGGCCGACCGCCAGGCCGAGCCAGAAGTTGCCGGTCGCGATGTAGACGAAGGCCGACGAGAAGATGAAGTGCCAGAAGTTCCACATGTCGACGTTGAGGGTGGTGGTCCACCTCAGGCCGATCATGGCGAGGTTGATGGCGATGCCGAGGACGAAGATCCACGGCACCACCTTCGCGGTGCCGAAGGAGATCGCCGCGGCGACCGGCCAGCCGGCGTCGATGATCGGCAGGTTGAGGCCGGTGTTCTCGATCATGCGCTGGGCGGCGGGCCCCAGCGTGCTGCCGAGCAGGCCGATGACGAGGTTGATGCCGATGAATCCGATGCCGATCGTCAGCGCTGCGCGGATGGCCTTGCCGGGCTTCATCCGGAAGAACAGGCTGAGCAGGAATATAATGATCGGTAGGACCACACTGGCGCCCAGACCCAAGATGTACTGGATGACGGTAGTGACTGTTCCCATGATGGAAGGTTCTTTCTTCTGTCATGAGGGTCCTCGGCCGGGCTAGGGCCGGGGACCCTTTTTCATGTGTGGACAGTGGTGCTGCCAGGGCTAGTGGCGGCTCCGCTGCGGTGGGCTGGACTCAGCCCTTGAGATCTGCTGCGATCTCGTCGGCGAGCTTGTCGGCGCCGACGCCGGTGAGGAATGCGACTCCGCGGTAGACCTTGATGCCCTCCGCGGGGGACTTGACGACGGTGGTCGAGACGATGGCGTCGGGCTTGAACGCTGCGGTCTGGGCCGGAACCTCCACCGCCTTGCACTCCTTCATCGTCGCGTTGATGCCGCGGTCCTTCAGCAGGCGCTGAAGCTTGTTGGCAACTTGCACTGATGTGGCGATACCGGTGCCACAGCAGACCAGAACCTTCTTGCTGACCATTCTGTCCGTCTCCTTTGATCGGTGAAGGCTGCTCCGGGTGGGGCATCCTCACGCATGCGGGATGCGTAGCACACCCCGACTCCGGCGGTGGCAATTCTCGGTGAGAGGATCGCCGCCTGTGAATATTTCCTGACCCAGTCTGCACTCATGTGCAGGCGGACCTGCGTCGCCCGATGGGGCCGAGGCGACCGTGAGTCGCGGTCACCTCGCAGACCCTATTGTGGACCGGACGATCTCACCAGAGACATGCCGCCCCTGGCGAGATCCGGCCGGTGGGTTGGAGGGTCAGCGCTCCCCGCCGAAGAAGGTGCTCCACGGCAGATCCAGCGGGGCGTCGTGGGCGACGATCCGGTAGAGGGCGCGGACCAGCGGGAAGTCGTCGGCGGAGATGACGCCGCGGTCGGTCAGCTTCTCGACGGCCTCGCCGACCACGCCGATGGCGGCGACACCCTCGAGGGTGACCCCCTTCATCTTGACGTTGCGGATCTCGGAGAAGGGCACGCCCTCGCCGACGTAGGTGCCGGCGCGCACATTGCGCCCGCCCATCGTGGTGACGAACATGTCGCCGACGCCGCCGAGGTTCTCGGTGACCAGCGGGTCCCCGCCCATCAGCACGACCATCTGCTTGAGCTCGCGGGCGCCCTCGCCGAACAGCGCGGCGGCGTAGTTGTACATGACGTACTTGTCGTTCTCCTTGCCCATCTTCTTGAGCATGCCGGGGGCGAATCCGCCGCCGAAGGCGAAGATGTTCTTCATGCAGGAGCCGACCTCGTTGCCGATGAAGTCGGTGGAGGTCCACACGTGGTAGTAGTCGGTGCGGTACAGCGCGGCCAGCTTCTCGGCGATCTCCTGCTTCTCGGCGCAGAAGGTGACGCAGGTGAGGTGGTGGACGGCGAGCTCGCCGGCGATGGACGGGCCGACGATGGCCGCCCAGTCGACCTGGTCGGCCAGCGGACCCATCTTGGCCTTGAGGACGTCGGGGAGGATGTGGAGGGTGCCGTCCTCGTCGGCGCGCATCCCCTTGGTGATCGACAGGATGATCTGGCCGGGACGGGCCAGCTTGGCCAGCTGCTCGCCGGCCCACTCGACGCCGAAGGAGTTGACCCCGCTCATGATGATGTCGGCGTCCTTGACGGCCTCGGCCGCCTCGGTGAAGTAGAAGGCCTTGACGGTCTCGGGGACCTTGAGGCCGAGCACCGGGTGGGTGCCGTCGGCCTTGATGGAGTCGATGATCTCGTCATCGAGGTGGGTGCCGATGAGGTTGATGACGTTGCCGTTGTCGGCGGCCGGGAAGGTGAGGGCCGTCGCCATGATCCCCGCGCCGAGTACTGCAATCTTCGCCATGATTCTCCTTCTCCTGAGGGCGCACACAGCTGGGGGACGGTCTGCCGTCCGGTGTGCGTCGCCGTGATGTGATCCGGGATGGTGGTGCCCGGTGCTGTTCGGCGCGGCCAGCGACGATGCTGAGGCGGACCGGGTCGAACCGATGGTTCGACGCTAATGCTGCGGCCTTCCCGCTGTCCCGCTGTGACAGCGTCCTGCACAGATGTGGGATCAAGAGGTCATTTGTTGGGTAATGCGGGGTCTGAGCAGCTTTTCCGGGGTGGCCGGGGAGAGCGGGGTCGCAGAGTCGCTCCCCGGGGGCGGGGAATCAGGCCCAGCCCGGTGGGCAGGCCGGAGTAGGTGGCGGTCGCTCCCCAGGGGGCGGGGGATCAGGACAGGATGGCCTCGGCGACCTCGGAGTCGGTGACCACCTCGGTGCACAGGCCCCCGGCCAGGGCGGCCCCGGTGGCCTCGGCCTTCTCCATCCCGGCGGCCACCGCGATCACCCGGGGGGCGCTGCGGACGGCGTCCAGATCCATCGAGAGGGTGCGGGCGTCCAGATCCGGGTCGACCGGGGCCCCCGTGGAGTCCACCACGTGGCTCATCACATCGGCCCGCCCGCCGGCAGCGCGCAGTCTGGTCATGTCGTCGGCGCTCAGGTGTCCCGACCCGACCAGCACTGAACCGGCGTCGGGCGGTCCGGGGGAGTAGATCAGCAGGTCCGCGTGGGAGGCCATCTGCAGGGTGCGCGCCACCGCGGCGTCGGCGCGCAGCATGGAGCACAGTTCGGCCGACCCCAGGATGGTGGGGGCCTGCAGGGTGATCGCCCGTCCCCGTCCCAGTTCGGCGATCCGCACCACCGACCGCCCGACCAGGTCGTTGCGGGTGATCGCCACCCCGCCATTGGTCTGCACGACGGTGATGTCGTGGGCCCATCCGGGGTGCAGGTGCCGGGCGACCTGGGCGAGGGTGCGGCCCCAGCTCACCCCGATCACGGAGGGGGCCGGACGCAGCATGGTGAGACGGTCGGCGGCGGCCGAGGCGATGACGTCCAGGGTGCTCTCGGGGCGCGCCTGGGTGGGGACGACGACCGCCTTGGCCAGCCCGAAGCGGCTGGCGAGCTCCACCTCCAGACGGTGGTGGCGGGCCAGCGGATGGTCGATGGTGATGTGCACCAGGCCCGACTCGCGGGCCGACTCCAACATCCGTCCCACCGTCCAGCGACTCAGCGACAGCCGGTCGGCGATCGCCGACTGGGTCATCTGCTCGAAGTAGTACATCTCGGCGACGTGCAGCACCTGGATGAGGTGCTCGTCCCTGCTTCTGCGCGCCATCGCATTCCTTCGCGGCCATCGGTCATGTGTCTGCGGGCTCTCACTGTATGAGCAGAGAGGTGCCGCGGTACCAGGGCTGCCGGGCGGAGATCCATCGGCCACGCCCTGGTCCGGAGCCGTTCTCGTTGCTGGTCATGACACTCAGCGTCTCCGACGTCCCTTGATGCCCGACGGGAGCGTCGCGCACATCGTGCCACTGTCGGAGGCCCCTTATCGGAGGTGCTGCAGGGGAGGCCCTGAGGGTGGCGCGGACTGGCTTCTGCGATCCTTCTCGGCTCGCAGCGGAATCAGCATCTCCGAGACGGTGCCGCTCCAGTCCGGGGCGCACACGATGCCGCTGGTGCCGCCCGAGGCGTCAGCTCCCAGCGCAAGCACCCTGGCCACGTCCTCGCCGGTGGACACGCCCGCTCCCTGGAGCACCATGATGGAGGGATCGACCTCCTTGACGGCGGTCGTGGAGTCCCGGATGTAGTCGTCAGTGGTGAGCGTGCCCTTGCCGATCTGCGAGGAGGGTTCGCAGATCATGACGTCGGGTCCCAGCCGTGCGATCATCTGGCACTGGGCGATGGAGTCGGCGCAGACAACGGTGCTGAGGCCGACCTCGCGGGCGCGCACCAGATCGGCGTCCAGATCGGCGACGGTGAGCGGGTGCTCGGCATGGTTGAGAATCACGGCGCGCGCCCCCGCCGCCGCGAGTGACTCGGGCAGGATGTGTCCCATCCCGCGTCCGGGTGCGATGGGGTCCATGTGCTGTGCGACGACGATGAGCCTGTCGGTGTGCTCGGCGATGAGCCGGATGTCGGCGTGCTGAACGGCGAACATGATGTCGACGTCGGCATCGCGGCTCAGGCCGTCGGCGATCCGAGCGAGCCTCAGGGCCTGATCGCCGTACAGGTAGGCCTTCACGTTGATGATGAGGAACGGAGCCGTGACGGCTGGTGACATCTGCGTCTCCCCCGGGTCGTCGATCACGCCGCCAGGCTAGCCGCCGCGACGATAGAGTCACGATCATGTCAGAACCCGTGGTCGCGCTCGTGATGGCCGCCGGCCTCGGCACCAGATTCGGCGGTCCGGTGCCCAAACAGGTCCAGGAGCTCACCGGCAAGGCCGTGGTGGCGGTCGCCGTGGAGTCGATGGCCGCCGGCGGGTGCACTGACGCGGTGGTGGTCGTCAAGGACGGCATGCACAACCACTTCCGGCTGGCCCTGGCGGCCTCGCCGATCCCGGTGCGGTTCGCGACCGGCGGGTCGAGTCGCCAGGAGTCGGTGCACAACGGCCTCCAGCTCATCGATGCCAGCACCCGGCTGTCGAAGGCCCGGAAGGTCCTCATCCATGACGCCGTGCGCCCCCTGGTGCCCGCCTATGTCGTCAAGCAGGTGCTCGCCGCACTGGAGGACGGGGCGGTCGCGGTGACGCCGGTGGTGCCGGTGGTCGACACCATCCGCCAGATCGACGGCGACGTCTCGGAGGTGATCGACCGGTCCACCCTGCGTGCGGTGCAGACCCCGCAGGGATTCGACCGCGAGGTGATCACCGAGTGCCACCGCAGGCTGCACGCCGAGGGCGGCGAGGTCACCGACGATGTGAGCTGCTGCGAACGGTACGGGTACCGGGTGAGTCTCATCGAGGGGTCCCGGATGGCCCTGAAGATCACCGAGCCGATGGATCTGGACATCGCCGAGACCCTGGTCAAGGCCACCGCGGGAGCGGGCCACCACTCCGGACGTCGGGTCCGGCGGGTGCTGAGCCGGATGGACCCGCGGCCCTCCCACCGGCGTCGCGGATGATCCCGCAGATCCGTACCGGCATCGGCACCGACGTCCACCAGCTGGTGGATGGCGTGGGGATGCACCTGGCCGGGTTGTCCTTCCCCGATGAACCGGCCGGGCTGGCGGGTCACTCGGACGGTGACGTAGCCGCCCACGCCATCTGCGACGCCCTGCTGTCGGCCGCCGGTCTGGGCGACCTCGGGTCGACCTTCGGCACCGACCGTCCCGAGTGGGCCGGTGCCGCCGGCGTCGCACTGCTTGCCGAGACGGTGCGGATCCTCGCCGAGGCCGGATGGCGGGTGGGCAATGTCGCGGTCCAGGTGATCGGCAACCGGCCGCGGATGGCGGCCCGGCGTCTGGAGGCCCAGCAGGTGCTCTCGGAAACCGTCGGCGCCCCGGTCTCGGTCTCGGCGACCACCACCGATCACCTCGGCCTGACCGGCCGGGGCGAGGGGGTGGCGGCGATCGCCACCGCCCTGGTCCACAGCGCGGACTGAGTCTGGCCGGCCGATCCCGGTCGATTCCGGCCAGGATCTCAGGGCTGGCCAGGATCTCAGGACTGGGCGCTGTCGAAGGTCCGCAGGGTGTTCGAGGTGATCTGCTCGAGGTCGATCTGGTGGCCCAGCCCGGGGGCGGTGGGCACCTGGACCCAGCCGTCCTCGGCGATCACCGGCGGGATGATGACGTCGCGGGCGTAGTACTTGTCCGACCCGGAGACGTCGGAGGGCAGGGTGAATCCCGGCAGCGAGGAGATCGCGACATTGGCCGCGCGCCCGATCCCGAACTCGTGCATCCCACCGCACCACACCGGGATCCCGGCGTTGCGGGCCATCTCGTGGGCGGCCCGGGCGACGGTGAGCCCGCCCATCCGGGAGACCTTGATGTTGAGCACCCGGCCGGCCTTCAGGGAGATCATCAGTTCCAGGTCGAAGAGGTCCTCGACCGACTCGTCGAGGCACACGTCGGTGGCGATCCGCTGCTGGAGGCGGGCATGACCCAGCAGGTCGCGCGGTGCGAAGGGCTGCTCGATCATGGTCAGGCCGAAGGCGTCCAGCTCGGCCAGGTGGGCCATCGTCTCGTCGTCGTCGGTGTAGACCCCGTTGGCGTCGACGTGGAGATCCAGGTCGGGGTAGGCCGAACGCACCGCCCGCACGGGTTCCAGGTCCCAGCCGTGGGAGATCTTGAGCTTGACCCGGTGGTAGCCGGCCGCCACCTGGTGCTCGACCTGCTCGAGCAGGTCGTCGATGGTGGCCTCGATGCCCAGTGAGACGCCGGCGCGCACCTTGGTGCGGGTGCCGCCCAGACTGGCGGCCAGCGAGACCTCATGGGTCCGGCACCACAGGTCCCAGGCCGCCCCGACCAGCCCGGCCTTGGCGAACCGGTGGCCGCGGACCCGCTGCCACAGGTCGTCGACCTGCTCGGGGTGGTCCCAGTCGGCGTCCAGCACGGTCGGCAGCAGGAACGCGATGGTGGTGTCCCAGGCCGTCGTGGTGGTCTCGGGGCAGTAGAAGGGGCCGGCCGGGGAGGCGATCTCCCCCCAGCCGACCTGGCCGTCGGCGCCGGTGAACTCCACGAGGATGTGGTCGAGGGTGGACTTGGCGTGGGAGCTGGTCCGGAACCGGTGGACCAGCGGCAGCCGGACCTCGAAGAGTCGTGCTCGGGTGATTCTCATGAGATGCTCTCGCTCTCCTCGGTGGGGGAATGGATGATCGGAGGCGTGCCGTCGGCGTCGGGTTCGAGGCTGTCGGAGCTCTCGTCCCAGTAGAGGCCCAGCTCGGCGGTGACGACGTCGCGATTGGCCAGACGGCGTCTGGCCCCCTTCGCGGAGGCGCTGGCCAGGGAACTCAGCAGATGGCAGACGGCGGCCATCGCGGTGGGGGAGTCGGCGTAGGAGGCCGATCCGGTGTCGACCAGGATGAGGGCACTGGCGCTGCTAGCCAGAGGTGCCCGGGGATCGTCGGTGACGACCACCAGATGGCCTCCGGAGCTCGCGAAGAGACGACCCAGGCGGACCGTCTCGGCGCGGTAGCGGCGCACGCTGAAGACCACGCAGACGTCGGAGGAGCGGACGTCGCTCAGTACATCGGTGGCGCTCAGCCCGGCGCCGATGAGCATCACATTGGGCAGGGTGGCGGCCAGATCGGCGTTGAGCAGGGCCGCGTAGGCCGCCGACTTCCCGGCCCCGGCGATGTACTTGCGTCGCGAGGCCAGGATGAGCGCGGCGGCCCGCGACAGGCTGGAGTCGGCGGCCAGGGTGGCGAAGGTGCTCTCCAGAGAGGCCCGCTCGGCGTCGACCAGATGGGCCTGGAGGGCCTCGGCGCTGACATTGGGGCGCAGCCTCAGCATCCGGTCTCGGGGGCTGGAGGGTCCCCGGCCGGAATCGGTACTGAGACCCCCTTCGCCGGACTGGCTCACAGCGCGCCCCCGCGGCTCTCGACGGCCCGGTAGACCGACAGGGAGTCCCCGAGCCGGCGGCAGGAGACCAGGACCATACCCGATCCCATCACCTCCGAGAGGGTCTGACGGAGCCTGTCGCGCACCGGTTCGGTGCCCTCCTCCGAGTCGTCCCCGGCGACCACCCCGGAGGGGATCGGGATCCAGATGCCGTCCTGGTCGGGGACCGCGACGGCGGGCTCGGCCTCGGCCAGCTCAGGGGGGACGGTCAGGGCGTGCTCGTCGGCGTAGCGGTCGGCGTCCTCGGACAGGTTCCACTCGACGATCATCCGGTCGCTGTGCGGGCGGCCGTAGTAGTCGACGACGAACTCGCGGCCCACCCCGCGCAGCGAGTCGAGGTTGAAGTGGGCGTTGCGGGCGAACAGCGGGTTGTACCCCCAGCGCATGTGCGTGGCTCCCCAGTCCCTCGCCACCTCGGCCTGGCGGAGCTTGAGGATCCGGCCGATCCCCTCGCCCTGCATGCTCGGGTCGACGACGGCGGCCTGGGAGTAGTGGAACAGCTTGTGGGTCTCCGGGTCCAGGGCCGCGAAGCCGTAGGCGAAGCCGACCAGCGGTCCGTCCGGTGTGTCGCGGCGCACCCCGACCGAGGAGCCGCCGTGGCGTCCGAGCGCGCTCAGCAGGTTCGCGTTGAGGGAGAGTTGGGGCAGGTCGTAGTTGAAGGTTCGCCGGTAGAGGCGTGTCGCCTCCCCGAACTCGGCCGCCTCGGTGAGCGTGCCGATGTACAGCCTCACCGGGTGGGTGGGGTCCTGGTGTGCGGGTGAGACTTCTGTCAGATCCTCCATACCGAGAAAGATACGATTCGTATGTTGCATCGGTGTTACCGACATCACACCGTCACATGGCCTCTCTATGCTCTGTATCACCAAGACATCCAGGGGTGTCGATGAGATGTCCGGCATCTCGAGGGTGCCGGGAGCGGTCAACTTATGATCTGTATGAGAAGAGAGGTTCTCAGATGACAGACGGTGGTTCTGAGACGGCCCAAGGCGTTTCCGAGACGACACACCCCGGCTCGGAGGGGTCCCGAGGTGGTGCCGGGACGGCCCACCCTGGCTCGGAGGCGTCCCGGGGTGGTGCCGAGACGACCGCGAGAGCCTCCTGGCAGACCCGACCGGACTCCCGTCAGGTGCTGGAGCGGCTCGAGAAACTGGTGAGGGTCGAGAGCCCCTCCCGCGATCTCGACGCGAACCGGAAGGTCACCGATCTGCTGGTCTCCTGGTTCCAGAGGATCGGGCTGGAACTGCAGCGCATCAACAGCTCCTCGGGCATCCACCTCATCGTCGACGATCCGGGCGACGGGGTGGGGGACCCGGTCCTGCTGGTCGGACACTCCGACACCGTCTGGCCGATCGGCGCCCTGACCGACCAGGTGCCGTGGGTGCACGACGGCGATGTGCTGCGCGGACCCGGTGCCCTCGACATGAAGTCGGGTCTGGTGATCATCCTCACCGCCCTGGAGAAGCTGCGGTCCCGGCCCCACCGTCCGGTGCGCGTGGTGATCACCTGCGATGAGGAGATCGGGTCGCCGACCGGCACGGCCATCTGCCGACAGGCCGCCGAGGGGGTCGTCGGCGCCATCGGCTTCGAGTGTCCCCACCCCGACGGCGCGCTCAAGGTGGGACGACGCGGGTCCACCCGGCTGCGGGTCTCGGTCACCGGACGGGCGGCCCACGCCGCCCTGGATCCCGAGTCCGGGATCTCGGCGATCGACGAGCTGGTCGACCAGCTCGTCGGGGTGCGCCCGGTGATTGCCGAGGCCAGCCGGATCAAGGAGGTGCTGTGCAATGTCGGGATCATCTCCGGTGGCGCCCGGGCCAATGTGATCCCCGGCCATGCCCAGGCCGAGATCGGGCTGAGGTTCCTGGAGTCGCAGAGCGAGAGCTACGTGCTGGACCGGTTGACCTCCCTGACGCCGGTCCGCGAGGGCGCCCGGATTGACAGCGAGATCCTCACTCATCGTCCGACCTGGGCCCCGAAAGCCTCCGGTCAGGCCCTGCTGGCCGAGATCGCAGCTGCCGGGGCGGCTCTGGGGCAGACGATCGAGGGGCGTCCGGCCGCCGGCGCCGGGGACACGAACCTGGTCGGGGGACCGCTGGGCATCCCCGCGGTCGACGGGTTCGGGCCGATGGGCGGGGGAGCCCACGCGGTGAGCGAGCACATCCTGGTGCCGACCCTCTTCGACCGGCTGGATCTGTTGGTGAGATTCCTGGAGAGGTAGACCTGTCCGGGCCGTCCGGGTTGCGTGGGCTGTGTTGGCCGAGTGGGCCGTGTGGTCCGAGTGGGTTGCGTTGGCCGAGTGGGTCACGGTGGCGCTGATCGCGACGAGGCGCCTCTTCGTCCGCCAAGCGCCTCATCTAGCTGGCGCCTGGTTGATGAAGGGGCGCCTCGTGCGAGGATCGGGCCGGACTGCGGGGAGGGGGAGGGGACGGAGGTCCGGCTCGGCTCAGCGCTTCACCTTGTCGCGCACCCATTCCCAGACCGGATTCGGCGGTGGTTTCGGGCCCTTCGGTGTGGCGCCGATCGCCCGGGAGAGGCGTCGGTTGTCGACCACACCCATCACCAGCAGCGCCGCTCCCGACACGACGCCGCAGACCAGCAGGGCGCCAGAGGGCGGAACCAGCAAGGACGTCAGACAGCCGGCCACCATCAGCAGCCAGCAGATCAGGTGCCAGGGGGTCAGGGCCGGCGAGCGCTCGGCCAGCCAGCGGGTCCCGAAGGCGACCACCGCCAGCACCACGGGGCTGATGAGGGGTGCAGTACCCACCGGTAGATCCATCGACAAGGTGGCCACCACCGCCACCACGCCGGCCAGCCCGGCTCCCAGCACCACGGCAGTCCTGATTGCGGAGCGCGTCATCTCACGACGGGTCCGGTAGTTGTGACACATCCCGACGGTGGTGGCCAGCCCCAGGGCCACCACGATTGCAGCGGTGGGCGGGTTGGACGCCGTCAACGCTGTGAAGGCCAGGGTGAGTCCGATCCCGATCTCGCCAGCGCCGGTGACGGTGTCCGGAAGTATCGGGGCGGAGGAATCCGGCGTCAGTGCCTGCCGTGTACCCAGCGATCCCGGACGAGCTTCGGACGCGCTCTGGCGATCGCGCGGCCCATGGTCCTGAACGTGCGATCCGTGCGCCGGCGTCGTCGAGGCGGCGGTGGCCGGCGACACGGTGGGCCGGTCTCTCCGCCGCGACTGCGCGCGTCCCCTGCCCCTCTTCCTGCTGCGTGATCGGGAGGTGCTCACCTTGACGATGATACGGGTGGCCCGTGATCAGTCATCTGCCAGAGCGGAATCCCCGCTCTGGCAGATGACTGATCTCATGATGCGGTCGCTGGGCTCAGGAATACCGAGAAGTCTGAAGTTCTCGTGATCCAGGCGATTGAATCAAATATCCATCCCACCGCGACCGGATCGTCTGGGATGTCGACACAAATCTCGCTGTCCTGTGCGTGACAGGTGAAACCATCAGCGTCAACGAAGAACTCTGACAGGGACTTCATGAGGGCAGGTTGAAGTGAGTCGATGCACGCTGTGCATGTTGATTCTCCACCGGTCCATCCGAGCCATCGATCACGCTGCTCATAAAGACCCCAGTATGTGTCCCCGGAGTTGCCGATCCATGCCTCGAGCAACTGGGAATCCCCGGTGATTCTCACACTTTGAGTATGTGAGATACCGAGCATCCTCAGTGTCTCGACGATGCACGACATGAACTGTCCGCCTGGTCCTGTGATGCATGTCGTGGGTGCAATATCGGCACGAAAAGACAGCGCGATCATGTCTGCGGACATGCTGGTTGCACTGGCTGCGGCATAGCTCCAGCGGGGTGGCCCCTCATTAATCGGCGAACGGAGGCCAAGACTGTCGATGACCGGATAGAACACTTGATCCAAGGCGAGGACGGGTCTCTTTGGCGAGAAAACTGTCAGGTGGGCCCTTATCGTGGCCGGACTTCCGAGGTTCATCACCACGGAGAGCACTCCAACGTGACGACATCGGGCTGCGCAACACCAGAATCTCGCGGTTCTATATTGGACGTCGAGGAGTCGGTCTGAGACGAGGTTTCTGGGGCAGCTTGCGCAGGAATTGCCACACCACAGAATAAGATCGCTGCCGCAACGGTGCGTCCTGCAAGCTTCTTGTAGTTCACAACCGTCCTTCTTTCGTCGGAAGTAGTACCATTCGTGCGGTATCTTCTTTTGAAGAGCTTATGGGTGGCAAGTGAGAAGCGCAATAGATCTGATGAAAATCTGACCGATCGGGCAATTGTTGACATTTACGATGACGTGAGTCTGGTGATTGAGGCCGTGTCTCAGGCAGGCGACATCAGGATCCTCAGGTGCGCGTTGAGCAACCCCGATCCAGGCAGGTCGTTCCCAGGACTCGTCAGATGAAGATCGGTTGTGGCCCGCGATCACCAAGGATCGCCGAGCCACAACCGATGCGGCCGGACGAGACGGAGTGCTGGCCCGCGTCGGGGCCCGGACTCAGAGCTCCAGGCCGGGGTACAGCGGGAAGTTGCCCACCAGCTCATCGGCCTCGGCATGCACCCTGTCGGCCACGCCGTCGGCCATCACGTACTTGGCCTTGCCCGGCTTGCCGGAGGAGGCGGTCCTGGGGGTGGTGGCCTTGAGAGCCTCCACGATGAGGGCCGCGACCCGGTCGAACTCCTCGGCTCCGAAACCGCGTGAGGTCAGCGCCGGGGTGCCGATCCGGACGCCCGAGGTGTACCAGGCGCCATTGGGATCGGCGGGGATCGAGTTGCGGTTGGTGACGATGCCGGAGTCCAGCAGGGCCGACTCCGCCTGACGTCCGGTCAGCCCGAAGCTGGCGGTGACGTCGAGCAGGTTGATGTGGTTGTCGGTGCCATTGGTGACCAGCTTCACGCCACGGCTCATCAGCCCCTCGGCCAGCGCCTTGGCGTTGTCGGCGACCTTCTGGGCGTAGTCGCGGAAGGTCTGGGTGCGGGCCTCGGCCAGGGCCACCGCCTTGGCGGCCATCACATGGCCCAGCGGACCGCCGAGCACCATCGGGCAGCCGCGGTCGACGTCGTCGGCGTACTCCTTGGTGACCAGCACCATGCCGCCGCGCGGCCCGCGCAGCGACTTGTGGGTGGTCGTGGTGACGACCTGGGCGTGGGGCACCGGATCCTCGTCGCCGGTGAACACCTTGCCGGCCACCAGCCCGGCGAAGTGGGCCATGTCGACCATCAGCACAGCGCCGATCTCGTCGGCGATCTCGCGCATCTTCGCGAAGTTCACCCGGCGCGGGTAGGCCGAGTAGCCGGCCACGATGATCAGCGGCTTGAACTCCAGGGCCAGCTCGCGGACCTTCGCGTAGTCGAGCAGTCCGGTGGTCGGATCGGTGCCGTAGGAGCGCTGGTTGAACATCTTGCCCGAGATGTTCGGACGGAATCCGTGGGTGAGGTGACCGCCGGCGTCCAGACTCATCCCGATCGCGCGCTGGTCGTTGAACCGGTGACGCAGGGTGTCCCAGTCCTCCTGGGACAGGTCGTTGACGGTCCTGGAACCGAACTCGGCCAGAGCCGGCATCTCCACATGGTGGGCCAGGATCGACCAGTAGGCGGTGAGGTTCGCGTCGATGCCCGAGTGCGGCTGGACATAGGCGTGGTCGGCACCGAACAGCTCGCAGGCGTGCTCGGCGGCGACCGCCTCGACGGTGTCGACGTTCTGGCAGCCGGCGTAGAAGCGGTGCCCGATGGTGCCCTCGGCGTACTTGTCGGAGAACCAGGTGCCCATGGTGGCCAGCACCGGCAACGAGGCGTAGTTCTCGGAGGCGATCAACTTGAGGGAGTGACGCTGATCGTGCAGCTCCGCGCGGGTGGCCTCGGCGATCCGGGGCTCGACGGAACTGATGATGTCCAGCAGCGTCCGGTATGCCGGAGCGGCCTTCTCATTGATGCTCACGGGCTCTGGGTAGGTCGAGTCGGGCACGGAAATCTCCTGTCGTGGGGCCGCAGCACAATCTAGTACGGGTCGTGCTGCGGGTGGTCGCGGTGAGATGGACGGCGTCGATCCCTCGCGGTCTCGGCGACCAGGACCAGCCCGGCGGCCACCACGAAGCCGACCGCCGCCAGCACCACCCCGTGCCAGCCGAACCGCGGCCACAGGAACACCGCTACCGCCGAGCCCACCGATCCGCCGATGAAGTAGGTCGTCATGTACAGCGAGTTGAGACGCGAGCGCAGGGCCGGCTCCTGGGCGTAGACCACCGACAGATTGATGATGTGGGCGGCCTGGAGTCCGCAGTCGGTGAGGATGAAGCCGATGCCGAACATCAGCACCGAGGAGGACCCGAACCACAGGGTGCCCCAGCCGACCAGCAGCAGTCCCGTTCCCAGGGCGACCACCTGGGTGCCCAGGCCGCGGTCGGCAAGTCGTCCGATCGGGCCGGCGGCCAGGGCTCCGACCACCCCGAGCAGACCGACCAGGCCGATCATCGCCGGTCCCAGACGGTGGGGCGGGCCGGCCAGCAGGGGGGTCATCGTCGCGAAGCATGCGCTGACCGAGGCGAACAGCAGCCCCGACATCACCGACCGGGAGCGGACCTTCGGGAGCCTGCGCCAGGCATCGATCATGGACGCCGGCACCCGGGTCAGGCTGAAGCTCTCCGGGACCGCAACGGTCGGCAGACGGCGCCACAGCAGAGCGGCGATCACGATCAGCAGACCGCCGAGAATCCAGTAGGCGGTCTTCCAGCCGCCCACCAGACTCAACCCGCCAGAGACCGCCCGGGCCACCAGGATGCCGATCAGCAACCCGCTCATCATGGTGCCGACCGCCGCCCCCCGCCGGCCGGGGGAGGCCAGTTCGGAGGCGAAGGGCACCAGCACCTGGGCGGCGACTGAGAAGACGGAGGCGGCACCGGTCCCGATCAGCATGACGGGGAAGGTCGTCGAGGAGGCGGCCACCAGCTGTCCTGCTGCCGACAGCAGGATCAGGCCGGCCGCGAGTTTTCGGCGGTCGACCATGTCGCCCAGCGGCACGAAGAGCACCAGGCCGATCGCATAGCCGAACTGGGCGACGGTGACGCTGGACGCGGCGGTTGAGACGGTGACGCCGAAGTGGCGTGAGATCTCATCGATCAACGGCTGGTTGAGGTAGTTGCCTCCCACGCACAGGCCGGTGGCGGTGGCCATCAGCATCAGCAGTCCGCGACTCAGTTCGCGATGGCCTCCGGGTGAGGTGATGCTCATCCTCGTCCTCCTCCGCGGCCGGGGGGTCGCCGGTCGCCGGTCACACGTGTGATCCAGCGCTCGGTGGCCATCGGGATCTCCACGCTCTCGATATCGGCCACCTCGGGATCGGTGGCCAGTATCTCCCTCCGCCCCGGCATCCACCGGGTGCGCTGCTCCTCGGTGGTGGTGAGCCACTGGGAATAGGTCTGCCGCGGGGTCAGACCCGTGTGGGGATGGCTCGGGTACTGGTGAGTTCTGCCATCACGGGTTCGGCGACTGGATAGTGCAGCTGCTGGGCTCTGTGGTGGCAGATCTCGTGTGGTCCTGGATCGGTATGGGGTTGAGTTCTGCCCTGTGGGGCGCGGCGACTGGATAGTGCGGCTGCTGGGTCCTGTGGTGGCAGATCTCGTCGGAAACCGCGCCGCACGCACCGGAAACCGCGCCGCACGCACTGGAAACCGCGCCGCCGAAGGGCCCGGCACGGGCCGACCAACCGGGAGTCTCAGGCGCGGGCCCGAGCGACCTCGTAGAGCGCGATGGAGGCCGCCACCGAGGCGTTCAGGGACTCGATTCCGGTGATCGGGATGGATGCCACCTGGTCGCAGTGCTCGCGGGTGAGGCGGGACATTCCCTCCCCCTCCGAACCGATCACCAGGACCAGCGGGCCGTCCAGGCCGTGTGTGTCGGCGATGTCGGCATCGGCCTCACCGGCCAGTCCGACGATGGTGTAGCCGGTCTTGGCCAGCTTGGCGAGAGCCTGGTTGAGGTTGGAGGCCATCGCCACCGGCACCCGGGCGGCGGCCCCGGCCGAGGACTTCCAGGCGGCCGCGGTCATCGAGGCCGAGCGCCGGGACGGGATGAGCACCCCCTGGGCGCCGAAGGCGGCCGCCGAGCGGATCACGGCGCCGAGATTGCGGGGATCGGTGACCTTGTCCAGGGCCACGATGAGGCCGCCGTGGGAAGACTCGGCGCCGGCGGCGATGAGGTCGTCGACGGCGGCGTACTCGTACTCGGGCATCCTGATCGCCACGCCCTGGTGGACCGCCCCGCCGGTCATCCGGTCCAGCTCACCGCGGGTGGTCTGGAGCATCGGCATGTTGTGGTCGGCGGCGTAGGACAGGATCTCGCGCAGTCGGGAGTCGTGCTCGGCCCCCTCGGCGATGTAGGCGGTGCGCACCGGAAGTCCTGCGTGCAGGGCCTCCAGCACCGGGTTGCGGCCGATCACCCACTCCGGGCCGGCTCCTCGGGAACCCTGCCCCGATCCGGACCCCGGGCGGGACCCACCAGCACCGGGACGGCCCTGCTGCTTGGTGGTCCGCTGCTGCTTGTCCTTGTAGGCCTTGTGGTAGGGCCGGTCCTCCGCCCGGGGGGTCGGGCCGCGGCCGCGCAGACCGCGCCTCACCCGGCCGCCCGATCCCGCCGCGCTGCCCTTGCCGGCGAACTTGCCGGCCTTGTTCCCGCCGGCGCCTCGCCGCTGTGAGTTTCCAGGCATGGTGCCTCCTGAGTTGTGGGTCCCGGAATGCGGATGACGCGATGTCGGTGCCGGTCCGGGATGGTGAGAAATGGTTCGAGAGAGATGGACTGCGGTGCGGGCCCCACCCGCAGGGTGAGCCCCGGGGCGAGTGCGCTCAGAGGGACCAGCGGGCGCCGGCCTGGGTGTCCTCGACAGTCAGCCCGAGATCGGACAGGGTGTCGCGGATGGCGTCAGCGGCCGCCCAGTCCTTGCGGGCGCGAGCCTCGGCTCGCTGGTTGAGCATCGCCTGGACCAGCCCGTCGACGACCGGTTCGAGCTTGTCGGGGGAGGCTCCGGGGCCGACTCCGGCCCACTCCGCGGAGTCCGGGTCCAGGCCGAGGACGTCGAGCATCCGCCGGACGCCGGCGGCGACCACGGCGGTCTGTTCGGCATCGCCGGCGCCGATCGCCCGGTTGCCGGCGCTGATCGCCTCGAAGAGGGCTGCGACCGCACCGGGGGTGCCGAGGTCGTCGTCCATCGCGGCGGCGAACCGCTGCTCCTGGGGGATCGGCGCCGAGGTGTCGGTGGCGCTGTCGGTCTGGGCGTCGGAGACCGCGGCCGGGAAGTCGGCCGCCAGCTCGTCGGCGCGGCGCAGGAATCCGTCGATCCGCTCGATGGCCTTGGTGGCCTCGTCCAGGGATCCCTGGGTCTGCTCGTCGGAGGGGGAGAACTCGATCGCCGACCGGTAGTGCGGGGCGAGCAGGAAGTACCGGACGGCGCGCGGGTCGTGGTTACGGGTGACCTCGGTGACCCGGGCGGTGTTGCCCAGGGACTTGCTCATCTTCTCCCCGGCCATCGTCACCCAGGCGTTGTGCATCCAGTAGTGGGCGAAGGGACGCCCGGCGGCGGCCGACTGGGCCAGCTCGTTCTCGTGATGGGGGAAGCGCAGGTCGATCCCGCCGCCGTGGATGTCGAAGGCGTCGCCCAGGTACTTGCCGGCCATCGCCGAGCACTCCAGGTGCCAGCCCGGTCGGCCCCGGCCCCACGGCGTCTGCCAGGAGGCGGTGAGGGGCTCGGAGTCCTTGTGGCCCTTCCACAGCGCGAAGTCCCGGGGATCGCGCTTGCCGCGCGGGTCGGAGTCCTCGGCCGGGGCCATCTCGTCGACCTTGATCCCCGACAGCTCCCCGTAGCGCGGCCAGGAGCGCACATCGAAGTAGACGTCCCCCGAGCCGTCATCGGCCGGGTAAGCGTGCCTGGCGTCGATGAGGGTGCTGATGAGCTCGATCATCTCGGGGATGTGACCGGTGGCACGCGGCTCGTAGGTCGGCGGGCGGCACCCCAGGGCGTGGTAGGCCTCGTGCAGCTCGGTCTCGAAGTGGTAGGCCAGCGCCCACCACGGAACACCCTGCTGGGCGGACTTGGTGAGGATCTTGTCGTCGATGTCGGTGACATTGGCGACCACCGTGACCCGGTAGCCGGAGTGCTCCAGCCAGCGTCGCAGGACGTCGAAGACGACCTCCTTGCGGATGTGGCCCAGATGGGGGGAGCCCTGCACCGTCATCCCGCAGTGGTAGATCGACACCTCGCCGGGAACCAGCGGGACGAAGGTCTCGGTTCGGTGAGAAGCGGTGTTGTAGAGCTGAAAGGTCACGGGAACAGGGTACCGGCGCCGTCTCGTACCATGGTCGCATGGCCGAGATCCGCACCCACAAGTCCTCCTCGAACCCGATCGCCCAGGCTCTCGCGGCGGCGATGGGCGATCCGATCCGTCCCGTCACCCCGGGGGCCCGTCCGGTGGGCGCCGATGATGACGACAGGCCCGAGGCCGCCGGCCCGGCATCCCTGACGATGGCCGCCGGATGGCAGGGATTCACCGTCGGCACCGTGTCCGCCGGGGAGGCCGCCGGCAAGGCCGGCTCTGCTGAGGGCGCTGAGGCCGCGGACGACGCCGCGGATGGCGAGGTGGACGAGCAGGACGTGTAGGACCCGTAGGACGCGCAAGCCGGGTCGAGTCCGGCCGATTCCGCGCACTGAACCTCGCGGGGAACGACCCCGGCGGGACTACTTCTTCGACTTCGACCTGGCGCGCAGCGCCGCCATGTCCAGGACCTCCGGGCCGGTGTCCTCGGTGGCCTCGGCGTCCTCCCAGGGATCGTAAGGGGGCTCCTCCTCCTCGTCCTCCACGTACCCCAGTGACGGGTCGTAGGGGTTGACCATCTTGTGCACCGCCTGGTCGGAGACGTTCTCCCCGGCCACCGGCACCACCGACTCGATGCTCATCGCCTCGTCCGGCAGTTTCGCCAGCACGTCGCGGACGTATCCCTTGGCGGCCTCGATATGGGAGACCTCGCGGTGCTCCCGCTGGGACTGGTACCAGCGGTAGTCGAGCACCTCGTGGAAGAACTGGGCGAGCTCGCGCTTGCGGTTGAGCTCGGGGGGAATCTCGGCGACCACCGGCTCGAAGCACTCGGTGAGCCACATGTGGGCGACCACCGCCTCGTCGACGTGCTGCAGCCCCTTGCGGGCGCGGAAGGTGTCCAGGTCGTTGAGCAGACGCCGCGCCTGGTTCTCCTCGACGTCCAGCCCGGTGAGGCGCATCAGGCGCCGCTGGTGGTGGCCGGCGTCGACCACCTTCGGCTGGATCCGCAGGGTCGAGCCGTCGGGGGAGGTCTCGATGTCCAGCTCGGCGACGTCGAATCCCAGGGCGTTGAGCCGGCGCACCCGCGACTCGACCTGGGAGATGTCGGAGCCGGCGTACTCCTCGGCGCCGGTGAGCTCGCTCCACAGCTGGCGGTAGCGGGTCTCGATGGTGGTGACGAGGTTGAGCGGGTCCAGCGAGGAGTCGAGCATGTCGCCCTCCTCCAGGTCGAGGAACTCGCCGAACATGTTGGTGCGCGCGATCTGCAGGTCGTGCTCGCGCTGGCCGTCGGTGAGTCGGTCGTGCAGCTCGCCGGTCTCCGCGTCGACCAGATAGGCGGCGAAGGCGTCGGCGTCGCGCAGGAAGAGCACATTCGACAGCGAGACGTCTCCCCAGAGGAAGCCGACCAGGTGGAGTCGCACCAGCAGCACGACCAGGGCGTCGAGCAGCCTCATCACGGTGTCCTGGCGGACCCCGGTGTGGAACAGCGACCGGTAGGGCAGCGAGAACTGGAGGTGACGGGTGATGAGGATCGGGTCGAGGGCCTCGCCTGAGGAGTCCACCCGGCCGGTCACCACGCCGATCGGTTCGACCGAGGGGGTGCCCAGCCGCTTGAGATCGGTGAGCAACCGGTACTCGTGGATCGCCAGGTGCTCGATGACCTCCTTGGCGGCGTAGACGTCGCTGCCCACCTTGATGAATCGCACCACGTGCCGCGAGATACCTCGCGGCAGGGCGACCAGGCGGTCCGTCGGCCAGTTCGCCAGGGGTGTGCTCCAGGGCAGCGGGAGCAACCGGGCATCAGGTTTTGCCGACAGGAATCGCGTCACGGCTCAAGTCTGCCATCCGGTTGCGCGGCCGGGCACCTTCTGCTCAGTCGGTTCGGTCCGACACGCCCGGGCCGGGAGGGACCAGGTGCGGGCCGCATGACGTCGGGGAGGGACCGGTCACGGCCCGAGAGGCCCGGTCCGGCAGGGGACAGGACGCCGGGAACCGTCAGGACATCGGCAGGAGTCAGGACGCCGCGCGACCCAGGGCCTCGGTGAGGCAGGCGACCAGGTCCTCGGCGGGCTCGATGCCCACGCTCATCCGGATCATCGACTCGGTGACGCCGGCGTCGGCCTTGGCCTTCTCGCTCATCGCGGCGTGGGTCATCGTGGCCGGGTGGCAGACCAGGGACTCGACGCCGCCCAGGGACTCCGCCAGGGTGAACCCGCGCAGGCCGTCGAGGAAGCGGCGCACGGCGTCCAGCCCGCCGGCCAGTTCGAAGCTGAGGAGGGAGCCGGGGCCGTCCTGCTGCCGGGCGGCCAGATCGTGGCCGGGGTGGTCGGCCAGGCCGGGCCAGTGCACCGCGGTGACCGCCGGGTGGCAGGTGAGGGTGTCGACGATTCGTCGGGTGTTCTCGGCGTGCACCCGCAGCCTGGCGTCCAGGGTCCGCAGTCCGCGCAGAGTCAGCCAGGAGTCGAATGGGGATGCCGTGACGCCGATGACATTGGCGTGGTAGGCGATCCTCTCGGCCCCCTCGGTGGTGGCCGAGGCCACCGAGCCGCCGACCACATCGGAGTGGCCGTTGATGAACTTCGTGTCGGAGGCCACCACGTAGTCGGCGCCCAGGGTGAGGGGACGCTGCAGCAGCGGGGAGCAGAAGGTGTTGTCGACCGCCACCACCGCGCCGGCCTCGTGTCCCAGGCGGGAGACCTCGGCGATGTCGGTGATGCGCAGCAGCGGGTTGGACGGCGTCTCCACCAGCACCAGGTCGGTGTGCACGGGGGCTCCGTCGAACTGTCCGAGGGCCTGCGTGAGATGGTCCGGATCGGTCTGGTCGACCCAGTCGACGGTCAGTCTGCCGGTCTGCGACCAGGTGTCCAGCAGCCGCCAGGTGCCGCCGTAGCAGTCGTGCGGGGCGATGACATGGCCGCCGACCGGCACGGTGGTCTCGATCAGCAGGGTGATCGCCGCCATTCCGGAGGAGGTCACGGTGGCTCCCGAGGCGTGCTCCAGGGTGGCCAGCGCCTCGCCCAGCAGGTCGCGGGTGGGATTGTGCCCACGGGAGTAGTCGAACTGGGGACGCCCGTCGAGTCCGGAGAAGACGTAGTTGGTCGACAGGTACAGCGGGGGGACGACCGCACTGCGCAGTTCGGGGGCGGCGATGCCGGCGGTGAGCCCGCGCATCCGCTCCGACAGCCCCTCCCGTGCCGGGGTCCCCGACAGGGGGGTGGCCAGATGCCGGTCGTCTGAACTCATGAGACTCTCCTCGCAGATGAAGCGGTTCGCTCGCTGAGACTGTATCGGTCCGGTCGCCGGGGGGAGGCGTCCTCGTCCGGGGACTGTCGCCCCGGTGCCAGGGCCGGGCGGCCGCCGTCCGGCTCGACCGGGGTGGATGGTCCGCGGTGCAGCAGCACACCACCAGACTCTGCCGGACACCGCCAGATCCATAATTATGTGAAAGTCTCAGCTTTTCTTTCGTTTTCATTCAGCTTCGGTTACAGTGACAGGGACCTTCATCCCACGTCATCCGCCATGGAGGGTGATTCATGTCCAAGTCGACCCCAACCGGTCCCCGACGAGCGCTCGACGAGAGCGCCTCTCACGATCTCGGCACCGAGGCCTCCGACGACAGCCTGCTGGAACCCCTCGACGCCGCACCGCGCCGCGCCCGGCCGCGACTGGCCACCCGGGTGAGACGACGGGCGGTGGTCGGCGTCACCGCGGTGGCCGCCCTGGCCGTCATCGGCTCGGGGGTGGTCGCCGGGGCGAACGGGGGATCGGGGGTCGCCGACCGGGCCGAGGCCCCCGCCGCCTGGACCACCACGGCCACGCCCGCCTCCGAGGGATCCACCGCCTCGGCCACCCCGTCGAGGGGGGAGCGTTCGCGCACCGGTGGCATCAGCCGCTCCGACGCATCCCGCCCGCCGGTCACGACGTCGGCCCGGGCGACCGAGATGGGACGGCTCACCGCCTCTGCCAGCCCGACCCGCGCCACGACCAAGCCCAGTGCGACGGCCAACCCGACCCGCACGAAGACGACGTCCCGGACGAAGGCGACGACCTCACCTTCGGCGACCAGGACCACGACCAAGGCTCCGACCCGGAGCGCGTCGAAGGTCTCCATCGGCGACACCTCGGGACTGGCCGCCAACACGGTCGCCGTGATGAGGGCGGTCAAGGCCCGATACCCGCAGGTCAGTCTGCTGACCGCCGGTTCTCAGGATCACGCCACCGGCCACGCGGTCGACATCATGGTCTCCGGCGGGATGGGCGACGAGATCGCCGCTTACGTCCGCGCCAATGCTTCCAGCCTGGGAGTGCACTACATCATCTGGAGCCAGAAGATCTGGAACGTTCAGCGCTCCTCGGAGGGCTGGCGTCCGATGTCGGACCGCGGTTCGACGACCGCCAACCACTATGACCACGTCCACGTCTCGGTGAGCTGACCCGACAGGTCCCGATCCCGGCACGCCCTGACCGGTCCGGGCCGTCCGGCGCCAGTGGTGGCCGGCCACGGCTGGGACCGGTGCGACCCGCACCATCGGGCGACCACTGAGCGGACAGCACGCGGCGGCGCCCCCGAACCACAGGTTCGGGGGCGCCGCCGTGTCTCCAGGAGTCGGTCAGACCTTCTGGGTCATGCCGTCATTCAGCTCACCGGGTTGGAGATCCGCTCGCCGGACTCCTTGCTGAACACGTGCACCGTCGTCGGGTCGACGCCCAGACGGACCTGTGCGCCGTGCTGCGGGGGACGCCGCGAGGAGATCCGGGCCACGATCTGGTGACCCTCGCCGTCCTCGAGGTTCGCCGCCCGGCCGGAGCCGGTGAGCGAGCCGTAGAGGTAGGCGTCGGAGCCGAGCTCCTCGACCACCGCGACATCCAGCGGGATGCCCTCGTCGGCCAGGGATAAGTTCTCCGGGCGGATACCGAGGGTGAAGCTCGTCTCGTTCGGGGCCTTGTCCAGCACCTCACGAGCCACCGGCACGACGAAGTCGCCGACCTTGATGCCGCCGTCGACCCGGGTGCCGTCGATGAGGTTCATGGCCGGAGAGCCGATGAACCCGGCGACGAAGAGGTTCGCGGGGGCGTCGTAGAGGGTGATCGGGGTGTCGACCTGCTGCAGCAGGCCGTCGCGCATCACGGCGACCCGGTCGCCCATCGTCATGGCCTCGACCTGGTCGTGGGTCACGTAGACGGTGGTGACTCCCAGACGCTGCTGGAGGGCCGCGATCTGTGTACGGGTCTGGACACGCAGCTTGGCGTCCAGGTTGGACAGCGGCTCATCCATCAGGAAGACCTGAGGGTTGCGCACGATGGCGCGACCCATCGCGACACGCTGCCGCTGGCCACCGGAGAGGGCCTTCGGCTTGCGGTTGAGGAAGTCCTCCAGGCCCAGCAGCTTGGCGGCCTCGAGGACCCGCTGCTGACGCTCGGCCTTCGGCACGTTCTGCATCTTCAGCGCGAAGCCCATGTTGTCCGCGACAGTCATGTGGGGGTACAGCGCGTAGTTCTGGAAGACCATGGCGATGTCACGGTCCTTCGGCGGGAGGTCGGTGACATCCCGATCCCCGATCCAGATGCTTCCCGCGTTGACCTCTTCCAGGCCGGCCAGCATTCTCAGCGAGGTGGACTTGCCACAGCCGGACGGTCCGACGAGAACCATGAACTCGCCGTCACCGATATCGAGATTCAGCTTGCTGACAGCCGCGCGATCCGTGCCCGGGTAGACGCGGGTCGCCTCCTTGTACTGAACAGTTGCCATGTCGGCTGTTCCTTTCCACGGGCAGGTACGTGCCCGACGATCCGTAGTGGAAGTTGGCGGCCAGGCGGCCGCCGGGGCCCGGTCAGGCGCAGCACCTCACCGGTCAGTCCTGAGCATAGCTGCTCGGGGGAGATTGAGGCAGACCGGCACCGAAATCCCGGACGGCGTCCGCCGCGCCGTGATCAGGCCTTGTCGGACAGGGCTGCGTCGATGTCCTCGGAACCCGCCGGGCGCGTCCCCGGGTCCATGAATCCGGGCTTGGCGAAGAACACCGCGGCGATCACTCCGACCATCATGACGATCGCCGGGAGGACGACGGTCTGTGCCATGGCGGTGGTGAACGGAGCCTTCAGGAAGGCCGGCAGGGAGGCGGCGTCACCCATCCTGGCGGCGCCGTGGCCGCCCCGACCGCCGGTCGCCGCCGACAGCTGGGTGCTGATCCGGTTGGTCATCAGCGCCGCCACGGCGGCCGACCCGATCACCGAGCCCAGCTGCCGGGTGGCGTTGAACACCCCGGATCCCGCGCCGGCCAGGTGAAGAGGCAGGTTGCGGGTCGCGGTGGCCGAGATCGGACCCCACACGAAGGCGCTGCCGAGTCCCATCACGGCCGAGGGCAGGAGAAGCCAGCCCCATCCGACGGTGGGCGACAGGATCGTCGCGTAGAGCCACATCCCCACAGACATCAGCGCCATGCCCGGCCCCGCGAGCAGAGCGGGGTGGACGCGGTCGGTGAGGCGTCCGGCCGGTGCGGCCAGGACCAGTCCCAGGATCGAGGAGGGTGCGGTCATCAGCGCCGACTCGGTCGGCCGCATGCCGTGGACGAGCTGGAAGTAGTAGATGAGGGGGAC
Source organism: Acidipropionibacterium jensenii DSM 20535 (assembly GCF_000425285.1). Classification (GTDB taxonomy): domain Bacteria; phylum Actinomycetota; class Actinomycetes; order Propionibacteriales; family Propionibacteriaceae; genus Acidipropionibacterium; species Acidipropionibacterium jensenii. The sequence goes on along the minus strand of NZ_AUDD01000010.1, from coordinate 16,809 downwards.
GAACAGCGAGGTCACCGCCAGACCGACGGCCGCGATCGCCAGATTCGCCAGGGAGAAGTTGCGGTCGCTGAACAGATTGAGCGGCAGCAACGGCTCATTGCGGTTGACGGCCTGCCACCACACGAACAGGCCCATCACCACGACGCCGGCGATGATCCCGGCCCACACCCAACCGTTCCACTGGTAGCTGTTGCCCTCCTGGAGGCTGAAGACGAGCAGGAACATGGCCGTCCCCGAGATGGCGACGCCCAGCCAGTCGAACTGGTGGGTGCGCAGCTCCAGGTTCGGTACCAGCCGGGTGACCAGGACCAGTCCGACGATGCCGATCGGCACGTTGACGAAGAAGATCCACTCCCAGCCGAGGGCGTCGACCAGGACGCCGCCGAGGATCGGTCCGATGAGGGTGCCGACCCCTGCGGTGGCACCCCACAGGGCCATCGCGCCACCGCGGTTCTCCCGCGGGAAGGTGCGGGTGAGGACGGCCATCGGCTGGGGAGCCATCACGGCAGCGCCGAGGCCCTGGACGGCCCGGGCGATGATGAGGTTGGTGATCCCGCTGCCCGGCAGAAGGTTGGACAGGCCGCACCACAGGGAGGCCAGGGTGAAGATCACCAGGCCGATCAGGTAGACCTTCTTGGGGCCGAACCGGTCGCCCAGTCGACCGGTGACCAGCAGCGGGACGGCGTAGGCCAGCAGATATGCGCTGGTCACCCACAGCACCCCGGTGGTGGAGGTCTCCAGTCCCCGCTGGATGGAGGGGTTGGCGACCGACACGATGGTGGTGTCGATGAGGATCATGAAGAAGCCGATGAGCATCGCCCACAGGGATGGCCACGGCCTGGTCTGATCGCCGCGCTGGAGTTCTGTCATCGAGGTCCTGTTCTGTGTCACTGGTAATGCGGGTTCGGGGGCCACGCGATGCTACTCCGCAGTCCCGCCAGGTCCGAGCGGGCGAGTGTTCCCCCTGAGCGGACGACGTCGGCGCACCGGGGCGGAGAGGGTCGGCTCCTGCTGGGGACGGACGGCTAGCACTCGACGATGTTCACCGCGAGGCCGCCGCGGGCGGTCTCCTTGTACTTCCTCTTCATGTCGCGACCGGTCTGCATCATGGTCCGGATCACCTGGTCCAGACTCACGATCTGCTGCTCGTCGCCGGCGCAGGCCAGCCGCGCCGCGGTGAGGGCCTTGATGGCGCCCACCGCGTTCCGCTCGATGCAGGGGATCTGCACCAGTCCGCCCACCGGGTCGCAGGTGAGCCCCAGATGGTGCTCCAGCCCGATCTCGGCGGCATTGCACACCTGATGGACGGTGCCGCCCAGCACCTGGGTCAGACCGGCCGCCGCGATCGAGCAGGCCACTCCGACCTCCCCCTGGCAGCCCACCTCCGCTCCCGAGATCGACGCCGACTGCTGGAAGATCGTCCCGATCGCACCGGCGGCCAGAAGAAACGCCACGATGGCGTCGTCGTCCTCGGTCCCCACCCCCGGCGTCCCGGAGTCGGTCACCCGATCGACAACCAGGTAGCGGACCACCAGATGCAGGGCCGCCGGGACGATTCCCGCCGCACCGTTGGTCGGGGCGGTCACCACCCTGCCGCCGGCCGCGTTCTCCTCGTTGACCGCCAGCGCCCACACCGTCAGCCAGTCCAGCGCGCCGAAGGGCTCGGGAGACCCGGGTACGCGCCGCTCCCGGGCCTCCAGATCGCGGCGCATCTTCATGGCCCGTCGTCGCACGTGCAGACCGCCCGGAAGCACCCCGGACCTGGAGGTGCCGCGCTCCACGCAGTCGTGCATCACCTCCCAGATGTGCAGCAGCCCCTCGCGCACCCGCTCCTCGGCCCGCCCCGGATCCTCGGACCGCAACGAGACCTCATTGGCCATCGTCACCTCGGGAATGCTCATGCGGTTGTCGACGCAGTGCTCCAGCAGCTGCGCCCCGGTGCGGAACGGGAAGGGCACCGGGGTGGAGTCCGGCACCACAGCGGGATGCCCGTCATCGCCGTGCTCGACGACGAAGCCTCCGCCGATCGAGTAGAAGGTCCGCTCGGCGACCACGTCGTCGTCGGCCCAGGCCGTGAAGATCATGCCGTTCGGGTGGAAGGGCAGCGACCGGGTGCGATAGAGAACGAGATCCTCATCGGCGTCGAAGCCGATCTCCAGTGACTCGTCGGGCCGTGCGGCATTGAGGGCGATCCGCCCCGAGGTGCGGATCATCGCCTCACGCGGGCGCATCGCGTCGGTGTCCACCGTCGCCGGGTCCTCGCCCTCCAGACCCAGCAGCACGGCCCCCTCCGAGCCGTGCCCGTGACCGGTCGACCCCAGGGATCCGAAGAGCTGCGCCCGTACCCGTGTCAGCTCCCTGTACCGGGGATCCGATGCCAGATCGCCGGCAAAGACCCGGGCCGCCCTCATGGGTCCCACCGTGTGGGAACTCGACGGCCCGATGCCGATCTTGAAGATGTCGAACACACTCACAGCCACGCACTCATTATCGGCAGGGGGCAACCCCCTTGCATCCCCTGGCCGCAAGTTCGCGGGATTCAGGTCGGCCGGGCTGGCCTCAGCCCTCGCGACCCCCGGAACTCAAGTTCGTGGGCGGCATGGTCTGCGGGGCGGGCCTCAGCCGTCGCGACCCCCGGAACTCAAGTTCGTGGGCGGCATGGTCTGCGGGGCGGGCCTCAGCCGTCGCGACCCCCGGGACTCAAGTTCGGAGCGAGGTGGGGATTCTGCATCCCAACACGCCGTCCCAGCGCCCGTCAGAGCTGGGGGACGGCGTGTTGGGAGGAGAAACCCCCGAGGGAGAGGGCGGTCGGGGGGCGGGAGGGGGATGTGCGGGCGGACCTGCGCGGTGACCGGATGGTGGGAATCCCGCCGAGCCTGTTGACAACTGCCGCCCTCTGCGCTGAGAGTGGAGCTGTTCATTTGAAAGACCCTTTCGAAAAGGGCTTTTGTAACCATCGTGTTTCAGCTTCGACACCGGGAGGGGCCATGGTCAGCAGCGATCAGGAGGCCAAGCGCGCCAGGGCCGACGTCGTCCTCGCGGCGCTGCGCCACACGAGCCCCGCCACCGTCCGGGACCTCGTCACGAAGACCGGTTTCTCCCGCCCGACCGTCATCTCCCTGCTGGGCGCCCTCGAATCGCACGGCGTCGTCCGCCAGTCGCAGGGCGGTGCCGGGAACGCCGTCGGACGCCCCGCGGCCAGCTGGGAGATCGAGCCCGCGGCGGGCATCATCGTCGCCGCCGACGTCCTGGTGAGCTCGGCCCTGGTGGTCGTCGCCTCCATCCACGGCGGGATCCTGTCCGCCCGGACCGTTGCGATCCACTCCCAGCAGCGCGAGGCACGGCTGGCGGAGGTGAGCGAGATGATCGCCGAGGCGGCGGGCCGCCAGGCCCCCGGTCACGGCGCCCTGCGCCAGATTGCCATCTCCACCACCGGCGTCATCGACGGCGACGGCGTCATCCAGCGCAGCGACCTCGTCCCGCAGTGGAACGGCCTGCCGCTGGCCGCCGAGATCTCCTCTCGGCTGGGGGTCCCCGTCGCCGTCGACAACGACATCAACATGGCGGCCCTCGGCGAGTTCTCCGCCAGACGCCAGGCCGGGTCCATCGCCCCCGACGCCGACCTGCTCATGGTGCAGATGACCCGCGGCTTCAACACCGGCCTGGTGCTGGGCGGGCGGGTCCACCACGGCCGGCAGTGGAACGCCGGCGAGGTGAGCGACATCCTCGGCCAGCCCCTCGACAAGTTCGACAGCCCCACCGACGAGTGGGTCGAGAGCGCGGCTGTGGCCATCGGCTCGATGGCCGCCGTCATCGATCCGGACCTCATCGTCATCACGGGCCCGACCCCGGCCTCCCTGCTGGCCATCCGCCGTGTCGTCGCCCGGCTTATCAGCAACCGCCCGGTCGGCGCCCCGCCGCTTCCCGCGGAGGTCTCCGGGCTCGGCTGGGCCGCCTCGGTCTCGGGTGCCCTGGCCGTCGCCCTGCACACCGCCGCCGGCACCCTCCTGGGCATTCCGGACCCTCGGCCGGTGCCTTTCCGGAATTTCGATCTCGTCACAGCAGAACTTGAGAAAGGACCTCACTCCACAATGACGACCACCGTCCCCTCGCAGCTTCGCACCGACACCCTCAGAGTGGGGGTCGTCGGGGTCGGCGCCCGGGCCAGCCTCGCTCTGAACTCCGAACTCGAGGAGAACAACGGCGCGATCACCGCCGTCGCCGAGCCCCACCACCTGGCCCGCGAGCGGGTCGTCTCCCGGCTCAAGAAGGACCCCGACGAGATCTCCATCAGCCCCGACGTCGACGGGCTCATCAAGGCCGGGGTCGACGTCGCCTTCGTCACCTCTCCGGACGACACTCACGCCGACGCCACCTGCGCGCTGCTGGAGGCCGGCATCCCGGTCTATCTGGAGAAGCCGCTGGCCATCACCCTCGACTCGGCCACCCGCGTCCTGACCACCGCCTACGAAACCGGCACCAAGCTCTACGTCGGCCACAACATGCGCCACATGAACGTCGTTCGCTCGATGCGCGACCTCATCCGCACCGGGCGGATCGGCGAGGTCAAGGCCATCTGGTGCCGCCACTTCGTCGGCAACGGCGGCGACTACTACTTCAAGGACTGGCACGCCACCCGCGAGCACGGCACCGGCCTCCTGCTCCAGAAGGCGGCCCACGACATCGACGTCATGCACTGGTTCGCCGACTCCCACACCACAGACGTCGTGGCCATGGGCGGCCAGACCCTCTACAACCAGGTCTCCGACCGCCGCGACAACACCGACGACCTGATGGTCGACTGGTTCTCCCACGACAACTGGCCCCCGCTCACCCAGAAGGGGCTCAACCCGGTCATCGACGTCGAGGACCTCTCGATGATGCTTATGAGGATGGAGTCCGGCGTCTTCGCCTCCTACGAGCAGTGCCACTACACCCCCGACTACTGGCGCAACTACACCGTCATCGGCACCGAGGGCCGCATCGAGAACTTCGGTGACGGCGAGGGCGGGCTCATCCGGCTGTGGAACCACCGCACCGAGTACAGCGCCGAGGGGGACGAGCAGTTCCCGATCCTCGGGGACGCCAACGGCCACGGGGACGCCGACGTGCTCACCGTCACCGAGTTCATCCGGTTCGTTCGCAGCGGCGCCCGCACCGACACCTCCCCCCTGGGCGCCTGGTATGCGGTCGCGGCCGGTATCCAGGCCACAGACTCGCTGCGGCACGGTTCGACGCCGCGGCAGATCCCGTCGCTCCCTGGCGAGATCGTCACGTATTTCCTCAACAATCAGGTCAAGTGACCTCGGGAAAGCAAGGAGAAGACCATGAAGAGGCGTAGTTTCCTCACCGGAGCGGCAGCGCTCGCCGCAATGGCCGTGGCCGGATGCGGGTCGAAGGAGAGCGGGTCGCCCTCGGCGGCCGCATCCATCGACGCGAACACCTCCGCCACCCTGACCCTGGCGTACTGGGACAAGAACCAGACCCCGACCGTCCAGGCCAACATCAAGAGCTTCAACGCGAAGTACCCGAAGATCAAGATCCGGACGAATCTGACGGCCTACGCGGACTACTGGACCAAGATGAAGACCCAGGCGCAGGGCGGGGAACTGCCCGACGTCATGTGGATGAACGGCCCGAACATCCAGCTCTACGCCTCCAACAACATGCTCGAGCCGCTCGACTCGATCACCTCCCAGGGCGTCGACTGGAAGAACTACCCCGACGCCCTGGTGACGCTCTACACCTACGACGGCAAGCACTACGGCGTCCCGAAGGACTACGACACCATCGGCGTCTTCTACAACAAGGACCTGTTCAAGCAGGCGGGGGTGGAGGAGCCCAAGGCCGACTGGACCTGGGACGACTTCCACGACAAGGCCAAGAAGATCTCCGACTGGGGCAAGTCGAAGGGCATCTACGGCTGCGCCACCACCATCAACGGCGACGGACAGGGCACCTACTACAACACGATCGCCCAGGCCGGCGGCTACGTCATCAAGGACGGCAAGTCCGGCTACGACGACCCGAAGTCCATCGAGGGTCTGCAGTGTTGGGCCGACTGGATCAAGGACGGCTCGGTGGCCTCCGCCAAGATCGTCACCGACACCAAGCCCGACGTCATGTTCGAGAACGGCAAATCCGCCATGTTCTGGTCCGGGGACTGGATGGCCTCTCAGCTGGCCGCCGACCTCAAGGGCAAGGAGGACAAGTTCGGGGTCATCGACCTGCCCAAGAAGGAGAAGAAGGGCACCATCATTCACGGCCTGGCGTGGGCCGTCTCCCAGAAGTCGAAGAACAAGGCCGCAGCCATCGCGCTGGCCGCCCACATGAGCTCCAAGGAGGCCCATGAGGTGGAGGCCAAGAACGGCACCGCCATCCCGGCCTTCAATGACACCCAGGACGCCTGGGTGAAGGCCTTCCCGAAGTTGAACATGCAGCTGTTCATCGACGCCGCCAATGACTACGCGGTCACCTACCCGGTGAGCAAGAACACCGACGTCTGGGCCAACAAGGAGGCCGACATCCTGGTGCCGGCCTTCGACGGCTCGACGACCGTCAAGGCCGCGGCCAAGCAGATGGCCGACTTCATGAACGCTGAGCTGGCCAAGGAGAAGTGATGTCCGAAGCTGGTGCGCGGGGCGCCACCGCCCCGCGCCCCGGCTCCGCCAGCCCGAAGGGCCGGCGCCGCCGGGGCTCTCCCACAAGCGTCGGAGCCTGGCCCGTCGCCTTCATCGGCCTGCTCATGCTGGGCGTCGCGGTCTTCTACTACTGGCCCATCGTGAAGAACATCATCACGTCCTTCCAACAGACCAACGCCTTCGGCGGCGACCCCCAGTTCGTCGGCCTTGACAACTACAAGTCCCTGTTCGCCGAGCCCGAGATCGGCTCGGCGATCGGCAACACCCTGCTGTACACGCTGATCCTGCTCATCGGGGTGCCGCTGTCGGTGGCCATCGCCTCGATGGTGGAGCTGCCCGGGCTGCGCGGCAAGAGCGTGTACCGGATGATCTACTTCCTGCCCTACCTGGCCATGCCGATGGCCGTGGCCCAGGTGTGGAAGGTGCTCTACAACGGCAACTTCGGACTCATCAACCAGTTCCTGAGAGTCGTCGGCGTCGACGACCCGCCGTACTGGATCGTCACCCCCGGATTCGCGATCGTGGCCGTCTCGGTCTTCGGCCTGTGGTGCTCGATCGGGTTCAACGTCATCATCCTGTCCAGCGGTCTCAAGGGCATTCCCAGAGAGCTCTACGAGGCCGCTTCGATCGACGGGGCCACCGGCGTCAAGCAGTTCCGCTGGGTGACCGTGCCGCTGCTCACCCCGTCGATCTTCTTCCTGTCCATCACCACGACGATCGGCGGTTTCCAGCTCTTCGACGCGCTCTTCGCGATGATCGGGAGAGGCAACCCGGCCGAACCGAAGACCCGTTCCCTGGTCTCGCTGTTCTACCGGCAGGCCTTCGTCGACAGCAATCAGGGGGCCGGCGCCGCCACCGCGATCGTCATCCTGCTCTTCGTGGCGATCGTCACGGTGATCCAGTTCATCGGCCAGAAGAAGTGGGTGAACTATGTCTGACTCGATGATCCAGACCCCGGGCGCCTCGGCCTCCGGTGTGAGCACGCCACTGGTGAGCACCGACGTCACCGGCGAGTACAGCCGCGAAGAGATCGCCCGGATGGCGAAGAAGCAGGGGCACGTCTCCCAGAAGCGCTACCTGCCGGTCCACATCCTGCTGATCCTCGGCGGGATCGTGATGGTCTTTCCGTTCGTCTACCAGATCCTCATGTCGCTCTCGACGAATGCGCAGATCCAGGCGGTGCCGCCGAAATTCATCCCGGAGCACTGGAAGTGGAGCAACTACTCCGACGTCTTCGCGAAGCTGCCCTTCCTGCACCAGTTCTGGGTGTCGATCGAGATCACCGTGCTGAGGACTGTCGTCCAGCTGCTGCTGTGCTCGATGGCCGGCTACGCCTTCGCCCGGATGCGGTTCAAGGGTCGCGGTCTGCTCTTCGGTCTGCTGCTGGCCATCCTCATGGTGCCCGGCCAGTCCTACCTCATCGGCCAGTACCAGGTGGTTCAGAATCTGGGCCTGCTGGAGACGCCGTGGGGCATCGTGCTGCCCGGGTTCTTCTCGGCCTTCGGCGTCTTCCTCATGAGGCAGGCCTTCATGAGCCTGCCCATGGAACTGGAGGAGGCCGCCCGGCTGGACGGCTGCAACCCGTGGCAGACCTTCTGGAGGGTGATGTTCCCGTTGGTCAACCCGAGCCTCTTCGCGGTGATGATCACCACCGTGCTGTGGTCCTGGAACGACCTGCTGTGGCCGCTGATCGTCACCACCCGTGAGGAGTCGATGCCGCTGAGCGTCGGCATCGCCACCCTGGCCGGCCAGCATTCCACCGACTACGCCCTCATGATGGCGGCCTCGACGATGGCGATGGCGCCCATCTTCATTCTCTTCTTCTCCATGCAGAAGAGGGTCATCGAGGGACTGGCGACCTCGGGCCTCAAGGGCTGAGACCCGGCCGCGTCGCTGCAGCGGCGGCTCCGACGGCATAGTGTGTGCCGTACGGGGCCGCCGTGGCTGTCGGCCCTTGTGGTCGACGACTTCTTGTCGCCTGACAGGTACATGGAGGTACTGATGAAGGCTCTGGTGAAGACCCGCCCCGCCCCGGGGCTGGACCTCATCGACGTCCCCGACCCGGTCGCCGGGCCCAACCAGGTGATCGTCGAGGTGATGCGCACCGGCATCTGCGGCACCGACGTCCACATCGACCGGTGGGACGGCTGGGCCCAGCGCAATGTCGAGGCGCCCAGGATCGTCGGCCACGAGTTCTGCGGGCGGATCGTCGAGCTGGGCTCGGAGGTCGACGACCTGGAGGTGGGCCAGTTCGTCTCCGGTGAGGGTCACTACGTCTGCGGACGCTGCCGGGCCTGCCTGGCCGGCAAGCGCCACCTGTGCCGCAACACGAAGGGCATCGGCTACGCCGTCGACGGCGCCTACTGCCAGTATTTCGCGATGCCGGCGGCCAACGTCTGGGTGCACCACATCCCCGGTCTGGACCCCGACGTCGCCGCCATCTTCGACCCCTTCGGCAATGCGGTGCACACCGCCCTCCAGTTCCCCTGCCTGGCCGAGGACGTGCTGGTCTCCGGGGCCGGCCCGATCGGCATCATGGCCGCCCTGGTGGCCCAGTTCCAGGGGGCCCGCAACGTCGTCGTCGCCGACGTCTCCCCGCAGAGGCTCGCCCTGGCCCGAGCCCTGGGCCTGGCCAACACCGTCGACGTCTCCCGCGAACCGCTGGCAGGGGTGTGGGACCGGTTCGACATGAGGGAGGGGTTCGACATCGGACTGGAGATGTCGGGATCGGCCTCCTCCCTCACCGCGATGATCGCCAACATGGCCCACGGCGGGCGGATCGCCCTGCTCGGCACCCCCACCGCACCCACCGAGGTGGACATCGAGAAGGTGATCTTCTCGATGCTCACCCTGCAGGGAGTCACCGGCCGGCAGATCTTCGAGACCTGGTACGCGATGGCCTCACTGCTGCGCTCCGGGCTGGACATCTCTGGGGTGATCACCGACCGGGTCCCGGTCACCGAGTACCGCCGGGCCTTCGACATCGCCGGTAACGGCCGGTCGGGGAAGGTCGTCATGAACTGGGAGGCGCTCGACTGAGCGGTCGGTCGCCGGGAAGGAGCCGACAGGAGACTGCCGGCCGAGAGATTGGGAGAAGGTGCCCCGTGTACGGAAAAGTCAGGGACCAACTGACCGGCCAACTCGACGTCCTCAGGAAGGAGGGCCTGTTCAAGACCGAGGCCGCACTGACCAGCCCCCAGTCGGCGTCGATCACGGTGGCCGACGGTCGCCGGGTGATCAACCTGTGCGCCAACAACTACCTCGGCCTGGCGGACTCGCCGACCCTCATCGCAGCGGCCGCGAAGGCCCTGGACACCTGGGGATTCGGGATGGCCTCGGTGCGGTTCATCTGCGGCACCCAGACCCTGCACCAGCAGCTGGAACAGGCGATCACCGAGTTCCTCCATCCCGACGACCCGCAGTCCTGGGACACCATCCTCTACTCGTCCTGCTTCGACGCCAACGGCGGGCTCTTCGAACCGCTGTTCGGGGCCGACGACGTCATCATCTCCGATGAGCTCAACCACGCCTCGATCATCGACGGGGTCCGGCTCTCCCGGGCCCGTCGGCTGCGCTACCGCAACCAGGACATGGCCGATCTGGAGGATCAGCTGCGCGACGCCGCCGGGGCGCGACGAGTGGTGATCGCCACCGACGGCGTCTTCTCGATGGACGGCTTCGTCTCCCCGCTGCCGCAGATCTGCGACCTCGCCGACAGGTACGGCGCGATGGTGATGGTCGACGACTCCCACGCGGTCGGACTGGTCGGGGCCACCGGAGCCGGGACGCCGGAGCACTGGGGAGTGCGCGACCGGGTCGACATCCTCACCGGAACTCTCGGCAAGGCCCTGGGCGGAGCCTCCGGCGGCTACACCTGCTCCTACCGGGAGGTGGTGGAGACCCTGCGGCAGACGTCGCGGCCCTACCTCTTCTCCAACTCCCTGGCGCCTTCGATCGCGGCCGCCACCCTGGCCACCCTCGACCTGCTGCGCCGCTCGCCCGAACTGCTCGAGCGGCTGCGCGAGAACACCCGGTACTTCCGCTCGCAGATGACCCGGCGCGGATTCGACATCCCGGCGTCCGACCACCCGATCTGCCCGGTGATGATCGGCGATGCCGTCGCCGCGGCGCGGATGGCCGACGCGATGCTGGCCCGCGGGGTCTATGTGCGCGCCTTCTCCTACCCCGTGGTGCCGCGGGGCAGGGCGCGGATCCGCACCCAGATGTCGGCCGCCCTCGACCGCACCCAGATCGACCGGGCGATCCTCGCCTTCGAGCAGGCCAGGGAGGAGATCGACCCCTCCTCACCGTCGCGTGGAAAGGTGGGGTCATGACCACCTTCACAGTCCTCAACATTCGAGACGATCTTGCCGGCAAGGACGGCGAGCCGCCCGAGGTGGGCGGCTACCGGGTGCTCGTCGACCGGCTCTGGCCGCGCGGCATCAGCAAGGTTCGCGCCGCCCTCGACGCCCATCCCAAAGAGGTCGCCCCGAGCACCGAGCTGCGCAAGTGGTTCGGCCACGACCCCGCCAAGTTCGACGCCTTCGTCGAGCGCTACCGCCAGGAGCTCGAGGCTTCTGGCGCCGCCCGTGACCTCCTCGACGAGCTGGCCGACCAGGACGACGTCGACCTCCTATACGACGCCAAGGACCGCGAGCACAACAACGCGGTGGTCCTCAAGGCCGTCCTCGATGAGCTGGCCGCTGACCGGGGTTGAGCCGCTGACCTGCGCAGATGCCGGGCGACCGGGTCATTGCGGGGATGAAGAGCGGACCGGGGCGAGCTCCGCTCCCGGGTATCGTCGAGGCCATGGATCGCCCCGCCGACGAGCAGCTGAACCCCTCATCAGACGTACCCGATGAGAGGGCCGCAGTCGACGAGAGGGCCGCTGGCAGGGAGGACGCCGCAGCCGATGGCGGGGCGGTAGCCAACGAGGGGACCACTGCCGACGAGGGGACCGCAGCCGACGAGGAGGCGCCCTGGTGGCAGGACTCCGGCATGCCGTGGCACCAGAAGCCCGGCAAGCGGGACTACTGGTGCATGGCCTGCATCGGCCTGGTCGGCGTCGTCGGGCTGGCCATGCTGCCGCTCAAGGGGTGGCTGCTCGGACTGCGCCCCGACATCATGCTGGGGGTGTCCGGGTCCCGGATCGGGGCCGCCGCGACCGGCGCCCTGGTGGCGGTGGGGAGCGCACCGCACTGGTGGGCGTGGCTGCTGCTCGGCTCACTGGTCTCGATCAAACTGGACTGGGTCTACTGGTGGGCCGGAAAACTGTGGGGCCGGGGCATGATCGAGGTCTGGGCCGGTAGTTCTCCGCGTGCCCAACGGCGCTACGACCGACTCGAGAGATGGGCCGGACGGCTCGGATGGCTGGGCATTCTGGTGGCCTACGCGCCGATCCCGCTGCCCCTCATGCCGGTGGTCTTCGTGCTCTCGGGAGCCTCCGGGATGAAGCTGCGCACCTTCCTCATCATCGACTTCATCGCCGCGACCGTGTGGAACCTGGGATTCCTGCTCGCCGGGAGGGCGGTCGGCGACCCGATCGTCGACCTTCTGCACGAGTACAACAAGGTCGTCAACTGGGTCACCGTCGTCCTGCTGGTCGCCGTTCTCGTGCCGATCTTCCTCAGGTCGGGGCGCAGGACCGCGCGCTGAGTGGCTGGGGTCCGAGAGTTCCCGTCAGGCTCCTTCGGTGATGCGACTGGCGATGGGGGCAGCGATCAGCTTTCTGCCATTGCCGCTTGGAGGGCTTTCTCCGCCCGGTCGTCGTAGGCCACCAGGATGATGCGGTTGACGATGTCGGGGCGCGCCTGACGGCAAGTCGTCACTGCGACCCGGCTCGCCCGGTCGATCGGATAGCCATACACGCCGGCGGAGATGCACGGGAAGGCGATGCTGTAGGCGCCCACCTCGTCGGCCACGGCGATGCTGTGGCGGTAGCAGTTGGCCAGCAGGCCGTCCTGGTGCCCGGAACCGTCCCAGATCGGGCCGACGGTGTGGATCACCCACTTGGCGGGCATTCGACCCGCCGAGGTGGCGACCGCCGCACCGGTCGCCAGGCCGGCCCGGTACCTGGTCTGGCGCAGCGTGCGGCACTCCACGTCCAGGGTCGGTCCAGCGGCGCGGTGGATGGCGCGGTCCACCCCGCCCCCTCCTGCCAGCGACGAGTTGGCCGCGTTGACGACGGCGTCGACAGCGAGGGTGGTGATGTCGGTTCGAAGGATCTCCACTGTGGCCATGAGCGCATTCTCGCGCACGATCGTTCCTGCGTCAGCCCTTTGCGCCGGTGAGCGCCAGCAGGTGGGCGGCCATCGAGCCGGTGGGGACGCCGACGTCTCTGCGCGGAGTGGTCGTCTCAGACTCCTCGCTGGGAACGGGCCGGTGGCCGGTCGCCGCGAATGGACGACACCATGTCCGCCACCCGGCGAGTGGCGCGGACATCATGGGCACGGATCACGGTGGCTCCCATCCAGACCGAGACCGCGACCGCTGCCAGGGTGCCCTCCAGACGGTCGTCCACCGGAAGATCGAGAGTCTCCCCGACGAAGTCCTTGCGGGAGGCGGCCACCAGCACGGGATAGCCGAGATCCACGAACAGGTCGGTTCGGCGCAGGCAGGCCAGCGAGTCGGCTGTCGTCTTGCCGAAGTCCAGGGTGGGATCGATGATGATCCGCTCGGCCGGGATGCCGATCTCGCGGTCATGGGTGGCGCTGCGGGCCAGCTCGGTCAGGGCATCGGCCACCACCCCGCGCTCGTAGTGCACGTGGTGCGGGTCGGTACGCGGGGGGAGGCCCCCGGTGTGCGAGACGACGTGACCGGCCTCCAGTCGGGCGGCCACCCCGGCCAGCTCGGAGTCGGCGCCGGCCCAGGTGTCATTGACCACGTCGATCAGTCCGGCGCAGGCCAGCGCCACCCCGGAGCGCCATGTGTCGACGCTGAGCAGGATCTCCGGATGCTCGGCGCGGGCCCGTTCCAGGAAGGGGCGCACCCGCTCGATCTCGGCCTCCTCGGAGACCTCGGGACCGTCCTGGCCGGCCCGCACCCCGCCGATGTCGACGATGTCGGCACCGTGGCCGGCCACCTCGTCGAGGCGGCGCAGTGCGTCGTCGAAGGTGTGGCGGGCCTGGGAGTAGAAGGAGTCCGGGGTGCGGTTGATGACGGCCATCACCGCCGGATGGGATGCGTCGAAGCGCCGGCCGCGCAGGATCAGCGCGGCGGGCTGACGGAGAGTCGGGTCCTGGCTCAGCACGCTGGTCAGGCTACGCTGACCCGCCCGGCCAGGTCCGAGTGATGACATCTCCGTTGCCCAGGACCAGGTTGAAGTCGCACTCGCGATGACTGCGGCCGTCCAGCAGTGCGATGAGTACTCGCAGGGCGTCACCGTGACCGACGATCACCGCCTGGTCGGGGGCATGACCGTTCTCGCTGACCGCCAGATCCGCGAGGAAGGAGCGGCTGCGCGCGGCGACATCGGCCAGCGACTCCCCGCCGGCCCACCGGACATCGGCGATGTCGACTCCCTCGGGAATGGGTTCGGGGGTGAGCTGATCGGGGGTGAGACCCTCCATCCGGCCCAGGTCCTGCTCGCGCAGCCTCGGATCCGGGTGAATGGTCGAGGCCAGGGCGGCCGCGATGGGGGCGGCGGTCTGGAGGGCACGGTCCTGATCGCTGGAGAAGACCGGGGTGCTCCGGTCGACCAGACCGGCAACCGTGCTCGCGGCGGCGGTGGCCTGGTCGCGACCCAACGGGCTCAGCGGTACGTCCATTCGCTGCCCCTGGAGCCGGTGCTCCAGATTCCAGGTGGACTGGCCATGACGGACCAGGACAATGCGGGTCACGGAACCGAGGTTACCGGCGCCGGAAGGAATGGCCGGCGGGCCGGTGGGCCGACCTTCGGTTGAGATCTGCCATATGTGGGGCGGCGGCTGGATAGTGCGCCCGCCGGGTCCCTGCGTGGCAGATCTCGTTTCTGCTGCGGCCGGTCTTCGGTTGAGATCTGCCATATGTGGGGCGGCGGCTGGATAGTGCGCCCGCCGGGTCCCTGCGTGGCAGATCTCGTTTCTGCTGCGGCCGGACCCACCCCAACCGGGCCGATCAACAACTTCCCGAACGCGGTCGCAGTCACTTGACCTCTCGGCGCAAAGTGCGGATCGTGCCCACAACGGCCGGAATGACGATCCAGATGAGAGCCGACACAGCCACATGGGCCCAGCCGCGGGTGTCGAGGGATCCGGCACCCAGCATTGAGATCGCGTCGAGCGAGACCCAGCCCATTGCGGTGTGCAACCCGGGGATCAGCGCCAGAGTTGTCGTCAGCACCGGCAGGATCAGGTAGAGCACGATGGCAGCCGGGGCATTGCCGATCGCCAGTCCCAGCGCCGCCGCGACAAGCACCAGCAGCACCGCCTGGGCGAGGTCACCGCCCAGCGCGGACCAGCGGATCGTCCACGACACCGGTGAGGAGGAGTGAATCACCTCTCCGAGCAGCGCGGCGAGGGCGGCGAGTCCCTGGCACAGCGCCCAGATGAGCACTGTGGCTGCCACCGTGACAACAGTCTTGGCTCCGATCACCCGGCCGCGGCGCGGTTCGAGGGTGAAGGTGGACAGGGCCAACCGGGTACTCCACTCCGAGGTGATCAGCAGGATTGCAAGCACCGGCAGCAGAGTCATCGGGACGAACGGGATGAAGGCACCACCGAGCGTCCAGGAGGGGTTCGGCCCGTCGGCCAGACGGTCCCAGGTCGCCACGACGGTGACAGCCGCCGCCAGCGCTCCCAGAATCAGCACCAGCACCAGCCAGAAGCCGGAACGGGTGTCGGTCATCTTGCGCCGCTCGGCGCGGAGCAGCCGGGTGAATGGGATGCCGGGGTGCCGCGCACTGTCGGTCTCGACGGAGGTGGGGGATGAACCGGTGAGGGTCGTGGTGGTCATGACAGGACTCCTGATCTGAAAAAGGCGAGGATGATCGCTGGAAAGGGGTGGCGGATCAGCGGCGGGCGGTGGTCTCGGTGCGGGACAGGTAGAGCTCCTCGAGGCTGCGATCGCCGTTCAGCAGCTCGTCGACCGGACCCGCAGTGAGGATCCGCCCACCGCCGATGAGAACGAGGGTGTCGGCGACCAGCTCCACCTCGTGCAGCAGGTGGGAGCTGAGCAGCACCGCGTCCCCTCGATCGGCCCGGTCGCGCAGCAGGGCGCGCATCCAACTGATCCCCTCGGGATCCAGGCCATTGGCGGGCTCGTCGAGAATGAGGACGCGGGGGTCGCCGAGCAGCGCGACCGCCAGGCCGAGTCGCTGTCTCATGCCCAAGGAGTAGTTCCGCACCCGGGACCGGGACTCCGCAGCGGTGAGTCTGACGAGCTCCAGGGCCTCGTCGACGCGACCATCGGGGAGCCCCTGGATCAGCGCCGCCAGCTTCAGCGTCTCCCGGCCGGTGCGGCCAGGGTGCTGGGCCGAGGCGTCGAGCATGACGCCGACCTGACGACCCGGATTCGGGATGCGGGAGTACTGGGTGTCCAGCACGGTCGCACTTCCCGAGGTGGGTCTGGTGAGTCCGGCGAGGCACCTCATGGTGGTGGACTTGCCGGCGCCGTTGGGTCCCAGGAAGCCACAGACCTGTCCGGGCCCCACGGTGAAGGAGATGTCGTCGACGGCGGTGACGGGACCGTATGTCTTGGTGAGATGTGTCACGGTGATCATGGCCGTCAGCCTGCGCGAGCCACCCGGGCGGGCCGCAAGGTCGAGAGGTACGGAGAATTCTCGACCAACGGACTGCCGTCATGGACCATCGGACCGGCTCGGAGCCGCGCGTGCTGCCTAGATGTACTTCCCCGTGAGGTTGTGAACACGTTCTGAGGGGGTCTGGCCGCCGATACCGGTGTGGGGTCTGTGGTGATTGTAGTGATGCAACCATTCCGTGTAGGCCGCTTCGCGTTCAGTTTCACTGGTGTAGTCGCGGGCGTAGGCCCACTCGGCGGCCAGGGACCGGTTGAACCGTTCGACCTTCCCATTGGTCTGAGGCCGGTACGGCCGGGTCCACTTGTGACCGATCTTGGCGTCGTCGAGGACCTGGCTGAAGACCCGGGACCGGTAGCAGGCCCCGTTGTCGGTCATCACGGCCTTTACGGCGACCCCGATGGATTCGAAGAAGGTCAGAGCCCGGGTCATGAA
>NZ_AUDD01000009.1 GCF_000425285.1 Acidipropionibacterium jensenii DSM 20535 | reverse complement strand
AGACCGGCGAGACTGGCGGCGAGGGCCATCGCGGATCTCATGAGCGTTCTCCTCGTTTCCTCCGGGGCCCGTCGCCACCCCACGGGCGACCCTCGGCCTCGGCCAGACAGAGCATAGGTCGTCGACGAGTTCTGCCACCACAGAGCCGGTCCGCGGACTGTGCGGTTGCCGGCCCTCCGGATGGCAGATCTCAACCGGCCCCACCACTCACACCGGCCCCACCACTCACACCGGCCCCACCACTCACACCGGCCCCACCACTCACACCGGCCCCACCACTCACACCGGCCCCACAGCCTCAGGAGTCGCGGCGCACCGACTGGCGGGCCAGCTCGCGCAGGGCGCGGGCCCCGTCGTGGGTCATCTCGGCGTGGTCGAGGACCGCGACGGCCCGCTGGTAGCCGTTCTCGATGTCCTTCTCGACCTCGGCCCGGGCCCCGCTGCGCTCGATGATCCGCCGGGCGTCGGCGACATCGGCGTCGTCCAGGTCGGGGCGGCCCAGCAGGGATTCCAACCGGGCGGCGTCGGCAGGGGTGGAGGCCGCCAGGGCGTGGGCCACCAGGACGGTGCGCTTGCCCTCGCGCAGGTCTCCACCGGCCGGCTTGCCGGTGAGCCCGGCGTCCCCGAAGACTCCCAGCAGGTCGTCGCGGAACTGGAAGGCCCTGCCCAGCGGGGACCCGAAGTCCAGCATCGCCTGGTGCAGGGAGTCGGTGCCCCCGCCCAGACTCACTCCGATCTGGGCGGGCCGCACGACGGTGTAGCGGGCCGACTTGAACTCCACCACCCGGTTGACCAGGTCCAGGGCGGACTCCGAGGTCCCGCCGGCCAGCCTCGCCTCGGCGGCGACGTCGAGCACCTGGCCGCAGGTCACCTCGGTGCGCACCGCCTCCAGCAGAGGGGTGGCAGCCGAGAGTCGCAGCGGGTCCACGCCGGACCCCGAGAACATCTCCGCGCTCCACACCAGCAGCAGGTCGCCGAGCAGGATCGCCATGTCGGTGCCGTAGTCCTGGGCCGAACCGGAGCCGCTCATCTCGAGATGGGCGGCCTCGAACCGGCGATGGGCCGCCGGGAGCCCACGGCGGGTGTCGGAGTGGTCCATCACGTCGTCGTGCATCAGAGCGGAGACGTGCAGCAGTTCCAGGCTGGCCGCCGCCCGGATCAGCGGGGCGGCGTCCACCGGCTGTCCGGCCGCGGCCACCCGGGCCCAGTAGCAGAAGGCCGGACGGAGTCGCTTGCCCCCCGAGGTGTAGTCGCGAGCGGCCGCCAGTACCGGCTCCAGTTCGGCTCCGATGACCCCCAGCACCGGCTTCTGGGAGTCCAGGAAGCCCGACACAGCGTTCTGGACCGCGCGGCGGAAGTCATCGCCGGCCGGGGCGGCGGGGTCGAAGTAGGCGCACATGGCGCCAGCCTAGGGCTCCGGCCCCCGCGCCCACATCCTGCCGATAGACTCAGGCGGGCCAGCACCGCCGGCCACCGGCGGAGGAGATCACCGTGCTGGCGGAGTCCCAACGTGATAGGGGAGTCATTGTGACAGCGTCCACCTCATCGGATCAGAGTTTCGCCGGCAGGGTTCCGATCGCCCCTCAGCAGGTCGATGCACCGCTGACCCGTTCGGCGATCTTCCTGGTGGTGGGGGTGGTCGACCGTCCCGGCGCGATGGACACCGTCCGTGACGTGGTGGCCGGCCTCGAGGGACTGGTCAAGACCATCGGGTTCCGCGATCTGCCCGCCCAGCTGTCGTGCACGGTGGGGATCGGCGCCCGGGTCTGGCCGGAACTGACCGGACTGAGCACCCCGGCCGAGCTACATCCTTTCAAGGAGGTCCGGGGCGCCGCGCACACCGCCGTCTCGACCCCCGGCGACCTGCTCTTCCATATCCGTTCCAACCGTCAGGACATGTGCTTCGAGCTGGAGCGCCTGCTGCTGGAGGGCCTGGGGGACGCCGTGACGACCATCGACGAGACCTCGGGGTTCCGCTACTTCGACGCCCGGGACCTGCTCGGGTTCGTCGACGGGACGGCCAACCCGGTCGGCCCCAACCTTCCCGCCAGCACCCTGGTCGGTGACGAGGACCCGCAGTTCGTCGGCGGCTCCTACGTCCTGGTGCAGAAGTACCTGCACCAGATGAGCAGCTGGGCGAAGCTCAGCACCGAGCAGCAGGAGTCCATCATCGGCCGGCGCAAGGCCGACGATCTGGAGCTGGACGACGCCGTCGAGGGACAGAAGTCGCACAAGACCCTCAACACCATCACCGACGACGCCGGCGAGCACGACATCCTGCGCGACAACATGCCCTTCGGCAGCCCCGGCCAGGGCGAGTTCGGAACCTACTTCATCGGCTACGCCCGGCACCTGTGGGTGACCGAGAAGATGCTGGAGCGGATGTTCATCGGTGATCCGCCGGGACTCCACGACCGGATCCTGGACTTCTCCGAGGCGAAGACCGGGTGCGTCTTCTTCGCCCCCTCGGCCAGCCTGCTGGCGGGTCTGGCCGGCTGAGTCGGCCTCCCGGCCGTCTCAGGATCGGCTCCGGTGCTGGTCCTGCTCTAGGGTGAATGGCCATGCAGCCCTCGAAAACCTCCACGGCGACCATCGCCGACCTGCTGGCACGACCCGGACGGCCCCTGCGGTCCTTCGAGTTCATGCCGCCGCGCAGCGAGGAGGACGTCTACCGGCTGTGGCAGGCCACCGATTCGCTGGTTCCCCTCGAGCCCGACTTCATCTCGGTGACCTACGGCGCCAACGGCTCCAACCGGGACCGCACGCTGCGCTGCACCCGGCACATGGTCGCCTCCGGGCTGCGCACCGTGGGTCACCTCACCTGCGTCTCGCAGAGCGTCGCCGAGCTGGAGCAGGCCGTCTGCGACTACCGGGACGCCGGGGTCGACCACATCCTGGCCATCCGCGGCGACATGCCCGGTGGGGCCACCGAGCCCTGGCTGGCCCGGCCCGACGGGCTGGCCAATGCCACCGAACTGGTGAGGCTGGTCAAGCGGGTCAACCCGCAGGCCTGCGTCGGCGTCGGGGCCTTCCCCGACGGCCACCCGGCCTCCGGCGATCTGGACCTGGACGCCCGCATCCTGGCCGACAAGGCCCGGGCCGGGGCCTCCTTCGCGATCACCCAGCTGTTCTTCATCCCCGAGCACTACACCCGGCTGGTGGCCAGGGTCCGAGCCCTGGGATGCGACATCCCGATCATCCCGGGGATCATGCCGATCACCTCATACGGACAGATCCGCCGGTTCGGCGACCTGTCGGGCACCGATGTGCCCGCCGACCTGGTGGCACGACTGACCCGGGTGGCCGATGACCGGGCCGCGGTGCGCGAGATCGGCCTGGAGGCCGCCGCCCAGCTGTGCTGCCGGCTGCTCGACGAGGGAGCGCCCGGCCTGCACTACTACACCCTCAATCGGTCGCGTGCGACCACAGAGCTGCACTCCATGGTGCGTGATCGCCGGCCGCAGCTGTGGGATCGCTGATCCCCAGCACCACCAGCCGCTGGGTCGGGCGGGTCAGTGCCACGTAGAGCACCCGTACCCCGCCGGGAGCCTCGGCGACGATGTCGTCGGGATCGACCACCACGGCGGCGTCGTACTCCAGCCCCTTGGCCTGCATCGTGGTGACCGGGATCACCCGGTCCGTCCAGGCTGCCAGCGGCGAACCCTCGGTCACCAGATCCCGGGCCACCCCGATGAGGGAGGGCGGGCAGATCACCCCGATGGTGCCTCTCACCTGGTCAACCAGGTGTGACACCCTGGCGGTGATCTCCTCGGCCAGATGCGCCCGGTCGGTGCGCGCCAGCTCCGGCTGGATGCCGGTGGAGCGCACCGCCTCGGGCAGATCGGCGTCCGGGTGGACGGTGGAGATGACATCGGCCGCCAGGTCGAAGACCTCGGCGGGGGAGCGGTAGTTCTTCGTCAGCCGGAAGGTCCGCCGCGGCGCATGGCCGGTGAGCTCGGCCACCGCGGCGTCGGTCTCGGCCGGATAGGGGTAGGCCGACTGGGCCGGGTCCCCGACGATCGTCCAGGACGCCTGGGGGCCGCGCCGGCGCAGCATCCGCCACTGCATCGGGGTGATGTCCTGGGCCTCGTCGACCAGGACATGGGCGAAGGTGTCCTGAGGTTCCTCGTCGGACTCCGGGGTGCGGGAGTCGCTGAGGGTGTCGGCCATGGTCACCAGCTCCTGGACGTTCTCCCCCTCCTCGATGAAGACGGGCCGGTCGGCGTCCGGGGCGGCCGGGGTCGGCCCCAGCACCGCGGCCAGCTCGTCGAGAAGGGCGACGTCGGCCACCGACCAGTCCCGGCGGCCGTGCTCGTCGGCGTCGGGGATCGAGGCGGAGAGCACCGCCCGGTCGGTCTCGGTCAGGTCGGCGGCGACCCGGTCCATCACCTCGGGGGAGGCCAGCCGGGCCAGCTCGTCTGCGGGGCTCATCGGCGGCCACCAGGCGTTGAGGAACATCCGGAAGGAGGCTTGGGAGGTGACCATCTCGTCGAAGTCCTCACGGGTCAGATCGTAGGAGGCGATGGCCTCCTGGGGCATCCGCGACCACAGCTGGTCCAGCAGGGACTGGGTGACCGGGGTGAGACTCCGGTTGTACCTGTTGCGCGCCAGGATGCGGGTGCGGGTGCGGGCCAGGGTCTTCGCGGCGAGGGTGAGCACCTCCCCCTTGACAGTGACGCGCAGGCTCAGCGCCGAGGGGTCGGCGGTGAGCGGCAGTGCGACCAGCTGCTCGAGCAGGTGCACCATCTTGAGGCTGCCCTTGAGGGTGGCCGCGTGGGACTCGTCGAGCCGGTCGGAGCCGTGCTTGAGGACATCGGTGGCCAGATCGCCGACCGAGCGCAGGGTGACCGAGTCCTCGCCGAGGCTGGGCAGCACCCGTTCGATGTAGTTCATGAACACCTCGCTGGGCCCGACGACCAGCACGCCGCCGTTCTCCAGTCGGGTCCGGTGGGTGTACAGCAGGAAGGCGGCCCGGTGCAGGGCGACGACGGTCTTGCCGGTTCCCGGTCCGCCGGCGATCGTGGTGACTCCCTGGTAGGGGGCGCGGATCGCCTTGTCCTGCTCGGCCTGGATGGTGGCCACGATGGAGTGCATCCGGGTGTCTCGGGCGCGACTGAGGGCGGCCATCAGGGCCCCCTCGCCGATCACCGGGAGGTCGTCGGGGTTGGCGGCGTCCAGCAGGTCGTCCTCGATGCCGATCACCTTGTCGTCGCGGCAGCGCAGCACCCGCCGCCGGGTGGCCCCCATCGGGGAGCTGGCGGTGGCCCGGTAGAAGGGCTCGGCGGCCGGCGCCCGCCAGTCGATGACCAGCGGCTCGTAGTCGGCGTCTCGGACCCCGATCCGACCGATGTGGCGCACCTCCTGGTCCCCGGCCAGGTCCAGACGGCCGAAGACCAGACCCTCGTGCTCGGAGTCCAGGACCGCCAGTCGGCGCGCCGCGTTGAAGGCGAAGGCGTCGCGCTCGAACATCGCGGTGGCGTCCTCCTCCCGGACCCAGGTGGTCCGGTCGGAGTGATAGATCTGCCGGCTGGCGTCGGCCAGTCTCTTCGCGGCGGCGGTGTCCGACTTGAGCTGTGCATAGACCCGGTCGACGTGCGCCTGCTCGGCGGCGATCTCCTGGGCGACCGTGTCCACGGTCGTGGCGGCGGAGGAATCAGAGGTCAACGAATTCTCCCTGGGGTGGGCGTCCAACCCGCGTCTGCACGCGGGCTGACGGGAGAGTTTACGCGCTCCCGATCGGTTCGGAGCACGATCTCGCCTCAGGCCGACGGCATCCGGCGGTGGGCTCGCCCGTCCGCCCCGACCGCCCGGTTGGTGGGGGAGACGTCCTCCCCGGTCAGGTGCAGGTGCACCTGGTAGGCCGCCAGCGCCCCGGTGAGCAGCTGCGCCCAGGGTTCGGGCCCGCCGTGGGAGGCGGGGCTGGCCGCCAGGGTGGCGACGCCGTCGTGCCGGGTCCAGCCGAGCACCGGACGCCGCCGCCAGCCCCCGGTGTCCGACAGGGCCGGTCCCCGGGCGGGATCGGGCACCGGCCGGGTGTGGTCGTCGGTGACGGTGACCAGCCGGTCGCCGTTGCGCCATCGCCATCGCACCACCGGGCCGTCGGGGGTGTGCTCGATCTGCTCCCGGATGCCCTCATCGGCGTCGCGGGGATCGGGTGCGAGGGTGGTGGTGAGGGTGCGGACCGGGGCCCAGAAGGTCTGCTGTCGGCGGATCGGGCGTCGACGGACCGGCGGGGCTGTGGCCTCGACCACCGCGTCAGCGGGGCCTTCGCTGCCGGTGCCTGCCGCAGCGTTCACCGGCGCCCCGGACGCCGGTCGGGTCCCCGCGAGGACCGCGATGCCGCGCCGGTCGAGCCTGGCGTCGAGAAGGTCCAGCAGGGGCTGGAGATCGGTGGGGCCCTGCGGCCCGACCAGGTGCCACCGGCCGAACACCCGTGGGACGGCCAGGTCGGCGGCCAGCAGGACGCCCCCGGCCCCGGGCCGGGTGCCTCCCTCCAGGGGGCCGAGGCTGTCCAGGCAGGCCGCCAGCAGGTCAGGCAGGTCCCTGGTCAGGCCGGTCAGTGCCGGGGTGGTCCTGATCGTCTCGGGCAGGGAGCCGACTCGCGGTGTCGAGGTCACCGCGCGCTCCACCCCCAGGCGGCGCCTCGCCTGCCAGATCTCGTCGGCCCGGTCCAGGACGGCCCGCCAGCAGTCGGCGACGTCGGGCCCGAAGCGCCGGCGCACTGCCGACAGCTGGTCGGCGCGCTCGGTGGGCAGGGTGAGCTCATCGGCGTCGAGCAGGTGCACCGGCGACGGGGCCTGGACCAGTCGCAGCCCCCGCCCGGACAGTTCGGCGTCCATGCTGCGTCCGGACTTGGCGAACAGGTCCTTCCATGCGGAGGGGAGTTCCAGCACCGGCGGGAGGGTGGCGGCCAGCGGACGGGTCGAGTCCCGGCGCCATCGAGGGTCGGCGCAGACCAGACTCACCCGGTGGCCCAGTCGCGACAGCCGCAGTGCCGCCGCCAGAGCGACGAGGTTGTCGCCGTGAACGGTGACGCGGAAGGGCTGATCGGCGGGTGGCACCCGTCCATTCTGCCGTCCCGGCAGGGCGTCGTGCAGCCTCCGAAGGGCTGCCACGGTGCTTCGGCGTCTCAAGAGGAGAGATGGGGTATTGACAAGTGAGACGGAGTTGGGATGGGGAGGAGCTCGGCCTACGGTGATTCCACCCCGTGGACGTGGGGGTTGTTGGTGAGAGGAATGCCGAGGCATGGCCGAGCAGATGGATTCAGCACGTCGCCCACAACGGGCCTGTGCGATCTGTATGTGCTCCTGTCCCTGCTGACCTGAGCCTCGGCCGACCGTGATCGGCTGCAGACGAGTCGTCAATCCGGATCTCTCCCGAACCCACCGAGTCACTCCCTCGGGTCCCCTGCGCCCCAGTGAGACACCGCGTTGTCTCCACCCGGCGACGGACCCCTTCTGCAGAAGAAGTTGTCATGTCACACAATGAATCGAATGGACCGCGCCCCACCGGTCCCCACTCCGAATCCGACCATCCCGGTGCGAGCCGTCCCGGCACGGTCCCCGGGGAGTCCTCCGCCGAGCGGATCGTGCTGCCCTCCGGCGCCGTTCTGGTCGACGAGGCCTCCGAGGACCAGCACCGCG
The DNA here is from genome assembly GCF_000425285.1 of Acidipropionibacterium jensenii DSM 20535. Classification (GTDB taxonomy): domain Bacteria; phylum Actinomycetota; class Actinomycetes; order Propionibacteriales; family Propionibacteriaceae; genus Acidipropionibacterium; species Acidipropionibacterium jensenii. The sequence goes on along the minus strand of NZ_AUDD01000009.1, from coordinate 117,870 downwards.
GCATCAGCCGCCGCACCTTCGTCACCGGTGTGGCGGCCGCCGCCCTGGGCGGACTGGCGCTCGGCGGTGGGGTCGGCGCTCTCATCGGGCGCTCCGGACAGCGGGGTTCCGCCCCTGCTGCCGCCGAGGTGCGCAATCGCCCGCTGTCGATCATCTACGGCGGAGACGTCTGTGACGCACCCTCGATCGTCGCCAAGGAGAAGGGCTTCTTCAAGGAGGCCGGGCTGGATGTCACCCTGCACCGCACGGTCGGCGACGAGGACATCAAGGCGGCCGTCGGCTCCGGTCAGTTCGACGCCTCCTCGGGGATCTTCTACTCCTGGCTGAAGCCGGTCGAGGAGGGCCAGAACGTCAAGTTCGTGGCCGGCTTGCACGCGGGCTGCCTCAGGCTCGTGGTGCCCAAGGGCTTCAAGGGGACGGTGGCCGACCTCAAGGGCGGCACCATCGGCATCCCGAGCCTGTCCTCCAGCGCCACCATGTTCTTCTCGATGGACCTGCTGGACGCCGGCATCAATCCGCTGCCGGAGGCCAGGCAGGTGCACTGGAAGGTCCTCGACCCCTCGACCCTGGCCGATGCGCTGCGGCGCGGTCAGGTGGACGCCATCGCGACCTCGGACCCGATCGCCTACCGACCCATCCTGGGCGACTACGGGATGGAGCTGGCCAGCAACATGAGCGGTATGAACAAGCAGGCCTACTGCTGCTGCACCGCTCTCAACGGCGACCTGGTGCGCAAGGAGGAGCCGCTGGCCCGCAAGCTCATCGAGGCCTGGTGCCGCGGGTCGCGCTATGTCGCCGGCCATGAGGCCGAGGTGGCTCACATCGAGGTCGACAAGAAGTACGTCGCGGGCGACGTCGGGACCATCCAGAAGCTGCTGTCGGGATACGTCTGGGAGCCCTCGGTGGCGAAGCTGAAGGCGGCCCTGCTGCCGGGCATCGGGAAGTTCCAGAAGACCGGTTACCTGGACGCCGGTGCGAACCCGCAGATGCTGGCCGACAAGGCATTCGCGACACTCGGGATCGGGTGGTGAGCGCGATGTCCACTGCAGTCTCCACTGCTGCCTCCGGGGCGACCCGCACTGCCGCAGTCGACGGGTCGCCGACCCTCTCGACCGCCGGCACCACCCGCGAGCGGGACGAGGCGCTGGCCGCCGATCCGCGGATTCTCACCGGGCTGACGCGACGTCACAAGGAGCGGACGGCGAGCCCGCGGATGGTGGCCGCCGTGCTCCTCGCGTGGTTGGTGACGACCCTGGTGATCGCCCTGGTGCCCGACTCGGACTCCTTCGTGGTGCACGGTCAGACGGTCGTGACGGTGCTCACCGCCGGCACCACCGTGGCCCTGGCCGTGGTCTGGTTGATCGCCCGCCGCCCGGCGGGCCCGCGTCGGCTGGCCGCCTCGCGATGGCTCGCCCACTGGTCCAGCTGGTGGATCGCGGTCGCGGTGGTGGTGCTGGCGTGGGACCTGGCCACCGCCAAGGCCGGATGGGGACGGCCTCCCTACTTCCCCCCGCCCGGCCAGCTCATCACCGAGGCCTGGTCGGACCGGGTGCTGCTGGGATCCTCGGTGGCCCACTCCGCCGGTCTGCTCGCCCTCGGTCTGCTGATCGGCGGGGCGACGGGTCTGGCCACCGGGATGTGGATGGGATGGTCGCGACGGGTCGGGTACTGGCTCAGCCCGATCGTCAAGTACATCGGTCCGGTGCCCACCCTGGCCTGGATCCCGATCGTCTTCATCGCCTTCCCCAACACCTTCTGGGCGGCGGTCTTCCTGGTCGCACTGACCGTCTGGTTCCCGATGACGGTGCTCACCAATGCCGGCATCCGATCGGTCCCCAAGGAGTACTTCGACGTCTGCCAGACTCTCGGCGCCTCGCCGCGGTTCCTGGTGCTCAAGGTCTCCCTGCCGGCGGCCCTGCCGAACATCTTCACCGGCATCTTCATGGCCCTGCCCACCGCCTTCGTGGCGCTCACCATCGCGGAGACCCTGGGGGTCAATGCGGGGCTCGGCTGGTACATCAACTGGAAGAAGGGGTGGAGCGCCTATCCCGCGATGTATGCGGCGATCGCGGTGATGGTGATCTTCTGCGGCACCCTGCTCACTGTCGAACTGGCCATCAGGAACCGCGTCCTGGCATGGCAGAAGGATCTCACGAGATGGTGACCGACTCGGACACAGCTACCGGTACAGACACAGCCAAAGACACAGCTACCGGGACGGGCCGCCCCGCGACGACCCGCGGAGCCATCGACCTGCTCGACATCAGCCAGGCCTTCCTCAGTCACGGGGAGCCCCTCCCGGTGCTCGACCATGTCAGTCTGTCCGCCCGCCCGGGAAGTTTCGTGAGCCTGGTGGGACCCTCCGGGTCCGGCAAGTCCACCCTGCTGAGGCTGGCGGCCGGGCTCGACAAGCCCCTCACCGGCAGGATCTACGTCGACGGCCGCCGGGTCACCGGACCCGACCCCTCGCGAGGTCTGGTCTTCCAGGACCCGACCCTGCTGCCATGGCTCACCGTGGAGCAGAACATCGGGCTGGGGCCCCGCGTCCAGGGGCACAGGGATGATCCGGTCTGGCGGGACCGGGTCGACGCGATGATCGAGATGGTCGGTCTGGAGGAATTCCGCCAGACCCTGCCGGCCGAACTGTCGGGGGGAATGGCTCAACGGGCCTCACTGGCCCGCGCCCTGGTGACACGTCCGGAGATCCTGCTGCTCGACGAACCGCTCGGCAAGCTCGACGCCCTCACCCGGTCCACCCTGCAGGTCGAGATCGATCGGCTCTGGCGCAGACAGGGGTTCACCGCCCTGATGGTCACCCATGACGTCGAGGAGGCGCTGCTGCTGTCCGACCGGATTGTCGTCTTCTCCGCCAGACCGGCGCGCGTCCTGGAGGATGTCCCGATCGACCTTCCCCGACCGCGCACCCTGGACGACCCCGAGTTCCGCCGGCTGCGACGTCGCATCCTCGACCTGCTGTCCTGACGCCTGCGCCGAGTTGCCCGGGCTCGTGCGGGTCGTGATATGTCTCGCAGGTGACCACTGATCCGATCGTCTGTCTGCACGGCATCACCAGTTCGCGCACCACCTGGGGCGGCCTGGTGCTGGCGGCCAAGCCGCTCGGCACCGACCCGCACTGCCTCACCCTGCTCGGACACGGTCCGGTGGGGGAACGGCGCAGGGCGGACGGGTACTGCCTTGAGGCCTTCGTGGCCGACGTGATGGCGCAGATCAATCGCCTCGGCCTCCAACGGTTCCAGCTGGTGGGGCACTCCCTGGGCGCCCACGTGGCGAGCATGATCGCCGAGAGGTTCCCGCAGCGGGTGAGCCGCCTGGTCCTCGAGGAGCTCCCGGTCCCGGCACGATCGCGTGCCGACTCCGGACCCGTCTACCACCGCTGGTCGGGGGCTCTCATCAAGGTCGGCGCCCTGTCGGGGTACCGGCGCTTCGATCCGGTGATGGTCTCCCGCGTCCTCGACCAGTTGGGCCGGCCGAGGCCGCAGTGGTGGCGGGATCTGGGCAGGATCACGATGCCCGTCCTGATGATCGCCGGGGGCAACGACTCCTATCTCGACCAGACCCGGTTCGCGCTGGTCGCCGCCGAACTGCCCGACGTCCGTCTGGTCGAGATCGACGGCGGTCACCGGGGGCACATCACCCGGCAGGAGGAGTTCCTCGCCGAGGTCGTGCCATTTCTCCTCGGGCCGACACAGAATTGAGCGAAGCAGACTCAACTCTGTTTGGGTTCTGGGGTATCGGTGTCTAAAGTTAAGTCTGCAAGGCTCAAGGAGCCGGGGACGGGCATCGTCCCCAGACCACAGACCGCACAACTCGGAGGATGATCACCGATGGCACGTACGTTTGACTCGCTCAGTGAGATGGATCGCCTGTTCTCGGGAGTCTCACGGACTCCCGCCTCGGTCGCCATGCCGATGGACCTGTACCGCGACGGCGACTCCTACGTCGCCGAGCTCGATCTGCCCGGGGTGGACCCGGCGAGCATCGACATCGACATCGACGGCCAGACCCTCACCATTCGCGCCGAGCGCAGCTCCCACGCCGGAGAGCAGTCCCAGTGGCTGACCCGCGAGCGCGCGGTGGGCACCTTCGCCCGCCAGCTCACCCTGGGCAACGGACTGGCCACCGACCAGATCGGGGCCGACTACTCCGACGGCGTACTGCGCCTGACCATTCCGGTCGCCGAGGCCGCCAAGCCGCGCAAGATCTCGGTGCGTCACAGCGATGCCGCCAGGGCCGGCAGCGTCCGCAGCAGCGTCGAGGTCTGAGCGCAGCTCAGCCGCCGGTCGCGGCCGAGGGGCCGCGACCGGCCAGCCAGTGTGCCGCCTCGACGACCAGATCCGGGATCGTCCGGGCGATGTCCAGAGTGGTCCCGGCCTCATCGGGGCCCAACGGTTCGAGAGTGGCGAACTGGGAGTCGACGAGACTGGCCGGCATGAAGTGGTGGGACCGTGCGGCGACCCGCTCGACGATGAGGTCGCGGTTCCCGGCCAGGTGCAGGAAGACCACCTCGGGGCAGTGCTCTCGGATGAGGTCGCGATAGCTCCTCCTGAGGGCCGAGCAGGCCACCACCCCGCCGCGGTCGCGGTGGTCCTCGAGCCACCGGCCGATTATCTGCAACCAGGGCTCCCGGTCGGCGTCGTCCAGGGGATGGCCGGCGGCCATCTTGGCGATGTTGCGGGCCGGATGCAGATCGTCCCCGTCGACGAAGGCCAGGTCCAGGCGGGCCGCCAGTCGAGTCCCCAGGGCGGACTTCCCCGAGCCCGAGACCCCCATCACCACGACCAGCGGCGGTACGCCGGGTGCTGCCATCTCTGCTCCGTTCCGTGAGTCACGAATCTGCTGCGCCAGGGCCCTGATCCCTCGAGAACCGGCCGGCTCGACGCAGCCGGCCGGGGCCTTCCGGCTGACGTCTCATCGCAGGAACAGTGCTCGCAGCCGGCCGGCGGTCAGCCACAGCCCCAGTCCCGACATCACCAGGAAGTAGAGGGCGTGGGCCCCGGTCGCCGCGGTGAGGTGTCCCACCGACAACTGTCTCATCAACTCCACGCCGTGCCACAGCGGCATCGCCTGCACGATCCACTGGACGGGCTGCGGGTAGACGCTGATCGGGTACAGGGTGGCCGAGAACAGGAACATCGGCAGCATCACGAGGTTGATCATGTCCATCTGCTGGAAGGTCTTCATGAAACTGGTGATCCCCATCCCGAATGATGCGAATCCCAGCGCGACGAGCAGGGCGGCGGGAATCATCAGCACCGCGCACCAGCTGGTCACCAGGCCCATCGTCACCAGCACCGCCATGAATCCCAGGGCGTAGAGGAGTCCGCGCAGCAGGGCGAGCAGGATCTCGCCGATGGCGACGTCCAGGGGTCCCAGGGAGGTCTGCAGCATCGCCTGGTAGAGCTTGGAGAAGTTGAGCTTGAAGAAGACGTTCCAGGTGGAGTCGTAGATCGCCCCGTTCATCGCCGAGGTGGCCAGCAGGGCCGGGGCGATGTAGGCGGCGTAGGAGATCGGATGGCCGCCGGGACCCTCGACGGTGCCGACCAGCCCTCCCATCCCGACTCCCATCGCCAGCAGGTAGAGCACCGGTTCGAAGAACCCGGAGACGAGCACCGCCCAGTTCTGGGACCTGATGGCGCGCAGCCCCCGTTCCAGCACCGCGGTGGTGTTTCCCGAGTAGAGGCCGGGCGCCGGGCGGCGTCTCTCCAGCCTCCTGATGATCTCCTGGGTCTGGCTGTTCGCCGGGCGAGTCACTGCGTGAGCTTTCGGGTGTAGTTGCGGCAGGCCCAGACCATCCCGGCCGCGCTGAGCCCGGCGAGCACCGCGAGGTGGACGACGATCAGCCATCCCGGCTCGCCGGCTCCGTAGCTGACCTCGCGGGCCAGCTCGGTGCCGTGCCAGATGGGGGAGATCCAGCCGATCCACTGCAGATAGCCCGGCATCGAGGAGAGCGGGAAGTAGGTCCCCGAGAACAGCACCAGGGGCATCACGACGAACCGCAGCACGAAGTTGAACTCCTCCCCCTCGCTGTCCAGACCCGCCGCATAGCCCTGCAGGAGAGCGCCGAAGGCCGATGCGGACAGCATCGTGATGGGCACGCACAGCCAGGACCACGGCCCGGGTGCTGCGCCGAAGGCGATCATGATGAGCCAGAACACCACCGCCTGGCCGAGGAACCGGACCATCACCGCCAGATGGTGACCCAGGGCGATCTGGGCGGGGGTCACCGGGGTGGCGGCCGGACCCTGGTAGAGCCGGTCCCAGCGGAATCCCCGCATCACCGGGTAGGAGAACTCGGTGGCGGCGCTCATCGTGGCGGTCAGCACCATGATCGCCGGCGCGACGAAGACCAGGTAGGAGACGCCGTCGACGGTGCGTCCGTTGGCGCTGATGAGGGTGCCCAGACCAACCCCCATCGCCACCATGTAGAGCAGCGGCTGACCGATCGACTCGATGATCAGGGACCACGTCCAGGACCGCATCGCCAGCAGCTGCCAGCGAGCCACCTGCCAGATGCCGCGCCTCGACATCCGGGCGGCCATCTGGTCGGGGCGCAGCGGCGTCCCGCGCTGGGCGATCTCGGAGCCGGCGTCGTGGATGCGGGTGGTCATGGCGTCAGTCGATGAGGGAGCGGCCGGTGAGGGTGAGGAAGACGTCCTCCAGGCTGGTGCGACGCACCAGCGAGGTGATCGGTTCGAGCCCGCGGGCGGTCACCGCGGCCATCGCGGTGTCCCCGGACTCGGCGTAGACCAGGATCCGGTCGGGCAGCACCTCGCGGCGCTCCCCGACATCCTCCAGTGCGGCCACCGCCTCACCGTTGCGGGCCGACCCGAACCGGAGCTCCAGGACCTCCCGGGAGCAGTACCGGCCGATGAGGTCGGCGGGGGAGCCCTCGGCCATGATCCGGCCGTGGTCCACGACGATGAGCCGGTCGCACAGCTGCTCGGCCTCGTCCATGAAGTGGGTGGTGACGATGAGGGTGACCCCCTGCTCCTTGAGTCGGAACAGCCGGTCCCACAGGATGTGGCGGGCCTGCGGGTCCAGACCGGTGGTGGGTTCGTCGAGCAGCAGGATGCCGGGTTCGTTGATGAGCCCCCGTGCGATGGTGAGACGCCGCTTCATGCCGCCCGACAGATTGCGGACCTTCTCCGCGGACTTCTCGGTGAGCTGGGCGAAGGCCAGCAGGTCGGCGACCTTGGGGCGCAGCCAGGAGGTGGGCAGGCCGAAGTACCGGCCGTAGGTCAGCAGGTTGTCGCCGACGGTGAGCTCCTCGTCGAGGTTGTCGGACTGCGGGACCACGCCGAGGTGGGCGCGGACCTGGGGGCCGCGCTGCTGGGGATCCAGGCCCAGAACCGTGAGCGTTCCCCCGGAGCGGCCCAGGGTGCCGCCGATCATCCGCATCGTGGTGGACTTCCCGGCGCCATTGGGTCCCAACAGGCCGAAGGACTCGCCGGGGCGGACCCGGAAGTCGATGCCGTCGACCGCCACGAAGTCTCCGTAGACCTTGCGCAGGCCACGGGCGGAGACGACGGTCTGATCACTCACCCGTCAGAGCCTATCGGCGAGGTGTCATCCGCAGCGGCATCGGTGCCTGTGGAACCGGTCATCGGATACCGCGGAGGCGGGCTACTCTTGCGCGGTGATCTCCTCGGAACCGTCCCCCTCGGCCCCCTGGGCGGAGGCCTCCCGGGGGCGCGGCGTCACCGCAGCCCTCATCGCCTACGGGCTCTGGGGCGCCTTCCCGCTCTACTTCGTGGCACTCGCCCCGGCCGGCGCGATGGAGATCCTGGCCCACCGGATCCTGTGGACGATGGCCACCTGCGCCGTGGTGCTGCTCTGGCGCCGCGACTGGGAATGGCTGCGCGACCTGCTCCACCACCGCGGGCTGGCCGCCGGCGTCGCCCTGGCCGGGGTCCTCATCACCTGCAACTGGGGCACCTATGTCTGGGCGGTTCGCGCCGGCCACACCACCGACGCCGCCCTCGGGTACTTCCTCAACCCCCTGGTCACCATCGGGCTGGGGGTGCTGGTCCTGCACGAGACGCTGCGCCGGCTCCAGTGGGTGGCGGTCGGCATCGGGCTGGTGGCCGCGGTCTTCCTCACCGTCTCCACCGGGACGGTGCCGTGGACCGCTCTGGTGCTGGCCTTCAGCTTCGGCCTCTACGGGCTGGCGAAGAACCGGATCGGTGTCTCGCTGGACCCCTGGCAGTCCCTGGGAGCCGAGAGCGCCACCCTGGCCCCCGTCGCCCTGGCCTTCCTCGTCGTCCTCCAGATCCAGGGCGGCTCGACCTTCCTGGCACCGGCGGGGGTGCACACCGGACTTCTGGTGCTCTCGGGTGTGGTGACCGCCCTGCCGCTGCTCTTCTTCGCCGAGGCGGCCCGGCTGATACCGCTGTCGCTGATCGGGCTGATCCAGTTCATCACCCCGATCCTGCAGCTGATCGTCGGCGTCGCCGTGCTCGGCGAGTCGATGTCGACCTCCCGGTGGATCGGCTTCGGGATCGTGTGGATCGCCCTCATCGTGCTGACCGTCGACTCGCTGATCGCCGGCAGCGCCGCCCGGCGGGCGGCCCGCCGGGCGGTCGATCCGTCCTAGACCTCCTCGAAGGCCTCGGGGGGAGGGCAGGAGCAGACCAGGTGTCGGTCGCCGAAGGCGTTGTCGATGCGGCCCACCGGGGGCCAGTACTTCGCCTGGATCCGGGTCACCGGGTTCATGTGGAGACCGGACTCCTCGTCCCGGCCGGCTGAGGCGGCGACCCCGGGATAGGCCGCGACCTTCCTGGAGTAGGGGTGCTGCCAGTCGTCGGCCATCAACCGGTATGCCGGATGGGGGGAGTTGACCAGCGGGTTGTCGTCCGCCGGCCAGGCCCCCTCGGCCACCCTGTCGGCCTCGGCGACGATGGCCCCCATCGCGTCGCAGAACCGGTCCAGCTCGGCCAGGTCCTCGGACTCGGTGGGCTCGACCATCAGCGTGCCGGCCACCGGGAAGGACATCGTCGGGGCGTGGAAGCCGTAGTCGATGAGCCTCTTGGCGACGTCGTCGACGCTGATCCCGGTCCGGTGGGTGAGCGGGCGCAGGTCGAGGATGCACTCGTGGGCCACCAGACCGTTGGCCCCGGTGTACAGCACCGGGATCTGGCTCTGCAGCCGCCTGGCCACGTAGTTGGCGTTGAGGACGGCCTGGCCGGTCGCCTCCCGCAGGCCGTCCACACCCATCAGCCGGATGTAGGCCCACGAGATGGGCAGCACCGAGGCCGAGCCGTAGGGGGCCGACGCCACCGGCGCACTGCCGTGCTCCAGGCTGCCGCCCCGGGTGTTGACATGGTCGTGGCGCGGGCTCTGCGGATGGCCGGGAAGGAAGGGTGCCAGGTGGGCCTTGACGGCCACCGGTCCGACTCCCGGTCCGCCGCCCCCGTGCGGGATGGCGAAGGTCTTGTGGAGGTTCAGGTGGGAGACGTCCCCGCCGATCTCGCCGGGTCGGGCCACCCCGAGCAGGGCGTTGAGATTGGCCCCGTCGATGTAGACCTGCCCGCCGGCGTCGTGGACCATCTGGCACACCCGGCGCACCTTGGCCTCGTAGACGCCGTGGGTGGACGGGTAGGTGAGCATGATCGCCGCCAACTGGTCGGCGTTGGCCTCGATCTTGGCGGCCAGATCGGCCAGATCGATGTTGCCCTGGTCATCGGAGCCTACCACCACCACCCGCAGTCCGGCCAGCGCCGCCGAGGCGGCATTGGTGCCGTGGGCCGAGGAGGGCACCAGGCAGACCCGGCGCTGGTCCTCGCCGCGGGAGTGCTGGTAGCCGCGGATGGCCAGCAGACCGGCGTACTCCCCCTGGGAGCCGGCATTGGGCTGCAGACTCACGGTGTCGTAGCCGGTCAGTTCGGCCAACCAGGTCTCCAGGTCGTCGATCAGCTGCAGGGTCCCGGCGGCATCGTCGGCCGGTGCGAAGGGGTGCAGGTCGGCGAACTCCGGCCAGCTCACCGGCTCCATCTCCACGGCCGCGTTGAGCTTCATGGTGCACGAGCCCAGCGGGATCATGCCGCGGTCCAGCCCGTAGTCGCGATCGGCCAGCCGCTTGAGGTAGCGCATGAAAGAGGTCTCGGAGCGGTAGCTGGTGAACACCGGGTGGGTGAGGAAGTCGCTGGTCCGGATGAGGGCGCCCGGCCACTCCCAGGCGGCGTCCGCGCCGGCCCCGGCGTCGGTGTGGCGTCCCCCGATCAGCCCGGCCAGGGCGGTGACGTCCTCGGCGGTGACGGTCTCGTCGAGACTCAGTCCCACGGTGTCGGCGTCCAGCAGGGCCAGCGTGTACCCGGCCTGGCGGGCGCGCAGCCAGATCTCCTCGGCCCGCCCGGGAAGCCTGATCCGCAGCGTGTCGAAGAACGGCCCCTCGGCCGGATCCAGCCCCGCCGCGCCCAGCGCCTCGGCCAGCGCCACCGTCCGGTCGTGGACCTGCTGGGCGATCCGCCGGATCCCCTCCGGCCCGTGCCACACGGCGTACATCGCCGCCATCACGGCCAGCAGCACCTGCGCGGTGCAGATATTGGAGGTCGCCCGGTCGCGCCTGATGTGCTGCTCGCGGGTCTGCAGGGCCAACCGGTAGGCGGGGACGCCGTCGGCGTCCCTGGACATCCCCACCAGGCGGCCGGGGATCTGGCGCTCCAGGCCCTTGCGCACCGCCATGTAGCCGGCGTGCGGACCGCCGTAGCCGATCGGGACGCCGAACCGCTGGGTCGTCCCGACGGCCACATCGGCGCCCAGTTCCCCGGGCGGAGTGAGCATCGCCAGGGCGAGAATGTCGCACTCGGCCACGCAGATCCCACCGGCCTCGTGGACCGCCTCGAAGACCTCTCTGGGGTCCCAGACCCGTCCCTCGGCATCCGGGTAGGCGGCCAGCAGGCCGAAGCACCCCTGCTCGACCTCGGGCCGCCAGGATGCCGGATCGGTGAGATCGGCCTCCACCAGTTCCAGGTCTAGAGCGGCCGCCCGCCCGGCGGCCACGGCACGCACCTGGGGAAGCAGGGCCCGCCCGACGATGAACCGGGAGGTCCTGGCCCGGGAGGCGCGCCGGGCCAGCAACATCCCCTCGGCGGCGGCACTCGCCTCGTCGAGCAGGGAGGAGTTGGCCACCGGCAGGCCGGTGAGGTCCTCCACCATCTGCTGGAAGGTGATGAGTGCCTCCAGTCGTCCCTGGGAGATCTCCGGCTGGTACGGGGTGTAGGCGGTGTACCAGGACGGGTTCTCGAAGACATTGCGGCGGATCACCGCGGGAGTGAGAGTGCCGTGGAACCCCTGGCCTATCAGGGCGTGGGTGACCCGGTTGCGGCCGGCCAGACGGGCCAGCTCCGCGCGCACGCTCGCCTCGTCCGCCGCCGGCGGCAGGCTGGGCGCCGTCACCGGGGTCAGGATGTCGGCCGGTGCCGCCAGCTCGATGAGCTCGTCCAGGGAGTCCGCTCCCAGCTCGGCGAGGGCGCGCTCCCGGTCCCTGCCGATGACACCGACATGACGCGCCGCGAAGGTCTGATCGGCAGATGACGGACGGTTGGCGGGCATGGTGGTCCTTTCAACGGGGAGCCGGCGGGTGGGCCGTCGGGCCGGGAATCGGGGGGAGCAGTGGTCCGGATCGGGGCAGCAGTCGGCAGTCAGTCGGCGGTCAGTGCCAGGTACTCCTGGCGGCCGAGCAGGTCCGTGGGTTCCTCGGTGTACTCCACCTTGAACAGCCATCCCTGGCCGAAGGGGTCGCTGTTGACCAGCTCCGGTGCCTCGGCGAGCTTCTCGTTGACCTCGGTGACGGTGCCGCTCACCGGTGAGAACAGGTCGGAGACCGACTTCGTCGACTCCACCTCGCCGATCGCGGTTCCGGCGCTCACCTGCTGGCCGACCTGCGGCAGGGAGACGAAGACCACATCTCCCAGTTCCTGGGTCGCGTAGTCGGTGATGCCGACCGTGGCCGTTCCGGTGCCATCGGTGGAGAGCCACTCGTGCTCCTTGGAGTAGAGCAGGTCATCGCGTGTCATGTGTGTCTCCTGTGCTTGTCGTGTGCGGTCGGGGCTGTCGTGTGCGGTCGGCGCTGGTTCTCTGGGGGTGGTCGGGGGTCAGGATCGGTGGTAGAAGGGCAGCGGCACCACCGTGAAGGCGATGGGGGTGCCCCGCACGTCGACCGACAGCGCGGTCCCGGTCCCGGCGAGGCCCGGATCCACGTAGGCCATCGCCACCGGATGACCCAGGGTGGGGGAGAGCACTCCCGAGGTCACCTCGCCGACCGTGGTCCCGTCGGCGTCGAGCACCCAGTATCCGGCCCGGGCGGCCCGGCGGCCCTCCCCGGCCAGACCGACCAGGACCCGGTCGCCGGAGGCGTCGCGGCCCTCCAGAGCCCGCCGTCCGACGAAATCGTCGGACTTGGTGAAGGACACCACCCGGCCCAGGCCGGCCTGCGAGGGCCGCGTCGAGGTGGTGAGCTCGTGGCCGTACAGAGGCATCCCGGCCTCCAGACGAAGGGTGTCGCGACAGGCCAGGCCGCAGGGTGTGAGGTCCCCGGTCGCGGTGAGCGCCCGCCACATCCGGCTGGCCGTCCCGGCCGGCAAGTACAGCTCGAATCCGTCCTCCCCGGTGTAGCCGGTGCGGGCGATGAGTACCGGATCCCCCTCGAACCGTCCCGCGCAGCACCGGTAGTACCGCAGTGCGGCCAGCTCCTCGGGGTCCAGGTTCGACTGCGCCATGGTCTGGACGACGATGGCGGCGGCCCGGGGCCCCTGGACCGCGATGAGGGCGGTGTCGGCCGACTCGTCGACGACCTCGGCGTCGAATCCCGCTGACCGGGTGGTGAGCTCGGCCAGGTCGACCTCCCGGTTCGCGGCGTTGACCACCGCCAGGTAGTCGTCGTCCGCCAGGTGGTAGACGACCATGTCGTCGAGGATCCCGCCCTCCTCGGTGAGCAGCAGGGTGTACTTGGCCCGGCCGGTGGCCAGTCCGGACAGATTTCCCGACAGGGCATGGTCGAGAGCCGCCCCCGCCTGAGGGCCGCTGAACCGGATCTCGCCCATGTGGGACAGGTCGAAGATCCCCGCCCCGGTGCGGACCGCACGGTGCTCATCGAGATCCGAGGTGTAGCGGACCGGCATCCGCCAGCCGGCGAACTCGGTGAAGGTCGCCCCGGCCTCCTCGTGCACGGACTCGAGCGGCGAGTGGCGGAGATCGTGATGGGTCATGGATGGGCCTTCCTGAGCACCTCGGTGCAGTTCGGTCGGTGCGGGCGCGTCCCTGCCGTGAAGGCGGGCCTCACGAGGAAGTATGGCACTTCGACCGGGAGGTCACCGGGGATCTGCCCGAAGGCGAGGTCATCACCGCGCGGGCAGCACAGCAGGAACGGTCGCGGCACCAGGACGGGCAACGGGACCGCGGGAGATCGGCGGTTGCTGTCAGTTGCTGTCAGTTGGGCTGATCGGTTTCCCCGCGAACCGGGTGCGACCTAGACTTGGGAGCACCAGATGACGTCTGTCAACCCCACTGGGGATCGACTGATGAAGGAGGCGCGACGTGCCACTCTCAGCAGAGGAGCAGCGGCGGCTCGCGGAACTCGAGGAGTCCCTGTCAGCCGACGATCCCAGTTTCGCCCGCAACTTCTCGCGCAACGCCCCGAGGCCGAAGGGGCGCACCGGAAAACGACGTCCACCCCGTGGCCGCACACTGTGGTCGGTGCTCGGGATCGTCATCGGACTGGTGCTCCTGCTGGTCGGGATGGAACTTGAGGCGATCGTCAACATCATCGTCAGCATCCTGGGCTTCGTGGTGATGCTGGTGAGCGCGGTGACGCTGATGAGCGGACTCCAGCACAAGGGCGGTGGCAAGGGGGCCCCGACCGGCAAGGGCGGCTCGGCTGCCACGCGCGGATCCCATCCGGCCGGCACCGGGCGCAGCTTCACCCAGAGGATGGAGGAGCGCTGGCGCCGTCGCAGCGACGGACAGCGCTGATTCCCACCTCGCTCATCCGGGCCCCCGGTGGACGCCGGTGACCGGCGTCGCTACGGTGCGCTCATGACACGTCGTCGCATCGCATCACTGGCGTTGAGCGCCGCCCTGGTGGCCGGAGGTCTCACCGGGGTCTCCACAACCTCCTCATCAGCGGCCACCAGAGCACCCTCCTGGACCAGGAACTGCAGCACCGTCAACAAGGCCTACCCGCATGGCGTGGGCCGGGCGAAGGCCAAGGACAGGGTGGTCGGCAAGGCGAAGCGCCGCCCGGTCACCACCTTCAAGCGGTCCGACTCCCTCTACAACCAGGCGATGAGGTACAACAAGCGCCTGGACGCCGACAGGGACGGCATCGCCTGCGAGCGCTGACCCCGCTGATCGCTGACCGCGGTCACCTGTGCCACAGGGAGCGTGGCCACCAGGTGGCCAGCCAGTGGGCCCGGGGAGTGTCTGCTGCGGCGAGCCCCTTCCGGATGACCTCGACATCGCCGCCGACATCTCCGATCTCGCCGAGGGAGCGGGCGTAACGGGCCCTCTCCTCGGCCCCGGCCAGTCGACCGAGGGCCGCTGCGCCCTCTGGCCCCAGCTGGTCCGAGACAGCCGCGAGCTGGGCGCGCGGACTGAGTGCCGCCCAGCTCAGGCCGTGGTCGGTCCACGAGTCGTGGACCTCCCGCCAGGCACCGGCCACCAGGGCCGACGGGTCACCCGACGACAACCGGCGGCGACGTCTGCCGGCCCTCAACAGCATCGGGGTGCAGGCCAGCAGGGCCACCACGAGCACCCCGGCCAGGCTCATCAGGATGGTGCGCCAGGGAAGCGACGGTCCGGATTCCTGGGAGGACGCCGGGGCCGAGGAGGCAGCGCCCGCCGAGGTGCTCGCCGACGGTGCCGAGGGGGTCGCCGCCGCGCTGGCCGACTCGGTGGCGTCGGCCGAGGACTGCGTCTGGGGGACGGAGTTCGGGTTCTGCACCGACCAGGTGGGGGACTGGCCGACCGCCGCGGTCGGCTCGTAGCGCACCCAGCCGTAACCCTGGAAGTAGAGCTCGGGCCAGGCGTGCATGTTCGAGCCACGGACCTGCCAGGCGCCGTTCGTCCGGGTGCCGGGCAGGAAGCCGATCGAGACCCGGGAGGGGATGCCCTCGACGCGGGCCATCAGGGCCATCGCCGCGGCGAAGTGGATGCAGTACCCCGATCGGCTCCTGGTGAGGAAGTTCGTCATCACGTCGAAGCCGTCGCCGGGAGGTGCGCTGGTGCTGTAGGTGAACCGTCGGGGATCGCGCAGGTAGTCCTGGATGGCCGCGGCCCGCTCCACCGGGGTGGTGGCCCCGGCGGTCACCGAGCGGGCCAGTCTGATGATGGCCTGGGGGGTGTCCTTCGGGACGGCGACTGTGGTGCGGTCGGCGGGGGTGCCGGCGGCCGCGCTCGCGAAGTCCGCGGTGTCGAGGTCGGGCTGCTCGGAGGTCACCGAGTAGCGGAGGTTGCGGGTGGCGTCGTCCCGGTCGTCCGAGGTGCTGATGATGGTGAGGTTGCCCGGATCCCACGACCACTGCCCGCCGGCCGTGGTGGAGACCGGGGCGTAGGGCGCGGGAAGGAACTCCGATCCGAAGTCGCCGATGCTCACCTGGACGGTGCGCCGGCTGCTGGCGATGTCGAGCCCGGGAGTGCTGTCGGGGGCGGTGGTCGACAGATCGACCGGTGCGAGGTGCCAGCCTGACGCGTCCACCCGGGTCAGCGAGGCCATCCGCAGGTACTCCCCGGTGCGACTGGAGGTCTGGTAGCTCAGCACGACCTGCCGGGACTGGGTGGTGAGATTCTGCTGGAGATCGATGGTCGGATCGGTGAGCTGCATCGGACCGGAGCCGCGAGGGCGGGCCGAGTCGATGTCGAGACTGCCGAACGTCGGCAGCGCACTGCCCAGCACCAGGGAGAGCACCACGGCCGGCACCGCGAGGGCGGTGCCGAGCCCGGCCAGTGGCACTCCGGCTGCCACCCGCGAGGCCCTCGCGGTGTCCCCGGACAGATTGCGGGTCCACCGTCGACTGAGGCAGAACTGCTCGGTGGCGAGCACGACCAGGTAGCCGACCGCGATCAGGGCGAAGCTCCACCAGGTCGCGGCCTGCTCGGCGGCCAGCGCCGGGATGACATAGATGGTGAGCAGCGGGGCGATCGCCCACACCGGGCTCTCCAGGCTCAGGGTCAGGACATCGGCGAGGATGGTCACCACGCCGACGAGCAGGACGGTGAGCCAGCGGACGCCGACATGGGCCGGCATCGGCGCGGGCTGGGTCTGGGCGACCACCGAGGAGTTCAGGCACAGTTGCCACAGCTGGGAGGGCAGGGAGCCGGTCAGACCCAGTTCGTGGGCGGCCGACAGGCCGAGTCCCACCCCGATCGCCGCCAGGACCAGGAGCTGGACGAGATGGATCAGCCAGGGAGCCAGTCGCAACCGGTGCCCCAGCGCCGACAGGCCCTCGAGGATGAGCACCGTCAACCCGGCCAGCAGCCAGAAGCTGCGGTCCACCGTGAGCGGGCTCAGTGCCAGGGTGGCAAGAATCATGGCCAGCGCGATCGCGCAGCACATCGGAAGATCGGAGCTGCGCAGCGGGGGCCGACTGGTCGGCTCGATCCCGCCCGCGCCGGTACCGGACGGGTCCGCACCGGGCTGATTCCCGCTGGTCCGGTTCCTGCTGGTCCGCTCTGCGCTGGGGGCGCTCATCGGGATGCTCCGATCTGCTCGAACCCCTGCCAGGCGGCCGGGACGGTGTCTCCGTGGTGCACCGTGACGACCGACCAGCCCTGCCCGCGCAGCTGGTCGACCACCTGGTCGTGCTCATCGGCCTGTTCCGGGGTGCCCCGGAACCGGCGTGCGGTGAAGGAGTCGGTGTCCAGCACCAGGGCGAGTGCCTGGGTGTGTCCGGTCCGGGCGACGTCCAGGGGGAGGACGTCGGCCTGGCTCAGGCGTCCCAGGATGGCCACCACCGTCTCGCCGGCCTGGCGACCGGTGCAGGCACGGGCGGCCGCGACAAGATCCTCCTCCTTGCCGATCCGCTGGTCGGTGAGAGTGGTGAGGGAACGCTCCAGGGCCACTCCCAGATCGACCTCCGCAGAGGTCATCACCGGGCCGGAGGCGTCGGCCAGGCGCACCTGGTAGCCGCTCCTGAGAAGGTGGGAGCACACCGAGGCGGCGGCCGAGACCGACCACTCGAAGGATCCCTGGGCGCCCAGACCGGAGTGCCGTTCGGCCCGCGAGTCCAGCAGCACGGTGGCCGCGGGATCCCAGGACTGCTCCTCGCGGCGCACCATGAGGTCACCCTGGTGGGCGCTCGAGCGCCAGTGCACCCGACGCAGGTCGTCGCCCTGCCGGTACTCCCGGATGAGGACGTCGTCCTGACCCTGGGTGCCGATCTGCTGGGGGATCGTCTCGCCGCTGCGGCCGGTCCCGGCGACCTTGCCGAGATGCTGCAGGGGCCACACCCGCGGGGTGACCATCATCTGGTTGGTGGCGGCGAACTGGTGGTCCGAGACCGCGGTGCCGAAGGGGTCGCAGACCCGCACCAGCATCGGGCCGACGGTGTACCTGCCGCGGGCGCGCCCGGTGAGGGTGTAGTCGATACTGCGTCGCCATCTGCGCGCCAGGGTGTGCACGCTGAACCGCGGTCGCAGCCCCAGGGCGCGCGGAACGGTCTCCTCGAAGCGCAGCACGCCGATCGGCATCCCCTGTCCCCGGTTGAGGGTGGTGCGCACCGCCATCGTCTCGCCGAGGGGGCACTGGGAGGGTTCGACCTCACGGACGCAGCTCATCCTCAGCCGGGTGGAGGTGACCAGCAGCAGTCCCAGGACCGGCAGCAGGATGAGCAGCAGCCCCACCCAGGCCATGTCGCGCTGACCGAGGCCGAGACTGGCCACGGTGAGCAGGATTCCGCAGATCGGGAGGACCCGTCCGCGCAGTGTGAGGTGTCGCCAGAGCCGCACCCGGTCAGCTCCGTTCCGGCAGCGGGGTGTCTGCCACGATGGCGTTGACGACGTCGGCCAGGGCGCGTCCGTCGAGCTGGGCGTGGGCCGAGGGGATCAGCCGGTGGGCCAGCACGGGCACCGCCAGCGCCTGGATGTCGTCGGGGATGACGTAGTCACGGCCGCTCATCGCGGCCCTGGCCCGGGCTGCCCGCAGCATGTGGAGGCTGGCCCTGGGGGAGGCGCCCAGCCGCAGGTCCGGGTGGTTGCGGGTGGCCTCGGTGATGTCGACGATGTAGTCCATCACGGCGGGAGCGGCGTAGACGGTGCGCACGACGGCCACCAGGGCGCGGATGTCCTCGGCGGTGGCCACCGGTTCCAGGGAGTCCAGCGGATTGCTGGCGCCGTGGTGCTCGAGCATCTCCAGCTCGGCCGCCCGCTCCGGGTAGCCCATCGTGATCCGGGCCATGAACCGGTCGCGCTGGGCCTCGGGCAGGTGGTAGGTGCCCTCCATCTCGACGGGGTTCTGGGTGGCGACCACCATGAACGGGGCCTCCAGCTGGTGGGTGACGCCGTCTGCCGATACCTGACGCTCGCCCATCGCCTCGAGCAGCGCGGACTGGGTCTTGGGGGAGGCCCGGTTGATCTCGTCGCCGACCACGATGTTGGCGAAGATGCCGCCCGGCTTGAACTCGAACTCGCGGGTCTGCTGGTTGAAGACGCTGACCCCGGTGATGTCGGAGGGCAGCAGGTCGGGGGTGAACTGGATTCGTCGGGCCGTGCAGTCGATGGACCGCGCGATGGTCCTCGAGAGCATCGTCTTGCCGACCCCGGGGACGTCGTCGAGCAGCAGATGACCCTCGGCCAGCAGGACGACCAGCGCGGTGTCGATGCGGTCGGACTTGCCCTCGATCACGCTTGCCACCGCGGCCCGGACCCGGTCCATCACCTCGACGACATCCTGGACAGACTCGATCACTTGCGTCCTCCTGCGGGTTGGTGCTGCTGACTCCACTGGTTCTGCTCGGTTTCTCGCGAGGAGATGGTCCCACTCCTCGCGTCCACTCGGTCCCACTCGTGCAGATCCTACTCGGGGCGGCCCGCCGGGCCCGCCGGACCGGCCTCGAGGTGTCATCCGCGGATCGCCTCCGAGAGGGCAACCCGGTGGGGAGTTGTGGAGTATGGTGGAGCGCGGTGGAGCGAGATGGTGCTCTCGACGATCAGGAGGTGCCAGGTGTTCCTGGGTACACACACTCCGCGGCTCGACGAGAAGGGCCGTTTCTTCCTCCCGGCGAAGTTCCGCGAGGAGCTGGACGGCGGACTGGTACTCACCAGGGGTCAGGATCACTGCCTGGCCATTTATCCGACGGCCACCTTCGTGGCCATGACCCAGGAGATCGCCAAGGGTTCGGTGAGTGTGAAGAAGGTGCGCGACTACCAGCGGATGCTGGCGGCCGGCGCCTCGGACACGGTCGCCGACAAGCAGGGCAGGGTGATGATCCCGCCGACGCTGCGGCAGTACGCCGGGCTGTCCAAGGACATCGTCGTGGTCGGGGCGATCACCCGCGTCGAGGTGTGGGACGCCGCCGAGTGGGAGCGCTACTCCACCGAGCAGGAATCGGTGTTCGCCGAGATGAACGAGGAGGTCTTCACCGACGGCTCCTCCCAGTGACCAACAGCACTGGGGACGACGGTGACGGACACGCGGGGCGTGGCTTCGTCCCGACGCAGATCCCCTGGCACAACTTCCCCTGTGCCAGGTGGTCTCGTCGGGCCGGAACCTCGTTCCACGATGACAGGTATGCGGGAGGGAACCGATGGGTCGGACAGACGGCGCACCCGAGGGTGCCTCCTGCGCCGACCCCGCCCCGACCATCGGGAGCGACTCCCTCCACCAGCCCGTGATGCGTGACCGGGTGGTTGCGCTGCTGACTCCTGCGCTGAACCATCCCGGGGCCGTCCATGTCGACGGGACCTTGGGCATGGGGGGCCATGCCGAGGCGGTTCTGGAGGCCTGTCCGGCCGCCAGCCTGGTCGGCATCGACCGAGACACCCAGGCCCTGGCACTGGCCGGACGCCGGCTGGCCCGGTTCGGCGACCGCGTGCACCTGGTCCACGCCGTCCATGACGAGCTCCCGAGTGTTCTGGACGACCTGGGGCTCGCCCGGGTCGACTCCGTGCTGCTCGACCTCGGACTGTCCTCCCTGCAGATCGATCGCGCCGACCGTGGGTTCGCCTACTCGGTCGACTCCCCCCTGGACATGCGGATGGACCAGGAGAAGGGGCGCACGGCGGCCGATCTGGTCAATGCCGACTCCCGCCAGGAGCTCACCCGGATCATCTCGCGATACGGCGAGGAGAGGTTCGCCGGCCGGATCGCCGCGGCCATCGTGGCGGCCCGCGAGGAACAGCCCTTCACCAGCTCCGCCCGACTGGTCGAGGTGATCAGCGGGGCCATCCCGGCCGCGGTGCGCCGACGCAGCCACAGTCACCCGGCCAAGAAGACCTTCCAGGCGCTGAGGATCGCGGTCAACGGGGAGATGGACACCCTCGCCCGGGTCATCCCCGAGGCGCTGTCCCGCCTGGCGGTCGGCGGTCGGATGGCGGTGCTGGCCTACCACTCCCTGGAGGACCGGCCCGTCAAGGAGGCCTTCCGGGCCGCCTCCTCGGACTCGGCACCGGCCGGACTTCCGGTCGTCCCCGAGTCGATGACGGCCCGTTTCATCACCCTCACCAGGGGGGCCGAGCGGCCCGACGCCGATGAGCTCACCACCAACCCGCGCAGCGGCTCGGCCCGCCTGAGGGCCGTGCAGAGAATCAAGGAGGAAGTATGAGCGCCGAGATCGCGACGCCGTCCGGCTGGTTCTCCCGTCCCGGGTCCCAGCGGGAGCGTCGCAGACCCCTGCTGCGGGCGGTGCCCCGTGCCGCGGGACAGATGGGCAATCTCGCCTTCACCGTCGTGGTGCTGCTGATCCTCGCTCTGGGACTGGTGGTCGCCCTGGTGCTCAACACCTCCTTGCAGAGCCAGTCGGCGGCGATCGCCGAGAAGAAGGCGGCGGTCGACTCGTTGTCCCACCGGCAGGCCGCGCTGAGCAGCAAGATCGACGTCAAGAGGTCCCCGACCAGTCTCCAGAGCGCCGCCTCCGATCTCGGCATGGTGCCCAATCTCACCCCGGCCTTCATCGATCTGCGCACCGGCAAGGTGATCGGCACCCCGCACAAGGTCACCGGAAATGAGGTCGAGGACCTCACCAGGGCCCCGGTGTCGGCGGGAACTCGATGACCTCCGACCGGCCGGGAACGGCCAGGCCGGCTCGGGGATCATCGGCGATCGGTCCAAGGCCGCGCCCACCGCGTCACACCGCCCTCGCCAGCCAGCGCGGACGGCTCACCCTCGCCCTGGTGTTCATTCTGCTGGCGATGTCGGCGTTGGCGGGCCGTGCCCTCCAGCTCCAGGCCATCAAGGCCCCGGCCTACGCGGCCTCGGCGGCGAAGAAGATCCAGCAGGCCTACGACCTCTATCCCGACCGTGGACAGATCACCGACCGGAACGGCACGGTGCTGGCGGCCAGCGAACCGGCCGTGCTGGTCTTCGCGGACCCCCTGATGATCAGCCGCAACGGCGTCGACGAGCGTGTCTCGATGGGCCCGCTGGAGACCCAGAAGGCGGCGGCGGCCCCCAAGGCGATCGCCAAGGTGCTGGCCCGCTACCTGGGCGGGACCCCCGAGGACTACCGCGAGATGGTCACCAGCAGGAAGCCCGACGGCACCCTGGCGCGGTACTCCCTGGTGCGCAAGCACGTCCCCAGCTACACCTACGACCTGATCCGCAAGGCCCTGGCCGCGGGCAAGTGGTACGGCATCAACGCGACCCATGATCCGGTGCGCACCTATCCCTCGGGCACCCTGGCCTCCAACGTCATCGGTTTCGTCAACCAAGACGGGGTGGGCGCCGGGGGACTGGAGTACTCCCTCAACAAGCAGCTGAGCGGGACCAAGGGCCGGGAGTCCTACGAGGCGTCGACCTACGGCCGGATCCCGCTGGGCCGCGACACCCTGGTGCCGGCTGTCAACGGGACCGACTACACCCTGACCCTGGACGCCAGCATGCAGCTCACCGTCCAGAACGCCCTGGCCAGCGCGGTGGCCAACACCAGGGCGGCCAGTGGCGAGGCCATCGTGATGAATGTCAAGACCGGCGAGATCCTGGCGATGGCCTCGATGCCCACCTTCGACTCCAGCAAGGCGGGCTCGGCCACCGGCAACGAGATGATCAATCACGCGGTCCAGGACGCCTACGAGCCAGGATCGGTGCAGAAGGTGCTCACCATGGCCGCGCTGGCCGACAAGGGACTGGTGACCGCCGACTCGCACCTGGTGGTGCCGCCGTCGATCAGCTCGGGAGGCGGCACCATCAAGGACGCCTTCAGTCACGGCACCCTCAACCTCACCACCCGAGGAGTGATCGCCTACTCCTCCAACATCGGCACCACTCTGCTCACCCGCAAGATGGACAAGGCCACCCTCGCCCGATACCTGCGGTCCTTCGGGCTGGGCTCGACAACCGGAATCGGGCTTCCCGGGGAGGCCACCGGGTCGGTACCCGGCGCCTCGATGGCCGACTTCACCCGGGACCAGATCTCCTTCGGGCAGGGACTGTCGGTGACCGCGGTCCAGGAGGCGGCGGCGGTCGCCGCGATCGTCAACGGCGGCGTCTACCACTCGCCGACCATCATCCGCTCTGCGCGCAACGGGGACGGGGAGCAGGTGAAGGTCCCCGGGTCGGCCAGTCGCAGGGTGATCTCCGCCAAGGCCTCGGCCCAGGTGCGCGACATGATGGAGGCGGTGGTGACCCTGGAGCCCGATCGCGCCGTCAAGGGGTACCGGACCATCGGCAAGACCGGAACTGCTCAGCGCATCGATCCGAGCTGTCACTGCTACCGTGGCTACACGGCGTCTTTCGTGGGGGTCGGCCCGGCCGAGAATCCGAGCATCCTCACCTATGTCGTCCTCAACAATCCCGTCAAGGGCCATGAGGGAAGTGGGGTCGCCCTTCCGGTGGCACAGCAGATCATGTCTGTGGCGCTGCCCCGGTACGGTGTTGAACCCTCCACCACGAAGGCCCCCAGAGCCGTTCTGGAGTATCAGCCGTGAGCCCTGCCTCGTCCCATCTGCCCTCCTCCCACCTGCTGCGCCCCTCCGTGGTGCGCACCACCGGGTGGCAGGACCTGCTCGAGGTGCTGCCCCGCGCCACGGTGGTCGGCGAGCTGCCCGGGACCGGGGTTCGCGGCATCACCCTGGACTCCCGGCAGGTGGATCCCGGCGACCTGTACGTCGGGCTGCCGGGGACCCGTTTCCACGGCGCCCAGTTCGCCGGTCAGGCCCTCGACTCCGGGGCGGTCGCAGTGCTCACCGATGACGCCGGCCGCCAGATCCTGGCCGACAACGGCCTGGACCAGGTGCCCGCCCTGGTGGTCGACCAGCTGAGGATCGCGATGTCCCGCGCCTCGGCCCTCATCTTCGGTCGCCCGGCCGAGCGGATGACGATGTACGGGATCACCGGCACCAACGGGAAGACCACCACCGCCTTCCTGGTGGAGGCCGGTCTGCTGGCCGCCGGACGCTGCGCCGGCAGCATCGGCACCATCGGCTACCGATTGGCCGGCCATCCGCTGGCCAGCGCCAGAACCACCATCACCACCCCGGAGTCCCCGGACCTGCAGGCCCTGTTCGCCGCGCTGGCCGACCACGGCGCCAGCGACACCGTGATGGAGGTCTCCTCCCACGCGCTGGCCCTGCACCGGGTCGACGGCACCCTCTTCGACGTCACCGCATTCACCAATCTGGGCCGCGACCACCTGGACTTCCACAAGACGATGGAGAACTACTACCGGGCCAAGGCCCGGCTCTTCAGCTCCGAACTCAGCCGCGTCGCGGTCATCAACGTCGACGACGAGCACGGCCGACGACTGGCCGACGAGGTGAGAGTCCTGGGCCGGGTCCGGGTCATCACCACCTCGATCGAGGCGCCCTCGAACTACCGGGTGGTCAGCTGGCGTCCCGAGGGCGGACTGGGCAGTGAGCTGGAGGTCGACACCCCCTCGGGCCGTCGCCAGCTGCACCTCAGCCTGCCCGGTGAGTTCAACGTCCGCAACGCGGTGATGGCCCTGGCGATGCTGGAGGCCGCCGGGCACGACTTCGAGTCGGTGGCCCCCGGGCTGGCGATCGCCCAGGTGCCGGGCAGGATGCAGCGGGTGCCGCTGGACCCGGGCGCCCCCGAGGTGCTGGTGGACTTCGCGCACACCCCCCAGGCGATCGGGGAGGCCCTGCGGGCCGCCCGCACCGCCACCCGGGGACGGCTGGTCGCCGTCCTGGGGGCGGGTGGCGACCGCGACGTCGCCAAGCGGGGGCCGATGGGTCGGACCGCGGCCCAGGAGGCCGACGTCGTGGTCGTCACCGACGACAACCCTCGCTCCGAGGATCCGGCCTCGATCCGGGCCGAGGTGCTGGAGGGGGCCAGGTCGGTGCCCGGGGACCGTCAGGTCGTCGACGGAGGTGCCCGCCGCCGGGCGATCAGCACCGCCCTGGAGCTGGCCGGCCCCGATGACCTCGTCGCGATCCTCGGCAAGGGGCACGAGACGGGCCAGGAGATCGCCGGCCGGGTGATGCCCTTCGACGATCGGGTGGTGGCCGGCCAGCAGTGGCGCGCTCTGGAGAGGTTCAGGGCCGGCGACACCGACCCGGGCGGGGAGGCCGCGGAGAACGAGTCCGACGGCCCAGCCCGGCGTGATCCAGCCCGGCTTGGCACAGCACACGTCGAGAATGCCCACGCGGGGAACGGAGAGGACCAGAAGGCATGAGGATCCTGACCACGTCGGAGATTGCGGCCGCCATCGGAGCCCGGCTGAGTGGGAAGGCCGACACCCCGGTGGGCCCCCGGGTCGTCATCGACACCCGGCTGGCCGACCGGGGGAGCCTGTTCGTCGCACTTCCCGGGGAGCGGGTCGACGGCCACGACTTCACCGGGGCGGCGGCCCGGGCGGGAGCCGCGGCGGTGCTGGCCACCCGGCTCACCGATGCCGACCTGCCGCACCTGGTGGTCTCCGACTCCCAGCAGGGACTCACCGATCTGGCCCGTCACCTGGTGGCCCTCGAGAGGGCGCGCGGGATGCGGGCTGTCGCGCTGACCGGTTCCTCGGGCAAGACCAGCACCAAGGACATCCTCGCCCAGGTGCTGGACGCCGCCGGAGCGACGGTCTCCCCGGTGGGCAGCTTCAACAATGAGATCGGCGTCCCGCTCACCGCCTGCGGGATCGACGAGAAGACCGACTTCCTGGTGAGTGAGATGGGCGCCCGCGGCAAGGGCCACATCGCGTGGCTCACCTCGATCGTGCCCCCCGACGTGGCGATGGTGCTCAACGTCGGGACCGCGCACCTGGGGGAGTTCGGCTCCCGCGATGCGATCGCCGCCGCCAAGGGGGAGATCGTCGAGGCTCTGGAGGCCGGCGGGTGGGCGGTCCTCAACGCCGCCGATCACCGGGTCGCCGCGATGACCTCGCGGACCGCCGGTCAGATCGCCTGGTTCAGTCCCGACGACTCCCACCGTCACCCCGGGGCCGCCATCGAGGCCTGGGCCGACCAGGTGAGCTACGACGACCTGGAGCGCCACAGCTTCACCCTCCATCTGCGCTCCGGTGGCACCGAGTCGGCCGAACAGGTCCGGCTGCGCACGATGGGCGCCCACCAGGTGGCCAATGCAGTCGCCGCCGCCGCGGCCGCCGCCTGCTGCGGGATGGACGCCGCCACCATCGCGGCCCGGCTGTCGGCGGCGACCAGCAGGTCGCCCTGGCGGATGGAGCTCGATGAGCGGCGGGACGGACTGGTCGTGGTCAACGACTGCTACAACGCCAACCCGGACTCGATGAGAGCCGCCCTCGACGCGCTGTCGGGGATCCTCTCCAGGAGACGTGGGCACGACCCCGCGACCCGGGGGATCGCGGTGCTGGGGGAGATGCGCGAGCTCGGACCCAGCGCACCGCAACTGCACCGCGAGGCCGGCCGCCAGGCGGCCCGGGCGGGATTCGACCTGGTGCTGTGCCTGGGCGAGCACGCCGCCGACCTGGCCGGCGGCGTCGCCGAGGGGGGAGTGGAGTCCCGCGTGGTGGATGCCACCCAGGTCGCCGGTTCGGTAGATTGGTTCGCGCATGATGTCGTGCTGGTCAAGGCATCCAGGACCCTGAGGCTTGAGAGGGTCGCCGCGGAGATCCTGGACGACAAGGGAGGCCGGGCGTGAAGAACATTCTGCTGGCGGGTGGAATATCGATGCTGGGCACCCTTCTGGGTACCCGGTGGTTGATCGGCTACCTCGCCAAGCGCGGCTTCGGCCAGTTCATCCGCGACGACGGTCCCAAGACCCACGCCGCCAAGAAGGGCACCCCGACGATGGGTGGGGCCGCCATCATCGTCTCGGTGATCGTCGCCTACTTCCTGGCCCACCTCATCACCTGGACCCATGTCACGATCTCGGCCCTGCTGGTCCTGTGGCTGTTCGCCGGCCTGGGGTTCATCGGCTTCCTGGACGACTGGCGCAAGATCTCCAACCAGCGCTCGCTGGGCCTGAAACCCCGCGGCAAACTCATTGGCCAGGCCATCGTGGCGATCGGTTTCGCGGTCGGGGTGATGTACTTCCCGAACCGCGTCGGTGTCACCCCCGGATCCTCGGCGATCTCCTTCCTGCGCGACATCTCGTGGCTGCAGCTGCCGCTGTGGCTCGGGGTGATCTGGGTCATCCTGCTCATCGCGGGAGCCTCCAACGCCGTCAACCTCACCGACGGGCTGGACGGTCTGGCGCCCGGCTCGGCGACCATGGTGTTCGCCGCCTACACCCTGCTGAGCCTGTGGCAGTTCAACCAGTGGTGCACCGGCCATGCCGGCCCGCAGTGCTACACGGTCCGCGACCCCCACGACATGGCCGTCGTGGCGCTGGCCCTGTCAGGGGCCTGTTTCGGATTCCTGTGGTGGAACGCGAAGCCGGCCAAGATCTTCCTCGGCGACACCGGATCGCTGGCCATCGGCGGCGCGGTCGCCGGGCTCGCGGTGATGAGTCGCACCGAGTTGCTCCTCATCGTCATCGGTGGCCTGTTCGTCATCGAGACCCTGTCGGTGATCATCCAGATCAGCGTGTTCAAGATGACGGGCGGCAAACGGGTGTTCAAGATGGCACCGCTGCACCACCATTTCGAGCTCAAGGGATGGAATGAGATCACCGTGGTGATCCGGTTCTGGATCATCTGCGGTCTGATGGTGGCGGCGGGACTGGGAATCTTCTACGCGGAATGGGTGGTCGGACAGTGAACGACAGGAACGACGTGAGGCAGCAGCTGGCCGGGGCCGACCGGACCTTCGACTGGACCAGGGTGCGGGCGGTGATCGCCGGTCTGGGCACCTCCGGGTACGCCTCGGCCGACGCCCTGCTGGAGCTCGGCGCCCAGGTGACGGTCGTCGACGACGCCATCGACGAGGGGCACCGGGACAAGGGCGGACTGCTCGAGGTGCTCGGCGCCACCGTGCACCTGGGGCCCGGCTCCACCGCGTCCCTGCCGCAGGACACCGATCTGGTGATCGTCTCTCCCGGCTGGCGACCGCTCCAACCGCTGGTGGCCGAGGCGCTGGCCACCGGCATCCCGGTCTGGGGCGAGCCGGAGCTGGCTTGGCGGCTGATGCACCCCGACCACGTGATCCCCTGGCTGGCCGTCACCGGCACCAACGGCAAGACCACCACCACCCAGATGACCGAGGCGATCCTCAAGGCAGACGGTCTGCGGGCCGCGGCGGTCGGCAACATCGGGCGGCCGATCCTGGAGGCGATGGCCGACGAGGTCGACTACCAGGTCTTCGCCGTCGAACTGTCCAGCTTCCAGCTGCACTGGTCCTCGTCGCTGTCCCTGCACTCTGCGGCGGTGCTCAACCTGCACCAGGACCACCTGGAGTGGTACGCCGATCATCCCGACCCGTTCGCCGCCTACGGCGCCGACAAGGCCAAGATCTTCCACCGGGTGCAGCACTCCTGCGTCTACAACGTCGCCGACCCGGCGACCGAGCGGATGGTCGAGCAGGCCGACGTGGTGGAGGGGGCCCGTGCCATCGGGTTCACCCTGGGCACCCCGGGCCCCTCGATGGTCGGGGTGGTCGACGACCAGATCGTCGACCGCGCCTTCCTCGAGCAGCGCCAGAGCTCGGCCATCGAGCTGGCCAAGCTGTCCGACGTCCACCCCTTCGCCCCCCACAACGTGGAGAACGCCCTGGCGGCTGCCGCCCTCACCCGGTCCTTCGGGGTGCACCCCCGCGCGGTCGCCCAGGGACTGCGCGACCTCCACCTGGGAGGCCACCGCATCGAGACCGTGCACCAGGCCGGCGGGCTCACCTGGGTCGACGACTCGAAGGCCACCAACCCGCACGCCGCGAACTCCTCGATGCGGGCCTACGACCACATCGTGTGGATCGCCGGGGGTCAGGCCAAGGGCACCGACTTCGACCACCTGGTCACCACCCACCGCGACAAGCTGCGCGGCGCCGTGGTGATCGGCATCGACCGGAAGATGATCGCCGAGACGCTGGCCCGCCTCGCTCCTCAGGTTCCCGTGGTGGTCCTCGACTCGACTGACCGTTCCGTGATGGCCGAGGCGGTCCACCGGGCTGCCGAGATGGCCCAGGCCGGCGACACCGTCCTGATGGCCCCCGGCTGCGCGAGCCTGGACATCTGGCCCGGTTACGCGGCCCGTGGGGACGACTTCGCCAAGGCGGCCCGGACGATCGACGGTCCAGTCAGGCGCTGAGAGTGCCCTCGCAGTCCGACGGCCCTTTCGATCGGTTGATCGCCTGGCTGGGCCACCTGCTGCGCCTGGACGGCGGCACCCGCAAGGTGGCCGGCTCCGACCGGCCGCTGCTGTCGCTGGCCCTGCTCGACTACTACGTCATCCTGGTCGCCACCATCCTGCTGGCATCCATCGGAGCCCTGATGAGTCTGTCCTCCTCATCGGTCTACGCGCAGTCCCAGGACCTCAGCCCGTACTACTACGCCCAACGACAGGTGCTGTTCCTGGTGGTCGGCGGGGGAGTCGCGGCGATCGCCTCCAGGCTGCGCGAACGATGGATCCGGATCGCCGGGCTGGCCGCCTACGCGGCATCGGTACTCATGCTGATCCTCGTCTTCACCCCACTGGGCAGCGACGCCGGCAAGGGAAACCGCAACTGGCTGGCCCTGGGGCCGGTCACCCTGCAGCCCTCGGAGTTCGCCAAACTGGCCCTGGTCATCGCCGGCTCCAGCTACCTGGCCGCCCGTCGCGAGGACCTCGGCAGAGCGCGCCACCTGGTGCCCTACCTGCTGATGTTCGCGGTGCCGGTGATCCTCATCATCGCTCAGGGAGACCTGGGAACCGTGATGATCATCGGCGCGGTGATGTTCGCCCAGATGTGGGCCTTCGGGATCCGGCTGCGCTATCTACTGGGGTTGATGGTGCTGGCCGCGGGCAGCGTGGCGGTGGCGGTGGCGACCCGACCCAGTCGGATGCGCAGGGTGCTGCTGTTCCTGAGTCCCACGGACTCCCCGGACGCCTCCCAGCAGCCGCTCAGCGCGATCTTCGCGCTGGCCTCCGGAGGCTGGTGGGGGGTCGGCATCGGAGCCTCCCGGCAGAAGTGGGGAGGTCTGTACGATGGCGCCCAGAACGACTACGTGTTCGCCGTTCTGGGTGAGGAGATGGGTCTGGTCGGCACGATGGCCGTGATCGTCCTGTTCGCCCTGCTCACCTGGGCGGGGATCAGGGTGGCGATGCGGTCCAGTTCGCAGTTCAGCCGCGCCCTGGCCGCCACCATCACGGCGTGGACGGCCATCCAGGCCGTCATGAACATGGGCGTCGCGCTCAATCTGTTCCCGGTCTTCGGGGTGCCGCTGCCGTTCATCTCGATCGGCGGGTCGGCGCTCATCTCGAACCTGGTGGCCGCCGGACTGCTGCTGGCCTGCGCCCGGGGAGAACGGGCGGCCGCGAAGTATCTCGACGCGTCGCGACGCTCGGGACCGCTCCGAGTGACTACCGTGGTGGACGGCGGTCGGCGCGGCTGAGGGGGCCGCCACGACCTCCCGGGATCGGGACAGACAGGATGAGAGGACGACCGATGAGACGAGAGGTGACCCGCAGATGGTGAATGTCGTGCTGGCTGGAGGTGGTACCGCAGGGCACACCTCGCCGTTGATCGCCACCGCCCAGGCGCTGGTGCGCCACCCCGATCTGGGACACCTGTCGTGCATCGGCACCCCCAAGGGGCTGGAGGGCAGGGTCATCCCGGAGGCGGGCCTGGAACTGGACATGATCGATCCGGTCCCGCTGCCCCGCAAACTCTCCGCCGAACTGCTCGAGGTCCCCGCCCACCTGCGCCGGGCCGTCCACCAGGCCGCCGAGGTGCTGCGCACCCGGCAGGCCGATGTGCTGGTCGGCTTCGGCGGGTACGTCTCGATGCCCGGCTACCTGGCGGCCCGCCGGGCCAAGGTGCCGATCGTCATTCATGAGCAGAACGCCGTGCCCGGCCTGGCGAACAAGGTCGCCTCGCGGTTCGCCGCCAGGGTCGCGGTCGCCTTCCCCGGCACCCCGCTGCCCGGCGCCCGGTTCATCGGGATGCCGCTGCGCGACGCGGTCACCGGACTGGCCCGACAGGACGCCGCGGCACGACGCAGCAGCGCGCTGGCCGCCCGGGCCGCACTCGGCCTGGACCCGGACCGTCCCACCCTGCTGGTCAGCGGCGGCTCCCAGGGGGCGGTGGCCATCAACGACGCGGTGGTGGCGGCCCGCGACCGGCTGCTGGCGGACGGGGTCCAGATCCTCCACGTGCTGGGACCCAAGAACATCGGATCGGCGGTCACGGTCACCGATCCCGACACCGGCGCCCGATGGGTCCCGGTGGCCTATCTGGACGACATGAGCCAGGGCTACGCGGCGGCCGACCTGATGGTCGCCCGGGCGGGGGCCGGAACGGTCGTGGAGACCGCTGCGGTCGGCCTGCCCACCATCTACGTGCCGCTGCCCCACGGCAACGGCGAACAGGCGCGCAATGCGGTCTCGGTGGTGGAGGCCGGCGCCGGCGTGCTGGTCGACAACGCCGCACTGGACGCCTCCCGGCTGCTGACCGAGACAGCGCGGATCCATCAGCCGCAGACCCTGGCCGCCATGTCGTCGGCCGGTCAGAGCCTGATGCCGGCCGATGCCGCCGAGAAGCTCGCCGAGATCGTGCTGGGAGCGGCCGACCGCTCCCGAACTGCCCGCCCCGTTCCCCAGGAGGACCCCGATGACGCTGCGTGAACCCGTTGAGCTGGCGGACCCCCGATCCATCGGGCCGGTCCACTTCATCGCCGTCGGGGGTGCCGGGATGAGCGGAGTGGCACGGATCTACGAGGAGCTGGGCGTACCGGTGTCGGGCTCCGACCAGGTGGACTCGGCCAATCTGCGCTCCCTGGCGGAGGCCGGGGTGCGCACCTGGGTGGGCCACGATCCCAGCCATCTGGACGGCGCGCAGACCGTCGTGGTCTCCTCGGCGATCCGCGCCGACAACCCCGAGCTGGTCGAGGCGCGACGCCGTGGACTGCGGATCTGGCACCGCAGCGCCGGGCTGGCCGCGCTGATGCTCGGTCACGAGGGGGTCTCGGTGGCCGGCACCCACGGCAAGACCACCACCACCGCGATGATCGCGGTGGCGCTGTCCCACGCCGGCGCGGACCCCTCCTATGTCATCGGCTCCCCGCTGGCCTCCACCGGTACCAGCTCCCATCTCGGAGGCGGCAAGGCCTTCGTGGTGGAGGCCGACGAGTCCGACGGGTCCTTCCTGCAGTACCCCAGCCAGATCGTGGTGGTCACCAATGTGGAGGCCGACCATCTGGACAACTGGGGCACCCCGCAGGCCTACTTCGAGGGATTCGTGCGGATGGCCTCCGGGCCGCGGGTGAACTACGTCGTCGTCGACATCGACAACCCCGGGTCCGCCGAACTGGCCCGACGGCTCCAGGAGACCGGCCACGTCCAGGTGGTGACCTACGGTGAGGGCGCCGGTGCCGACGTCCGGCTGACCGACCTGGACCTGGAGGGGTCCACCGTCGCCGCCACCCTCACCGGAGGACGGTCCTCGGGCCGGCTTCAGCTTCAGGTTCCCGGTCGCTACAACCTGTCCAACGCGGCGGCGGCCTTCGCTGTCGGAAGTCTGCTCGGGGTCGACCAGGCCGAACTGCTCGCCGGACTGGCCTCCTTCACGGGAACCCTGCGTCGCTTCCAGCTGGTGGGACGCCGCGGCGGGGTGAGCATCTTCGATGACTACGCCCACCACCCGACCGAGATCCGGGCCACCCTGGGGGCCGCTCGTCGGGCCGCCGCCGGCGGCCGGGTCATCGCCTGCTTCCAGCCCCACCTGTACACCCGCACCCGCGACTTCGCCACCGAGTTCGGCAAGGCCCTGGCGCTGGCCGACCGGGTCCTGGTCACCGACATCTACGCCTCCCGCGAGGACCCGATCCCCGGGGTCTCGGGTCGACTCGTGGAGGACGCCGTGGAGGCGGCCGGAGGGTCCTCCCGCTACGTCCCGGACAAGGGCGACCTGCCCGCGGCGCTGGCCGAGGAGGTGCGTCCGGGGGATCTGGTGATCACCCTGGGCGCCGGGGACGTCACCCTGGTCGGTCCCATCCTGCTGGGCCTGCTGCCCGGCGGCGACAGCGAGCGATGACCTCGAGGGTCTCGGACCTCACCCGTCCCATCGACCTGCGGCGTCGCCAGCGGCGGCGTCGCAGGCAGATTCTGGTGGCGGCCCTGGTTGCCCTGGTGGTGCTGCTGGGGGCCGGGGTGTGGGTGGTGCGCTGGTCCAGTCTGCTGGCGGTGCGCACCGTCACCGTCGAGGGGACCGGCCTGCTCAGCGCCGGTCAGGTGCGTGCCGCCGGACGGGTCCCCCAGGGCACTCCGCTGGCCAGGGTAGACGTCGGTGCGGTCGCCGCCCGGATCGCTCAGCTCCCGCCGGTCGAGGGCGTGCGGGTGCACCGCTCATGGCCCGACGGCATCCGGATCGTGGTCACCGAGCGCACCCCCGTCTACCAGGTGCGCGACGCCGGTCGTTACTACTGGGTCGACCGGACCGGAACGATCTTCCACGTCGCCGGTCAGGTGCGCCCGGGGCTCCCGCAGGCGCTCGCCGATCCCGGCGACAAGCGCCTCCTGGGCGATCTGGCGACCACCGTCGCCAGCCTCTCCACGACCCTGAGGTCCCAGACCGATCACCTGGAGGCCACCAGTCCCGACGCCATCGTGGTGGTTCTCTCGAAGGACCGCAGGGTGGTCTGGGGCAGTGCCGACCAGTCGGCGACGAAGTCGACGGTGGCCACCGCGATGCTCGGCACCCCGGCCAGGACCTACGACGTCTCCTCGCCGGATCATCCCACCGCACGCTGAGGGTGCCGATCCTCTCTGGTGCCGATCCGTGCCGGTGCCGGACTCACCTCAGGTGTCGATCTCTCAAGTAGGGATTGAGAGTCGGGGGCCATGCGGCGGGCCCGGTGGACACCCCCGGTGAGTGCTCATAGCCTGTGATGCGACCAGCGTTCAATGCGAAGTGAGGCAGACTCCCGTGGCAACTCCATCCCAGAACTACCTCGCCGTGATCAAGGTCGTGGGGGTCGGCGGCGGCGGATGCAATGCCGTCAACCGGATGATCGAGGCCGGACTCAAGGGAGTGGAATTCCTCGCCATCAACACCGACGCCCAGGCGCTGCTGATGAGCGACGCGGACGTCAAGCTCGATGTCGGTCGCGATCTCACCCGCGGCCTCGGTGCCGGCGCCGACCCCGACAAGGGAAGGCAGGCGGCCGAGGACCACTCCGACGAGATCGAGGAGTGTCTCAAGGGCGCCGACATGGTCTTCGTCACCGCCGGGGAGGGCGGTGGCACGGGAACCGGTGGCGCACCGGTGGTCGCCAAGATCGCCCGTTCACTGGGAGCCCTCACGATCGGGGTGGTCACCCGGCCGTTCAGTTTCGAGGGGCGTCGGCGCACCAGCCAGGCCGAGGACGGTATCGACCGGCTGCGCGAGGAGGTCGACACCCTCATCGTCATCCCCAATGACAAGTTGCTGTCGATGACCGATCAGCAGATCGCCATCATCGACGCCTTCAAGCAGGCCGACCAGGTGCTGATGCAGGGCGTCTCGGGAATCACCGACCTCATCACCACCCCCGGTCAGATCAACCTGGACTTCGCCGACGTCAAGTCGATCATGTCGAACGCCGGGTCGGCGCTGATGGGAATCGGGCACGCCTCCGGGGAGGACCGGGCGCGGGCCGCCGCCGAGATGGCGATCTCCTCGCCGCTGCTGGAGGTCTCCATCGACGGTGCGCACGGCGTCCTGCTGTCGATCGCCGGCGGCTCCGACCTGGGCCTGTTCGAGGTGGCCAGCGCGGCCAACCTCATCGAGGAGTCCGCCCACGACGAGGCCAACATCATCTTCGGAACGGTCATCGACGACGCCCTGGGCGACGAGGTGCGGGTCACCGTGATCGCCGCCGGCTTCGACGGCGGCCAGCCCCCCAAGCGCCAGCCCGGGGTGACCACCCGCGCCGCGGCGCGTCCGGGAACCCCCGGCCAGAACTCCTCCCGTCCGGCCCAGACCCCCCCGGTCAAGCCGGCCCCGAAGGTCGCTCCGAGGGTGACCCCCGAGGAGACCCCGGTCGCCGAGCCGACCAATCCGCGGGTCGTGGCGACCCCCGAGGACGACGATCTGGACGTGCCGGACTTCCTCAAGTAGTTCCGCGGATGCTGAGAATGCGGATCGACCCCGGCGCCAACCACGGCGTTGGGGTGGCCTTCACCGATCGCTGGGGCGGGGTGTCGGAAGGGTCCCTGTCCGAGCTGAACCTCGGTCGCGTCGACGTCGACGAGCCGGACTGCCTGGTGGCCAATGTGGCCGCGCTGCGCGCCGCGACGGGGGTCGACGGAATCGCCCTGGTTCATCAGGTGCACGGCAACCGGGTGCTGTCCATCGACCAGGAGACGGTCCGTCGTCATCATGGCTACCCCGACCGGACGGTGCTGGACGAGGCGCCCGATGCCGCTGACCCGATGCCCGCGGCCGACGCGATGGTGAGCCGGGTCGGAGGGCTGGCGCTGGCGATCCGGGTGGCCGACTGCCTTCCGGTGATGCTCGCCGACCCGCAGGCAGGGGTGATCGGTGCCGCACACGCCGGGCGCAACGGACTGCTGTGCGGGGTGCTGGAGGCCGTGGTGGCGCAGATGCGCAGGCAGGGGGCCCGCGAGATCCTGGCCTGGATCGGCCCCCACATCTGCGGCTCCTGCTACGAGGTTCCCCGGCAGATGGCCGAGGAGGTCTGGGCGAGCCATCCCGCCACCCGGGCCATCACCTCGTGGGGCACCCCCTCGCTGGATCTGGGCGCGGAGGCGCTGGCCCAGCTGGAGGGTCTCGGGGTGGCCGCGGTCGGCCTGGACCCGTGCACCAGGGAGAGCCCGGAGCTGTTCTCCCATCGCAGAGATCCCGGATCGGGCAGGCTTGCCGGACTGGTGTGGATCAAGAACTAGTAGCGTGTCCCCCGACGGGGCCGACTGGTGCGGTGGCAACGTAGGCGGCGGTACCGTGGACGGAATCGTCCGGACATCACATCAAGCGGGCGACAGACTCGAGTGAGGAGAGCCAGATGGCTGGGTTCGGCAGGAAATTGGCCTCGTACGTCGGGCTTGTCGACGACCGGCGCTATGACGAGGATCTGCCGGACGAGGACCTCACCACCGAGGTGTACTCCGACGACGGGTATGAACCCTCCAGCATCACTCCGATGCCCCAGCGCCGCAACGAGAGCACCACGCCGGCCCAGACCCGCCGTCCCAGCGCTCCGCAGCCGCTGGAGCGGCAGGACTCCCCGGAGGGGGCGGTGGAGGAGCAGAGCATCGCCGACATCAACCGGATCATGACGGTGCACCCCCGGGCCTTCAACGACGCCCGGATCATCGGGGAGCACTTCCGTGACGGGGTGCCGGTGATCATGAACCTCACCGAGATGGAGAACGGCGACGCCAAGCGGCTGGTCGACTTCGCCGCCGGCCTGATCCTGGGTCTTCGTGGCACTATCGAGAAGGTGACGAGCAAGGTCTTCCTGCTCTGCCCACGCAATGTGAACGTCACCCCTGAGGACAAGGCGCGGATCGCCGGCGAGGGATTCTTCAACCAGTCCTGAGGAACCCCGACAACTGAGGAGTACTCCCCGTGGCGCTGGCCGGCATCATCGTTCTCTATGCGATTCAGTTCTACATGGTCCTGCTGGTGGTGCGGATGATCATCTCTTGGGTCCCGCTGTTGGCCCGTGGCTTCCAGCCGCACGGGGTGCTGGCGGTGATCTTCGAGCTGGTCTACACCGTCACCGATCCGCCGGTGCGGTTCTTCGACCGGATTCTTCCTCCGGTCCGGCTCGGCGGCGTCGCCCTCAGCCTCGGATTCATGCTGCTCTTCGTGGTCCTCATCGCCCTGCAGCGGGTCACTGTGCTGGTCTTCTTCTGAGCCATTCCCAGGAGCAGAATCAGGACCGGAGTGGTGCCGGAACCCCGACCCGAGGTGGAGGGTTCGAGTCGCGGGTGAGACTCCTGATGACGCGGCCCGGTGCCGGGGAGTACCGTAGACCCAGTCTCGTGGCGATGTCCGCCGACTTCATGGTGGCTCCGTCACTGGCTCAGACTGTATCCGAACTGTTGGAGTGCACAATGACGCTGACCCTCGACGAGGTGCGCAGAATTCGTTTTCCGATGGCGCGACGCCCAGGCGAAGGGTACCGCGCTGGTGAGGTCGACGACTTCGTGGACAAGGTCGACGCCACCTTCGCGGCGATCATCGACGAGAACGATCGGCTGAAGGCCCAGATGGACGCCCTCAAGACCGCCGACGGTGCCACCGCCCAGCCCGATCCCCGCCTCGGCGAGGAGAACGAGCACCTCAAGGCACAGCTTGAGGAGCTGCGGACCCAGAAGCAGAACGCCGGCAATGCCGAGCTCGAGAGCGCCAAGCGCTCCCTGGCCGAGACCCAGCAGAAGCTGCAGGATGCCGAGCAGAAGCTCCAGGGTGCCGAGCAGGCCAACGCCGGTCTCAAGGCTCAGCTCGAGGAGCTCCAGCGAGCTGCTCAGCAGTCCGGCGGCGAGGCTGCCGCCAATGCCGAGCTGGCCCGCCTGCGCAGTGAGAACCAGGACCTCCAGAACAAGCTCCAGGCGGCCCAGCAGGCCGCCGCGGCTCCCGCCCCGGCACCTCTTGCCCAGCCGTCCGGCAGCACCGAGGGCCAGGTCCGCCCCGAGCACATCGTCGTCACCACCAGCGCCCAGGCCTCCCCGGCCGTCGTCCGGATGGTCGAGCTGGCCATCGCCGATGCCGAGCGGGTCGTCCACGAGGCTCAGGAGGAGGCCCACCGCAAGACCTCCGACGCCGAGAAGAAGGCTCACGAGCACATCGTCGACGCCCAGACCCGTGCCGAGCGGATCGAGTCGGCTGCCCGGGTCAACGCCGATCGGATGGTCTCCGAGGCCAAGCAGAACGCCGAGCAGGTCACCACGGACGCCAAGGCGCGCCGCAATGATCTGTTCACCAAGCTGGAGAAGGAGCGCGACGAGCTGGCCGGCAAGGTCGACCAGCTGCGCACCTTCGAGTCCGGCTACCTCCAGAACCTGGTGAACCAGCTGCGCGGCCAGGCGGAGAGCATCGAGAAGGGCGTCTTCGAGCCCACCGAGACCGCTGACCTGGTGAGGTCGGAGAACCGGGTCGCCCCCGGCACCTCGGCCACCCCGAGGCTGGATGCCCTCATCACCGGTCGCAGCCAGCAGAACTGATCTGCAGGCGTCACCGACCGTCAGACGCATCGGCCCCATCCTCCGGGATGGGGCCGATGCGTCTGTTCGTACGAGGTGTATTGTCTGCGCACAGTTCCGCGCCTCGCGGGTCGCAGCATGGACGGGCAGCCCCGTCCCAGTCAGGATGGAGAGACGTGATCATGGCGCAGCAAGATGGTGCCGTCCGGGATGGACGTATCGCGGCCTCGCTGCCGGTTCGGGACGGCGACGAGCCGTGGACCGCGCAGGAGGTGGCCGAGGTGATCGGGTCCCTTCAGGCCGATGTCGAGCGGACGGGGCGCAATCTGGCCGCTGCCCAGGACAGTCTCGCCGACCTGATGACCGAGGGCTCCGACGGTGCCGGCAAGGACCCCGTCGATGTCGGCTCCTCCCAGTTCGAGCGCGACCAGGAGATGACTCTGGCCCACAACGCCCAGCTGGTCTACGACCAGTCCCGACTGGCCCTCAAGATGCTGGACGAGGGCACCTACGGCACCTGTGAGAGCTGTGGCCGACCGATCGGCAAGGCCAGGCTCCAGGCATTCCCCAGGGCCACCATGTGCGTGCGGTGCAAGCAGCGCGAAGAGCGCCGGTGAGCTCGACGACCAGCCCTGCCGAGGATCCCACGACGAGCTCTGCCGAGGACCGGGCGACGAGTTCTGCCGAGGACCGGGCGAGCAGCCCTGCCGAGCAGCTCAGCGGTGCGCTGCTGCGGCGCTGGAGGATCGTGATGGTGCTCATCGCGATCTGCGGGCTGGCCCTCGACCAGATCGTCAAGGGCCTGGCGGTGGCCCATCTGGATCCTGCCGACCCGCCGGTCCTGTTCGGCGGGCTGTTGAGGCTCCAGTTGCTGCGCAATCCCGGTGCGGCCTTCTCGATGGGGTCCTCGGCGACCGTGGTGATCAGCGTCTTCGCCACCATCGCCCTGGGCGTGGTGATCGGGTACGCCGCCCCACGGTGCCGGCACCGCTGGACCCTGGTCGCCTGCGGGATGGTGATGGCCGGTATCGCGGGCAATCTCACCGATCGGCTCTTCCGGGCCCCGGGTGTGCTCCGCGGCCATGTGGTCGATCTGTTCGCCCTGCCGCACTTCGCGGTCTTCAATGTCGCAGACATGTTCATCACCGCCACCGCGGTCCTGGTGGTCGCGGCGATGGCCTTCGGCGGACGGGGCGAACGGTGAGTGTGCTGCTGGTCCCCGACGGACTGGACGGTTCCCGGGTCGACGCGGCGGCGGCGCGGATGACCGGCGTCTCGCGGTCCCGTGTCGCCGATCTCATCGAAATGGGCAAGGTGATGCTGGACGGCCGACCCGTGCAACGGGCTGCCACCCGGGTGGTCACCGGTCAGATGCTGGAGGTCGACCTGGCCGATCCCAGCCCGATCGCCCCCCTCACCCCGAAACTGGTCGAGGGGATGCGGATCGTCCACGACGACTCCGACATCATCGTCGTCGACAAGCCGGCCGGGGTGGCCGCCCACCCCTCCCAGGGCTGGGACGGGCCCAGTGTCGTCGAGCACCTGGCCGCCGCCGGGTTCGCGATCTCCACCAGCGGCGCCGCCGAGCGTCAAGGGATCGTCCAGAGGCTGGACGTCGGCACTTCCGGTCTGATGGTGGTTGCCAAGAGCGAGCACGCCTACACCCTGCTCAAGCGCGCATTCCGCGACCGCACGGTCGACAAGATCTACCTCGCCCTGGTCCAGGGCCACCCCGATCCGCTGGCCGGTACCATCGATGCCCCGATCGGACGCCACCCCGGCCACGACTGGAAGATGGCGGTGGTGGACGGCGGCAGGCACTCGGTGACCCACTACGAGACCCTCGAGGCGTTCCGGGGGACCAGCCTGCTCAAGGTGCACCTGGACACCGGCAGAACCCACCAGATCCGGGTCCACATGGCCGCCGTCCACCACCCCTGCTGCGGGGACCCGCTCTACGGCTGCGACCCGGTGCTGGCCGCCGAGCTGGGCCTGCAGAGGCAGTGGCTGCACGCTGCCGAACTGTCCTTCACTCATCCCGGCTCGGGTCACTGGGTCACCTTCACCAGCCCGCTTCCCGAGGATCTGGACCACGCCCTGGCGGTGGTGAGGGCCGGAAACGAGTTCATCGCGCACCCCTGAACCAGTCACCGATCAGGATTGAACCGGCCCCTGACGAGGACAGAGAAAGGCTCCCAGGAGCGGTGCACGAATGTTTGCGAATATCGGACGATGGTGCACGACTGGCTCTGTGAGGATGCACACACTGTGTAAATGACCTCCGCAGGTCGTGGCGGTGGCGGGGCCACGGTACAGTCTGTGGCGTGCGTAGAGCGAAAATTGTAAATACCCTCGGACCCGCTGTTGAGAGCCACGACGGAATGAAGGAGCTCATGGAGGCCGGCATGAATGTCGCCCGCCTGAACATGAGCCACGGAGACTACGGAGAGCACCAGCGTCGCCTCGACCTGGTGCGTTCGGTGAGCGCTGAGCTGGGCCTCAACGTCGCCGCGCTGGGCGACCTCCAGGGCCCGAAGATCCGTACCGGGGTCTTCGAGAAGCCCGAGGGCGCATCCAACGGCAAGATCATTCTTGGACTGGGTGACAAGTTCACCATCACCACCGATGACATCATCGGCAACCAGGAGCGCGTCTCCACCACCTTCAAGGGCCTTCCCGGTGACTGCCACCCGGGCGACATCATCCTCATCGATGACGGCAACATCTCCCTGAAGGTCGAGTCGGTCACCGACACCGACGTCAACTGCGTGTGTATCGTCCCCGGCCCGGTCTCCGACCACAAGGGCATCAACCTGCCCGGCGTCCCGGTCTCGCTGCCTGCGATGACCGAGAAGGACGAGGAGAACCTGCGCTGGTGCCTGGGCGTCGGCATCGACCTCATCGCGCTGTCCTTCGTGCGGCACGGCAATGACATCGACCGGGTCCACCAGATCATGGACGAGGAGGGCCGTCGGGTCCCCGTCATCGCCAAGCTGGAGAAGCCGCAGGCCATCGAGAACCTCGACTCCATCATCGACAACTTCGACGCCGTCATGGTCGCCCGTGGTGACATGGCCGTGGAGTGCCCGCTGGAGGAGGTCCCCCTCATCCAGAAGACCATTATTGAGAAGGCCCGTCTGCAGGCCAAGCCGGTCATCGTCGCCACCCAGATGCTGGAGTCGATGATTCACGCCCCGCGTCCGACCCGTGCAGAGGCCGCTGACGTCGCCAACGCCATTCTGGACGGCGCCGACGGCGTGATGACCTCCGCCGAGACCTCCGTGGGCGACTACCCCGGTGAGACCGTGCGCACCATGGCCCGCATCGTGGAGTCCACCGAGGCCCACGGCCTCGGCAAGATCGCCCCGATCGACTGGGCCCCGCACACCACCGGCGGCATCATCTCGAAGGCTGCTGCCGAGATCGCCGAGCGCGCCGAGGCCAAGTTCATCGTCGCCTTCACCAAGTCCGGCGACACCGCCAAGCGGATCTCCCGGCTGCGTCCGTCCACCCCGCTGCTGGTCTTCACCCCTGACGAGGTGACCACCAAGACGCTGGCCTGGACCTGGGGCGCCAATGCGATCGTGACCCCGGTGTTCAAGAACTCCGAGGACCTGTACGTCTGGGTGAACGACTACATCCGCGAGCACCAGCTCGCCGAGGTCGGCGACCGCATCGTGGTCGTCTCCGGCTCCCCGATGGACATTCCCGGCAAGACCAATGACATCCGGGTCCTGAGGATCAAGAAGTGAATGACTGATCCCGGGAATCGATGAATTCCTGGGATCAAGAGGCGGGCACCTTCGTGGTGCCCGCCTCTTGTCGTTCCCGCAGAACTGTTGTGCGCTCGACCGGTTGTCGCGTTGAACAGTTGTCCCGGGAAGTGCGGTGCCCGAGAGGGGAGTCGAACCCCTACGCCCTTTCAGACAGCGCATTTTGAGTGCGCCGCGTCTACCATTCCGCCACTCGGGCCGCACCGGCCATTCTGTCACACCATGGCGTGGTGACCCCAACACGGATACGCCGACCGGGCAGTGGCCGGGGCTCCCGGGTCAGGATGACGGGGGTACCCGTGCAATGGTGTGCCGATCAGGGCGCGGGCTGTATGATGTCGAAGAAATGTGCCAGCGTCCGAGATGCAAGGAAGCACCACTGTGGTTAACAATGTGAGTTCCGATCACGAGGCTTCCTCGAATGATGCCTCCTCCGCCGCGACCAAACGCCCGCGCGTGGTGGTGGCCGAGGATGAGGCGCTCATTCGCCTGGACCTCACCGAGCTGCTCGAGGAGCAGGGCTACGAGGTCGTCGGTCAGGCGGGTGACGGCGAGGAGGCCGTCGCCCTGGCCACCGAGCTCGAGCCCGACCTGGTCGTGATGGATGTCAAGATGCCGAAGATGGACGGCATCACCGCGGCCGACAAGATCGCCGAGGACAGGATCTGCGCGGTCGTGATGCTCACCGCCTTCAGCCAGCGCGATCTCATCGAGCGGGCCAAGGAGGCCGGTGCGATGGCCTACGTCGTCAAGCCCTTCGATGCCTCCGACGTGGTCCCCGCCATCGAGATCGCGCTGGCCCGGTTCGCCGAGATCCGCGCCGTGGAGGACGAGGTCAGCGACCTGGAGGAGCGGCTCGAGTCCCGCAAGGTCGTCGACCACGCCAAGGGGATTCTGCAGAGCAGCCTCGGGCTCTCGGAGCCGGAGGCCTTCCGATGGATCCAGAAGACCGCCATGGACCTGCGCAAGCCGATGCGCGAGGTCGCCCAGGGGGTCATCGCCCACGACGACGGTCGGGACCGTCCGCAGGCCCAGGACTGATCCTGCTCATCTGATGCGACGGCGCGGCCCGGTGGCGACACCGGGCCGCGCCGTCGTTGATACCCGGCTGCGTCGTTGATACCCGGCCGCGTCGCTGATCCGGCGTGGTCGACGATCCCGGGGGTGGGCTGCGGGATGACGCCGCTGCGGCCCCGGGTCAGGCGGCGGACCGGTTCCTGGTGACGATCTGGCAGGTCACCCTGCCGACCGCACAGAGGCGACCCTCGTCGTCGAGGATCTGGACCTCATGGGTGGTGGTGTGGCGGCCC
Source organism: Acidipropionibacterium jensenii DSM 20535 (assembly GCF_000425285.1). Classification (GTDB taxonomy): domain Bacteria; phylum Actinomycetota; class Actinomycetes; order Propionibacteriales; family Propionibacteriaceae; genus Acidipropionibacterium; species Acidipropionibacterium jensenii. Next base: position 74,976 of record NZ_AUDD01000009.1, on the reverse strand, counting down.
AGATGGACGGCGACCGCGGTCGCCGTCATCGTCTCCCCGTGAGGCGCGCGCAGGTGGGAGACGCTCAACTCGGTGCCGACCGCCCACCGTCCGCCCTGACGGCCGTGAGCCATCGCGGCCAGTGAGCCGGCCGTCTCCACCAGCACTCCCGAGGCGCCTCCGTGCCACAGCCCGGTGGGCTGGGTGTTGCCGTGCAGCGGAGCGCTCACCACGCAGCGGTCGGGCGAGATCTCGTGAACCTTGACCCCCAGCTTGTCGTCCAACGGGCTGACGAGTTCGGACAGCCATTCGGGAAGCTCTTCTCCGGGGATCGCATATGTCATGGATCCAACACTGGCACTCCCGGCCGTCGGTCGCACCCCGGGTGGTCGGGTCGCGGACCGGAGCGGGCCCGGTAGCATCGGGCCGGCGGGAGGACCCTCCCGGCATGGCGGACGGGAGGACGTGCCGATGGCGCGCGAACTGGTACTCATCGGCATCGGGGCGGGAAACACGGACTGGGTGACCCAGGCCGCCGTCAAGGCCATCCAACGGCTCGACGTGCTCTTCGTGGTCGTCAAGGAGAAGGATCTGGACGAGTTCGTCGAGGTGCGCCGCCGGATCGTCGCCGAGCACCGTGACCGGCCTCTGCGCACCGTCGAGCTCCACGACCCGCCCCGCCCCTGGCGCAGCACCCCCGACTACCCGGCGGCGGTGCGCACCTGGCGCACCCAGCGGCTGGCCCAGTGGGGACAGGCGGTGGCCGCCGAGCTGGGGGAGGGCCAGACCGGTGGGTTCCTGGTCTGGGGAGACCCCTCGCTGTACGAGAGCACCCTGGCCATCGTCAAGCAGCTGGTGGCCGCCGCCGAGACCGAGATATCGGTGCAGGTGATCCCGGGGATCAGCAGCGTGATGGCGCTGGCCGCCGCCCACCAGATCCCACTCAACCGACAGGGCCGGGCGGTGGTCATCGAACCTGCCCGGCTGCTGGCCGAGGGGATGCCGGAGGGCACCGACGACGTCGTGGCGATGCTGGACGGCCACCAGACCTTCGCCTCGATCGACCCGGAGGGTCTGGACATCTACTGGGGCGCCTACCTGGGGAGCCCCGACCAGATCCTGGTGCACGGCGACCTGGCCACCGTCCGCCAGGAGATCCTCGAGGTGCGCGCCGCCGCCGTCGATCGCAAGGGCTGGATCTTCGACACCTACCTCATCCGGCGCCGCTAGCCGCGCAGAGCTGTCCCAGCCTCCCGCTAGAGTCGGGGCCATGAGCGAGACCTCCCGTCCGACACTGCTGATCCTCGACGGCCACTCGATGGCCTTCCGGGCGTTCTTCGCCCTGCCGGTGGACAACTTCGCCACCAGTACCGGCCAGCACACCAATGCCGTCTATGGGTTCGTCTCGATGCTCATCAACCTGTTGCGCGAGGAGCAGCCGAGCCACGTGGCCGTCGCCTTCGACCTGGCGGGCGGCACCTTCCGCACCGAGCAGTACGGCGAGTACAAGGGTGGGCGCGCTCCGACCCCGGCGGAGTTCCCCGGCCAGATCGACCTCATCAAGGAGGTTCTGGACGCCCTCAACATCGTCCACCTGGAGAAGCCCGACTACGAGGCCGATGACATCCTGGCCACCATGTCGACCCGGGCCACCCGGGCCGGGATGCGGACCCTCGTCGTCTCGGGAGACCGGGACGCCATCCAGCTGGTCGACGACTCCGTCACCCTGCTCTACCCCCGAAAGGGGGTCTCCGACCTGTTGAGACTCGACCCGGCCGCGGTCGAGAAGAAGTACCTGGTGAGGCCCGACCGCTACCCCGAGCTGGCGGCCCTGGTCGGGGAGAGCGCCGACAATCTCCCCGGCGTCCCAGGGGTCGGTCCCAAGACCGCCGCGAAGTGGCTGGCCGGCTACGACGGCCTGGAAAACCTGGTGCGTCAGGCCGACTCCGTCAAGGGCAAGGCCGGGCAGTCCTTCCGGGATCATCTCGACGACGTCCGGCGCAACCGCAGACTCAACGCCCTGGTGCGCGATCTCGACCTCGGCGTCGACCTCGACGACCTGGCGCAGCGGCCGTGGGACGCCGAGGCCACCCGAACCCTCTTCGAGGTGCTGGAGTTCCGCAACCTGTGGGACCGCGTCCAGGCCCTGGAGGGCCCCGAGGAGGAGCCGGCCGGAGCCGCCACCGTCCAGGTCGACGGCCAGGTCCTCACCGAGGGCGACCTCGCCGGATGGCTGCGGAGCCGCACCGGCCGGCGGATCGGCCTCGAGGTGAGCGGAACATGGAGCCGGGGCACCGGGGACGCCACCGGACTGGCCCTGGGATGCGAGGACGGCACCGCGATCTGGCTGGATCCCGCCCAGATCGCTCCCGCCGACGACAAGGCCCTGGCCGGCTGGCTCGCCGACCCCGCCGCCGACAAGGCGATCCACTCGGGCAAGGGGCCGATCGAGGCCCTGGCGGCTCGTGGCTGGGAGGTGTCGGGGGTCTCCTGCGACACCGAGCTGGCCGCCTACCTGCTGCGTCCCGACCGGCGCTCCTACCCTCTCGACGAGCTGGTGAGTCACCATCTGGGCGCTGAGCTGAGCGCCGACCAGGACGACTCCGACCAGTCGATGCTCGACTTCGGCGAGGACGACGCGGCCCGCGCCCAGTCGGCGATGACCCGGGCGGTGGCGGTCGTCCGGCTGGCCCGCGAGATGGAGGCCGACCTCAACCGGCGCGGGGAGACCAGCCTCCTCCACGACCTCGAGATGCCCGTCCAGACCGCCCTGGTGAGGATGGAGCGGGCCGGAATCGCCGTCGACACCCAGGTCCTGGAGACCCTGCGCTCCGACTTCGACACCCGGGTGCTGGACGCCCAGCAGGCCGCCTGGGAGGTGATCGGCCACGAGGTGAACCTCGGCTCCCCCAAGCAGCTGCAGAGCGTCCTCTTCGACGAGCTGAAGATGCCGAGGACCAGGCGCACCAAGTCCGGGTACACCACCGACGCCGACGCCCTGGCCGGCCTCTTCGAGAAGACCCAGCACCCCTTCCTGGAGCACCTCCTGGAGCACCGCGACGCCATCCGGCTGCGCCAGACCGTCGACGGGCTGCTCAAGAGCGTCTCCGACGACGGCCGGATCCACACCACCTACCAGCAGACGGTGGCGGCCACCGGACGGCTGTCGAGCACCGATCCGAACCTTCAGAACATCCCGATGCGCACCGACGAGGGCCGCCGGATCCGCGAGGGGTTCGTGGTCGGCGAGGGATTCCAGACCCTGATGAGCGCCGACTACTCCCAGATCGAGATGCGGATCATGGCCCACGTCTCCGGTGACGCCTCCCTCATCGATGCCTTCCGATCCGGACTCGACGTTCACACCGTCACCGCCTCCCATGTCTTCGGGGTCGATCCGGCGGCGGTGAGCGTGGCCCAGAGGTCCAGGATCAAGGCGATGAACTACGGCCTGGCCTACGGGCTGAGCGCCTACGGACTGTCCCAGCAGCTCCATCTGTCGGTGCCCGAGGCGCGGTCCCTGATGGACGACTACTTCGACCGGTTCGGCAAGGTCCACGAGTACCTCACCGCGGTTGTCGACCAGGCCCGCAAGGACGGGTTCACCTCGACCCTGCTGGGACGGCGCAGGTACCTTCCGGACCTCACCTCAACCAACCGTCAGCGCCGGGAGATGGCCGAGCGGGCCGCCCTCAACGCGCCAATCCAGGGATCGGCGGCCGACCTCATCAAACTGGCGATGCTGGCCACCGACAAGGAGCTGGCCGATCGGGGACTGTCCTCCCGGGTCCTGCTGCAGGTCCACGACGAGTTGATCCTCGAGGTGGCGGTCGACGAGGAGGAGGCGGTCCGCGAGGTGGTGATCGACGCGATGGGCCATGCGATGGACCTGTCGGTGCCGCTGACGGTCTCGATCGGAACCGGACGGTCCTGGTTCTCCGCCGCGCACTGACCAGCAGCGCCGAACTGAAACACAGCGCTTCTACTGTCGGGACATGATTCCCGCTGGTTCTCTTCTGGCCTACATCGCCGCTGCTGCCCTGCTGTCCTGGATCCCGGGCCCGAGCGTGCTGTTCATCGTCGGACGCTCCATCGCCCACGGCCGCCGGGCCGGGCTGCTCACCGTGCTGGGCACCGACCTCGGACTGCTGGTGCTGGCCCTGGCTGTGGCCTTCGGCGTCGGCCCGCTGATGGCGGCCTCTGAGACCGCCTACTGGGTCATCAAGTTCGTCGGGGCCGGGTATCTCATCTACCTCGGTGTCCAGACCATCCGGCACCGCAGGGCCGGTGGTGACGGCGACGTCGGAGCGCCGGGGGAGATGCGGGCGCTGTTCGGCAAGTCCTTCGTGGTAGGGGTCACCAACCCGAAGACGCTGGCCATCTGCACCGCCCTGTTCCCGCAGTTCGTGGTGCGCGGTGCCGGACCGGTGCCCCTGCAGATGGCGATCTTCGCGGTGATCTTCTGGATTCTGGCGATGACGGCCGACTGCCTGTGGGCGCTGGCCTCGGGCACCGCCCGGGCCTGGTTCGCCCGTTCCCCCAGAAGACAGCAGGACCTGGCCGCCGGCGGCGGGGTGCTGATGGTCGGTCTGGGTGGCATCCTCGCCCTCACCCACAGCAGCTGAACCCGTCCCTGCAGTGGGATCCGGGAGGCTCGTCCCCGAGGAGGATCGCTCCCCGGGAGGCTCGCTCCCCGGGAACGGTGTGAACCCCGGGAACGGTGTGAACCTGAACCCCGGAACGGCAGCAGGCACACACAGACGCCGATGGCGGCAGCGAGATCTCGCTGCCGCCATCGGCGTCTGGACCGGTGCCATCAGACCGTGCTGATCAGCACCCTGTCGATCATGCCGGGGCGAACTCGACCATCCGCTCGGCGAGCACATTGAGCACGTGGCGCCACGGCTTGCCGGTGGCCCGCTCCATGCCGAGCTCACAGGTGCGGTTGGCCGACAGGTAGTAGTCGAAGTGACGACGCTCCAGCTCGGCGGCCTCCCGCGCGGTGGCCGATGCGGTCAGCTCGGGGTGGAGCATCCCACGGTCACCGGCGAAGCCACAGCATCCCCAGTTGTTGGCGACGTAGACCTCATCGGCGATCGCCTCGGCGCACTTGCGGATGGAGTCGTTCCAGCCCATCCGGGTCGACGAGCAGGTCGGGTGGAGGGCGGCCGAGGCCACCTTCGGCAGCGGCGGCAGGGAGGGCAGCAGCTCATCGGCGATGTACTGGACGGCGTCGACCACCTTGATGTTGGTGACGCCCTCGTACTCGAGTTCGTGGACGAATCCCTCCGAGCAGCTCACCGCGTCGGAGAGCACCACGAGCTCGCCGTCATGGGTGGCCCGGCGCATCACGTCGACCACCCGGGCGCGCATCGAGGCGTAGCCCTTGGTCATCCCCTTGGACTTCCACGGCGTGCCGCAGCAGATCGAGTTGATCCCCTTGGGCACCGTGACGCCGACTCCGGCCGCGGTGAGCAGGCTGAGGACGGCGAACTGCATGGTCTCCTCCTGGGGGACCGCAGAGCCGAACATGGTGTTGACGCAGGCCGGCATGTAGACGACCTCGGGGCGACCGGCCATTCCGCTGCGGTGGCCGGGAACCCGGCGCTTGCCGCCGACCGGCAGCTCGTCGGAGACCATCGGGATCCGGTCGGAGCCGAGCACCGCCCGGGCCGCCTTGGTCACCACATTGGTCGCCTTGGCGGGAATCGGGTGGGTCACCGACATCGCCGCACTGGCGACCGTCACGAAGGGGTTCCAGGCCTTGCCGACCGCCGACCAGCCGAGCTGCCAGGCAGCCGGGTTCTCCTCGCCGCGCAGCCGGCGGACCAGGTCGCCGGTGTTGATGTGCAGCGGGCAGGTGGTCTGGCACATGCCGTCGACCGCACAGGTCTGGATGACCTTGTACTCCTCGCTGGCGCGCAGCTCGGCCTCCAGCTCCGTGTTGCCGTCGGCCTTGGCCTGGGCGATGGCGCGCTGGATGACGATCCGCTGGCGGGGGGTCAGGGTGAGGTCGCGGCTGGGGCAGACCGGCTCGCAGTAGCCGCACTCGACGCAGCGGTCGACCTCCTCCTGGACGGTCGGGGTGAGCTTGATGTCCTTGAGGTGGATGTCCTTGTCACCGGTGATGATGGTGCCCGAGTTGAGGATGCCGTCGGGATCCAGCGAGTTCTTCAGCTGCTTCATCACCCCGTAGAGGTCGGGGCCGTACTGGCGCTCGACGAAGGGGGCCATGATCCGGCCGGTGCCGTGCTCGGCCTTGAGGGTGCCGTGGGCCTCCAGGACGAGTCCCACCATGCCCTCGGTGAACTCCTCGTAGCGGTCCAGACCCTGCTTCTGGCGGAAGTCCTCCAGCACCAGGAAGTGGATGTTGCCGTCCTTGGCGTGGCCGAAGATGATCGAGTCCGGGTAGCCGTGCTCGCTGAACAGACCCTGCAGGTTGCCGCACACCCCGGCCAGCGAGGCCACCGGCACCGCGATGTCCTCCAGCAGGGCGGTCTGTCCGGAGGGCCGGGTTCCGGCCACCTTGGCGTAGAGGCCGTTGCGGATGTTCCAGATCGGTCCGCGGACCGCCTGGTCGTCGGTGAAGACCGGCTTGTTGACCAGGTCCAGGCCGGCGATCACGGCATTGCCGCGCTCCTCGGCCTCGTGACGCGACTGGGCGTCGGGGCAGTGGTACTCGACCAGCAGGGCGGCGTCGGCGGCCTCGCCCGGACGCGCCGGGATGACGTGTCCGTCGCGGGGATCCTGACGGCCCAGCTCCAGGGAGGCGGAGTCCATCAGCTCGGTGACGTTGACCCCGGAGGCCACCAGGTCGGGCAGCGCCTTCGCGGCGGCGTCGAGGGTCGGGAAGTGCAGCAGAGCGGTGGAGATCTGCGGCATGATCGGCATCGTCCGCAGCACCGCGGAGGCGATGAAGCCCAGGGTGCCCTCCGACCCGATCATCAGGTGGCAGAGGATCTGCGCGGGGGTGTCGTAGTCCAGGAAGGAGTTGATCCCGTAGCCCATCGTGTTCTTCATGGAGAACTGGTGGCGGATCTCCGCGGCCAGGTCGTCACGGCGACACAGGTCGCGCATCGCGAGCAGGTTCTCGACGAGTTCGGGCTCGGCGCTGGCCAGCTTGTCCTCGCAGTCGGGGTCGCCGGTGTCGACGACGGTGCCGCTGGTGAGGACGAAGACCATCGACTCGAGGGTCCGGTAGGTGTTGGCGACGGTGCCGCAGCTCATGCCGGATGAGTTGTCGGCGATCACACCGCCGAGGGTGCAGGCGACCGAGGAGGCCGGGTCGGGACCCAGCTTGCGGTTGAGCCGACCGAGCACCGTGTTGACGGCGGTGACGGTGGCTCCGGGCTGCACGCGGACGCGCTCGCCGTTGTCCAGCACCTGGATGCCCCGGAAGGCCCGGCGGGTGTCGATCATGAGGCCGCGGGTGAGGCCCTGACCCGACAGGCTGGTGCCGCCGGAGCGGAAGTTGAGGGAGACCTTGTGGCGCTTGGCCGCTGCCATCGACTTGGCGACGTCGGACACCGAGGTGGCTCGTACCAGGGCTCCCGGGGTGAGCAGGTAGTGGGAGGCGTCGACGGAGACGGCCGCGAGGTCCAGGTTGTCCTGAGTGACGGCGGCCTGCCCGAGAGTGTGTCGCAACTCTGCGACGAGGTCTGCGGGCATGGGGGAGTGTTCGCTGCGAAGCATGGCGTCAGCCTAAACCGCGACATGGTCCGACCAGGCTGTAATTACGGCAGTGCGGACAACCGGAAATCGGCGGAGAACTCGGGTCTGACTGGGAGCGACATCCGGGGCCCGGGATCGGGGGTCAGTGGGAGTCCGGGAGCTGACTGGCGTAGTAGATCACCCGGGAGTCCCAGTCGGCCCTGGCGGCGTCGTAGTCCCAGCAGATGACGATGGCCACCATCGGCCTGCCGGCGGTGTCGTAGAGAATGGTGGAGTCCGGGTCGTAGTCCTTGACGGCGACCTTGAGGCTGCGGTCGTAGCGGTAGCAGACGGTGCTTCCCGACGCACTCGTGAGCCTGATGATGTCGCCCTTGCGCAGCCCGGTGCCCGGGTCGTGGAGGGCATTGCCCAGGGCTCCGCCCCGGTGGTACGTGTGGATGGTGAGGACCACCTTGCCGCGCGCCGACCCCGGCCGCGGCCCCTTGTTGTACCAGGCGGCGGTGCTCGGCTCGTCCTTGGGAGGTGCGGCGGCGGCATTGTCGGCGTCCAGTCCCAGGGACAGCACATTCGTGCGGACCCCCATCCGGTCGATCTGCATCGAGACCGGCACGATCGGTGAGGGATCGGTGCTGCAGCCGGCCGGGACGGCGTGGGAGGACGCCGGGGCGGCGGCCCCGGTCGAGCCGCCCGCGAGCGAAGGGGTCGTGGCGGGCGAGGGGGTCGATGAGGAGCCACTGCTGGCCTGGGACCAGACCAGGACTCCCGCCAGGACGACCAGGACGACGACCACCGCGACTCCGATGATCAGGCCCGGTGTGCGCCGCCGGGACGGGCCGGGTGCATCGTGGTTCCCTGGATCAGCGGTCACAGGGTCGGGGTTCACTGGGTCGGAGTTCATGGGGGTCGGGCCTCCTGGCCTCGCCGGTCGTACTGCCGGATGCACTCTACGCAGAGCCATCCGGAACCGACGACACCCTCCTGTCGGGAAAAGTGCCCCGGGGTTTGCCGGAGGCTTGGCGCACAGCGTACTGTGGGGAGGGCATTGTGGCCTGCGCGGCCTCGGACGTAGCAGGACGCGTTCGCTGGAGCCACGCCCGGCCGCCGGTCGGCACGTGGACAGTGGCGGGGGCCATGGTGCTTGGACCGCACATCAACCAATCGGAGCCCTACTACATGACCTCCCCCACTGAGGCCTCCACCTCGAACACGGTCGCCGCCGGCGACCAGCAGACTGCCGCCACCGCGACCGGAACTGACTCGGTCACCGTTGACGACCTGGGCAGCCCCGAGGCCTTCATGGCCGCCGTGGACGCCACCATCAAGTACTTCAACGACGGTGACATCGTCACCGGCACCGTCGTCAAGGTCGACAGGGACGAGGTTCTCCTCGACATCGGTTACAAGACCGAAGGTGTCATCCCCTCCAAGGAACTCTCCATCAAGCACGACGTCGACCCCTTCGAGGTCGTCCACGTCGGCGATGAGATCGAGGCTCTTGTCCAGCAGAAGGAGGACAAGGAGGGTCGACTGATCCTGTCGAAGAAGCGCGCCCAGTACGAGCGCGCCTGGGGCACGATCGAGAAGATCAAGGATGAGGACGGGGTCGTCAACGGCACCGTGATCGAGGTTGTCAAGGGCGGCCTGATCGTCGACATCGGCCTGCGCGGCTTCCTGCCGGCCTCCCTCGTGGAGATGCGACGGGTCCGCGACCTCCAGCCCTATGTCGGCCAGGAGATCGAGGCCAAGATCATCGAGCTCGACAAGAACCGCAACAATGTGGTCCTGTCGCGTCGCGCCTGGCTCGAGCAGACCCAGTCCGAGGTCCGTCACAACTTCCTGCAGCAGCTGCAGAAGGGGCAGATCCGCAAGGGCGTCGTCTCCTCGATCGTCAACTTCGGTGCCTTCGTCGATCTCGGCGGGGTGGACGGACTGGTCCACGTCTCCGAGCTGTCCTGGAAGCACATCGACCACCCGAGCGAGGTCGTCGAGGTCGGCCAGCCGGTCACCGTCGAGGTGCTGGACGTCGACATGGACCGTGAGCGCGTCTCGCTGTCCCTCAAGGCGACCCAGGAGGATCCGTGGCAGGCCTTCGCCCGTCTGCACCAGATCGGCCAGATCGTTCCCGGCAAGGTCACCAAGCTCGTCCCGTTCGGCGCCTTCGTGCGTGTCGAGGACGGCATCGAGGGCCTTGTCCACGTCTCCGAGCTGGCTGAGCGCCACGTCGACCTGCCCGAGCAGATCGTCTCGGTGGGCCAGGACGTCATGGTCAAGATCATCGACATCGATCTGGACCGCCGCCGTATCTCGCTGTCCCTCAAGCAGGCCAACGAGGGCGTCGACGTCGACTCCGACGAGTTCGACCCGTCGCTGTACGGCATGACCGCCTCCTACGACGAGGACGGCAACTACATCTACCCCGAGGGCTTCGATCCGGAGACCAACGAGTGGAAGGCCGGCTACGACGAGCAGCGAGTGGCCTGGGAGCAGCAGTACGCCGAGGCCCAGTCCCGCTGGGAGGCCCACAAGAAGCAGGTCATCGCGGCCGAGCAGGCCGAGCAGGAGGCCGCCGTCTCCGGCGAGTCCACCGCGTCCTACTCCTCCCCGACCCCCGGTGAGGGTTCGCTGGCCTCCGACGAGGCTCTGCAGGCCCTGCGCGACAAGCTGACCGGCAACTGATCGGCTGTTCGACAGCACACCTGGTGCGGGCCCCATCCGAGTCTCGGATGGGGCCCGCACTCCACTTCGACGAGGATCCCAGATGGACAGCCCTCAGCACCGCCGGCCCCGGATCGCACTGACCGGTGGGATCGCCTCGGGCAAGTCGACCGTCAGCCGACTGCTCGCCGAGCACGGCGCCCTGGTCATCGACTACGACCTGCTCTCCCACCGGGTGGTCGATCCCGGAAGCGGTGGACTGGCCGCCGTGGTGGCCGCCTTCGGGCCCGAGGTGCTGGCTGCCGACGGCTCACTGGACCGTGCCGTGCTGGCCGGTCTGGTCTTCACCGACCCGGGCCGGCGACGCCGCCTCGAGGGGATCATCCATCCTCTGGTGGAGGCCGAGGCCGACCGCATCGAGGCCGGCGCGGCCGCCGGGCGAGTGGTCGTCCACGACCTGCCGCTGCTCGTCGAGGCCGGTCTGGCCGAGGGGTTCGACGTCGTCATCGTCACCGACATCGATCCGGACGAGCAGGTGCGCCGCGCGGTCCGCCGCGACGGCACCACCGAGGCCCACGCGAGGGCCCGGGTGGCCGCCCAGGCCGACCGGCGCCAGCGCCTGGCGGTGGCCGACATCGTCATCGACACCTCGGGCCCGCTCGACGTGCTGCCCGGGATCGTCGACGGCGTCTGGCAGCAGTTGCTCGACCTGAGGGGTCGCACCGACCGCGGCTGAGCGGAACTGTCACACCCGCCGCCTAGTCTTGGGCCCATGCGCCCCGTCTCAGAGATCACCCGCCGGGTGGCACCCTTCCATGTCGTCAGCGACTTCCAGCCCTCGGGCGACCAGCCGAAGGCCATCGACGAGCTCGAGAAGAGGCTGAAGGCCGGGGAGCAGAACGTCGTGCTGCTCGGCGCCACCGGCACCGGCAAGACGGCCACCGTCGCCTGGCTGGCCGAGCGGGTGCAGCGCCCGATGCTGGTGATGCAGCCCAACAAGACGCTGGCCGCCCAGTTCGCCCAGGAGCTGAGGACCTTCTTCCCCGACAACGCCGTCGAGTACTTCGTGTCCTACTACGACTACTACCAGCCCGAGGCCTACATCCCGCAGAGCGACACCTACATCGAGAAGGACTCCAGCCTCAACGAGGAGGTGGAGAGGCTGCGGCACTCGGCCACCAACTCGCTGCTCACCCGGCGCGACGTCATCGTGGTGGCGACCGTCTCGGCGATCTACGGCCTGGGCACCCCGCAGGAGTACGTGGACCGGATGGTCACCCTGAGGGTCGGTGACGAGTGGGACCGCGACAAGCTGCTGCGCCAGCTGGTCACCGAGCAGTACGTCCGCAACGACCTGGCGGGGGAGCGGGGCACCTTCCGGGTCCACGGCGACACCCTGGAGATCTTCCCGATGTACGAGGAGAACGCGCTGCGGGTGGAGTTCTTCGGCGACGAGATCGAGGCCCTCACCACCCTGCGCCCGCTCACCGGCGAGGTGGTCAGCGAGGACCAGGAGGTCTACGTCTTCCCGGCCACCCACTACGTGGCCGGCCCCGAGCGGATGGAGCGGGCGATCACCGGGATCGAGAAGGAGCTGGCCGACCGGCTGGCCGTGCTGGAGCGCGACGGCAAACTGCTCGAGGCCCAGCGGCTGAAGATGCGCACGAACTACGACATCGAGATGATGCGCCAGGTGGGCAGCTGCGCGGGGATCGAGAACTACTCGCGTCACATCGACGGACGCGAGCCCGGGTCGGCGCCGAACTGCCTGCTGGACTACTTCCCGGAGGACTTCCTGCTGGTGGTCGACGAGTCCCATGTCACCATCCCCCAGATCGGCGGGATGTACGAGGGGGACATGAGCCGCAAGCGCACCCTCGTGGAGCACGGCTTCCGGCTTCCCAGCGCGATGGACAACCGGCCGCTCAAGTTCGACGAGTTCGTCAGCAGGATCGGGCAGACGGTCTATCTGTCGGCCACCCCCGGCCCCTACGAGACCGAGCGGGCCGACGGCGTCGTCGAGCAGATCATCCGCCCCACCGGGCTGGTCGACCCGCAGATCATCGTGAAGTCCACCAAGGGCCAGATCGACGACCTGATGGGCGAGATCCGGATCCGCGTCGAGAAGCAGGAGCGGGTGCTGGTGACCACCCTCACCAAGAAGATGGCCGAGGACCTCACCGACTACCTCATGGAGCACGGCATCCGGACCCGGTACCTGCACTCGGAGATCGACACCGTCAAACGGATCGAACTGCTCAAGCAGCTGCGGATGGGGGAGTTCGACGTGCTGGTCGGCATCAACCTGCTGAGGGAGGGGCTGGACCTTCCCGAGGTCTCCCTGGTCGCCATCCTGGACGCCGACAAGGAGGGCTTCCTGCGCTCGGAGAGGTCCCTCATCCAGACCATCGGTCGAGCCGCCCGCAATGTCAACGGGCAGGTCCACATGTACGCCGACGAGATCACCGACTCGATGCAGGTGGCGATCGACGAGACGAACCGTCGACGCGAGATCCAGATCGCCTACAACACCGAGCACGGCATCGACCCGCAGCCGTTGCGCAAGAAGATCGGCGACATCACCGAGATGCTCGCCCGGGAGGACGCCGACACCGACTCGCTGGTGGCCTCAGTGGCGGGCGGTCGCAAGGGGGCCGATGCCGCCGGGATGGAGGGTCGACGCAATCTGGACACCTCGACGATGGCCGCCTCCCAGCTCGGCGATCTCATCGTTGAGCTGAGCGCCGAGATGCGCCAGGCCGCCGCGGAGCTGAAGTTCGAGGTGGCGGCCCGGCTGCGCGACGAGATCGCCGACCTCAAGCAGGAACTGCGTCAGATGGTCGAGGCCGCCAAGTAGCGCGACCCCGCCGTCAGGTGCAAGACTCGGCCGGGTTGGAGGGGAGTACTCCTGAGAACGCTGTGGTCGTCACCACGATCGTGCCATCGCGATCCGGCCACGCAGTTCCGGTTGCCCGGGTGATGCCGGGAGCCGGGACGGACGAGACCTCCGGACCCTCAGCACGCCTTCGGAGGCCCGGGTGCACATTCATCCCTATGTCTGGATTCTCACCATCGTCGTCATGGTGGGGCTGCTGCTGGCCGACGCGCTGATCCTGGGCCGACGTCCCCACATGCCCTCGATGAAGGAGTGCAGCGCCTTCATCGGGCTCTACGTGGTGCTGGCCGGACTCTTCGGGCTGGGCGTCATTTTTCTCCAGGGGGCCGAGCACGGCAAGGAGTTCTTCGCCGTGTGGCTCACCGAGTACAGTCTCTCCCTGGACAACCTGTTCATCTTCATCGTGCTGATGACCAAGTTCAAGGTGCCCGGCTACCTCCAGCAGTTCACCCTGCTGATCGGCATCATGGTGGCGCTGATCTTCCGCGGGGTGTTCATCGGGCTGGGTCAGGTCGTCCTCAATGCGTGGGCCTGGGTGTTCTTCATCTTCGGTGGATTCCTCATGTACTCCGCCATCGGCCTGGTCCGCGACTACTTCTCCAAGGACCCCGATGAGGGCGAGGAGGACGCCGGCGACAACGCGGTGACCCGCTGGATGCGGACCCATCTGCCCACCACCGGCGACTACCGGGGCACCTCCTTCCTGGTGAGGGAGGACGGCAAGGTGCTGGCCACCTCGCTGCTGACCGTCGTCATCGCGCTGAGCACCGCCGACCTGATGTTCGCCCTGGACTCGATCCCGGCGAGCTACGGCCTCACCGATGAGGCCTATCTCATCTTCACCGCCAACGTCTTCGCCCTGATGGGGCTGCGCCAGCTCTACTTCCTGCTCGGCAACCTGCTCCACAAGCTGGTCTACCTGCCGCTCGGGCTGTCGGTGATCCTCGGATTCATCTCCGTCAAGCTCATCCTGCACGCCCTCAACCACTACGGGTTGGATCGCCGATGGTTCGGCATCACCACCGAGATCTCCACCGAGGTGTCGCTGGGGGTCATCGTCGGCACCCTGGTGATCACCGCGGCGGCCAGCCTGATCCGCTCCCGGTCCGCCGACGGCCCGGCCGCCCGGGACTCAGCCCAGTAGCGGCAGGGCCAGGTTCTGCGCTCCGCGCAACTGGTCGGACCCGGTGCGGCCGGACAGCCAACCCGCCAGGGCGGCGTCCGAGCCGCGGACCGTGGTGGCGTAGCCGGAGCCGCCGATCCGGTCGGTGAGCCCGGAGTCGCTGATGATCCGCATCGCCGGGGTGCTCATCCGGCGCCGCAGCCGGAAGCACACCCAGGCCAGCAGCCAGCGGCCGGCATCGGCGGAGATGTCATCGAGGCTGAAGCCGACGTCCAGATCGAGGTGGTGCAGGAGCACCTCGGAGAGTCTGACGGTGGGCAGCTGACTCGTCTCCACCTCGAGTCCGGGGGCCAGTTCCACGGAGGAGACGGGAATCTCCTCCAGCAGGTCGAAGGCGCCGTGCAGGCGCCCGGCGCTGGTGTCCAGATCGATCTGGAGGGCCAGTCCGTCCCGTTCGGAACCGCGCTCGATCTCCTGGTCGCGGGCCGCCAGGGACGGGTAGAGCGGGACATGGCGTCCCAGGGCCAGTTCCTCCACCAGCCGGGTGAGGGCGTCGGCGTTGCGGGCCAGGTGGGTGGCGACATGCGCCCGGGTCCAGCCGGGCAGTCTGCTGGGAGACTGCCACTGCTCGTCGGAGATGCCCATCGTGCTGCCGAGCAGCCGCTGGGTGGCCTCGAGCTTGGCGGCGCGAACCTCGTCCGTCCCGGCGTCGATCCGCAACCCCCCAGTCCTGGTCGATTCGGAGATCATGGGTCCAACCTAGTGCGCCACCGCCGTCCACCACGGGGTGCGTGCCCCGAGCGCCCGGAACTGGAGCGTCGCAGAACTGTCAGAGTCGACACATACGATGAACCCCGTGAGTGATCGCATCATCGTCCGGGGAGCCCGGGAACACAATCTGCGCAACGTCAGCCTGTCACTGCCGCGCGACGCCATGATCGTGTTCACCGGCCTGTCCGGGTCCGGCAAGTCCTCGCTGGCCTTCGACACCATCTTCGCCGAGGGCCAACGCCGCTACGTGGAGTCCCTGTCGGCCTACGCCCGGCAGTTCCTCGGCCAGATGGACAAGCCCGATGTCGACTTCATCGAGGGGCTCTCCCCGGCGGTGTCCATCGACCAGAAGTCCACCTCCCGCAATCCCCGGTCCACGGTCGGCACCATCACCGAGATCCACGACTACCTGCGGCTGCTGTGGGCGCGGATCGGGGTGCCGCACTGCCCCGTGTGCGGGGAGCGGATCTCCCGGCAGACCCCCCAGCAGATCGTCGACCGGCTGATCGCACTGCCGGAGGGGACCCGCATCCAGGTGCTCGCCCCGGTCATCCAGGGCCGCAAGGGGGAGTACGTCGAGCTGTTCCGTCAGCTCGTCACCGACGGCTACACCCG
The DNA here is from genome assembly GCF_000425285.1 of Acidipropionibacterium jensenii DSM 20535. Taxonomy (GTDB): domain Bacteria; phylum Actinomycetota; class Actinomycetes; order Propionibacteriales; family Propionibacteriaceae; genus Acidipropionibacterium; species Acidipropionibacterium jensenii. The sequence continues at coordinate 59,266 of NZ_AUDD01000009.1, read as the reverse complement.
GGTCCGGGTGGACGGGGAGGTGCACCGCCTCGACGACCCGCCGGCCCTGGACAAGAAGCGCAAGCACAACATCGAGGTGGTCGTCGACCGGATCGCGATCAAGGAGTCCGCCAAGCAGCGCCTCACCGAGTCCGTGGAGGCCGCCCTGGGGCTGGCCCACGGGGTGGTCGCGATCGACTTCGTCGACCGGGAGCAGGCCGCCCCGGACCGGATCCGGCGGTTCAGCGAGAACATGGCCTGCCCCAACCAGCACGACATCGACATCGACGAGCTGGAGCCCCGGCAGTTCTCCTTCAACGGCCCCTGGGGGGCCTGCCCGGAGTGCTCGGGGCTGGGCACCACCCTCGATGTCGACCCCGACCTGGTGGTCCCCGACCGGCAGGTCAGCCTGTCCGACGGTGCGATCGCCCCCTGGTCGACCCCGCAGGTCGCCAATCACTACCGGCACGTCTTCGAGGCCCTCGGCCGCGACAACGACTTCGACCCCGAGCTGGCCTGGCAGGACCTTCCCGCCCATGCCCGCGCCCTCGTCCTGCACGGCGACGGGGATCCGGTGATGATCAGCTACCGCAACCGGTTCGGCAGGCTGCGCAGCTACTCCCAGAACTACGAGGGAGTGATGCACTACGTGCGGCGCCGCTATGACGAGGCCGAGACCGACACCGCGCGCTCCCGGTGGGGCGCCTACCTGCGGGAGAGCCCCTGCCCGGCGTGCCAGGGTCGGCGGCTCAAGCCCGCCAGCCTGGCGGTGACGGTCGGGGACCGCGACATCGCCGAGGTCTCCGACCTGTCCATCGGTGACGCCTGGACCTTCCTGGAGTCCCTGGAACTGAGCACCCGCGAGTTGGCCATCTCGGAGCGGGTGGTCAAGGAGGTCCGGGCGAGGCTGCGGTTCCTCATCGACGTCGGCCTGGACTACCTCACGCTGTCCCGCTCGGCCGGCTCGCTGTCGGGCGGGGAGGCCCAGCGGATCCGGCTGGCCACCCAGATCGGTTCGGGGCTGGTCGGCGTCCTCTATGTGCTGGACGAACCCTCCATCGGGCTCCACCAGCGCGACAACCGGCGACTCATCGAGACCCTCATCCGGCTGCGCGATCTCGGCAACACCCTCATCGTCGTGGAGCACGACGAGGACACCATCCGGGTGGCCGACTGGGTGGTCGACGTCGGCCCCGGAGCCGGCGAGCACGGCGGAAGGATCGTGGTCTCCGGGCCGGTGAGCGAGTTGATGGCCAGTCGCGAGTCCATCACTGGCGCCTACCTGTCCGGACGGCGGTCCATCCCGCTGCCTGCTGACCGGCGTCCCCGCACCGGCCGCGACGTCGTGGTGCGCGGCGCCCGGCAGAACAACCTCAAGGGGATCGACGTCTCCTTCCCGCTCGGCCAGCTCGTGGTGGTCACCGGGGTGAGCGGCTCGGGCAAGTCGACCCTGGTCAACCAGATCCTGTTCCGCTCCCTGTCCCACCGGATCCAGGGGTCGCGGGCGGTGCCCGGCAAGCACGACACCATCGACGGGGTGGGCAATGTCGACAAGGTGATCCACGTCGACCAGTCCCCGATCGGGCGGACCCCGCGGTCCAACCCGGCCACCTACACCGGCGTCTTCGACAAGATCCGGGCGCTGTTCGCCCAGACCCCCGAGGCGAAGGTCCGCGGCTATCTTCAGGGCCGGTTCTCCTTCAACGTCAAGGGGGGACGCTGCGAGAACTGCCAGGGCGACGGGACCATCAGGATCGAGATGAACTTCCTGCCCGACGTCTACGTCCCCTGCGAGGTCTGCCACGGGGCCCGGTACAACCGGGAGACCCTCGAGGTGCACTACAAGGGCAAGACGATCGCCGAGGTCCTCGACATGCCGATCGAGGAGGCCTGCGCCTTCTTCGAGCCGATCCAGGCGATCCACCGCCACCTCAAGACCCTGGTCGAGGTGGGACTGGGGTACGTCCGGCTGGGCCAACCGGCCACCACCCTGTCGGGAGGCGAGGCGCAGCGCGTGAAGCTGGCCACCGAACTGGCCCGGCGGTCCACCGGCAACACCCTCTACGTGCTGGACGAGCCGACCACCGGCCTGCACTTCGAGGACATCCGCAAGCTGCTCGCCGTGCTGGGGAGGCTGGTCGATCAGGGCAACTCCGTGATCGTCATCGAGCACAACCTCGACGTCATCAAGACCGCCGACTGGCTCATCGACATGGGCCCGGAGGGCGGCAACGGGGGCGGCACGGTCGTCGTCGAGGGCACCCCGGAGCAGGTCGCCGCATGCCCGCAGTCCTACACCGGGAAGTACCTCAAGGAGGTGCTGGACGGCCACGAGGTGCCGGTCGGCGACCAGCCTGTCGTCATGAGGCCGGTGGCTCACAAGGGGATCGGGCGGACCAGCAGCGCGAAGACTGGAACTGCGAAGACCAGTAGTGGCAAGGCGGGCCGGAAGGCGGCGGGCACCCGCAGGCCCAGCACGGCCGGGGCGACCAGAACCCGGAAAGCCTCCTGATCTTCTCCCCGTAGATCGGCCGGAGGATGCCCCGGTCGGCGCTGAGAAGGCAGGATGGCCCGTGCACACGCACCTGAGAGGAGCCAGAGATGGCCAGCAATCCCATTCCCAAGGACCCGAGGGTGGGTCGCGCCGACGCCGAGGCCGTCCTCGCCGCCCGCAAGGAACTCGGCGACTCCATGGACCCGGCCCTGGTGGACTCCTTCGCCTCCAGGGTGACCGCGGAGATCCAGCAGCAGATGGCCGCCGAGCGCGGCGCCCAGGTGGCCCGGTCCACCGGTGCCGTGCCGGCCGGCGGCCGGATCGCGGTGGCCATCGTCTCGGTGGTGATGGCCATCCCGCTGACCGGGATCATGATGGGCACCCACGGCGGCCTGCTCGGAACCCTCATCTGCTGGGTCGGACTGGCCGTCGTCAACATCGCCCTGGCGCTGAGGCGCTAGGACCGCTCACCCGAGAGAACCCGCAGTCGCTGAGCGGTCGGGGGAGCGCCCGCCCGGCGAACCGGCATCCGCGGACCGTCCGGAGTGTCAGGCGGAGACCTTCAGGGTGGATCCCTCCACGGTGACCTTCGCGCTGCCCAGACCGCTGGTGGCGGGACCCTGGACCACCGAGCCGTCGGTGATCTTGAACCGGGACCCGTGGCAGGGGCAGATGATCTGCCCGTCGGCGACCTTGGAGACGTCGCACCCGGCGTGCGGGCAGACCGCGCTGAACGCCTTGTAGGAGCCCTTGGTGGGCTGGGTGACGACGAATCCGGCCTTCTTGCCGAGCACTGCACCTCCGCCGACCGGCACCTGGTCGGCGTCGATGGTGGCCGGGGCGGACGGCCCCACCCCCTGGGAGCTGCCGCCCCCGGAACAACCGGTGAGGGCCGCTCCGGTGGCCAGTGCAGCGATCCCGAGACCGCCCCTGAGAATGGTGCGCCTGGTGGGTGACATGTGAACCTCCTGGTTACTGAACCGCGCAGTTGGACTTCTCTTGGCGCGTCCTTGGGTTGTCGGCGCTGCCGCCGCCACTTCTGACGCTACTCAGGTACCTACGACTACACGTTCGGGGAAGCGGATCGCCGCGTGCACAGCGTAGGCGAAAGCCTTTTCTGAGATGGCGTGTGGGGCGTGCACCGTGAGAGGGCAGGCGGATGGGCGGGGTCCTTCAACGGTTTCGGGTACCGGTAGGTGGTGACAGTCAGCGAGTCCAGCAGTGCGGACTTCTCCCTCTTGGAGGCGCCCGGCAGGCGTTGCGGTGTAGCTTGAACGAACCGTATTCGCGGGTGGGATGTCTGCAACGCAAAGTCGGTGACGCTGTGCTCCAGCTCTGGAACCTGAACAAGGGTCGGATCTTCTGGTTCAAAGGAATCGATGGACCGGTTGAGTTGTCCGACAGTGATCCAGCCATGACCGCCGAGGCGCGCAACGCCTCGGGCCGGTGGGCCATCGCAGCGCGAGGGCCCGTCAGTGATCTGGCCGCGCCGGCCTACGAGCATCAGGATCGGGACGAGTTCATGGGCGCCATCGAGGGCCTGCTGGAGTGGCTTGATCTTGAATGCGATGATGCGGTCATCGCCGAAGTGGCGCGCTATTTCCACCGGGACAACGTCTCCTGTGCCGAGCAGTGGAATCGCACTCCGCCACATGCGACGACTGTTGTCTCCATGGACGGAGAACCCATTCAAGCCCATGTGTGGCGATTTCCGGGTGCCTCGGTGCTCGCCATGGACTGTCACACCCTCGTCGTCGCTCTCCTGGTCGAGCACGAGTAGAGAGCTTCGGCTCACCGCGTCCCGGGGTTGCCGGTGGCGTGAGCGTTGGCTCCGGTGACCATTCCCGCGGCGACGAGATGGTCGACCCGGTTGATCCAGTGCACCTCGATCTTGTCACCAGGCATGAGTTCGACCATCGAGGTCGAGGTGTTGGCGAGGTCGAACCACCAGGGCTCGGTCCCGGCGACGAAGCCGCCCAGGGTCTCCTGGCGGCCGGGGCAGATGATCGCCGAGAGGATGAGGGCTCCGATCGCACCGTGGGCGACGATCGCCACGCAGTCGTCCTCGTCGTGGGCCTCGCGCACCCAGGCGGCGATCCGGACGGCCCGCGCGGCGGCCTGCTGGGGGGTCTCGACCTCGCCGGTGTACCAGCCCCGCTCGGTCACCGAGCCGGGGAAGACTGCCCTCGCGGTGATCGCCGACAGCTCTGCGAGGGGAGAACCGGGTGCGGCCCTCACCGTCTCCCCGAAGCCCTCGGTGGGGCCCGGGCGCTCGTAGAGGAAGTCCTCCACCTCCAGCGGTAGGTCCAGGGCCTCGGCCACCGGGGCGGCGGTCTGGAGAGTCCGTCTCATCGGGGAGCAGTAGAGCCGGGTGGGCCGCGGGTCGACACCGCCGATCCAACCGGCCAGGGCGTCGGCCTGACGGGCCCCCAGCTCGGTGAGCGCGGGATCGGCCACCCGGCCCGCGCCGAAGACCTCGGCGCCCTGAGCGGCCAGGGCATTGTTGGCGGACTGGCCATGTCGGATCAGCATCAGGTGCACGGCCTCAGGTTATCGGGGTGCCGGGGATGTGGCCTGCGTGCCCGGCAACGACTCCGGGGTGCACATTTCACTCGCGCAACAGCCGGTGAGTCGTCCTGGCGGCCGGGGACGGGTGTTGCGCGAGTGAAATGTGCACGTTCGGCTCGCGAGTCCCCGCCGTCGATGGCGCGGGGAGGCAGCACCGCAGCGCGGAGGCAGCAGCCCAGTGACGCGGAGGCGGTGTCTGCGCTGCCGCTTATAGTGCGATACATGGCCGATCCGTCCAGCTACCGCCCTGCCCCCGGCACCATCCCCACCGACCCCGGGGTGTACCGGTTCAGCGACGAGCACGGCCAGGTGATCTACGTCGGCAAGGCGAAGAACCTGCGCAACCGGCTCAACTCCTACTTTCAGGACATCTCGGCCCTGCACCCGCGCACCCAGCGGATGGTGACCACCGCCGCCCACGTCCAGTGGACGGTGGTCCAGAACGAGCTGGAGTCCCTTCAGCTCGAGTACACCTGGATCAAGGAGTTCGACCCGCGGTTCAACGTGATGTACCGCGACGACAAGACCTATCCCTGGCTGTGCGTCACCTGGAGCGACGAGTTCCCCCGGGTCTTCGTGGGGCGGGGCGCCCACCGGCGCGGATGGCGCTACTTCGGGCCCTTCGGCCAGGCCTGGGCGATCCGCGACACCATGGAGACCCTGCTGAGGGTCTTCCCGATGCGGTCCTGCTCGACCGGGGTCTTCAACCGGGCCCGGGCCCAGGGCCGGCCCTGTCTGCTCGGCTACATCGGCAAGTGCTCGGCCCCCTGCGTGGGACGGATCACCCCCGAGGCCCACCGCGACATCGCCGACGACTTCTGCTCCTTCATGGCCGGCCGCAGCACCGGTCTGGTCCATCGCATCGAGCGGCAGATGGAGGACGCCGCGACCAACCTCGAGTTCGAACGGGCCGCCGTGCTGCGGGACTCCCTGGGCGCCCTGGCCAAGGCCACCGAGCGCAACGCCATCGTGCTGGGCGATGGCACCGACGCCGATGTCATCGCCCTGGCGATGGACCCCCTGGAGGTGGCCGTCAAGATCTTCCACGTGCGCGGCGGACGGGTCCGCGGGGAGCGCGGATGGGTCGCCGACCGGGCCGACGAGGCCGGGGCCCCGGACCTGATGGAGACCTTCCTGCTCCAGCTCTACGGGGCCGGCGACGTCTCCCGCGGCCAGGTCCGCGAGACCGGCCAGGGCCCGGTGGTCCCCAGACTCGTGATGGTCTCCCACGAACCGGCCTCCCTGGACGCGATGACCGATCTGCTGAGCGAGTCCCGAGGCTCCCATGTCGAGATCCGGGTGCCACAACGCGGCGACAAGCGCACCCTGATGGACACCGTCACCCGCAACGCCGAGGAGGCGCTGGCCCAGCACAAGCTGCGCCGGGCCTCCGACCTGGCCACCCGCACCCGGGCCCTCGAGGAGATCCAGGAGGCCCTCGGTCTGGACCGGGCGCCGTTGCGGATGGAGTCCTACGACATCTCCCACATCCAGGGCCATCAGGTGGTCGGCTCGATGGTGGTCTTCGAGGACGGGATGCCCCGCAAGTCCGAGTACCGCCGGTTCATCATCAAGAGCTTCGACGGCTCGGACGACTTCGCCGCCATGCACGAGGTGCTCTCCCGGCGTCTCCGACGGCTGCTGGACGACCGCGAGGCGATGGCCGGGGGAGTCGCCGACGGGGACACCACCGGCACCCTCATCGACCCGACCACCGGCTCCCCCCGGTCGTTCGCCTACGCCCCGAGCCTCATCGTGGTCGACGGCGGCGCCCCCCAGGTGCACGCCGCCCAGGAGGTGCTCGAGGAGTACGGCCTGGCCGACGAGATCGCACTGTGCGGCCTGGCCAAGCGCCTGGAGGAGGTGTGGCTTCCCGACGAGGAGTGGCCGGTCATCCTGCCGCGCACCTCCGAGGGCCTCTACCTGCTGCAGCGACTGCGCGACGAGGCCCACCGGTTCGCCATCACCTTCCACCGGGAGCGCCGGTCCAAGGCCATGATCGAGTCGGTCCTCGACGGGGTCCCCGGGCTCGGCGAGGTCCGCCGCAAGACCCTGATGCAGCACTTCGGCTCCCTCAAGGCGCTGCGCGCCGCCAGCGCCGACCAGATCGGCGAGGTGCCGGGATTCGGCCCGGTGCTGGCCCGCTCGGTGGTCGAGGCGCTGACCGCCGACAGACCGCTGCCCGCAGTCAACACCGCCACCGGCGAGGTCCTCGAGGACGGTCCAACCGCACCCTGACCGCCGCCCGGGGTCCTACCATGGCCCCGTGAGCACACATGACCACTCCAGCCGGGACGACGACACCGGTCCGCAGCGCGTGGTCGTCATCACGGGAATCTCGGGTGCCGGACGGCGCACCGCGGCGCACGCGATGGAGGATCTGGGCTGGTACGTCGTCGACAACCTGCCCCCGACCATGCTGGGGGCGCTCATCGACGAGACCTCCGAGAACGGGGTGGACCGGCTGGCCGTCGTCCTGGACGTCCGCACCCGCCGGATGTTCGAGGGCATCGACGTCGCCCTGACCGACCTCACCCGACGCGGGATCGATCCCGAGACGGTCTTCCTGGAGGCCTCCGACGAGGCGATCGTCAAACGTCAGGAGTCCAGCCGTCGCCCCCTGCCGCTGCAGCACGGCGGCCACCTGATGGACGCCATCTCGCTGGAACGCCGGATGCTCTCGGGGATCCGGGCCGCCGCCGACCTGGTCATCGACACCACCTCGATCAATGCCCGCCAGCTGGCCCAGCGGATCGACTCGGTCTTCGGCGGCGAGGACGCCCCGCTCACCATCCAGCTGATGACCTTCGGGTTCAAGCGAGGCGTCCCGATCGACGCCGACCTGGTCTTCGACGTGCGCTTCCTGCCCAACCCCTACTGGGTGCCGGAGCTGCGGCCCAAGACCGGACTGTCACCCGACGTCGCCTCCTACGTGCTCGCCCAGCCCGGCGCCCGGCAGTTCATCGACCGGGTCGACGAACTGCTCGAGGGAATGGAGCCCGGCTACATCCGGGAGGGCAAGAAGCAGGTGACGGTCGCCATCGGCTGCACCGGAGGCAAGCACCGCAGCACCGCGATCGCCGAGGAGCTGGCCACCCGGCTGCGCTCCAGGGGCCGGCCGGTCGCCGTCCTGCACCGGGATCTGGGAAGGGAGTGACGGTGTCCTCGACTCACGACACGACGACGGGGCGGACCAGCGGCGCGAGCCGGCTGAGCTCCGAGAGCTTCGGCGAGGGCCCGGTGGTCACCGCCTTCGGGGGCGGCCACGGCCTGGCCGCCTCGCTGCGGGCGCTGCGCCGGGTGACCTCCCGGATCACCGCCGTCGTCACGGTGGCCGACAACGGCGGCTCCTCGGGCCGGCTGCGCGAGGAGTTCTCCTGCCTGCCGCCGGGGGACCTGCGCCGGGCACTGGCGGCGCTGTGCGCCGACGACCGGGTCGGGCGCACCTGGGCCGAGGTGCTGCAGGCCCGCTTCCACGGGGACGGCGAACTCGCCGGCCATGCCATCGGCAATCTCCTCATCGCCGGGCTGTGGCAGGAGCTCGGCGACCCGGTCGCCGGTCTGGACATGGTGGGGGAGCTGCTCGGCACCCGCGGCCGGGTGCTGCCGATGTCCCTGGTCCCCCTCGACATCTCGGCGGAGGTCATCGGTCTGGACCCGATGCGCCCCGACGAGACCTACACCCTCACCGGGCAGTCCACCGTGGCCAAGACGATGGCCGAGGTGCTCACCGTGCACCTGGATCCCGCCAACCCGCCGGCCTGCCCGCAGGCCGTCGAGGCGATCCGGGAGTCCGACTACCTGGTGCTGGGCCCCGGATCCTGGTTCACCTCGGTGATTCCCCACCTGCTGGTCCCCGAGATCGCCGACGCGATCATCGAGTCGCGGGCCCACAAGATCCTCACCCTCAACATCGCCCCCACCGAGGAGACCGACGGGTTCAGCCCCGCGCGCCACCTGGAGGTGCTCGCCGAGCACGAGGCGAGGATCCGCTTCGACACCATCCTCGCCGACCGCGGATTCGCCGGCGAGGACGCCCATCTGGCCAGCTACGCCCGCAACCTGGGGGCCGAACTGGTCGAGGCCGATCTGGCCGCCAGGGACGGTTCGGCTCGACACGACACGCTACGGTTGGCCTCCGCCTACGCCGAGATCATGGGCTGTCTGCCGCACTGACCCGACCCCCGGCCCAGATCCGCCCTCCCGACACCCCTGATCCCCCGACCCCCGGAAAGGACTCACCAGATGGCTCTCACCGCTCGCGTGAAGTCGGAACTGTCGACCGTCGTGGTGCCCAAGATGTGCTGCCGGCGCTCGGAGATCGCGACGACTCTGCGCTTCGCCGGTGGGGTCCACCTGGTGAGCGGACACATCGTCATCGAGGCTGAGCTGGACAGCGGCGGGGCGGCCCGCCGGCTGCGCCAGGCCATCCAGGAGATCTACAGCCTGGACCCCGACGTGGTGGTGGTGCGCGGTTCCGGGATCCACCAGAACACCCGCTACGTGCTGAGACTGGCCCGCGGCGGCGGTGATCTGGCCCGACTCACCGGCCTCATCGACAGGCACGGCCGGCCGGTCCGCGGTCTGCCGACCGCGGTGGTGGGGGGCGGCCAGTGCTGCCAGGCGGCGGCCTGGCGGGGCGCCTTCCTGGCACGCGGCTCGCTCACCGAACCGGGACGGTCGATGGCGATGGAGATCACCGCTCCCGGCTCGGAGTCCGCGATGGCCCTGGTCGGGGCCGCCCGGCGGTTGGACATCCCGGTGAAGTCCCGCCAGGCCCGCCACGTCGAGCGGGTGGTGATCCGCGACGGGGACGCGATCGCCGCGATGCTCACCCGGATGGGGGCCCACGAGTCCCTGCTGGCCTGGGAGGACCGGCGATTGCGCCGCGAGGTGCGCGCCTCGGCCAACCGGCTGGCGAACTTCGACGACGCCAACCTGCGACGCTCGGCCAGGGCGGCGGTCACCGCCAGCGCCCGGGTGCGCCGGGCACTGGAGATCCTCGGCGACGACGTCCCCGACCATCTGCTGGAGGCCGGCAGGCTGCGCCTGGACAACGGCAACGCGAGTCTGGAGGAGCTCGGCCGGCTGCACGTCCCGCCGCTCACCAAGGACGCCGTCGCCGGACGGATCCGCCGGCTGCTCGCCACCGCGGACAAGGCGGCCAGGGCCCGGGGGATCCCCACCACCCTGGAGAGCCTGCCCGCCGAGATCCGCGACGAGCACTCCTGAGCTGGTCATTTCAGGGGCTCAACCGCGGTCCTGCTGAACGAACGTGAAAAAGGCAACCCTCCGTGCGCCTTTCTGAGAAGTTTTGGCTATCCTTAGGGGTGTCCGCGTGCCCCGCGGGGCACACATCTCACCTGTAGGAGATCCCTGAATGACCGTCAAGGTTGGTATCAACGGGTTTGGTCGCATTGGCCGCAACTTCTTCCGCGCACTGCTCGAGCAGAAGGCGGATCTGGACGTCGTCGCCGTCAACGACCTGACCGACAACAAGACCCTGGCTCACCTGCTCAAGTACGACTCGCTGCTGGGCCGCTTCCCCGGTGAGGTGTCCTACGACGAGGCGGGCATCATCGTCGACGGCAAGCACATCAAGGTGCTGGCCCACCGCGACCCCGCCGAGCTCCCCTGGGGCGAGCTGGGCGTCGAGATCGTCGTCGAGTCCACCGGCTTCTTCACCGATGGCACCAAGGCCAAGGCCCACCTCGACGGTGGCGCCAAGAAGGTCGTCATCTCCGCTCCCGGCAAGAATGTCGACGGCACCTTCGTGATGGGCGTCAACGACGCCGACTACGACAACGCCACCGACAACATCATCTCGAACGCGTCCTGCACCACCAACTGCCTGGCTCCGCTGGCCAAGGTGCTCAACGACGAGTTCGGCATCGAGCGCGGCATCATGACCACGATCCACTCCTACACCGGCGACCAGAAGCTTCTGGACGCCCCCCACAAGGATCTGCGTCGCGCCCGCGCCGCCGCCCTGAACATGATCCCGACCAAGACCGGTGCCGCTCAGGCTGTCGCCCTGGTGATCCCGGCCCTCAAGGGCAAGTTCGACGGTCTGGCCGTTCGCGTGCCGACCCCGACCGGCTCCCTCACCGACCTCACCTTCGAGGCCTCCAAGGAGGTCACCGTCGAGTCCGTCCAGGCTGCGGTGAAGAAGGCCGCCGAGGGCCCGCTCAAGGGCATCCTGGCCTACACCGAGGACCCGATCGTCTCCTCCGACATCGTCCACGACTCGCACTCCAGCATTTTCGACGCCACCGAGACCAAGGTCATCGGCAAGCTCGTCAAGGTGCTGTCCTGGTACGACAACGAGTGGGGCTACTCCAACCGTCTCGTCAACCTCACCCAGCTCGTCGCCAGCAAGCTGGCCTGAGCGCGTTGAGCCCTTCGGCGTGACATGCACGACGGCCCCGTGCCCCTCGCGGGGCGCGGGGCCGTCGTTCGCGTCCGCCGCCATCACACGTGTACCGAACCATTACGGAAGCACAGAAAGGATCGTCCATGAAGTCAGTTGAAGACCTCGGCGACCTGTCAGGCAAGCGGGTCGTCATCCGCTGCGATTTCAACGTCCCGCTGGATGGCCAGACCATCACCGACGACGGCCGCATCAAGGCCGCCCTGCCCACCTTGGAGCAGCTGCACCAGGCCGGTGCGCGCACCACGGTGCTGGCCCACCTCGGACGCCCGAAGGGCGCGGTGGACCCCACGTTCTCGCTGGCCCCGGTGGCCAAGCGTCTCGGTGAGCTGATGGGTCTCGACATCAAGCTCGCCACCGACGTCGTCGGCCCCTCGGCCCAGCAGACCTCCGCCTCCCTCAAGGACGGCGAGATCGCCCTGGTGGAGAATGTCCGCTTCGAGAAGGGCGAGACCTCCAAGGACGAGGCCGAGCGCACCGAGCTGGCCAAGAAGTACGCCTCCTTCGGCGACTTCTACGTCTCCAACGGATTCGGCGTCGTGCACCGCAAGCAGGCGTCGGTCTACGACGTCGCCAAGCTTCTGCCGAGCGCCGCCGGATCCCTGGTCGCCAAGGAGGTCAAGGTCCTCGAGGGCCTGACCGCCGACCCGAAGCGCCCCTTCGTCGTCGTTCTCGGCGGCGCCAAGGTCGCCGACAAGCTGGCCGTCATCGACAACCTGCTCAAGGTCGCCGACACCCTGGTGATCGGCGGCGGAATGGCCTTCACCTTCATCAAGGCCCAGGGCCACGAGGTCGGCACCTCGCTTGTCGACGACGACTCCCTCGAGGCCGTCAAGGGCTACCTCGCCCAGGCCAAGGCCGCCGGCAAGTCGATCCTGCTGCCGGTGGACGTCCGCGTCTCCGACTCCGTGGACTTCGGCGCGCACACCGTCGGCGAGATCGACGTCGTCGACGCCGACCAGATGCCCGCCGGCAAGATGGGCCTGGACATCGGCCCCAAGAGCGAGAAGCTCTACGCCGATGCCATCCGCTCGGCCGCCTCGGTGTTCTGGAACGGCCCGATGGGGGTCTTCGAGATCAAGGGCCTGGAGGAGGGCACCCGCGCCGTCGCGCAGGCCCTCACCGAGGTCAAGGGCCTGTCGGTCGTCGGTGGCGGGGACTCCGCCTCCGCGGTCCGCTCGCTCGGTTTCGCCGACGACCAGTTCGGCCACATTTCCACCGGTGGTGGCGCCTCCCTGGAGCTCATGGAGGGCAAAGAACTTCCCGGTATCGCAGTCCTGAAGGAGAGCAACTGATGTCCCGCAAGCCGATTCTGGCCGGAAACTGGAAGATGAACCTGGACCACCTGGCCGGCCTGAGCCTGGTCCAGGACCTGGGTGCAGCCCTGGCCGACAAGGACCACGACCCCAGCAAGGCCGAGGCCGTCGTCATCCCGCCGTTCACCGACATCCGCACCGTCCAGGTGCTGGTCGAGGGCGACAAGCTGCCGATCGCCTGGGGAGCCCAGGACATCTCGGCCCACGATGACGGCGCCTACACCGGAGAGATCTCCGGCTCGATGCTGGCTGCACTCAAGTGCTCCTACGTCGTCGTCGGCCACTCCGAGCGCCGCCAGTACCACGCCGAGTCCGACGCGCTGGTCAACGCCAAGGCCAAGAAGGTCATCGAGTACGGGATGACCCCGATCATCTGCTGCGGCGAGGCCCTCGAGGTCCGCAAGGCCGGCAAGCACGTCGAGCACACGGTGGCTCAGATCGAGGGCGCGCTGGCCGGGATCGACGCCGCCGATGTCGCCAAGCTCGTCATCGCCTACGAGCCCATCTGGGCAATCGGCACCGGCGAGACCGCCACCGCCGACGACGCCCAGGAGGTCTGCGGCGCGATCCGCAAGGCCGTCGAGAAGCTCTACGACGCCCCGACCGCCGAGGCCGTCCGGATCCAGTACGGCGGCTCCGTCAAGCCGGGCAATGTCGTCGAGATCATGAGCAAGCCCGACGTCGACGGCGCGCTGGTCGGAGGGGCCTCCCTCAAGGCCGGCGACTTCGCCGACATCGTCACCTTCTACCAGAAGTGACCGCCTGAGGATCTCCTCGACGAACCGCTGCGCCCCGGGTCACCGACCCGGGGCGCAGTGTTCTGTTCGCCATTGTGAGTTAGGGTAGCGGTTGTGATTTCAGCCCCCCTCATGACATGGCCCGTGATGACCTTGTCGATCATCCTGTGCGTGTTCAGCGTGATCCTGACCCTGTTTGTGCTGCTGCACAAGAGCAAGGGTGGCGGGCTGTCCGACCTGTTCGGTGGGGGAGTGTCCACCTCGATGGGCGGCACCTCGGTGGCGGAACGCAATCTAGACCGGCTGACGGTGATCATGGGCCTGCTGTGGCTGGCCTGCATCATCGGCCTGCTGTTCGTGTACCGGTACGCCTGAGTCGGCGTCCGGACCATTTCAAGTACGACAGCAACAGACATCAATAGGAGAGTGACCGGGACGTGGCTGGTGGAAGCGCTATCCGAGGCAGCAGAGTAGGTGCCGGGCCGGCTGGTGAGGCCGAGCGCGGAGAGGCCGCACCCCGCGAGGTGGTGCAGTACTACTGCTCGAACCACCATGTGGTCCGTCCGGTGTTCTCGGCGGAGGCCACGGTGCCCGACACCTGGGAGTGCCCCAAGTGTGGGATGCCGGCCAATCGCGACCGGGAGAACCCGCCCGCGCCGCCGAAGATCACCCCGTACAAGACCCACCTGGCCTATGTGAAGGAGCGTCGCAGCGACGCCGAGGCCGCGGCCATCCTGGCCGAGGCACTCGCCAGCCTGCGCGAGCGTCGCCGCAACGGCGAGGTCATCTATTGAGAGCGACGACCCATCGCACGCTCGTCGAGGGACTGCAGGCACGCTGGCCCGAGCACCGGATCGGCCCGGGGCTGGATCGCGAGAGGGCGATCCTGGACCTGCTCGGCAACCCCGAGCGGGCCTACCCGGTGATCCAGGTCGCGGGGACCAACGGCAAGGGGTCCACCGCGATCATGATCGACTCCCTGCTGCGGGCCGCCGGTCTGCGGGTGGGTCGGTACACCTCACCGCACCTGGTGGACCTGCGGGAGCGGATCTGCATCGACGGCGAGCCGATCGGCGTCGAACGGTTCGATGAGATCTGGGAGCAGATCGCACCGATGGTGCGAATGGTCGACGAGCAGCACATCGACGGCATCGAGCCGACCTTCTTCGAGGTGATGACGGCGATGGCCTTCGCGACCTTCGCCGACACCCCGGTCGACGTCGCGGTGGTCGAGGTGGGCCTGGGGGGCCGGTGGGACGCCACCAACGTGGTCGACGCCCAGGTCGCCGTGGTCGCCCCGGTGGCGATGGACCACATGCACATCCTCGGTGACACGCTGGCCAAGATCGCCGGCGAGAAGGCGGGGATCATCAAGCCGGTGAGCAGCGCGGTGATCGCCGGCCAGAAGCCGGAGGCCGCCCAGGTGCTGCTGGCCCAGTGCGCCGACGTGGGGGTCAAGCCGATCCTCGAGGGGCCGGACTTCGGGCTGCTGGACCGCCGTGGCGCGGTCGGCGGCCAGGTGATCCGGATCCAGACCGCCGGCGGCCCGCTGGGGGAGCTCTTCCTGCCGCTGTTCGGCGAGCACATGGCGCACAACGCCGCCCTGGCGGTGGCCGCCGTGGAGACCTTCATGGGAGGCAAGCCGCTCAACCCCGAGATCATCGAGCAGGGACTGGCCGATGTGGTCGCCCCGGCCCGGCTCGAGGTGGTGCGGCGGACCCCCACCATCGTGCTGGACACCTTCCACAACCCGCACGGTGCGCACTCGGCGATGGCCGGGCTCACCGAGGCCTTCGACCTGAACCCGCTGGTCGCCGTCGTCGCCGCGATGCGCGACAAGGACGTCGACGGGGTGCTCTCGGAGATGTCGGAGGCGGTCGGCCGGGTGGTCCTCACCACCATGCCGGAGCTGCCCCGGGCACTGCCGGTGGCCGAACTCGACGAGATCGCCTCGAAGTACTGGGACGCCGACCACCGGATGACCTGTCCGACGGTCTCCCAGGCCCTCGAGGAGGCGGTCCGGATCGCCGACATGTCCGGCCCCGGTGCCGGCGTGCTCGTCGGCGGGTCGGCGGTGCTGGCCGGCCAGGCCAGAGCCATCCTGGTGCCCGACGGGATCAATCACGTCCATGCCGGGCCGCAGGCGGTGGTGGAGACCCCTCAGCTGTCCGAGGAGCAGATCGCCGCCATGGAGGGGGAGGTTCTCGAGCCCGTCGAGGAGGATCCCACCGACGGCGACGAGGAGTCCTGGTGAGGGTCTCCTCCCTCGCCCGGCTGGCCCCCGGCAATCCGATGCGCACCCCGCTGGCGGCCACCCTGATCAGCGAGGTCGTCGTCTTCGGGCTGGCGATTCCCGGGATGATCCTGGTGTCGGCGGTGCCGGCGGGCACCGCCGCCCTGCTGGGCGGACTGTGCGCCCTGCTGGCACTGGTCGCGGCGGCCGGCCTTCGGCGCGGCTGGGGCTATCCGGTGGCCTGGCTCACCCAGGTCGCGGGGATCGCGCTGGGACTGGCCACCCCGATGATGTACCTGGTCGGGGTGATCTTCGCGGTGATCTGGGTGGCGAGCTTCGTGATGGGACGCCGACTCGAGAAAAGGTCGCCCGACACCCACTGAACCGGTGCGATATGGTCTTGGCCATGAGCGACAAGCAGAGAGTCCTCGTCCTCCTCAAGCCAGACGCAGTGAAGCGTCGTCTCATCGGAGAGATCATCGGCAGGTACGAGGCGCGCGGGCTGACGGTGCGGGCCATGGAGCTGCGCACGATCGACGCCGAGATGGCCGCCCAGCACTACGTCGAACACATCGGACGTCCCTATTACGAGCCCCTGGTGGAGTTCATCACCTCCGGCCCGCTGGTGGCGATGGTCCTGGAGGGACGCAAGGCGATCCCGGTGGTCCGCGCCATGAACGGGAAGACCGACTGCGCCGAGGCCGTCCCCGGCACCATCCGCGGGGATCTCGGGGTGCACTACCGTCGCAACCTGGTGCACGCCTCGGACTCCCCGGAGTCGGCGGCCCGCGAGGTCGCCCTGTGGTTCCCCCAGCTCGCCGAGGAGCCGGACGAGACCGCATGAGCCGGTCCCCCGGCGGTGACCCCCGGCCCGAGCAGATCCTGGCCCGGATGAGCCTGGCCGAGAAGGTCGGCCAGCTGCTGGTCTGCGAGATCTACGGCACCGATCCGGACCGGCCCCACCCGGGCAACCTCGACCACTTCGGCACCGCCGCCGCGGCCCGGGTGATCGAGGAGCTGCATCTGGGCGGGGTGGTCTACTTCCGCTGGACAGACTCCTTCGCCGATGGCCCCGAGCAGCTCGCCAGACTGTCCAACCGACTCCAGGCCGCGGCCACCGGGTCGGGGGCGGGAGTCGGACTGATGATCGCCACCGACCAGGAGCAGGGCCCCTCCAGCAGGTTCGGGCGCCCCGCCACCCCCTTCCCCGGGGCGATGCCGCTGGGTGCGATCGGGGATCTGGACGCCGCCCGCGCCGCCGCGGCGGTCACCGGCCGGGAGCTGGCGGCGGTGGGTATCACCACAGACCTCGCCCCGGACGCCGACGTCAACGTCAACCCGGCGAACCCGGTCATCGGGGTCCGCTCCTTCGGCGCCGATCCGGCCCGGGTCGCCGAGATGGTGGTGGCCCAGGTCGAGGGGTATCAGCAGGACGCCGGGGTGTCGGCCTGCGCCAAGCACTTTCCCGGCCACGGCGACACGGCCACCGACTCCCACACCGGACTGCCGGTCATCGACCACTCCCAGCAGGAGTGGCAGCACACCGACCTGCCCCCCTTCGAGGCGGCGGTGGCGGCCGAGGTCGACATGGTGATGACCGCGCACATCCGGTTCCCCGCCCTGGAACCCAGCGGCGAACCGGCCACCCTGAGCCGGGCGGTCCTCACCGACCTGCTGCGCACCCGGCTGGGCTTCCAGGGGGTCATCATCACCGACTCGCTGGAGATGGCCGGGGTGCGCCAGAGCCATTCGGACCGCGAGGTCCCGGTGATGGCGCTGGCCGCCGGCGCCGACCTCATCCTGATGCCGCCGGACCCGCGGGGGGCCCGCGACGCCATCGTCGAGGCGGTGGAGTCCGGGCGGATCGACCCGCGGCAGATCGACGCCAAGGTGCTGCGGGTGCTGAGGATGAAGGCCCGCCGCGGGATGCTCGACCCGGTTCCGGTCGACCCGGAGACGGTGCGACAGACGGTCGGCACCCCGCAGCATCTGGACCTCGCCGCCGATCTGGCGCGGCGCGCCATCACCCTGGTCCACCGGGGGAGGGTGGCGCTGCCGGTCGACCTGGCCGGCCGTCGGGTCCACGTCTGCGGGTGGCGGCCTCCGGAGCACGACCTGGTGTCATCCCTCGGCGACGCGCTGGAGGTCGCCGGCGCCACCCCGGTCGCCAGGGTCGATCGGGCCGATCTGGTGGTCTGCCTCACCCATGACGTCGCAGCGGGATCGGACCAGGCTCGGCTGGTCGCCGACCTGGCACGGGCCTGCCCGGCGGTGCTGACGGTCTCGGTGGGAACCCCCTACGACCTCTGGGAGCTGCCGGCTGAGGTCACTCAGCTGGCGGCGTACTCGTCGGCCGAGACGGTGCCCGCAGCAGTGGTGAAGGTTCTCACTGATGACCGGCCGCCGTGCGGGATGTCCCCGGTGGATCTCTCGGTGTGGCATAATCACCATCAGGTGACGGGGCACCGCCCCAACCTCTGAAGTCGGAGATCCATACCGCGACGCCACGGCGACCGCGGGGGATGACGGCGACAGAGCTCACCGCCAGCTTTTGCATCGCACCGGGAACCGGAACGTGCGGAACACTCCGCAGGAACGGGCCGGATGTCTGCCGCTCCACATTGCGAGCGGCCTCCCGGTGATCGTGTGCATCTGAACACGCCGCAAGGCGGAGGAGACCACATGGTCCAGGACAGCAACGACAGCACCACCTCGGAATCGACACCTGAGAAGTCGAGATCGCGACACCACAGGGCGGCGTCGCGACCGGCAGGGGCACCCACCACCCCCGCGATCACCGCCAGCCCGGCAGCCCCGGCCCTGACGATCGGCGCCGCGGGCTCCGGCGGCAGCGTCATCACCTCCGCGACAGACACCTCCGACCTTCCCCGCCCCCCGGTCGGACGTCGTCGTCGCGCCACCCGCTCGAGCAGTTCCCCGGCCGCCGAGAAGGCCGCCCCCAGGACGGCCGAGAAGCCGGTCGCCACGGCCGCTGAGAAGGCCGTTGAGAAGACCGACGAGAAGCCGGCCCGCACCACGCGCCGCCGCGCCACCCGCTCTCAGGCCCCCGGCACCGATGAGGGTGCCATCGACGCGGCCCTGTCGAAGGCCGCCGAGCACGCCGCCGACCGGACCGACGCTCTGGACGCCGCGGTCGCCAACCCCTTCGCCTCCGCCGACCCGAACCGGTCGACCGCAGACATCCTCGACTCGCTGGCCGCCGAGATCGGTGGCGAGGAGGCCGCCCCGAAGCGGACCCGTCGTCGTCGCACCCGTTCGGGCGAGAAGACCCCTGAGCAGAAGGACGGTGCACAGAAGGACGGTGCACAGAGGGACAACGAGCCGAACGACAACGAGCAGAAGCCCGCGGAGCAGCACGAGGAGGCCGCCGAGCAGGACGGCCCCACCGGCCAGGCTCCCGCCGACCGGGCCGGGGAGAGCTCCGCGCCCGATCAGCACGAGGACCAGCACGACGAGGACCACGAGGACCAGCACGGCGAGTCCGAGGACGCCGATGAGTCCCGCGGCACCCGTCGCCGTCGTCGTCGCGGAGGACGCCGCCGTCGTCGCGGTGAGGCCGCCGAGGACCACGAGGACCAGCACGGCGAGGACTCCGAGGAGTCCGACGGCGAGGATCAGCACGACAAGCACGAGAACCACCGGCACGAGGACCGCGAGAAGCAGGACCACGACCGCAACGGCGAGGAGGAGGCCGGCTCGAGCCGTCGTCGCCGCCGTCGTCGCCGTCGCCGCGGGGAGGACACCACCGGTGCCGACGACGACCCGAGCGACGTCGTCGTCAAGGTCCGCGAGCCGCGCCCGCGCCACTCGGTGACCGACGAGGTCACCGGGATCGAGGGGTCGACCCGCCTGGAGGCCAAGAAGCAGCGCCGCCGCGAGGGCCGGGCCGCCGGCCGGCGCCGCAGCGCGGTGCTCACCGAGGCCGAGTTCCTGGCCCGCCGCGAGCAGGTCGAGCGCCGGATGGTGGTGCGCCAGTCCGAGGACTACTCCCAGCTGGCGGTCCTGGAGGACGGGGCACTGGTCGAGCACTACGTCGACCGGTCCTCGGCGGCCTCCTCGATCGGCAACATCTACCTCGGCAAGGTGCAGAACGTGCTGCCCTCGATGGAGGCGGCCTTCGTCGACATCGGTCGCGGCCGCAACGCCGTCCTGTACGCCGGCGAGGTCGACTGGTCGAGGTACGGCAAGGAGGGCGAGCCCAGGCGCATTGAGCACGCCCTGAAGTCGGGCGACCAGGTGCTGGTCCAGGTGTCCAAGGACCCGGTGGGTCAGAAGGGCGCCAGGCTCACCAGCCACATCTCGATCCCCGGTCGCTTCATCGTCTACTCCCCGGGCGGACAGCTGTCCGGGATCTCCCGCAAGCTCGCCGACACCGAGCGCAAGCGGCTGAAGAAGATCATCGACAGCAACATCCCCTCCGACGCTTCCGTGATCGTGCGGACCGCCGCCGAGGGCGCCTCCGAGGAGGACCTGGAGCGCGACATCAATCGCCTCAAGGCCCAGGGGGAGGTCATCGAGCGCAAGGCCAAGAGCAGCCACGCCCCGGCGATGCTGTACACCGAGCCCGACCTGACCCTGCGGATCATCCGCGACCTGTTCACCGCCGACTTCACCGAACTGGTGGTGGCCGGTGCCGGTGGGCCCGATGACGCCTACGACACCATCAAGGGCTACATCGACCACGTCGCCCCCGATCTGGGCGGCCGGCTGACCCGCTGGGACACCGAGACCCAGGGCGATCCCTTCGCCCAGTACCGGATCGACGAGCAGATCGCCAAGGCCCTGGAGCGCAAGGTCTTCCTGCCCTCCGGCGGCTCCCTGGTGATCGACCGCACCGAGGCCATGACGGTCATCGACGTCAACACCGGCAAGTTCACCGGATCGGCCGGCAACCTGGAGGCCACCGTCACCGCCAACAACCTGGAGGCGGCCGAGGAGATCGTCCGCCAGCTCAGGCTGCGCGACATCGGCGGCATCATCGTCACCGACTTCATCGACATGGTGCTTCCGGTCAACCGGGAGCTGCTGGTGAGGCGGCTGGTGGAGTGCCTGGGACGGGACAGGACCCGCCACCAGGTCTCCGAGGTGACCTCCCTGGGCTTGGTGCAGATGACCCGTAAGAAGATCGGCACCGGACTGGCCGAGGCCTTCACCGAGGAGTGCAAGGAGTGCGGCGGCCGGGGATATCATCGGTTCACCGAACCTGTGGACTCGCAGGCTCCGGCCGACGGCGGGGAGAGGTCGGCCCACAAGGGTCGCTCGAACCACTCCCGGTCGGGATCGAAGCACTCGGGCCACGGCTCCAGAAAGTCGGACTGAGGTGTGACTCCGGCCGTCGGCAGCAGCGTTTTGACCCCGTAGGGGTTCAACGGTAAAGTTGGCGGCCGGTCCGACCTGTTGGTGCAAGCTCGCCCCAGAGTCGGTCAGACTTCGGTCGGAACCCCCGTGGTTCCGTTTCATTGAGAAGACATCGAACGAGAGTAGGTCAGGCGTGTACGCGATCGTGCGTAGTGGCGGCCGCCAGCACAAGGTGGCAGTGGGTGACGTCGTCGAGATCGACAAGGTCACCGACGAGGTGGGCAGCAGCATTGAGCTGACTCCCCTTCTGCTGGTGGACGGCGAGTCTGTCACCTCACAGAAGGATGCCCTCGCCAATGTCTCGGTGACCGCCGAGGTGCTGGGTGAGGCCAAGGGTCCGAAGATCAGGATCCTCAAGTTCAAGAACAAGACCGGTTACAAGAAGCGCCAGGGGCACCGTCAGAAGTACACCCAGGTCAAGGTCACCGGGATCAAGGGCTGAAGGTAGGCAGACATGGCACACAAGAAGGGCGCATCCTCGTCCCGCAACGGCCGCGACTCCAACGCTCAGCGTCTGGGCGTCAAGCGGTTCGGCGGTCAGCTGGTCAACGCCGGCGAGATCATCATCCGTCAGCGCGGCACCCACTTCCACCCCGGCAAGGGGGTCGGCCGCGGCAAGGATGACACACTGTTCGCGCTGCGCGCCGGCAACGTCGCCTTCGGCAGCCGTCGCGGCCGCCGCGTGATCGACGTCGTTCCGGTCGAGGAGCCCGCTCAGGCCTGAGCGCAGACCTCCTCACCGACGTTGAAGGACCCCCTCCCTGCGGAGGGGGTCCTTCTGTCATGTGGGTGCGGCTTTCATGTGGTTCCGGTACGACCCCGGTATGAGATGACATAGCCAGGTTGAGATAGCTGACATGGTGGCCTAGCGTCGTGACCGAGTGATGATGGTCGGCCCTTCGTCACGGCAGGTACCAGCACAGCACACAGCGCAGGCTCCGGAACGGAGCTCGACAACAGCGCTCCCACAAGGCGCAACAGCAGCCAGTACCGGCCGACACGGATGGGACAGGAGAGAGGCAGACGTGCGAGACCAGAAGACATCGGCCACGCGTTCCGACAGTCCGGCACCAGCGACGCGCAGCAGCCACGTCACCCTTCCCGCGGGGTGGGGGACCGGCTTCCCCGGAGGCCGCGACCATGCCGTGCGGGTGAGACGCCCGGTCCGTCATCGCAGCGCTCGTGCCATCGGCCACTCCGCGACCGAGGGAGCCGATCATCGGGGGACCGACAGGTCCGCCGAGGACGACCCGCTGGGCCTCTACCGTCCGGAGTCCCCGGCCGCCTCGCGCCGGCCCGACGGTTCGCCGGGCAGCGAACCCGAGCTCGAGCTGGAGCCGGGTCTCCCGGTCGCCTCGCTGACGGCCGGAGCTCCCGGCACAGCGCCGGCCGGTCCCACGGCGGGCACCCGTGCCGCCGCGACAAGCCGTGTTGCCGAGACCACCCGTGCCGGCGCGTCGCCTGCCGCAACCGCTGCGGGCACCCCGGCACCCTCTCCCGCCGGTCCGCTCGGCGACGGCCTGGGACAGGTGCGCAAGGACGTCGAGGTGGTCCGCGCCCGGTCCCGCGGGCTGGGTCTGCGCGGCCATGAGGTGATCGCCGGTGCCGGCGCGTCGGCCCTGGCCACCCTGGTCACCTCGACCCTCGGGATCGGGGGAACCGCCTTCGGCAGCGCCATGACGAGCATCGTCATCGCGATCGCCGGCGCCGTCTTCGCCAAGCTGCTGACCCGCGACCGCAGTCGGGGGACCGGCGCCGGGACCACCGCTCGATCCGATCGCTCCGACCGCTCCGCCCCTGCGGCGCGCCGAGGTCGGGGAGGGGTCTTCCTGCGCACCGTCGGCGTCGCCCTGGCGGTGACCCTGGGCACCGGAGTGATCGGCGCCATCATCCTGACCAATGAGATGGGCGGGTCGGTCTCCCAGCAGCTCATCAACATCACCTCCTCGGGATACCGGGCCCGCGAGATGTGGGACCAGGCCTGGCCCTACCTCAAGGAGGCCTGGCGGGCCGCGGTCAGGTGACCCGCCGACTTCCCCGGGACCAGTAGGGTGGGCCTCACCGCACCCGTAGCCAGGAGGAACCGGATGGCCATCCCGTCGTTCGTCGACCGCGCGACTCTGCTCGCAGTAGCCGGCAAGGGAGGCGATGGCTGCGCCTCGGTCCGCCGCGAGAAGTTCAAGCCGCTGGGCGGCCCCGACGGCGGCAACGGCGGCCGTGGCGGGTCCGTGATCCTGCGCGTCGACCCCCAGCTCACCACCCTCGTCGACTTCCACCGGCTGTCGGTCCGCAAGGCGACCAGCGGCCAGGCGGGCAAGGGGGACGACCAGAACGGCGCCAACGGCGACGACATCGTGCTCGCGGTGCCCGACGGCACCGTGGTGAGCGATGCCGAGTCCGGCGAGGTGCTGGCCGATCTCACCGGGGCCGGCGCCGAGGTCATCGCGGCCGCCGGCGGCCGCGGCGGTCTGGGCAACACGGCACTGGCCAGCTCGGCCCGCAAGGCCCCCGGATTCGCCCTGCTGGGGGAGGCCGGCGAGGAGCGCAAGATCACCCTGGAGCTCAAGGTGGTCGCCGACATCGGTCTGGTCGGGTTCCCCTCGGCCGGCAAGTCCAGCCTGATCGCCGCGATCTCGCGGGCCCGGCCCAAGATCGCCGACTACCCCTTCACCACCCTGGTGCCCAATCTGGGCGTCGTGGTGGCCGGGGACACCACCTACACCGTCGCCGACGTCCCCGGGCTGATCCCCGGCGCCTCCCAGGGCAAGGGACTCGGCTTCGACTTCCTGCGCCACATCGAGCGCTGTCGCGCCCTGGTCCACGTCATCGACTGCGCCACCTACGAGCCCGGACGCGACCCGGTGACCGATCTGGACGTCATCGAGGGCGAGCTGAAGGCCCACGGCGGCCTGGAGGACCGGCCCCGGATGGTGGTCCTCAACAAGGTCGACGTGCCCGACGGCGCGGAACTGGCCGAGATGGTGCGCCCCGACATCGAGGCGCGCGGACTGCCGGTCTTCGAGGTCTCGGCGAAGTCCGGCGAGGGACTCAACGCGTTGAAGTTCGCGATGGCCGAGATCGTGGCGCAAACCCGCAAGGAGGCCCCCGAGCCCGAGGCGGCCCGGATCGTCATCCGGCCCAACCCGGTGGACACCGGCGGCAAGGACTTCACCATCGCCCGGCAGGGCGACGGCGAGGGAGGCTTCCTGTGGCGGGTCAAGGGGGAGAAGCCGACCCGCTGGGTGGCCCAGACCAACTTCTCCAACCAGGAGGCGGTGGGCTACCTGTCCGACCGTCTCAACCGGCTGGGGGTCGAGGACGAGCTGCTGGCGATGGGCGCCCAGGCCGGGGACTCGGTGGCGGTCGGCGGCCAGGACGCCGTCATCTTCGAGTTCGCACCCCAGGTGCAGTCCGGCGCCGAGCTGCTGTCGCGGCGCGGTGAGGACCAGCGCCTCGACCACGAGCGGCCCTCGGCGACCCGTCGCCGCGAGGAGGACCGCGAGTACCACGAGGCCCGGGACGCCTACGGTGTCGTCGGCCGCGACCCCGAGGGACGGTCCTGGCGGGCGCGGTTGGCCGAGGAGCAGGCCGGCGAGCAGACCGATGAGTTCTGAGCAGGCCCACCGTCCCGACGTCGCCTCCGCCGTCCGGGTCGTGGTGAAGGTCGGTTCCTCCTCCCTCACCCTGCCCGGCGGGGGGATCGACGTCTCCAAGGTCGACGCCCTGGTGGAGGTGCTGGCGGCCGCCCGGGATCGCGGCCGGCAGGTGGTGCTGGTGAGCTCGGGGGCGATCGCCGCCGGCTTCCCAGCCCTGGGGATGGCTCGCCGGCCCCGCGACCTGGCCGGCCGCCAGGCGGCCGCCTCGGTCGGCCAGGGGATCCTGCTGCACCGCTACGAGGAGGACTTCGCCCGCCACAAGGTGACCACCGGCCAGGTGCTGCTCACCGTCGAGGACCTGGTGCGGCCCAAGAGCTACCGCAACGCCTGGTCCACCCTGGGCAAACTGCTCGCCCTGGGGGTGATCCCGGTGATCAACGAGAACGACACGGTGGCCACCGGCGAGATCCACATCGGCGACAACGACCGGCTGGCGGCGCTGGTCTCCGAGCTCATCCGGGCCCAAGCCCTGGTGCTGCTCTCCGACGTCGACGCGCTGTACACCGCCCACCCCTCCGACCCCTCGGCCCGGCGGATCCAGCGGGTCGACGACGTCGAGGCCCTGGACGTCGACACCTCCCGGTCCGGCTCGCGGGTCGGCACCGGCGGGATGACCACCAAGCTGGAGGCCGCCCGGATCGCCACCGCCTCGGGCATCCCGGTGGTGCTGGCCGACTCGGGAGACGCCCTGGCGGCCATCACCGGCCAGGACGTCGGCACCTACTTCGTCCCCTCCACGCGCCGCCGGCCGCGAAAACTGCTGTGGCTGGCGGACGCCGCCGCACCCCAGGGGGAGATCCGGATCGACGTCGGGGCGGTGCACGCCCTGCGCGACCGGAAGGCCTCCCTGCTGGCGGTGGGGGTCACCGAGGTGCACGGGGACTTCCAGGCCGGTGACCCGGTGCTGGTGATCGGCCCGGACGGGCGCACCGAGGGGCGCGGCATCGTCTCCTACTCCCACGACGAGGTCCGCGAGATGCGCGGCCGCTCCAGCGCCTGGCTGGCCCGCGAGATGGGACAGGGGGCCAGCCGCGAGGTGATCCACCGCGACGCCCTGGTGCTGACCCGCAGACGCCGCCCCAGCGCCGACAAGAAGCCCGCCGCGACGGGGGAGGGGCCGGTGGGACAGCCCGCCCCGGCCGGCGAGCGGGCCGCAGGGCAGACCGCCCCGGCGGCCGACCGATCCCGCAGCTGAGCGGGGCGTGCGGCCAGCACGTAGCATGGCGCCATGACTTTTCAGGACCAGGCGCGTGCCGCCAAGGTCTCGGCGACGCTGCTGCGCCGCCTCGATCGCGCCGCCAAGGATGAGGCTCTGCGTGTGATGGCCGACCGGTTGAGGTCGGCGACCGGGGAGGTGCTGGAGGCCAACCGTGCCGACCTGGACCGCGGCCGCGCCGCCGGGATGGCCGAGGGCCTCCAGGACCGGCTGGCGCTCAGCGAGGAGCGGGTCGAGTCGATGGCTGCCGGCCTGGAGTCGCTGGCCGGACTGGCCGACCCGGTGGGCGAGGTGGTGCGCGGCTGGACCACCCCCCAGGGGGTGCGGATCGAGCAGGTGCGGGTGCCGATCGGGGTGATCGGCATCATCTACGAGGCCCGCCCCAATGTCACCGCCGATGCGGCCGGGATCTGCCTCAAGTCGGGCAATGCCTCGCTGCTGCGGGGGTCCTCCTCGGCCCTGGAGTCCAACCGGGCGGTGATCGGCGCGCTGCGCGCCGGGCTGGCCGACGCAGGCCTGCCGGTCGACGCCGTCAACCTCGTCGAGGGGGGCCATGACATCACCGACGAGATGATGCACGCCCGCGGTCTGGTGGACCTGCTCATCCCGCGCGGTGGGGCGGGGCTGATCAACGCGGTGGTCACCGGGTCCTCGGTGCCCGTCATCGAGACCGGCACCGGCAACTGCCATCTGGTGGTGGACGCCGACGCCGACCTGGCGATGGCCGAGAAGATCATCCTCAACGCCAAGACCCAGCGGCCCAGCGTCTGCAACGCCCTGGAGACCGTCCTGGTGCACTCCGAGATCGCTGCCGAGGCCGTGCCGCGGCTGGTGGGAGCGCTCACCGGGGCGGGGGTGAGGGTGCACGGCGACGAACGCTCGAAGGCCCTGGACGACCGTGTGGTGCCCGCCGGTGAGCACGAGTACGAGGCCGAGTACCTGTCGCTGGACCTGGCGATGAGGGTCGTCGACGATCTGGACGCGGCGATCGCCCACATCCGGCAGTTCGGCTCGGGGCACTCCGAGACGATCGTCACCGACAGCCTGGCGGCCGCCCGGACCTTCCAGGACTCGGTGGACGCCGCCGCGGTGCTGGTGAACTGCTCGAGCCGGTTCGTCGACGGCTCCGAGTTCGGTTTCGGCGCCGAGATCGGGATCTCGACCCAGAAGACCCATGCCCGCGGACCGATGGGTCTGGCGGAGATGACCTCGACCACCTACCGTCTGAACGGCAGCGGTCAGACGCGTCTCGGATAGGGTGTGGCCATGAGCATTGTCCCCCTTCTGGCGGGTACCCCCACCTGGGTCGTCGCCGTCGTCGTCCTGGTCGTTCTGTTCGGGGCCCTTCTCGCGGTGCGCGGGATCGGCAAGGCTCGTCCGCACAGCTGAGGATTGCAGATTCTGGATGAGCAACAGCGTGGAACTTGGACTTGCGCGCGCCCATGACGGTCGCCGCTACCGACTGGGTGTGATGGGTGGCACCTTCGACCCGATTCACCACGGACACCTGGTGGCCGCCTCCGAGGTGGCCTCGCGGTTCGGCCTCGACGAGGTCGTCTTCGTGCCGACCGGGGTGCCCTGGCAGAAGAAGGGCCGCAACGTCTCCCTGGCCGAGGACCGGTACCTCATGACGGTCATCGCGACCGCCTCGAACCCCTCCTTCTCGGTCTCCCGGGTCGACATCGACCGGCTGGGGGACACCTACACCGTCGACACCCTCAAGGACCTGCGGCGTGAGAGGGGCGCCGACGTCGACCTGTTCTTCATCACCGGCGCCGACGCCCTGTCGCACATCCTCACCTGGCGGGGGGCCGAGGAGCTCTTCGACCTCGCGCACTTCGTGGGGGTATCGCGGCCCGGGGTACCGTTCGGCAGGAAGGACATCTCCCACCTGCCGGCCGACAAGGTGACCCTGCTCGAGGTGCCGGCGATGGCGATCTCCTCGACCGACTGCCGCAAGCGGGTCTACACCGGCCTGCCGATCTGGTACCTGGTGCCCGACGGCATCGTGCAGTACATCAACAAACGTGGGTTGTACGGACAACCCGACCATCCGGAGGACCATTGAGCGCAACGGAACAGGCCATCGAACTGGCGAGGACCGCCGCCCGCGCGGCAGCCGACAAAAAGGGCACCGAAATCCTCGCCCTGGACGTCTCGGAGAACCTCGCCCTCACCGACATCTTCCTCATCATCACCGCCGGCAATGAGCGTCAGGTCGGGGCGGTCGTCGACGCCGTCGACGAGGCGGCCCGCGAGGCCGGCGCGAAGGTGGTGCGCCGCGAGGGGGAGCGGGAGAACCGCTGGGTGCTGCTGGACTACAACGACATCATCGTCCACGTGCAGCAGCCCGAGGTGCGCCAGACCTACTCCCTGGAGAGGCTGTGGAAGGACTGCCCGGAGGTCGACCTCAAGCTTCCGGCGGTCTCCGACGAGGCTGCCCGGTGAGCGATGCGCTGACACGGTTCATCCTGGTACGACACGGGCGTACCGAGTACAACGCGCAGAACCGGCTGCAGGGCCGGATGGACATCCCGCTGGCGGAGCGGGGGGTGCGGCAGGCCGAGGCGGTGGCCCCGGTGATCGCCGGGATGGATCCCGACGTCATCGTCTGCTCGCCGCTGACCAGGGCCCGCCAGACCGCCCGGAGGATCGGTCGGGCGTGCGGCATCGACCCGGTGCCCGATGACCGTCTGATGGAGATCGACGTCGGACGCTGGGGAGGACTGCGGGTCGCCGACCTGCGTCGCGAGGCACCGAACCTGGTGGCCGCCAGGGAGGTCGGAAAGGACTTCCGCAGGCCCGGGGGAGAGACCGGGTCCGAGGTGATGGACCGGATCGCCGGCGCCATGGAGGGGCTCGCCGCCCATCATCCGGGCCAGACGGTGGTGGTGGTGAGCCACGGGTTCGCGCTGCGGACCGGGATCTGCCGGCTGCTGGGCGGCGACTACTCGGCGTCGCGGGGGCTGGGCGGGCTGTCGAACTGCTCGTGGACCCTGCTGGACCGGTTCAGCAACGAGGAGTCCCGGGCCCGCGGACTGGCCACGCCGTGGCGGTTGCGGGCCTACAACTGCCAGGTGGCAGGGGACTGAGAGTTGGCACCGCGACTGGAGATCCTCTATAGTTTCTCCGGTCGCCGGAGCAAGGATGGCGGCGCGGGGACGGCCTGAAATGGCGGTTCTCGGGGCATTGGCGCAGTTGGTAGCGCGCTTCCATGGCATGGAAGAGGTCAGGGGTTCGAATCCCCTATGCTCCACTCTGACGAAGATCAGCCAGACGGACCGGAAGGTCTGAATCTGGGGCATTGGCGCAGTTGGTAGCGCGCTTCCATGGCATGGAAGAGGTCAGGGGTTCGAATCCCCTATGCTCCACCCAAAGTGTCTTACGGGAACACGCGACATCGAAAGATGTGGTGTGTTCCCGTTTCGCTTCCTTGCCTTCGTCGCCGCTGTTGTGTGCTTCGCGGAAGATCGTCGCGAAGGGCTCGGCAAGGCGTGGGCGTAACTGTTCGTCGTCGGTGATGTCGAGGCGCGTGTAGAACGCTTGGTTCGCGAGTCGTCGGTCGGCGTCACCGGAGTGCGCGTAGGCCCGGTGCGCGTCGGTCAGTAGCTGGAGTGAGTCGTGGAGGAATGCGCGTCCGCCGGTGTGGTGCTCACTGTGTTCGGCGAGGCGACGGTTCACGTCGGCGAGGCCCGTGCGGATGCGGTCCTGATGCCGCTTCAAGGTGTCGAGGTCGATGGCGTCGGCGAAGTGCGCCGCAAGCAGCTTGTCGGATTCGGCTTCCAGGCGTGCCCGATTCGCGGTGAGGTCAGTGAATTCCTGATCGTTCCCGGCACTGCGCTTGTCGAACGCCGCATCCACGTCAGCGGTCAGGCGTTGGTAGGTGGTGTCGCTGATCGTGATGAAGGCGTAGGAGTCTGCGACGAGTCGTTCCGCGAGAGCGACGGGCACCGCCCGTCTCGTGCAGTTGGTCTTCTTGGCGGCTCTGCCGGAGCAGACGAAGTAGGCGTAGGTTGTGCCGCGTGGGTTGGTCGCGAAGTCCAGGAGCATCCGTGACCCGCAGGTGCCGCAGTGCAGGAGTCCTTTGAGGTGGTGGGCATGCTGGACGTGGCGGGTCATCTTCGCCGTCCGCACCTTCAACAGTGACTGCACCTTGTCGAACAGCGCTGGGTCCACGATGGGGGCATGTGCGCCGGGATGCAGAGCACCTTTGTACCGGATCACGCCCGCGTAGTATGGGTTCGTCAGGAGCTTATAGAGGGTGTTCTTGCCCAGCGGCTTGGAGGGGCGCTTTGGCGTCGGAACGGTCAACAGGCCTCGCGCTGTCAGCTCGCGCAGGAGACCGGTGACGGAGGTCTCGCCGGTCGCGTAGTGCTCGAATGCCCAGGTGATGAGTGGGGCGCGTTCGGGATCGACCTCGACCGTGCGCACCTCGCGGCCGTTGTCGTCCGTCTTGCGCACGTTCAAGTACCCGATGGGTGCGCGCATCGGGGTGCCGCCTTGCGCGACCTTCTGCGTCAGCCCCTTGGTGACTTCGGTGGCGAGGTTGCGGCTGTAGAACTCCGCAATGGAGGACATGATGCCGTGGACGAGCATCCCCGACGGTGTCTGATCAATGCTCTCGGTAGCCGACACGAGAGTGACACCTGCATTGATGAGGGCTTCGTGAATCTTCACATCGTCGGCGCGGTTGCGTGCGAGGCGGTCGAGCTTATGCACGATGCAGAACTGCACCCGCGTCGCCGCAATGAACGCCAGCATCTCCTGCAACCCGTCACGATCCGCCGAGCGTGCGGACTCGCCCGCGTCCACGAACTCGCGGACAATCCGCGCTCCGAGTTCGTCGGCCTTGCGCTGGTTCGCCCCACGCTGGGCGGGAATCGAGAAGCCTTCCTCGGTGCCGCCGCGTTCGGCCTGCTCCCGCGTGGACACTCGCAGGTATGACACCGCCAGCAATAGCGGCGCATCTGCGTCAGTCTTGGTGGGGGTGGGAGCGGGGGTGCTCATGATGTGCTCCGATCAGTTCGCGTTGAGTTCATCGTCTTGCTGGTCGGGCGGCCTGTCCAGGCTGAGCGGCGGAAGCCCGTAAGGGTCGGGGTCACCGTTGAGCCAAGCGCGGTGCCGGGCTTCGGCGATGTTCAGCACCCACTCCACCAGCCGATCCGCATCAGGCTCATCCCGCCGTGTCACCCGCAGCCGCAGGCTCCTTGCCTCGCCGTTCATGCCAGGTAGGTGCGCACCCGGTCCCACGCACCCGGCCGCTCACCGGATTACTGCCCTGAGAATCGACCTGCTTCGAGCAGCCACGCGTCTTGCAGATCAAGGACCGGACTAGTCCGTATGGGATTGTGTTGAGGCCAGATTACCGCTCCTCGGGTGTCTCCGAAAGGGAGACCTTCGGCAGCGCCAGCAAACCGTGCCCCGCAGCGGCCGTGAACAACTCGTCAGCCAGCGCGTCGAACTCTGGCGCGAGCAGGCGCGCGGCGGCATCGGCGGCCTCCGGGTCATCCGCGGGTTCGTCGGCGCGGAGCCTCATGACGATCGCAGCCCGAATGTCGTCGCACCAGTCCTGTATCGCGGTCGCGAGCGAGGAGGTTGCTCCGGCCACCGGGTCGGCCAGGAGCCTGACCAGCGCTTGGCCTTCCCTGCGAGAGAACAGCCGGTTCAGCGCCGCGACGATGCTCTTTCGCACCACCTCCGGCTCGCTGCTCGCGGGTGCGATGGTGCCGTCGAGGAACGCGATCGTGCTTGCCCGCATATGGCTGATCGCGTCCAGTGCGAGGCCTTCCTTCCCCTTGCCGGGGAAGTGGTGGTACATGCTCCCGTGACCCACCCCAGAGCGCTGCTGGAACATCTGCGGGCTCGTTGCGTCGAACCCCCGCTCCGCCAGCAGTGCACATGCCGCCGCGACGAGCTTCTGTTTTGAGTCATACGCTGGTCGCCCCGGCCCACGCCGCTTCTCCATCCAGGCCACTCCTCACTCCGCCGCTTCGCAAGCCGCGTCCTAAGTTTCGTACGGACTAGTATGTACCTCGATCTGCAAGACGCATGCGGGTCCCTTCGTCGACGTGGTCGTCTGCGAAAATGTCGGTGGGGACTCGTATCGTCCCCCCTCGGGGGAAGCGGGGCTGTCGCGATCTGTTCGTCGGCAGTCGCTTGTCTCCCCGTTTTTCAGCCACTGGAATCACAAGACGAAGGACCCTCATTGCCGCACGACTCCATCAATCACGCCAGGATCGTCTCACTGATCTGGGGCATCGCCGACGACGTGTTGCGTGATCTCTATGTGCGCGGCAAGTACCGCGACGTGATCCTGCCGTTCACGGTGCTGCGGCGCCTCGATACAGTGCTGGAGTCTACCCGCGACGCGGTGATGGAGATGAAGAAGCTCCTCGACGATGCTGGGATCGTCGATCAGGACGCGCCACTGCGCGACGCGGCAAAGCAGGCGTTCTACAACACGTCGGGTTTTACGTTCAAGGATCTGCGGAGCACAGCGAACAAGACCCGGCTCCGCCAGAACTTCGAGGCGTACCTCGACGGCTTCTCGCCGAACGTGCAGGAGATCATCGAAAACTTCGACCTGCGTCACCAGCTTCCGAAGCTCACCAAGGCTGACGCACTGGGCGCGCTCATCGAGAAGTTCCTCTCGCTAGACCTTGATCTGTCCCCGACTGGCTTGGACAACCACGGCATGGGCACCGTGTTCGAGGAGCTCGTGCGCCGGTTCAACGAGGACAACAACGAGGAGGCTGGCGAACACTGGACGCCCCGCGACGCTGTGCGGCTGATGACCCGCCTCATGTTCGAGCCGATCGCCGATGTCATCCCATCGGGCACCTACCGCCTCTACGACGGTGCGATGGGCACCGGGGGCATGCTCACCGTCGCCGAGGAGACCCTCAAGAGGCTCACCGCGCCGTCCGGCAAGCAGATCTCCACGTACCTGTATGGGCAGGAGATCAACGCAGAGACCTATGCCATCGCGAAGGCCGACCTGATCCTCAAAGGCGACGGCCAGGCGGCCGACAACATCGTGGGCGGACCGGAGTGGTCGACGCTGTCCAACGACGCGTTCGCCGGCCAGGAGTTCGACTTCATGCTCTCCAACCCTCCCTACGGCAAGAGCTGGAAGACCGACCTCAATCGACTCGGGGGCAAGAGCCATGTCATCGACCCGCGATTCATCGTCACCCATGACGGAGACCCGGAGTACTCGCTGGTTACCAGGTCGAGCGATGGGCAGCTGATGTTCCTGGCGAACCTGATCTCGAAGATGAAGCACCACACGGCGCTGGGGTCGCGCATCGCCTCGGTGCACAACGGCTCCTCGCTGTTCACCGGTGATGCGGGTCAGGGTGAGAGCAACTTTCGACGGTGGGTCATCGAGAACGACTGGCTGGAGGCGATCGTCGCCCTACCGCTGAAGATGTTCTACAACACCGGCATCGCCACCTACGTGTGGGTGATCACCAATCGCAAGGAAGAACGTCGGCGCGGCAAAGTGCAGCTCATCGACGCGACCAGCTGGTTCACACCGCTGCGCAAGAATCTTGGCGAGAAAGGGGTCGAGATCAGTACCACCGACGCCGATCGCGTCCTCCAAACGCTCAAGGCCTTCGACCAAGCCGACGACCCCGACCACTCGAAGGTTTTCGACGGAGTGGACTTCGGCTACTCCAAGATCGCCGTCGAGCGCCCCTTGCGCATTGCCGGGGTCGACCCGCACCGGGTCTACAAGGCGGCTGAGATCAAGAAGCTCAAGGAAGAAGGCGTCCGCGACGAGTCCGCGTCACCGGTCATCAAGAAGGCGTTGCCCTACGCCGCGAAGCCCGACCCGCTGCACGGACGCTACAAAGCGGTCATCGACGGGCGCACCCGCGTGGTCGAGTACGAACCCGACCCCGAACTGCGCGACACCGAACAGGTAGCACTCACTGAGCCTGCCGGCGAGTACGCCGACGGGATTGAGGCGTTCTTCCGTCGAGAGGTGCTGCCCTACGCTCCTGATGCCTGGATCGATGCGTCGAAGACGAAGATCGGCTACGAGATCAGCTTCACTCGCCACTTCTACAAGCCCACGCCAATGCGTACGCTCGTCGAGATTCAGGCCGACATTCGAGCCCTCGCCGCCGAAACCGACGATCTCATCACCGAGATCGCGGGTGAAGACTGATGTTTCGGTTTGCTCAGTACTCCTCGCAACGGGACACCGGCATCCCTTGGTGTCCCAAAGTCCCCTCGCATTGGGACACCCCTCGAAACAAGACAGTGATGGTGTGGCGAGCCGAGCCGGTCGGCGCATTCAGCGGTGAATATCAGCTTTTATCGCTGACGAAACTTGGTGTTGTTACGCGAGACCTGTCAACAGGCAAGGGGAAGATACCCGCGTCTTTCGAGAACTACCAGCGAATTCGCTCGGGCGACATGGTGATGTGTCTGTTCGACGTCGATGAGACGCCGCGTACTGTGGGTCGGGCACGACAAGATGGGATGATTACCGGAGCCTACGAAAGGTTTGTGGCTACGGGCGACACTCTCGCGGAATATCTCAACTGGTTCTATATCGCGATGGACAACACGAAAGCACTACGGCCCCTGTATCGCGGCTTGCGCAAGACGATACCCGTTGAGGAATTTCTAGCGAGCCATGTTCCGACGCCTCCTCTCAATGAGCAGGCGGCGATCGTGAAGTACCTCGCCCACGCGAACGCCCGCATCAACAAGGCCATCGCCGCCAAGCGTCGCCTCATCGCTTTCCTCGAGGAGCAGAAGGTGGCGGTTGTCAACAGTGTTATCCGTGCAGATTGGCCCAGGATTCCCATTAAGCGAGCACTGCGATCGGTCACGGCGGGTAGTTGGGGAGCTGCCGTCGAAGAGTCGAATGATCCTGTGAAATGGTGTGTTCGAGTGGCTGACTTTGACTACTCCTCAGGAGGTGTGGCTGATTCTCCAAAAACGTATCGCGCCATCTCAGACCGAGAGTTTTCGAGGCGTTCTCTCAGACGTGGGGACCTTCTACTGGAAGGTTCTGGCGGAGGGGAAAAGACTCCCGTTGGGCGTGTAGTGCTGTTCGATTACGATGATGATGCTGTATGCTCGAACTTCTTACAGCGCTTAAGATCGTCTGACGATGTTGAATCTGAGTTTCTTATGCTGATGCTCAGACGAGTTCATATGAGTGGTGAAGTCCGCAGATACATCAAGCAAACAACCGGTATCCAGAATCTGGATCTTCACGCGTATTTGACGCATAGAATTCCAATGCCTTCTGTTTTGGAGCAACGGAGAGTTGTCTCAGATATCCAATCTGAGTTCCGTGAAGTCGACACCGTCGTCTCTCGTATCCATCATGAGATCGGCCTCCTCCAGGAGTTCCGCGTCCGTCTCGTGGCTGATGTGGTGACGGGCCAGGTGGACGTGCGCGCGGTAGCGGCGACGTTGCCTGACTTCGCTGAGGCGGCTGCCGATGTTGCCGAGGAGGACGATCCCATGCTCGGTGAGGAGTTGGCCGAGGTGGTGGCTGGTGGTGATGAATGACGCGGAGGGCTACCGCATCCACCTCGCCAGTGTTACGATTTAGGTAACGCGATGGAGCTGAGGTACGCGGATCGTGAGCTGGAGCGCCGGTGCACCGAGCAGCGCTACATGCAGCGCAAGCTCGGAGCTCAGCGGGCGAAGGCTTTGCGGCTGCGCCTCGACGAACTCCGTCGTGCCGAAGAACTCGCCGACCTGCTGTTCTTCGGCGGCAAGTGGGAGGAGCTCACGGGTGACCGGGCCGGGCAGTGGTCGGGTCGGCTGACTGCCAATTGGCGCCTCATCATCGAGCCTGACCAAACCGTCATCACCATCGTTCTGGTCTGCGAGATCGTCGACTATCACTGAGAGGAGCTGACATGACGAACCTTCCCGACTACGCTGTCTCCCCGGGCGAGCACATCCGGGAGTGGTTGGACGACCATGGCATCAACGCCGCCGAGTTGGCGCGCCGCCTGGACGTGACTCCGAAGCATGTCTCGGAGCTGCTCTCGGGGAAGGCACCCTTGTCTGCGACAGTCGCGCTGGGCCTGGAGCGGGTCACCGGGATTCCAGCCCGCATCTGGAATCGCTTCGAGGCGGGCTATCGCGAGGACTTAGCTCGCCTGGCGGAGAGTGACCGGCTTGCGGCCCAGTTCGAGCAGGCGAAGCACTTCCCGCTGGCATACCTCCGCAAGTGGAAGTACATCTCGGCCCCGGCGCGCGACAAAGCGGGGACGGTGCGCGACCTGTTGAGCCTCTTCGGGATCGCGCACCTGGACGCCTTCGACGCGACCTGGGTTCATGGGAAAGTCGCGTATCGCAGGGTCACGCTCGCCACAGACAAGGTCTACGAGCGAGCGACCTGGCTCGCGCTCGGCGAGCGTGCGGCCGAGGTGGAGAGCTTGGGCGACTACGACCGGGCCGGGCTCGACGCGTTGATCCCGCAGCTGCGTGCGCTGACGGCGCGTCCGAACCCCGTCGAGGCGGTCGGCGAGGCGACCGAGCTGCTGGGTGGCGTGGGAGTCGCGCTCTGTCTGATCCCACCAATTCCTGGTTTCGGCGTCCATGGCGCCACCCGTTGGATCGCAGGTCATCCGGTGGTGCAGCTCTCGGTGCGGGGAAAGACCGACGACCAGCTGTGGTTCACGCTCTTCCACGAGCTGGGGCATGTGCTGCTGCACAGTCAGAAGGCCATCTTCCTGCAAGGCGCCGGCGACCAGGCCGAGGCCGAGGCCGACGATTTCGCCTCATCGACCCTGATCCCGCAGCAGTACCACGATCGGCTGCCGAGCGGCCGAAACATCGCTGCTGTGCGTGACCTTGCCGCTGAACTTGGCATCGCGCCGAGCATCGTCCTCGGCCAGGTGCAGCGGGCCACGAAGGACTTCGCGTGGGGCCAGCAGCTGCGCGCGAAGCTGGTGTGGGACGACACGGATCCGGAGCGGTGATGTCACAGCGTCTTGATGAAGCGAGCCTCGAAGAGCTCATCGTCGCCCAGATGGTCGAGGGCGGCTGGACTGAGGGCCGAGCATCCGATTTCGACCCGTCCTACGCGCTTGACCTCGGCCACTTGACGGCCTTCATTGAGGCGACCCAGCCGCGCGTCTCGAAAGCCATGTCGCTTGACGAGCCGACACCCACGCGTCACGGATTCCTGGCCCGGTTGCAGGGGGAGATCACGAAGCGTGGGGTCGTTGACATCCTCCGGGGCGGTGTCGACCATCACGGCCAGCACGTGGACCTCTATTACCCGAAACCGACCGTGGGCAATGTGAAGGCGAGCACGCTGTTTGCTGCCAACCGCTTCGTGATCACCCGGCAGGTGCACCACAGCCCGAGCAACCGCGGCGACGCGGTGGATCTGGTGGCGTTCGTCAACGGGCTGCCAGTGTTCACCTTCGAGCTGAAGAACAACATCACCAAGCAGACCGTGGATGATGCGGTGCAGCAATACCAGCGCGACCGCGATCCGAAGGAGCTGCTGTTCGCCTTCGGACGCACGCTCGCGCACTTCGCCGTTGATGACCAGCGGGTGAAATTCTGCACCCATCTGAAGGGCGCCGCATCATGGTTCTTGCCGTTCGACCAGGGATACAACGACGGCGCAGGTAACCCTCCTAACCCCAACGGGGTGAAGACGGACTATCTGTGGCGGCGGATCCTCGCCCCCAAGAGTCTCGCGGAAATCATCGAAAACTACGCCCACATCCTCACCGAGAAGAACCCTGCGACGGGCAAGAAGACGAAGAAGGCGATCTTCCCCCGCTACCACCAACTCGACGCGGTGCGGTGCCTGCTCGCCGACGTCGCGAAAAACGGGCCTGGCCGAAAGTACCTTATCCAGCACTCAGCGGGCAGTGGCAAGTCCAACTCGATCGCCTGGCTCGTCCACCAGCTCGCCGAAACCAGACATGACGGACGCGTCGCGTTCGACTCAATCATCGTCGTGACTGACCGGATCATCCTCGATGATCAGCTCTCCCAGACCATCAAGTCGTTCCTCCAAGTTGGCTCCACCGTTGTTCATGCGGACCGCTCCGGTGACCTTCGCCGAGCGATCACAGCAGGCAAGAAGATCATCGTCACCACGGTGCAGAAGTTTCCCTACATCCTCGATGACATCGGCACGGAGCATCAAAGACGAAGCTTTGCGATCGTGATCGACGAAGCCCACTCTTCGCAGGGCTCGAAGACCTCAGCGGCGATCTCGCGCGCGCTCGCAGGTGGAGAAGATTCCGCCGAAGAAGAGAGCGTCGAGGACCAGATCAACCGGATCATCGAATCCAAGAAACTGTTGCCCAACGCGAGCTACTTCGCTTTCACCGCGACGCCGAAGAACAAGACCCTGGAGATGTTCGGAAAGCCGGTTCCGAATCCCGACGGCAAGACCGGATACCGGCCATTCCACTCCTACACCATGAAGCAGGCCATCCAGGAGGGCTTCATCGTTGACGTGCTCGCCAACTTCACGCCTGTAGGTAGCTACTACAAGCTCATGAAGACGGTCGAGGATGATCCCGAATTCGATGCGAGGCGGGCATCGAAGAAGCTGCGCGCCTACGTCGAGGGCAACGAGCACGCGATCGCGCAGAAGGCCGACATCATGGTCGAGCACTTTCTCAGCCAGGTCATCGCGAAGCAAAAGATCGGCGGCCAAGCCCGGGCGATGATCGTCACCTCGTCCATCGCCCGGTGTATCGAGTACTTCCACGCCGTGGAGGGGGTGCTGGCTGCCCGCAAGAGCCCGTATAAGGCGATCGTTGCGTTCTCCGGTGAACACGACGACAACGGGGTTCAGGTCACCGAGGCGAGCCTCAACGGGTTCCCTTCCCGTGCCATCGCCGCGCAGATCCGGACGGACCCCTACCGGATTCTCGTAGTCGCCAACAAGTTCCAGACCGGGTACGAC
Organism: Acidipropionibacterium jensenii DSM 20535; assembly: GCF_000425285.1. Classification (GTDB taxonomy): domain Bacteria; phylum Actinomycetota; class Actinomycetes; order Propionibacteriales; family Propionibacteriaceae; genus Acidipropionibacterium; species Acidipropionibacterium jensenii. Next base: position 20,330 of record NZ_AUDD01000009.1, on the reverse strand, counting down.
GAGCCGCTGCTGCACACGATGTATGTCGACAAGACTCTCTCGGGGGTGCTTGCCGTCCAGACGCTCTCAAGACTCAACCGTGCGCACCCTGCCAAGCACGAGACGTTCGTCCTCGATTTCGCCAACACTGCTGACGACATCCAGAGTGCCTTCGCTCCGTACTACCGCACCACAGTGCTCGCTGAGGCTACCGACGCGAATAAGCTCCACGATCTCGTGCATGACCTCGACGCATTCGGCATCTACACGCCCGAACACATTGATGAGTTCGTCGAACGCTACCTGCGAGGCGAGACTCGCGACCGCCTCGATCCGCTGCTCGATGAGTGCGTCGCCGAGTACGTCGAGCTGTCCGACGAAGACGACCAGGTGAAATTCAAAGGAGACGCGAAGGCGTTCCTGCGTACCTACAACTTCTTGTCCACGGTTCTTCCTTACGGAAGCGCGGACTGGGAGAAGCACTCGATCTTCCTCGACCACCTCGTCCCGAAACTTCCCGCGCCGAAGGAGGAAGACCTCGCGGCTGGGATTCTGGAGAACGTCGACCTGGAGTCCTACCGGGCAGAGAAGCTTGCGTCGATGCAGATCGTCCTTGACGATGAGGCCGGTCTGATTGCGCCGGTCCCCGCAGCTGGAGGCGCTGGCCTGGTCGATCCCGACTTGGAGATGCTCTCGGATATCGTGAAGAGTTTCAACGCGCACTTCGGCGACATTGAGTGGAACGATGCCGACCGTGTCCAGCGCTTCATCACCGAGGAGATCCCGCGCCTCGTCTCCGAAGACGAGGCATACAAGAACGCTCAGACCAACAACGACCCGGTCAACGCGCGCGTCGAAAGTGATCGGGCTCTCGGACAAGTCATGCTGCGCCTTATCTCCGACGACACCCAGCTTTTCAAGGAGTTTCAAGATAACGAGAGCTTCAAACGCTGGCTCGCGGCCGCCGTGTTCAACGCGACCTACAGGAGGAGTGCATGAGCACTGTGAGCGAGCTGAACCGTTATCGGGATCAGGCTGCGCGGCTACACACCGAGATCAGTCGTCACTCGAAGACTGTTGCTGACAAGCGAAAAAAGGCTGCGGACGCCCAGTCGGCGGCTTCTCGGAGCCGATCGGTGTCTACGGTTCGGTCTAAGCGGCGTGAGGTGGAAGCTGCGACGACTGCGGCGAACTCTGCCGAGCGGAAGCGCGCAGATGCTGAGAAGAAGCTTGCAGATGTGGAGAGGAAGCTCGGTCGTCTTCAAGCTCGGTACGAGAAGGAGCAACGAGCGGAGTCTCAGCGCTCTTTCAATGCAATCCGCAAAGCCTCTTCCGCAGCAACCTCCCAGTTTGGGCCCTTCTCCAGAACGGAAGCTCCACTGGTTCGCCAACCAGAGAACGCGGACGTGACAGACATCTTTCTTTCACACGCGAGTGAGGACAAAGACGAGATCGCTCGGCCATTGCGTAAAGCCCTAGAGGACCGCGGCCTCACAGTCTGGTTCGATGAATTGAAGATCAAAGTCGGGCACAGCATCCGACAGGAGATTGAGAAGGGTATTGAGGGTGCTAGGTTCGGCGTAGTGATACTCTCCCCGAGCTTCTTCGCGAAGCAATGGACACAGGCAGAGTTGGACGCCCTCTTCACGAAGAAGATTGATAGCAGTCGCAGCATGATCCTCCCAGTGTGGCACCGTGTGACCAAGGACGAGGTGGCCGCTCACTCGCCGCTACTCGCAGGACTCCTTGCCCTCAACTCGGCGACGATGACGCTCTCGGAGATAGCCGACGCCATCGCCGAAACGGTCGCGGAAGACGGTCAATAGTGCGTCTTCTCCCAGACCGTGCCACGGTGAACTCTGAACTGCCGCGCGATCGTTGAGACACTGACGCCGTTGGCACGGGCTGTTCGCATGGCGTCCACTTCCTGCTCGGTCAGCGGTGTTCGAGATCGTCTCCTTGGCTCGGAGACAACCCCGCTCTCGGCGTAGGCCACCGGCTCGACTGGAGTGCAGGCATTGCCAACGCTGCGGTTCCATGCCGTGTTCAGCCTCTTGACCACCCGTCGCTTGTTCCCGCAACGCTCACCCACGTCCACCAAAAGTGACATTTTCGAACCCTGCCCCGCAGACAAGCGGGCAGGGTTCGAAGTGTCTTCGGGGTCGGATGCTTCGGCCGCGGCGATCGGTGCGTGACCAGGGATGACGCAGTCCAACGCTGCCTGGACGGCCTGGTCGGGCTGGTATCGGACGGTCTCCTCGTCGTCGAGGATGATCTTGTCGAAGAGGGCTCGGTTGAGGATGCGGCGTTCAGCAGGTTCGCATCGCGTGTAGACGTCGCCGAGATCGGTGAGGATGTCGGCGAGCTGGTCGAGGCCCTCACGGGCGTCCTCGTAGCTGGTGGCGAGGTTCTCCAGTCGGTGTTCGATGGCGTCGAGGGTGGTGCGGATGCGCTCTTGCTCGGACTTGAGGAGGTCGAGCGGGATGGCGTCGGCGTAGTGGGCTTGGACGAGCTTGAGTCGCTCGGCGTCGAGTTTCTCCTTCTGGGTGGTCAGGAGTGCACGTTCGTGGTCGGTGGTGGCTTCGAGCTGGTCGAAGACGGCTCCGAGGACTTCGCGGACACGATCGGCCTCGTCGGGGGTGAGGCCGTTGGCGCCGTAGGTGGAGTCGATGCGGTCCTCGATGCGGTCGGTGAGGATGGCGGACCGCGTGCAACCGTTCTTCTTGCGGCGCCCGGAGCAGGTGAAGTACTCGTAGGTGATGCCGGACTTGCCGGTGGGGCATTCGATCATCATCTTCGCCCCGCACGAGCAGTAGAGCGGTCCCTTGAGGTAGTGGTCGTGGGTGCGGGGCTTCTCTCCGCGCTGGTTCTTGGCGGCCAGTTCGGTCTGGACGCGTAGCCATGTCTCGGTGTCGACGAGAGGGTCGTGAGCGCCGTCGTAGGTGACGCCGCGGAACGTGAGGCTGCCTTGGTAGTAGGGGTTGGTGAGGATCTTGTGCAGTGCCTTCGTCGTCACGGGCTTCGACGGGAAGGACGGCGTCGGCCTGGTGGTGAGTCCTCGGGCTTCCAGCTCGGCGGCGAGGGAGGAGAGGGTCCAGTCGCCGGTGGCGTAGGCGGTGAAGGCAAACGTGATGAGATCTGCCCGCTCGGGATCGACGGTGACGTCTCGGATCTCGTGGCCCTTCGCGTCGGTGGTGCGCACGTTCAGGTACCCGAGGGGTGCTTTGGCAGGAGTGCCGCCCATGCTGGCTTTCTGGGTCATTCCTTTGAGGACTTCTTGAGCGAGGTTCAGGGAGTAGAACTCGGCCATGGAGGCGAGGATGCCGTGCATGAGCATCCCTGAGGGCGTCTCGTCGATGTTCTCCGTCACGGAGACCAAGCTGATGTTCGCATCCCGAAGCGTCGCGTGGATGATCGCGTCGTCGAGGCGGTTGCGAGCCAGGCGGTCGACCTTGTTGATGATGCAGTACTGGACGGGGTTCTCGGTGACGTAGTCGAGCATGTCCTGGAGGGCGCGGCGTTGCGCCGTCTTGGCGGACTCGCCAGGCTCGATGAACTCCTTGACGATGACGGCGCCAAGCTGGTCAGCCTTTCGCTGAGCCGCCTTGCGCTGGGCGGGGATCGACAGGCCCTCTTCAAGACCGTTTCGGGTGGCCTGGTCCTTGGTGGAGACCCGAAGGTAGCTGATCGCAGGGACCAGACCATTCGTGTCAGTCGCGCCCGCGGCCTGCTGGATCTTGGCGGCGGTGGCGGCGAGCTTGCGCAGCTCGCCCATATCGATTCCGGACGGGAGGGACGTGAGAGTCATGGTGACCGCCTTTCACGGACCCCTGAGCGGGGTCTTGTGGGGCGCCGGATGGCGGTCACGTCAAGAAGCAGGAAGAACACCCCGAGTGCGGGGCTTAAGAGTCTGGTGCCAACGACGCCGGTTCGTTGAGCTTGCCCAACAGTCTACCGGGCGCTGACGAGAAGATCCCGGACGTAGGAACCGGCGTTCCCGGTGGTCGTGCCGTTGCCCGCAGCGCGCAGGGCGATGCGGATGAGAACCTCGGCGACCTTCTCGGCGTCGATCTCGCTGCGTTTGATGTAGCGCACGCGGACCGGCCGGTTGGCGTCCGACCGGTCCGTCGTGCGCTTGTAGGAGCGGACCATCATCCTCACCCGCCCTGGGCACTCTCGGGGTGGTCGTGGATCTCGCCGGTGCGTTCGTCGATGCTCGCATAGAACGCGTCTTCGGCTTCTTGCCTCTGGTGGACCTCGTCGAGGACGTACTGGACGAAGTCCTGGTCCCGGTCGGTGATCGCGGTCTCTTCCGCGTGTTCGGCGGGCGATTCCCCGGGCCATGTGGTTTGTCGTGTGGGGCGGTCGCGGTCGAGGCGGGTTCCGGAGGCTGTGACCCAGTCGCGCAGGCGTTGGCGGGCGTCGGCGAAGTCGCGGTGCCAGCCCAGCGGCGCGGAGCCGTTCTGGTCGGGGTCGTAGGCGCAGAGCCAGTGCAGGTGGAGGGCGGAGAGTTCCCAGAGGAGTTCGGGGTGGCGGTGCCAGTAGGGCGGGATGATGGAGGCTGGGAGTCCGTAGGTGTGGCGCAGCCAGTCGACCCACCGGTTCAGCTCAAGGAGTTCCTGCTCCAGGTCGGTGGCGGTCAACAGATTCCAGTTGACAGGGTGTGGCGGCTCGGCGATGAGATTTTGCGTGTCGTCGTAGTCAGGCTCCTCGTCGAAGCCCGGCGTGTGAGTGGTCATGGTGCGCTCCTCTCCAGGTTCAGCGGCCGAGCACGGGAGCGCTGGTGGTCGGCCGCGAGACTGGAGGGTCGAACGCGCGCTCCTGGTCTCGCGTGGCCGCCTCACGGGTCTGGGAGTTTCGGGGCGTTCGGTCGACGTCGTAGCGGGTGCGGGCTGTGTCGTGGCCGATCTTCTTGGCGACGAACTCCTCCCCGGACAGGGACTGGCCGTCTCGCTCGTAGGAGTACTCGTGGGCGTAGCCCTCGGCGACGAAGCTGTCGCCCTTGGCGAACCGCTCGAAAGCGCGTTCGGCGGTGGCCCGGTACATGACGAGGTTGTGGAAGGTCGGCTCCAGCTTTGTGAACGAGCCATCCTCCTCGCGGTGGAAGTTCTCCTGACCGAACCTCGCGTAGAAGCGCGCCTCCCCGCGATCCGTCACGGTCAGCTGCGGGTCGGTGGCGATGAAGCCGGAGATGGACTGCTGGGTGCGGATAGCCATGGGACTGTCCTCCTGCCCTTCATATCGGGGCGGCCCCATCGGACAGGGTCGCTCTGACAGGCAGGTGCACGTGGCTTCCCGGCGTTCGACTACTCGGTGCTGGGTGGCCGTTGCAGGAGGGCCTCGATACCTTCCCGGTCGCGTTGAAGCTGTACAGCGTCGCCGCGTTTGGGCCAGGGATGTAGGTCGGTGATGATCGGCGGTGTGGAGCGTAGGAGGATGACGCCGGTGCCGAATGGGAGGGTGCGGATGCGGTCGGGTGGCAGGATCGGCACACGGCGTACGGAACGCTGGTTTGAGCGGGTGCCGTGGTCGCCGAGGGTGATGGAGTCGGTGTACTCGTCGCGTTCGCCGATGAGGGTGGCGAGGTCTTGAAGGTCGCGGCTGTTTGAGGCGCCGCCGAGGATGATCTTGACGATGCTGGCGTCCCAGATGGCCCCGGCCTGGTTCTCGCTCCACTTGTCCCTGGCCTGGGCCAGGGACTGGAGAACGGGCATGGTCGTGATCCCGGTGCCGCCGCCTTCTGCCATCAGAGTCGGGAGTGACGGGAGGGGTGCGAGGTTGCCGATCTCGTCCAGGGCGAGCAGGAGTGGTGGGTCGAGCCGTGCGCCCGGGCTGCGGGCGGCCATACGCCGGGCTGTTTCGACGAGGTCTTCCACGAACGCTGCGACGAGGGCGGCACTGTTGCCCGCCCCGGCTCCGGTGGCGAGCAGGTAGAGGATGCCCTTGTCGCGGATGAAGGCTTCGGGATCGAACTGTTCACCGGGCCCGGGGCTGACAGCGTCGAGGACGCGGGGGTCGGCCAGGGCCGCCAGTGCCAGGGAGACGCCTTGCCAGATGGAATCGCGGGTGCGCGGGTCAGCGTCGATCCTGGCTTCCAGGGATTCGGCCCAGCCTGTCGCTGAGTGGGGTGAACCGGTGAGGATGGCGACGGCGTCTGCCGCGGCGGAGGGGTCGAGGGTCCAGCGGAACAGTTCGGCGGGTGTGCGGTGATCCAGTGCGGCCGCATGCAGGAGGGCTTGCAGCGCTACGCGGGTCTTGCCTTCCCAGAATCCGCCTCCATCGACCCCGCCGTCGGCGAGGCCGGTCGCGGCGGCCAGCCCGGTGGCGCGGATCATGGCGGTGAGTGGGTCGTCGCAGCCGCGGATGGGTGACCAGCGAAGACCTGCGGGAACGCCGTCGGCCAAGTGTTGGGGGTCGAAGACGGCGACTGGCCCGATCTGCTGCCGGGCCTTGAGTGTGGCGGTGAGGTTGTCGGGCCGGGTGCTGGTGGTGACCACGGCACCGGGTGCGTCGAGGATCGCGGGGATGACGATGTGTAGGCCCTTGCCGGAGCGGGGCGGGCCGATGAGGAGGATGGAGTCCTCGACGCTGGCCCACACCTGTTTGCCCTTCGACTGGCCGAGCAGGAACCCCACATCGTGCGGTTTTGGCGTATCGAGGGACGGGCGGAGTGTCCCGGCGTGGCGGACGAGTGTATTCGCGGAGGCTGCGGTGGCGACTTCGTGGCTTGTGGCCGTGCCCGCCAACCGGTGTGGGTCCACATCGACCGCGCGGGAGTGGCGTCGCCACTTGATCCACCCCCAGGTCCCTCCGGCTCCAAGGAGGCCGAGCATGAGTGTCAGGGTGATCCAGTAGGCGATGGGGTTGAGCCCGTCGGCGTGGAGCGCGCCCGCAGGATCTCCGGGGCTGAACAGGACCGCCAGCCCACCGGCGACACCTACTTGTGGTTGGTCGGCGCCGGTCACGAACGCAGCGACGGACCCTGCGCCGCGGAGGGTGAGGATGAGGCCGAAGAGGGCGGCGAGCCCGACCATGAGGATGTTCGTCAGCTCGTCACCCATCGAGCCGGACTGGCGCTGCGTGCTCATGGCACCCGCCGCGCCACGACCCGTGCGGAGGTGATGCCAACCAGCACAATGTCCGCGCCACCCGTGGGCAGTTCCCCGAGATCCAGGGTCACGCGGACTGTCCCGGCCGCGGTCGCTTCGGCGGTGGTGCGGACGAGGGCGACCGTCACCTCTTCACCCGGCTGGAACCCGGCCCCAGTCACCTCGATGGTTTCGGGTACGTGGCGGTGCCGGGCCCGACGAGGCGCAGGCGACTCATCCGTCGGCTCCGAGCGTGGGGTGCGGGCTACATTGATGATGTCGGTGAATGTGCTTCCGTCGGACTCGTGGATCTCGACTCGGATGGTCCGCGTACGGTCCGCGGTCAGGACGTCGAGAAGTTCCCCGAACCGGCCCTTCGTCCACGGCTCGGTCGGTGAGGGCGGCGGATACTCGGCGCCATCCAAGCTGACGTTGAGGACCCCGTAGGAATCGACCGTGATGACGGCCAGCGGCAGACTGACTGGCGTCTCCTCCGGGTCGCCTGAGTGGCTGTGGTGAATACTCATGCCCATCAGGTGCACCAGTCGTCCCTGGTATCAAATCTCCATGCACTCAAGTTCCTCCTGACGCCCCGGCTGTCTAAGGGGCCTGCTTCCCAGGTGGTGCAAGGTTCTCCGTGCCCGGAAGACATGTTGAAGAACCGTCACTGTGACTGAAGGTTCGTCGGTATGATTGAAGCATGGTCGGTCACAGTGAACCGAGAAGTTCATGAAGCTCGTCGCGCTGCAAGGTGGTGGTGTGGCTGACGAGGTGCTGCGCAGCGCGCAGGATGCGGAGGATTTCGAGCAGGAGCTCGTCGACGAGTACGCGCTGGCGATGGCTGCTGCCGGGCTCACCGATGGGCATGTGCGGTCGACACGGGCGACGGTCATCGAGTTCGCCCGGTCGTTGACGTGCCCGTTGTGGGAGGCGTCGGCTGACGATGCCGACCGCTTCCTCGCCGAGCAGCGGCGCAGGGGCCTGTCGGTGACGACGCGGGCGGGCAAGGCCGGATCGTTGGCGCAGTTCTACGAGTTCCTAATCACCCGCTATCAGGGCAAGATTCGCCGGATGACCGGGGTAACGGTCGAGCAGCCGATCGACGAGTTCAACCGGCAAAAGGGCAAGTCGCTGGGCAAGATCAGGGTGCCGCCGTCCGATGCTGAGATCGAGGAGCTGTTCACCCGGTGGCGCGGCTCGATCCCCGGTGCGAGAAAGTATCTGCCCGCTGCCCGCGACTACTTCGCGGCGTCGCTGTGGCGGCGGCTGGGGCTGCGGATCAACGAGTCCGTGATGCTCGACATCCGCGACTGGCGACCTGACCTGGGCGGGTTCGGCAAACTGCATGTTCGCTTCGGGAAAGGCTCGGGCGGGCGTGGCTTCAAGCCGCGACTGGTGCCGGCGATCAACGGCGCCGACCAGCTCATCGACTGGTGGCTGGCCGAGGTCCGCCACCAGTTCGGCGAAGACTGGCAGAACCCCGACGCGCCGCTGATGCCCTCCGAGCGGTTCGATGACGAACTCGGCCGGTGCGGGCGGATCGGTCACAACTCGCTGCGGCGGGCGCTGACGATCCAGACCGAACGGTTCCTGCCCGCGTGGGCGGGGCGGCTGACGCCGCATGTGCTGCGGCACTACTGCGCCTCGTCGCTGTATGGGACCGGGATGGACTTGAAGGCCCTCCAAGAACTGCTGGGCCATCAGTGGCTGGCGACGACATCGGGTTATATCCATGTGCGCAGCGAGCACGTCGAGCTCGCGTGGCGCAACGCCAACCAGCGGGTCGAGGCCCGCCTGACAGGGGAAGGGTGAGAAGACCGTGAAGTGGAACTTGCGGATGAGAGCCGCCGAACGAGGCATCTGGAAGTCAGCCGAGCTGCGCCGCCAGCTCGCCGCGGCCGGAGTGGAGATCAGCGCCGGGAAGATGTCGGGCTGGTGGTCGGGCACTCCGCCGACGATCCGGCTCGAAGAACTCGACGTGATCTGCGCGATCCTCGGCTGCACCCCCTCTGACCTGATGACCCCTGAGCCGGAGAAGGTCGCCGCCCGCCGACCGAAGAAGGCCGAGACGATCAACGGCGAGAACGAGACCGGACCGCGTGTCTCTCCGAGGTTCGGGAACCCGCGGTCCGAGCCGCCGCTGTGAGCACCAGGAAGGGGCTCAACTCACGCTTCCGGCCCCCTCGCACGTGCTTCACCTGCGGCGTGAACGCGGCGGCATGGACCTGGCCTGCCGTCGACTATTGCTACGACTGCCTGCCCGGTGGTCCGTTCCCCGCTCCGCCCTGCGAGCGATGCGGGTCGAAGAACTACTACAGCCAGGGCCTCTGCGACCGCTGTCACCCCGGCAGCCCGGAGTACGTCGGCTCCTGCAAGGACAGCCTCGCCTGGGGCGTCTACCGCCGACACAACTGGAAGTGCTGGCAATGCCGCTGGTGGTCGAGTCACTATCCGGTCGGCGATTGCCTCTACTGCGGACGCCACGTCACCGTCGGCGACCAGGGAGCCTGCCGCCTCTGTCTTGAGAACGCCCGCCGCATCCAGGTACCCGGCCGGCCCCTCGACTTCGAGGAAGGTGCCCGGCTGGGGCTGCAGCTCTTCTTCGCGAACATGGCTCCCCGCCGCAAGCCGAAGCAGCCCAGGCAGTCGGTGCGGGCCGCCCGCATCCTCCTGGCGCAGCAGGCCGAGGAAATCTCCGACTGGGAGCAGCCGGCCCTGTTCGATCTTGCCCCTGACCCGGACGTGCTCCGCGAGCTCACCACAGCTCAGGCTCGCGACTGGTCCTGGCGAACTGATGGCATCGTGTTCGAGCACGCCGAACGGTTCGGCTGGTCCAAACGGCAGACCAACCAGGTGCGCCGCTCGGTGAAGATGCTCCAGATTCTCGCCCCCGAGGGCGCGATGACCATCCGCGCGAGCGAAGTGATCCGGCTTCGCCGGTACGACAGCGACAGCAACGTCCGCTCCACCCTCGACGTTCTCGACGCCGCTGGCATCCTCATCGACGACCGTATCCCGACCATCGACCGCTACTTCGCGGGCAAGTTCGACCAGCTTCCCGATACGATGCGCACCCAGCTCGAGCTCTGGTTCGACATCATGCTCAATGGCAGTCGCATCCCTCCTCGCCGCAAGCCCCGCGAGGAGACGACCGTGCGCGTTCAGATCATCGGTCTCGCCCCGATCGTCACCGCCTGGGCCGAAGCCGGCTACCAATCCCTTGCCGAGATCAGCCCGGCCGTCCTGGTCGACTCCCTTCCCGAGGAATCGGCCAAGAGGCAGGTCGCGATGCTCGGCCTGCGTTCCCTGTTCGCGATTCTCAAAGGCCGCAAGCTCGTCTTCACCGACCCGACCAGCAGCCTGGGCTCCTACCAGTTCAGCAGCACCACGCCGCTGCCGCTGGAACCCGCGCAGATTCGTGCCGTCCTGGGCCACGACGACCCGGCGATCGCTCTGGCCGTCGCGATCGTGGCCTTCCACGCGCTCACGAATCTCCAAGTCCGCAACCTCCAGCTCACCGACATCAGTGACGGACGCTTGACTATGCCCGACGGTCGCGCCGTCCTGCTCGCAGGGCCGGTCCGCGACCGTCTCGCCCGATGGCTGGACTACCGCGCGGCGAAGTGGCCGAACACCCGCAACCCGCACCTGTTCGTCACGATGCAGACTGCTCCCAGACTGAGTTCGCCCGGCCATCAGTTCCCCTGGAAGAAAGCCGGCATCTCCGCCAAGGCTCTCCGGGAGGACCGTATCCTCGCAGAAGTCCATGCGACCGGCGGCGACCAGCGCCGCCTCAAGGACCTGTTCGGGCTGAGTATCGAGGGCACCAACCGCTACGTCGACACTCTCGAACACCCCGACCTTACGACGCCCACGTAGGACTCAGAGATCAGGCTCAGATCGTTGGTTAAGCGAAGACGCTGAGCCCGTAGAGCACGAACACGAACAGGTGGGCGGCGCCGTGGAGCGCGGTGACGCGTTTGGCGCTGAATGTGGTCAGGCTTAGCAGCAGGCTGACCCCGAGCAAGAGCAGGTTCACGGGGCTTTCGGCGAGGATCACGGTCTGCCCGGTGAACAGCCCGATCGCGAGCACCACCGGCAGAGTCAGCCCCACGCAGGACACGAGGGCTCCGTGGGCAAGGTTCGTCACCCGCTGTGCCTCTCCCATCCACGCGGCACGCACGGTGGTGATCGCTTCGGGCAGGAACACGATCATCGCGATGAGGATGCCCGAGAGCGCGATCGGAGCACCGAGCCGGTTCAACCCGTCGTCGAGGAAGACGGCCATGTCGTGGGAGAGCAGCACGATCGGGATGACCGTGACCAGCAGCACCAACACCCGCGCGACTACCTCGGCCCGGTGCTCACGCAGCACGACCGTGACGCCAGGGCGCGGATCGTGCGCTTCAGTGCCGGCCGTCGGTGTGGTGACTTCCTGGAAGTCGGTGTTCTGCGCTCCGGTCTGCCGGTAGAGGAAGAACCCGTAGAGCAGGATTGTGAGGATCAGGATCGGGATCGCCTGCCCCGGCGTGTACGCCCCGTCGACGCCGATGACGGCGGGGAACGCGAACGCGACGGCGACGAGCACGACCAGGAGCGAGAGGTAGGCGGAGATCCCGGTGCGGTTGACACGCAGATTGTCGTGGCGGAGCCCGCCGACCAGGAGGGCGGCGCCGATGACGAGGGTGAGCACGATCATCGTGGCGGCCATGACGGAGTCGCGGGCGATGGTGGCGTGCTCGCCGGGTCCGAGCATGACTGCGGAGATGAGGATGACCTCGATGAGCACGATCGAGAGCGTGAGCACGAGGGTGCCGTAGGGGTCGCCGAGGCGGTGTGCGAGGTGCTCGGCCTGGGTGACGACCCCGCCGGCGCAGACGATGATCACGCCCACGATCGCTGTAAGCACCAGGAACAGCACTGGTGTGGGCAGGTGCCCGGCGAGGAGTGGTTGGGCGAGGATGAGGGCTGCGAATGCGGCCCAGCCGAGCACGATCCGGACGATCACCGACGGCGTGAGGATAGTGCGCAGGGTGGAAGTGTGTGGCACGGGTACGGCCTGTTCTGCAGGGTCGTCCCGGCTCATTCTCGTCGCTGCCCGGGTCGTCCCGGCAGCATTCTCCAACCCCACTATTCTAGCCCGCACCCCGGCATCCGGCCACTTGCCCCCGTTCTGCACCTGCTTGGAGAATGGGTGCATGGAGTCGGGGTTTCGGGTGGTGTTCGTGTGCACGGGGAACACGTGCCGCTCGCCGATAGCCGCCCGCGTCCTCATCGACTATCTCCGCTCGGCTGGGCTAGATGACTCGTGCACGGTCTCGTCGCGGGGCGTTCGCGTTTTGGTCGGGGGGGTGCGCCGATGGATCTGCGGGCCGTGCGCGCCCTGACTGGGCGCGGCATCGACCCCGGCGACGACCATCATGTTAGGCCGCTCCAGACGAGCGACGTCGGCGAGGCCGATCTGTTCGTCGCCCTCGACCACAGTCACGCCGACCGTCTGCGTGAACTCGGGGCTCCGAACGACCACGTACTACTGCTGGGAGGGTTCGATCCGGAATCGGACGCGCCGGTGGATGTCGCCGATCCGTTCGAGTCCGACCAGGGCGCCTATGAGCACACCCTGACTCGGATCATGTGGTGCATGCTCGGCTTGATGGCGGAGATCCGCGACCGCCTCCGCGTTGAGCCGACGGGTGATGAGCCTATGTCAGGTGGTGCGGGAGCGTTCGATCCCGCACACCAGAGCAGCGAGCGCTGACAGGGCGGCGACGGCCGCGACGGGCATCCAGGTGACGCCGCCGATGAGAGCCCCGGCGGTCGCGGTTCCGGCCGAGCCTGCGGCGATCTTTAAGGCGCCGACCCAGATGAATACCTGCCCGCGGGCTTCGTCGGGGGCGTATTCGCTGCGGGCGGCGAGCGTCGCCGCGAAGAAGACCGCATTCGCGACCCCCGCGAGGGTGAACGCGATCAAGGCGGCGGTGAGGTTCGGCATGGGGATCACGACCATGAGGGTGACCGCGACGGCTGCGGCGAGGAGGGTGGTGAGTTTGTCGGCGTCGCCGCGCAGCGGCCAGACCATCAGCAGCGCGGACCCGACAAGGTTGCCGACCCCGTACCCGGCGACGAGGGTGCCGGCCAGGGCCGCGCTGCCCAGGCTCGGGGCGATGGCGACGGCGTAGATCGGCAGCGCCGCGACAGAGAACGCGACCACGACCGTGAGTGTGAGCGTGCGGCGCAGTGGACCGGAGCGCCAGATCGTCACCAGTGTCCGCGCCGGAGAGGGCACCGCCCCCGGATCAGTGACCGGGGCTTGCCGTGGGAGGGCGAGCACGGCACCTGCGCCGATGATCGCCGCGGCTGCGAGGATCAGGGTCGCGGCCATCGGGCCGGTGGTGGCGGCGATGGAGGCGACGACGGCGGGGCCGAGAGTGCCGCTGATGCCGTAGCTGGCGACATCCCAGCTCTGCGCCCGCCGTTGGCTCCGCTGCGAGGGCCCAGCGATCGAGGGGAGGCGGCTGCTGACCCCGCCGGTGAGCATCGGCCCGAATAAGCCCGACACGATCAACAACACCGCCGGAACCAGCGCCCATGTCACCGGGAGGAGTAGCCCGGATGCTCCGAGGAGGGCGCCGTGTGCGAGGGCGGAGAGGGCGATGACTTTGCGGCCGTCTGTGGCGGTGTCGAGGCGGCGGGCGATGAACGGGCCCAGCAGGTGCGGGGCCGTGATCGCGGCCCCGAGGAGCCCGGCCACCCAGCCGGGGTGCCCGGATGTGTGGGCGAGGAGCCCGATCGCGACGACGGCGCCGCCGTCTGCGGAACGTACCAGCGTGGCCGCGAACACATACCGGGCCAGCGCCCACCCCGACCCACCCGACACCGCGGCGTGGTTCGTCTGGTCAGGCAAGGTCGAGCTCGTCCACCACCTGCGCGACGCGAGCACGCTGCGCCTCGGTGAGGCCCTGGATCGGTAAGGGCAGGCACTGGTGCGGTGCGAGGCCGAGGTGCTCGGCGATCGCGGCGGTCACGCGCAGGCTGCCCCCAAACTCGGTGAACAACCCCCACAGGGGCGCGAGGCGCTCCGACTCCGCCACCGCCTCGCTCGTGCGGCCCGCTTGCGCGGCGCGGGTGATGGTGAGGGCCGGTTCGGGGAGGGTGCCGCCGATCACGGAGTACCAGGCCTCGCAGCCCGCGTTCAGGCCTGTCGCGGCGAACGCGTCACCGGAAACCCCGATCGTGACATGCTCGGGCACGACCGCACGAATCCCCGCGACATGCTCGCGCGCCTCCTCGGGGTTGGTGGGAACGCCGGGGATCTTGATCGACGCGATCCCCGGCAGCTCTGCGACGCGAGCGTAGAGGTCGATGGTGAACGTGAAGTGAGTAGTACCGGGGTTGTCATAGACGATCACCGGCAACTCCGTATGCTCGGTGACAGTGCGGTACAACTCGAACACGTCATCCGCGGTAAGCGCCTGGTAAGTCATCGGAGCCAGCAGCACCCCCGCAGCTCCCGCCTGTTCCGCGGCATCGATATGGGCGAGGACGTGCGAGGTGCGCAAGCCTCCGACGCCGACGAACACCGGCGTCGACCCGGCATGCTCGACCGCGAGCTTCGCGACGCGGGCGCGCTCCTCCGGGGTGAGGTAGGCGTAGGAGCCGGTCGACCCGAGCGCGGTGATCGAATCCACCCCCGCCGCGGCCAGCCGCTCGATGAGGCCCGTGAAGGCCCGCTCGTCGACGTGGTCGTCGTGGAGCGGGGTGAGGGGGAACGCGGAGAGGCCGGTGAAGATGCTGCTGGTCATGACTGCTCCTGTTCGGGGCGGTGTTCGAGGCCGAGGATCGGATTGCCGTAGACGGTCTGCACTTCGGAGATCACGACCCGGTACTCGCCCAGCCACTCCCCATACCGGGATTTGGCGAGACGGTGGGTGTCCATGCCCATGAGCTGTTTCAGGGCGTCCATGTCGGTCCAGTAGTAGACCTCAGCGTGCAGACCCGTGTCCTCGTTGTGCCACGCCTCTTCCCCGAGGAAGCCGGGGATCTGGCGGGCACGGGTGGCGATTTCGCTGTCGATCCGGTCGAACTCCTCGGTGAGGTTCCGGGTTTAGAAGATGAACGTGGAACTGTATTTCGGGGTGGCGGTCATCGGGTCTCCTTCGCTGTAGATGCGGGCAGGTCAGTTGTCGCAACGGGTTCGGTCGTTCGTCTGCCTCCGCGTTGCGCCGCCGCTCCCGCGAGAAGGACCAGCGCGATACCGGCCAATTGCACGAGCGTGGGAGTCTGGGCGAGCACGAGCAGGCCGATGAGGATCCCGAACGCGGGCTCGATCGACAGCAGGGTGCCGAACGCGTTGTGGGTCATGCGGCGCAGGGCGAGCATCTCGAGACCGAACGCGATCACCGGCGTAATGAGCGCGATCCCCGCCGCAGCGGGCAGTACCCACCAGGTGAACTCGCCCACGATCACCTGCGGCAACCCCACCGGCAGAGTCGCTATTGCTGCGACCGGGATCGTCAGCGACAGCCCGCTGATGCCGGAGAACCGGTCTCCGACATGCTGGGTGAACACGTTGTAGAGGCCCCAGCAGGTGCCCGCGGCGAGGGCGAAGCCGACGCCTGCGAGATCGATGCTCCCGTGCCACGGCTCCGTGAGCAGTACGACGCCGATGAGGGCGAGCAGCGGCCAGATGAGGGCCTTGCGCTGCTTGCTCATGATCCCGGCGACCGTGAGCGGGCCGAGGAACTCGATCGCGACCGCGGTACCTAGCGGGATGCGGTCGACGGCTGCGAGGAAGAACGTCGTCATGAACCCCGTCACCACGCCCAGTACGATCAGCGCGGGGATGTCTTTCTTGCGGAGGGAGCGGATCGCGGGCCGGGCGATGAGCCAGAGGAACACGACGCCAAAGCACATGCGCAGCCACGCAGTACCCGCCGGCCCGACCTGGTCGATCACCGGCACAGACAGGGCGTTGGAGAGCTGCACGGACAGCATGGCCGCGACCGCCATCGTCCACGGCGGTATCCCCGTCATGCGCTGCCGGATCACGCGCCCACCAGCCGTCTCGCGACCTGCACGTCTTCGCCCAGGCTCCCCAGCGCGTCCGCCAGTGTGTCGCCGGCCGCGTGCAGTTGCTCGTCGGTGACGGGGGTGAGGGCGTCGAGGATGAACAATGCCGTCCGGGTCGTATCGGTGAGCCCGGTGCGCCGGCCCTGCCGCCAGTTCCACCTGCGGCACGTCGCCCCGGCCTCGTCGCACCAGACGACCTCGCCGGGCTCGGGGTGCTCGATCACGCTCTCCCCGTTCGCGGTCGTGTCGAACGGCTCCTCACCCGTGGCCCGGACCAGACGTGCAGGCCCGGCATAGTGCGCGTAGTCTTCACCGCCGAGGGGGATCTGGTGCAGCACCGAGATTGCGTTGTAGATATCGGTGAGCGCGTTCACGCGCGGCAGACCCTTCTCGGCTCGGCGGGTGAGGGCTTCGAGACTGTTGCGAGTGCGCTGCGGCTTCGCCCCGAACCCCCGATACGCCTCACGCCACGACGCGATATGCGGCAGCTCATCCACCGGCGATCCCACCAGGAGATCACGCGCGTGTGCCTCAGCCGCGGCGATGAGCTCATCGACCATGGTGTTGCCCTCACCGGACGTAGCTGGGTCGAGGCCATCGACCACGAGCAGGAGGGTGCGGTAGTCCGGGCGCAGCTCGAACACCGCCGCATCCACGGTGCAGGCGTTGAGGAACTGTTCGGGGGTGATGGGCTCAGGCATTCGGGGTCTCCGTTCGGTGTGCGGCTCCCACGCCCGGCTCGAACACCGTCAGCGAGAACCGGGTAGAAGCATCGGTCGAGTTGATATAGGCATGGGGAGCATCGCCGTGGAACGACAGAGCGTCGCCGGGTGCGAGGTCATAGCGATCGCCGTCGACTTCGACCGTGACCGTTCCCTCCTGGACGTGCAGGAGCTCACGGGTGCCGTGGCTGTGCGCCTCACTGTCGTGCCGCTCACCCGGCGCGAGCGTCCAGTCCCACAACTCGACCACATCCGGCGGCTCCGTGCCCGCAACCAGCACACCCTGGCCCCCTGCGTCGCCAGTCCAGAGGACAGCGCCCTGTCCATTGCGAGTGAGCTTCGCTGCACGCGAGGCCGGAGGCTCCACAAGAGCCGGAAGGCCCACCCTGAGCGCATCTGAGAGCCGCAACAGCGCGCCCACGCTCGGATTCACGGCACCTTGCTCGACGTTCACGAGCATGCGGCGGCTCACCCCAGCGAACTCGGCGAGCTGATCGAGAGTCCATCCCCGGTCTTTGCGCTGCTGCTTGACTCGCGTACCGATCGCACGCGCCAACGACTCCGCACTCACATCCATACAGTGCATGATAGTGCACTACGCGGGCATGGTCTAGATTCCGGCGCTCCGAGCAACCGCCAAAGCACTCCGATGACAGGTTCCGCGAACATTAAACAAGAGCTAGTCTGAACAGGTGTCGAGTACTCAAGTTCCGACGAAAACCTTCAATATTCCAGGGAACTTTTAAACTTTGCTGGTCATGCGGGTGGTGGTGTCGAAGAGGGCGAGTTCGTCGGGGTGGAGCTGGTGCTGGCAGAGGAAGGAGCGGTCTTTGATGCGCCAAAGTCCCTGGCCGACCCCCAGCCCTGGCAAGAGCTTCTGCTCCGTGCCGGTCAGCCCGAGGGTTCGGGCGGTGGTGCCGAGCTGGTCGGACTCTTGCCGGTAGATGATCCGGGTCTCCGCGTTCGCCAGGAGACTGTTGGCGAGGGATCGCATGGCGGAGCCTTGGTCGCCGACGTTTTCCAGGTCGGTGAGTTTGTGAAAGATCAGCATGTTGGCGATGCCGTAGTGGCGGGCCAGCCGCCAGTGCGCATCCATCCGCTTCAACAGGGCCGGGTGGGACATGAGGCGCCAGGCCTCGTCGTAGATGCACCACCGTTGCCCACCGGCCGGGTCCAGCAGGGCGGACTCCATCCACGCGCTGGAGCACGTCATCAGCACCGAGATGAGGGTGGAGTTCTCGGTCACGCGGGACAGGTCGAGAGAGATCATCGGCAGGGCCGGGTCGAAGGTGACGGTTGAGGGGCCGTCGAAGAGCCCGGCCAGGTCACCTGCGACGAGGCGGCGCAGGGCGTGGCCGACGAGGCGCCCATCCTCGGCGAGCCGCCCATCCGGATCTGCCGCCTGGCTAGGGTTGAGGATGTGGTCGACGACCATGGGCAGGATCGGCACGTCATTGCCGCGCACCGTCTGGGTCAGGGCGGTGTCGATGGCGGTGTGCTCCAACGGTGACAGGGGTCTGGTCAGTACGGTTTCGGCCAGCGCCCCGATGAGGTCGCGGCGGCGGGAGGCGATGGTGGAGGCCCATCCGGCATCGTCCATGCCGGAGGGGCGGTATCCCTCATCCAGGGGGTTGAGCCGGGTCGACAGGCCGTGGCCAAGGACGATGGCCCGGCCGCCGACGGCTTCGGCGACGGCGGTGTGTTCGCCTTTCGGGTCCCCCGGCACGTACACGCGGCGCCCGAATGGCAGTGAGCGGGTGTAGAGGCTCTTCGCGAGCGATGACTTGCCCGAGCCGACGATGCCCGCGAGTACCAGGTTCGGGGCGGTGATGACGCCGCGGGCGTAGAGCACCCACGGGTCGTAGACGAAGCTGCCTCCCGAGTAGAGGTCCTGGCCGACGAAGACGCCATCGGAGCCCAGCCCACCCTCTGCGAGGAACGGGTAGGCCCCGGCCAGGGTGGCGGAGGTGTCCTGATGGCGAGGGAGCCGAAACCGTCCGGGTGAACGCAGCTGGGCGTGCCCGGGCTCACCGGCGGCAGGCAGGTACGTGATCGCTTTCCGCTCGGCGCGCTCCGCTTCGGCCTTCGCACGGGCCGCCTCACGTTCAGTGGCGCGCTGCTCGGCCTGGAGCCGGGCCGCAGCCTGACGACGCTGCTTCCGCAGGCGGCGCCGTTCCTTCGCCGGGGCGACAAGGACTGCGGTGTGCAGAGTCTCGGGCTCTCGGGCGGTCACAGTCCCAACCCCCGCGACTGCTTCACGGCGGCGACGCCCGGATGCTCAAACCACGACCCGTCGGGCACCGCCCGCAGCGACTCCGCGTGTCCGACAGCATGACGGGCGGGTTCGTCGTCGAGAACGTCGTCGGGTTCGATGGTGTGGAGGCGACAGAGGCCGACGTGGCCGAAAGTGTGGTTGTAGGTCATCTGGTAGTCCCCGTCGCGGACTTCCCGGTCCAGCATGCCTGCCGGTGGGAGGTCGTAGACGTGGCCGTTCTCCATTGCCGCGTCGGTCGTCTCGTCCCCGTAGTCCCAGTTCTTCAAGTACTCCATGGCGGCGTCGGGGCCGTCGCGGTCGATCATGTCGAGCACCTCGTCAGCCTCCGACCCTTGAAGGAACACCACGGAGATCCAGCGACGCACCGGCACTTCCTCGGTGGCAGGCTCGCTGTGC
Source organism: Acidipropionibacterium jensenii DSM 20535 (assembly GCF_000425285.1). GTDB lineage: Bacteria > Actinomycetota > Actinomycetes > Propionibacteriales > Propionibacteriaceae > Acidipropionibacterium > Acidipropionibacterium jensenii. Next base: position 801 of record NZ_AUDD01000009.1, on the reverse strand, counting down.
CAGGCGATCCGCCCAGCTGCCGACATCGCCACGTTGAGCCGGTCCTCCGCCTGGTCAATCAAGGTCGCGGTCTGGTGGAGTTCGTCCGCGGCGGCCAGAGCGTCGGCCGAGCCGGATGCGTGGTCCCCGTAGTCGTCGAACGCCAGGTCCCGGTTGCTGGCGTGAGCCGACGCGAGCTGGTCAAGGACTTGCCGCAGCGACCTCACTCCCGAGAGCAGGTCACCGAGCACCGAGTACATGTCCTGCGGGTGCTCGATGGCGCGGGTGGCGTGCGCGAGCCCGCGCAGCGCCTCGGATGCTTCCCCGGCGTCCGCGCCGGAATCGTAGAACGTGGGCATGACAGTCTCCCTCATGGTCGTGTGGGAGACAGGTGCGCCGCTGGACCATCACAATGTCGGTGCCCATCCGTACGCTTAGGCTATGACTTTCCCGGCTCATCACAATCCACGGTGTAGCTGAGGTCTGAACCCGCCGGTTTCGAGGAGGGATCGGGCGACATAGTGGGTGAGGTTGCGGAAGCCGAGGGCTGATCCGCGGAGGTGCTCGAGGCGGCCATTGATCGCCTCTGTGGGACCGTTGCTGGTGCCGGGCTGGTCGAAGTAGGCCAGCACGTCGACCGCCCGCTGCTTCAGCGTGCGGCCCAGTGTGCGGAGTTCGACCAGCGCTGCTGGGACGCCGCTGGCGAGGCTGGCGATGAGCTTGTTCATGAGGTCTCGGCCGCGAGCAGGGTCGGGGTCGCGGTAGGCGGTGACCATGCGTTGGTAGGCCGCCCAGGTGACCTCAAGTTCGGTGTGCGCCTCG
>NZ_AUDD01000008.1 GCF_000425285.1 Acidipropionibacterium jensenii DSM 20535 | reverse complement strand
ACCCGAGCCATCAGCGCGATCCGCGAAGATGCCTGGGTGGGGATCCACTACACCGACGCCGTCTTCGAAGAAGACACCGGTGAGTGGATCAGTGACGCTGAGGTCGCAGAAGTCCCTTTCACCGCATTCACGTCCCATCCCAAGGAGGACCAGGTCACCTGCAGGCTCGTCGTACGACGCGTCAAACGGCTGAACCCGACAGCTCATGCGGATCAGGGGGAACTCTTCGACACGTACAGGTACCACCCCCTCATCACCAACTCCCCCCTCCCCATGATTCAAGCCGATGAGCGCCATCGGGGACACGCCATCATCGAACAAGTCATGGCCGAGCTGAAGGGCAACGCCCTGGCCCACCTGCCCTCAGGCCGCTTCACCGCCAACGCCGCTTGGCTCCAGTTGGCCGTCCTCGCCTTCAACATCTCCCGGGCCGCCGCCCACGCGGCGGGCATGAGCACAGCGCGTATGTCCACCCTGCGTATCCGGGTCACCATGATTACCGCCCGCCTCGCCCGCCACTCCAGGCGTCGCTTCCTGCACTACCCCACCCACTGGCCCTGGCAGCAGGAGTTCATGACCCTGTGTGCCTACGCCACCGGCACAGGCCCACCCCAAGCGGCCTGACCACCCACCCGCCCCAGCCCCACCCGGGCCCAACCCCGAGGACCCCACAGGACAAGCCGACACCAGCGGTCGGAGAACCACCCACGCCCACACCACCCCGACAAGCCCACCAGCCGGATCAGCCAACCCGCCCACCCCAAAACGGTGGATCAGGGCTCAGTCCTCGTCGAGGAGGTCCAGCCAGTTCCTCAGCAGTCGGGCGCCGGCCGCCCCGGACTTCTCGGGGTGGAACTGGGTGGAGCAGATCGGGCCGAGCTCGGTGGCCGCCACGAACTCGGCGTCCTGGTGGCGGCAGGTGGTGATCCCGGTGTGCGGTGAGTCGACCAGCACCCCGTAGGAGTGCACGAAGTAGAACCGCTGGTCCTCGATGCCGGCGAACAGCCGGCTGCCGGGGCACGGCGTGACGGTGTTCCATCCCATGTGCGGCAGTCTCTCGGCGGGCAGCATGCTCACCGATCCGGGCAGCAGCCCGAGGCATCCGACCGGTTGGTCGCGCTCCTCGCCGTCCTCGAAGAGCATCTGGTGACCCACGCAGATGCCCAGCAGGTGACGTCCGGCGTCGACCCAGCCGGCCGCCAGTTCGTCGCCTCCCATCGCCCGCAGTCCGGCCATGCAGGAGGCCAGCGCGCCGACCCCGGGCAGCACCAGGGCGTCGGTGCGCTCCAGCTCGTCGACGGCCGAGGACAGCACCACTTCGGCGCCGGCCCGGGACAGCGCCCGGCAGGCCGAGTGCAGGTTCCCCGAGCCGTGGTCGATGACCCCGACTCTCACCACCGCGGTCATGAGTTACCTCCTGTGACATCTGTGGGGCGGCCCGACAGGGGCCCCGGGCACGGTTCAGGCGTTGAGCGTTGTTTCAGGCGTTGGGCCTTGTTCAGGCGTTGAGGGTGCCCTTGGTGCTGGGTATCCGCCCGGCCATCCTGGGGTCGGGGGCCAGGGCGATCCGCAGAGCCCGCGCCAGGGCCTTGTACTGGGCCTCGCAGATGTGGTGCGGGTCGCGTCCGGCGAGCAGTCGCAGGTGCACGCACAGCCCGGCATTGGTGGCCAGGGACTCCACCACGTGGTAGGTCATCGACCCCTGGTAGGCCACCCCGGATCCGCCGATCCGCACGGTGACCTGGGACTCCGGCTCCCCGCTGCACACCACATAGGGTCGACCGGCGACGTCGACGACGCACTGGGCCAGCGCCTCGTCCAGGGGGACGGTGGCGTCCCCGAAGCGGGTGATGCCGGCCTTGTCCCCCAGCGCCTCACCGATCGCCTGACCCAGCGCGATGGCGGTGTCCTCGATGCTGTGGTGGCCGTCGATCTCCAGGTCCCCGGTGGTGCGGATCCGCATGTCGATCCCGGAGTGCTTCGACAGGGCGGTGAGCATGTGGTCGTAGAACCCCACCCCGGTCGAGATGGTCGACTCACCGGTGCCGTCCAGATCGATCGAGACGTCGACCTGGGACTCCGAGGTGTTGCGGACCACGTGTGCTGTGCGACTCATCAGGACCGTCCCTGGGAGGAGGTGCGGACATGTTTCTTGGAGCTGATCGCCTCTGAGTCGGCGACCTTCATCATCTCGGCGTGGGGTGCGATCTCCAGGACCGCGCGCTGGAAGGCGTCGACCTCGGCGGGGGTACCGGCGCACACCCGCAGGTACCCCTCGGGGCCGACCTCGCGGATCAGGACGCCGTGCTCGAGGAACTCGGCCCACACCGCGTGGCGGTCGACGAATCGTCCGAAGAGCAGGAAGTTGGACTGGCTGGGCACCACGGCGAAGCCGCGCATTCGCAGCCACTCCTCCATCCCGGCCCGGGTCTCGCGCAGCTCGTCCACCCTGGCCAGCATCTCGGGGGCGTGCCGCAGAGCCACCCGGGCGACGGTCTGGGTGGTCGCCGACAGGTGGTAGGGCAGCCGGACGATCCGCAGCGCGTCGATCACGGCGGGGGCGGCGACCGCGTAGCCGACCCGGCCGCCGGCCAGCGCGAAGGCCTTCGACAGGGTGCGCACCACGATCAGTCGGCCGTACTTGGGCAGCAGGGCGATCGCGGAGTCCTCGGGGGTGTCGTTGAACTCCTGGTAGGCCTCGTCGACCACCACGATGGCGTCGGTCCCGGCGCACACCTCGTCGATGACGGCCACCGGGGTGGCGGTGCCGGTCGGATTGTTGGGGGTGGTGATGAGGACCACATCGGCCCTGACATCCCGGATCGCGGTGAGGACCCGCTCGGCGTCCAGGCCGAAGTACTCGTCGCGGGGGACGGTGACGTAGTCGGTGTGGGTGTTGCGGGCGTACTCGGGATACATCGAGTAGGTGGGGGTGAAGGTCAGCAGGGTGCGACCCGGCCCGCCGAAGGCCTGGAGGATCTGGGTCATCACCTCGTTGGAGCCGTTGGCCGGCCAGACCTGGTCGGCCCCCACCCCGAACCCGATGTACTCGGCCAGATCGGTGCGCAGCCCGGTCGCCTCGCGGTCGGGGTAGCGGTTGAGCCCGGCGGCCTGTCTGGCCACCTCGTGGGCCATGTCGCGACGCACCGCCTCGGAGGGCGGGTAGGGGTTCTCGTTGACGTTGAGACAGACCGGGACGTCCAGCTGGGGGGCGCCGTAGGGCTCCTCCCCCACCAGTTCGGGGCGCAACGGCAGCTCGGCCAGGGTGATCGGGTTCACCCGGGCGATGGCGGTGGGCACGGCGTCGGAACTCATCGGCCCCTCCTGACGGTGATGGCGTTGGCGTGGCCGGGGAGGTTCTCGGCGAGCGCGAAGGCCTCCACGGGGGCCGAGAGCTGGTCCAGGCCCTGCTTGTCGTAGTGGATGACGTGGACCGCCTTCATGAAGCTGCGCACCGACAGTCCCGAGGAGTAGGCCGCCGAGCCGGCGGTGGGCAGCACGTGGGTGGAGCCGGCCGAGTAGTCCCCCAGCGAGACCGGGGACCAGGGGCCGACGAAGATCGCCCCGGCGTTGTGCACCCGGGCGGCCACCTTCTCGGCGTCGGCGGTCTGGATCTCCAGGTGCTCGGACCCGTATCCGTCGACGACCGCCAGACCCTGGTCGATGTCTCGGACCAGCACGATCGCCGACTGCTCGGAGCCCAGCGAGGTGCGGATCCGGTCGGTGTGCAGGGTGGCCGCGACCATCGGCTCCAGCTCCTCGCGGACCCTGTCGGCCAGCTGCGGCGAGTCGGTGACCAGCACGGCGGCGGCCAGCGGGTCGTGCTCGGCCTGGCTCATGAGATCGGCGGCCACGAAGCGCGGGTCCGCGGTCTGGTCTGCCAGGATGGCGATCTCGGTGGGACCGGCCTCCGAGTCGATGCCGACCACCCCGCGCAGGTGGCGCTTGGCGGCCACCACGAAGACATTGCCGGGTCCGGTGACCATGTCGACGCGGGGACACAGGTTCGGCACCCCGTAGGCGAACATCGCGATCGCCTGGGCGCCGCCCACTGCGTAGACCTCGTCGATGCCGAGGATCTCGCACAGAGCGAGGATGTTGGGGTGCGGCAGCCCGCCGAACTCCGCCTGGGGCGGGGAGGCCACCGCGATCGAGGAGACCCCGGCCACCTGGGCGGGGACGACGTTCATGATGACGCTGGAGGCGAGCGGGGCGAACCCGCCCGGAACGTAGAGGCCGACCCTCTCGACCGGGATGATGCGCTGGCTGACCTCGGCTCCCGGGGCCAGTTCCACCGGGGCCGAGGAGGTCTCCAGCTCGGCCTCCTCGCACACCTCCCGGCGGCGTCGGATGGACTCGGTGAAGGCGGATCGGAGGGTGGGGCTGAGCTCCTCGGCGGCTCGGGCCAGGGCGTCGACCGGGACCCTCAGCGACTCGGGTTCGACGTGGTCGAACTTGGCGCTGAACTCGCGCAGCGCCTGTTCGCCCCGGGTGCGCACCTGATGGCAGACGTCGACGACGGCCGTCATGGCCGAGTCGACGTCCACATCGGCACGGGGCACGATGGTCCGGTAGTCGTCTGGGTCGGTGTCGGTGAGGTCCACGGTGCGAATCACATCACCAGCTTAGTGATCGCGGTCGGTGACCTGCGATCCGTCTCTGGGTGCGGTCACCTCGGCCGGTGCAACCGGACGTGAGGACCGGGCCCGTCGCTCGGCGGCGTCCCAGCCGAGCAGGGACATCACCAGCACCGGCAGCAGGGCGGCGAAGGGCCACACCAGCACGGGCGTCCAGCTGCGCAGTGCCAGATCGATCGGGACGACGTCGCCGGCCCTGGCCCCCGAGATCCGCACCGCGAACCCGTCGGGACCGACCAGCACGCCGATCCACCAGCAGACCAGGGAGGCCAGCAGGGCCGAGACGGCGGCCAGCGGCACCACCAGGGCGCCCCGGCGGCCGAACCACCACCAGGTCACCAGGCCCAGCAGGAGGCCGGCGACCAGCCCGGTGAGGCAGTACCCGGCGTCGGAGGAGAACACCCCGGCCAGTCCGCGCTCGGTGATGCTGGCCGATCCGTCGGAGGCGATGGTGTAGGTCGGCAGCCTGGTGGAGGCGTTCCACACCAGACCGGACAGCCCGCCGAGCACGACGCTGACCCCCAGCAGCAGCACGATACGGCGCAGCAGCAGGGCGTTGTCGGCGGCGCGGGCCACCAGGGGATGGGTGGAGGCCACCGCCCTGGCTCGCTGGGGGGCCGGCGGACTGGAGGGAGTCGCGGGACGGGTGGATTCACTTGAGGTGGACATCTGTCACCGTCCCGGGATGCAGGAGGGCCCGAGCAGGGCCTTGAGGTCGGCCATCAGGGGTTGGTCGCTGGTCACCTTGAGGGCGTCCGCCAACCGGAAGACGGTGGTCTGGCGACTGGGCTCCTGGAGCTGCAGGTGCACCTCGCAGGCGCCGGGATGGCGGCGCAGCACCGATCTCAGGTCCGCCACCACCTTCGGGGTGCAGCGGCCCGATCTCAGCGAGATGGTCACCGGTGCGTTCCCGGACTCGGTGAGATCGAGGATCCACACGTCGGAGGCGGCCATCTCGGCGGTGTCGTCACGTTCGCGCACCCGGCCGCGGATCTTGAGGATGGTGTCCACCCCCAGCAGCGGCTCGACCCGCTGGTAGACCTTCGGGAAGCAGGCGACGGTGATCGCGGCATCCAGGTCCTCGATGGTCAGCGAGGCCCAGATGTCACCGTTCTTGGTGGTCCGCCGGACGATCTGGGTGACCATTCCGGCGATCTCGTACTGGCCCTCGCGGGGTCCGTCGGGGGCGATCAGATTGGCGATCGGGATGTCCCGTTCGGCCTCCAGGGCCGACTCCAGGCCGTGCAGCGGGTGGTCGGAGACGTAGAGCCCGAGCATGTCGCGCTCGAAGGCGAGTTTGGTGCGGCGGTCCCAGTCCTCCTCGGGCACCACCCTCTCGACCCCCAGCTGGGCGGGTTCGGATCCGCCTCCCATCCCGAACAGGTCGTCCTGGCCGTTGGCCTCGTTGCGCTTGAGGTCGATGACGGCGTCCACCGCCTGCTCGTAGACATTCATCAGGCCGCGGCGGGAGTGGCCCATCGAGTCGAAGGCGCCGGCCTTGATGAGGGACTCGATGGCCCTCTTGTTGCACACGTCGATGGGCATGTTGTCGAGGAACTCGAAGAAGTCGTGGGCCGGGCCGTGCGCCTCGCGGGCCTCGATCATCGAGTCGACCAGGTGCTCGCCGACATTGCGGATGGCGCCGAGCCCGAAACGGATGTCGGTGCCGACGGCGGTGAACGCCAACGAGGAGGCGTTGACGTCGGGGGGCAGCACCTTGATGTGCTGGGCCCTCATGTCGGCCAGGTACATGGCCATCTTGTCCTTGTCGTCGCCGACGCTGGTGAGCAGCGCGGCGCCGTACTCGGCCGGGTAGTTGGCCTTGAGGTAGGCCGTCCAGTAGGACACCAGCCCGTAGCCGGCGGCGTGGGACTTGTTGAAGGCGTACCCGGCGAAGGGCACCATGACATCCCACAGCGCCTGGATCGACTCGTCGGAGTAGCCGTTCTTGCGCATCCCGGCCTGGAAGGGCACGAAGTTCTCGTCCAGGATGTACTTCTTCTTCTTGCCCATCGCCCGGCGCAGCAGGTCGGCGCCGCCCAGGGTGTAGCCCGCCAGCTTGCGGGCGATCGACATGATCTGCTCCTGATAGACGATCAGGTGGTAGGTCGGTGCCAGGATCTCGTCGAGGGCGTCCTTCAGCTCGGGATGGATCGGGGTGATGGGCTGGCGGCCGTTCTTGCGCTCGGCGTAGTTGATGTGCGCGTTGGCGCCCATCGGGCCGGGCCGGTACAGCGCGATGACGGCGATGATGTCGTCGAAGTTGGTGGGCCCCATCAGGCGCAGCAGGGAGCGCATCGCGGTGCCGTCGAGCTGGAAGACGCCGAGGGTGTCGCCGCGGGCCAGCAGCGAGTAGGTGTTGGCGTCGTCCAGCGGGAGCTTCTGCAGGTCCACCTCCTCGCCACGGTTGGCGCGGATGATCTTGAGGCAGTGGTCCATGATGCCTAGGTTGCGCAGGCCCAGGAAGTCCATCTTCATGAGCCCCATCTCCTCGAGCTGGGGATAGGCGAAGCCCGCGATGATGGTGCCGTCCTTGTCGCGGCGGTGCATCGGGACCAGGTCGAGCAGTTTGGCGCTGGACAGGATGAAGGCGCAGGCGTGGACGCCGGTGCCGCGGATCAGCCCCTCGATCCCCTTGGCGGTGTCGACCACCTTGTGGACGTCGCCGTTCTCCTCGTAGAGGGCGCGGAACTCGGCCCCCTCCGAGTAGCGGGGGTGCTCGGGATCGAAGATCCCCGACAGCGGGACCCCCTTGCCCATCACATCGGCGGGCATCGCCTTGGTGATCCGGTCGCCCAGGGCGAAGGGGTAGCCGAGAATCCGGTTGGCGTCCTTGACGGCGTTCTTCGCCTTGATCTTGCCGAAGGTGTTGACCTGGCTGGTGTACTCCTCGCCGTACTTGTGGGTGACGTAGTCGATCACCCGGTCGCGCTGGCGGTCGTCGAAGTCCAGGTCGATGTCGGGCGGGTTGACCCGCTCCGGGTTGAGGAACCGCTCGAACAGCAGGTCGTGCTCCAGCGGGTTGATCTGGATGATCCCGGTGAGATAGGCGACCATCGAGCCGGCCGCCGAACCTCGGCCCGGCCCCACCGGGACCCCCATCGAGCGGGCGGCGTCGCAGATGTCGGAGACCACCAGGAAGTAGGAGGAGAAGCCCAGCGGCTCGATGGTCGCCAGCTCTGTCTCGACCCTCTCCAGGACCGCCTGGGGAGGGTTGGGTCCGAACTTCTCGGCGAGTCCCTTCTTGAGCTTCTTGCGCAGCCAGGACTCCTGGGTCTCCCCCTCCGGGACGTCGAACTGGGGCATCCGGTCGACGTAGCTGAAGACCTCGTCGTAGGGCTCGATCATCTCGGTGAGCGCCAGGGTGTTGTCGCAGGCCTCGGGATGGTCGGGGAACAGCTGCCTCATCTGCTCGGAGGTCTTGATGTAGTAGCCCGAGCCGTTGAACCGGAACCGGTTGGGGTCGTCCTTGTTGCGACCCACCCCGACGCACAGCAGGGAGTCGTGGGCGTCGGCCTGGTCCTCGGTGACGTAGTGCGAGTCGTTGGTGGCCAGCAGCGGGATGTCCAACCTGGCGGCCAGCTTCAGCAGGTCGGCGCGCACCTCGCGCTCGATCGGGACGCCGTGGTCCATCAGCTCGCAGAAGTAGTTCTCGGATCCGAAGATCTCCTGGTAGGCGCCAGCCGCCTCGCAGGCCTCCTCGAACTGGCCCAGTCGCAGCCGGGTCTGGACCTCTCCTGAGGGGCAGCCGGTGGAGCCGATCACCCCCTCGGCGTAGCGGGAGATCAGCTCCCGGTCCATCCGCGGCTTCATGTAGTAGCCCTCGTAGGAGGCCAGCGAGGAGGTCTTGAACAGGTTGTGGAGTCCGGTGGCGTTCCTGGCCCACATCGTCATGTGGGTGTAGCGGCCGCCGCCGGAGACGTCCTTGCCGCCCTCGGAGTCCGGATCCCCGAGCTGGCCGCGGCCGCGTCCCCAGAACTCCTGGACCCTGGAGAACCGGCTGCTGGGGGCGACATAGGCCTCCACCCCGATGATCGGCTTGACCAGCGGGTTCTTGGTCCCGTCGTACTTCTTGGCGAGCTGGAAGAACTCGTAGGCGCCGAACATGTTGCCGTGGTCGGTCATCGCCACGGCGGGCATCCCCTGTCGGGCCACCTCAGCGAAGAGCTTCTCGTTGCTGGCCGCGCCGTCGAGCATCGAGTACTCGGTGTGGGTGTGCAGATGAACGAAGTCGGACCGTGCCACGGATGCGCCTCTCGGGTCGGGATCGCCAACACGATAGCCCCTGCCCGAAGCGTCTTGGGTGCGTCCGTGCGACCCATATCCTGGAACCATGTCGACACCGACGCTGACGCGAACCCTGAGCTCCCTGTGGTGGCTACCGATGATCAAGGGGGTGTTCGCCGTCGCGGCGGGCATCGTCGCCCTGGTGTGGCCCGGTCCCACGGTGGTGACCCTGGTGGTGGTGCTCGGGATCTACGTGCTCGTCGACTCGGTCATCAGTCTGGTCAATGCCCGGGCGATGCGCGGCCTGCCCGGCTCCCGCCTGATGGCGCTGCTCGGGGTGGCGGGAATCGTGATGGGTCTGCTGATGCTGTGGCACCCCGGCCCGTTGCTGCGGGTTCTGGTCGTGCTCACGGCGGCCTGGGTGACGCTGGTGGGGCTCGGCCTGGCCCTGGTGGCGGTGCCCCTGATGCCGCTCACCCGGCGGGCCTGGCTGTGGCCGCTGGCGGCGGGTGTGGTCTGCCTGGTGCTCGGTGTGATCGGCCTGGTCCATCCCGGCTTCGGGGTGGCGGCGCTGGGCTGGCTGATCGGCCTGGGGGTGATGGTCTACGGCGCCGCCCACATCGGGCTGGCCGTCGGGATGCGCCATCTCACCGGTGTGATCGGGCGGGCGGGTGCCTCCGCGACACCGACCGTCATCGAGGGCGAGGTGGTCCCCGAGGACTCGACAGGATCCCATCACGACTCCTCCTCGGGGGGTCCCGGTGACGGCCCGGTCATCGAGGGTCGGGTCGAGTGATCTCCTGGGCGTCCAGCTCGGCGTCCAGGCGTGCCGCCCGGGCCACCGATCTCAGGTAGCCCCAGCTCACCAGGGCGTAGAGCAGCACCAGGAAGAACAGCCCACTGGCGATGCTGGCGATCATGAAGACCAGATTGGCCTCGCCGACCGCCACGATCACCAGGTCGGAGACCACGAACCCGATCGCGCCGATGAGGGCGGCCCGCCGGGTGGCTCTCAGCCTGGATGCGTGAGCCGCGCCGGCCGGATCCAGCCCGGCAGCCTGCTCCGGCCCATCAACCTGCTCCGGCCCATCAACCTGCTCCGGCCCATCAACGCTGTGTGAACTGCTGGCCATGGCCCCGACCCTACCGGCCCCTGAGACGGCTGTGGCCCGTCCCCGATCGGGGACGGGCCACAGCCGTCCGGGCCGCAGTGACCGGCGTCACACCATCAGCTGGCGGGTCGAGGGATCGACCGGGCGGGGCAGCACGGACCGCGTCCCCGACAGGAAGGCGTCGACCCCGTTGGCCGCCGAGCGGCCCTCGGCGATCGCCCACACGATGAGCGACTGGCCGCGCCCCGCGTCACCGCAGGCGAAGACGCCGGGGACCGAGGTGGAGTAGTCGTCGCTGCGGGAGATGTTGCCGCGGGCGTCCAGATCCAGGCCGAGCTCGTTGACCAGGCCCTCCTTCTGAGGCCCGGTGAATCCCATTGCGAGGACCACCAGCTGGGCGGGCAGCTCCCGTTCGGTGCCGGGCACCGGCACGAAGCTGCGACCCTCGCGGCGCACCTCGGTCACCTCGAGGGCGCGCACATTGCCCTGCTCGTCGGCGAGGAACTCCAGGGTGTTGGTCGAGTACACCCGCTCGCCGCCCTCCTCATTGGCGCTGGCCACCCGGTAGATCATCGGGTAGGTCGGCCACGGCTGACCGGCGGGACGGCTGGCCGGCGGATGGGGCATGATCTCCAGCTGCGTGACGGAGCGGGCACCCTGCCGCAGGGCGGTGCCCAGACAGTCGTTGGAGGTGTCGCCGCCGCCGATGACGATGACGTCCTTGCCGGTGGCCACCACCTGGTCGGGGATCACCGCACCGTGGACCACCTTGGTGTTCTGGGTGAGGTACTCCACCGCCTGGTGGATCCCGCCGAGCTCACGGCCCGGCGCCCCCAGATCGCGCGGGGTGGTCGAGCCGATCGCCAGCACCACGGCGTCGAACCGCTCGCGCAGCTCCTCGCCGGTGATGTCGACGCCGATCTCGGTGTTGGTCCTGAAGACGGTGCCCTCCAGGTCCATCTGCTTGATCCGGCGGTCCAGGACCGCCTTCTCGAGCTTGAACTCGGGGATCCCGTAGCGCATCAGCCCGCCGATGGCGTCGGCGCGCTCGTAGACCACCACGGTGTGACCGGCCCGGGTGAGCTGCTGGGCGGCGGCCAGTCCGGCCGGGCCCGATCCCACCACCGCGACGGTCTTGAGGGAGTGCCAGTCGGGCACCTCGGGGATCACCCGACGGTCCTCCCAGGCCTTGTCGATGATCGCCACCTCGATGTTCTTGATGGTGACCGGATCGCGGTTGATCCCCTCCACGCAGGCCGTCTCGCAGGGAGCCGGGCACAGCCTGCCGGTGAACTCCGGGAAGTTGTTGGTGGCGTGCAGCCGCTCCAGGGCGTCGCGCCACTCGTCGCGCCAGATCAGGTCGTTCCACTCGGGAATGAGATTGCCCAGCGGACAGCCGGAGTGGCAGAAGGGGATGCCGCAGTCCATGCACCGGGCGGCCTGGTCGGTGATGATCGGCAGCAGGGCGTGCCCGGGGGTGCCCGGGTAGACCTCCTTCCAGTCCTCCAGCCGCTCGTCGACCGGTCGGCGCTCGACAACCTCGCGGGGGTACTTGATGAATCCGCGTGGATCAGCCATGGGAAGCCTCCATCAGCAGTTCGGTGGTGTCGTGTTCGTCCAGGTGCTGGGTCTTCGCCTCGTCGACGACGCGCAGGATGCGGGCGTAGTCGCGGGGCACGACCTTGGTGAAGTCCTTGGACAGGGTCTCGTCATCGGCGTCCAGCAGGCCGGCGGCGACCGTCGACCCGGTGGCCTCCAGATGGGCGGTGAGCAGTTCCCGGATTCTCACCAGGTCGGAGTCCTCGAGGGGCATTCCGTCGACCATCTCGGGATTGAGACGGGTCGGGTCCAGGTGCAGCACCCAGGCGACGCCGCCGGACATCCCGGCGGCGAAGTTGCGCCCGGTGGGTCCCAGTACGAGGGCCTCTCCCCCGGTCATGTACTCGCAGCCGTGGTCGCCGACCCCCTCGACCACCGCGGTGGCCCCGGAGTTGCGCACGCAGAACCGCTCGCCGACCAGTCCCCTCAGGAAGATCTGGCCGCTGGTGGCACCGTAACCGATGACATTGCCGGCGATGATCTGCTCCTCGGGACGGAACACCACGTCCTCGGGCGGGGTCACGATGATCCGGCCCCCGGACAGTCCCTTGGCGACGTAGTCGTTGGCGTCACCGACCAGCTTGAGGGTGACCCCGGCCGGCAGGAAGGCGCCGAAGCTCTGGCCGGCGGTGCCGTCGAAGGTGAAGGCGATGGTCCCCTCGGGCAGTCCCTTGCCGTTGGTGGCCCGGGTCACCCGGTTGCCGAGCATGGTGCCGACCGTCCGGTCGACGTTGCGGATCGCCAGTCGGGCGTGCACCTGCTCGCCGTTCTCCAGAGCGGGTGCGGCCAGGTCGATCAGGGTGACGTCGAGGCTGTCCTCGAGGTCGTGGTCCTGGTTGATGCGGTGGTGCAGGGTCTGGCCGTAGGGCACCTCGACCTGGGCCAGCACCGGGGACAGGTCCAGCGCCCGGGCCTTCCAGTGGGTGATGCCGGTGCGGGCCTTGAGCACCTCGACGTGGCCGACCGCCTCCTCCACCGAGCGGAATCCCAGCTCGGCGAGGAGTTCACGGACCTGACGGGCCATGAACATGAAGAAGGTCACCACGTGGTCGGGGTTGCCGGCGAACTTCTTGCGCAGCTCGGGGTTCTGGGTGGCGATCCCGACCGGGCAGGTGTCGGAGTGGCACTTGCGCATCATGATGCAGCCCTCCACCACCAGGGCGGTGGTGGCGCAGCCGAACTCCTCTGCTCCCAGCAGCATCGCGATGAGGACGTCCCGGCCGGTCTTGAGCTGGCCGTCGCACTGGACGACGATCCGGTCGCGCAGCCCGTTGACCAGCAGGGTCTGCTGGGTCTCGGCCAGGCCGAGCTCCCAGGGACCTCCGGCGTGCTTGATCGAGGTGAGCGGGGCGGCTCCGGTTCCGCCGTCGTGTCCCGAGATGAGCACCACGTCGGCCTTGGCCTTGGAGACTCCGGCGGCCACCGTGCCGACCCCCGCCTCGGCCACCAGCTTGACGTGCACACGGGCACGCGGGTTGGCGCACTTGAGGTCGTGGATGAGCTGCTTGATGTCCTCGATCGAGTAGATGTCGTGGTGCGGGGGCGGGGAGATCAGTCCGACCCCGGGGGTCGAGTGACGGGTCCGGGCGATCCACGGGTAGACCTTCGGACCGGGCAGCTGACCGCCCTCGCCGGGCTTGGCGCCCTGGGCCATCTTGATCTGCAGGTCGTCGGCATTGACCAGGTAGTCGCTGGTCACCCCGAACCGGCCCGAGGCGACCTGCTTGATCGCCGAGCGGCGCTGCGGGTCGTGGAGTCGCTCGGGATCCTCGCCGCCCTCGCCGGTGTTCGACTTGCCGCCGATCCGGTTCATGGCGATCGCCAGGGTCTGGTGGGCCTCCATTGAGATCGAGCCGTAGCTCATCGCCCCGGTGGCGAACCGCTTGACGATCGCCGACTCCGGCTCGACCTCCTCGATCGGGACCGGCGGACGGTCGTGGCGGAACTCCAGCATGGAGCGCAGGGTCATCAGATGGGCGGAGTTCTCGTTGACCAGATCGGTGTAGCGGTTGAACTGCTCGTAGTCCTCGGTGCGGGTGGCCTGCTGGAGCCGGAAGACGGTCTCCGGGTTGAGCAGGTGGTCCTCCCCCTCGCGGCGCCACTGGTAGTGGCCGCCCACCGGGAGGGTGCGGTGCGGCAGTCGCACCCCGGTCTCCGGGTAGGCGCGGCGGTGCCGGCGCTGGATCTCGGCGGCGATCTCGGTCAGCCCGATTCCCTCGATCCGGCTGGTGGTGCCGGTGAAGTACTCGTCGATGAAGTCCTGGGACAGGCCGGTGGCCTCGAAGATCTGGGCACCGGTGTAGGAGGAGATGGTCGAGACGCCCATCTTGCTCATCACCTTGAGCACGCCCTTGCCAAGCGCCTTGTAGACGTTGTGGATCGCGGTCTCGGGGGTGACTCCCACGAAGGTCTCGTGGCGGGCCATGTCCTCGGCGGTCTCGAAGCACAGGTACGGGTTGACCGCTGAGGCTCCGTAGCCGATCAGCAGGGCGACGTGGTGCACCTCGCGGACATCACCGGCCTCCACCACCAGCCCCACCTGGGTGCGGGTCTTCTGGCGCACCAGGTGGTGGTGGACGGCGGAGGTGAGCAGCAGGGACGGGATCGGGGCCAGCTCCTTGGTGGCGTGCCGGTCCGACAGCACGATGATCCGTGCGCCGTCCTCGATCGCGGCCGAGACCTCGTCGCGGATCTCCTCGATCCGGTCGGCGAGGCCCTGGCCGCCCTGCTCCACCTGGAACAGCCCGCGCACCACATGGGTCTGATGGCCCGGGTGGGTGCCGTCGGCGTTGATGTGGACGATCTTGGCCAGCTGGTCGGAGTCCAGGATCGGGTAGTTGATGACCAGCTGGCGACAGGAGTCGGGGCCGGGATCCAGCAGGTTGGCCTCCGGTCCGATGGAGCCGGTCAGGGAGGTGACCAGTTCCTCGCGGATCGAGTCGAGAGGCGGGTTGGTGACCTGGGCGAAGAGCTGGGAGAAGTAGTCCCACAGCATCCTCGAGCGGTTCGACAGGACGGCCAGCGGGGTGTCGTCGCCCATCGATCCGAGGGCCTCGACGCCGTTGTTGGCCATCGGGGCGATGAGGACCTTCTCGTCCTCGTTGGTGTAGCCGAAGAGCTGCTGACGACGGGTCACCGAGGAGTGGGAGTGGACGATGTGCGGCCGGTCGGGGATCTCGTCGAGATTCATCGTCCCCTTGAGCCACTCGCCGTAGGGGGCTCCCTCGGCCAGGGTGGCCTTGATCTCGGAGTCGTCGACCACCCGGTGCTGGGACAGGTCGACCAGGAACATCCGTCCGGGCTGCAGCCGGCCCTTCTGCACCACCTTGTGGGTGGGGATCTCCAGGACCCCGGACTCGGAGGCGAAGACGACCAGTCCGTCGGAGGTCACCCAGTACCGGGCCGGGCGCAGGCCGTTGCGGTCCAGCACCGCACCGATCTGGTTGCCGTCGGTGAAGGTGACGCAGGCCGGGCCGTCCCAGGGCTCCATCAGGAAGGAGTGGAAGGCGTAGAAGTCGCGCAGCCGGGGGTCCATGTGCTCGCTCTTCTGCCAGGCCTCCGGGATCATCATGAGCACCGCGTGGGGCAGCGAGCGGCCGCCCAGGTGGAGCAGTTCCAGTACCTCGTCGAAAGAGGCCGAGTCGGAACCGCCGGGGGTGCAGATCGGGTAGAGCCGGGACAGCTCCCCGGGGATGAGGTCCGACTTGAGCAGGGCCTCCCGGGCGCGCATCCAGTTCCGGTTGCCGGCCACCGTGTTGATCTCGCCGTTGTGGGCGATCATCCGGAAGGGATGGGCCAGCTCCCAGGTGGGGAAGGTGTTGGTGGAGAACCGCGAGTGCACCAGAGCCAGGGCGCTGGTGAGGTCCTCGTCCCCCAGCTCCGGGAAGAACTCGGCGAGCTGGTTGGTGGTGAGCATGCCCTTGTAGACCAGTGTGCGGGCGGACAGCGATGCGAAGTAGACCCCCGCCTCGTGCTGGGCGCGGCGCCGCAGGACGAAGGCCAGCCTCTCCAGGTCCATCCCGACCCGGCCGTCGCGGGCCCGCACCATGACCTGCTCGAAGTGCGGCATGGTCGACAGCGAGATCGGCGAGAGGGTCTCGGTACGCACCGGCACCTCGCGCCAGCCGAGCACCTCGATGCCCTCATCGGCGGCGATCAACTCGATCACCGCACGTGAGCGAGCGCGCTGGGCCTCGTCGGTCGGCATGTAGGCCATCCCGACGGCGTAGGAGCCCGGCTCGGGCAGCCGCAGTCCGGTGACCCGGCGCAGGAAGGCGTCCGGGACCTGGAGGAGGATCCCGGCACCGTCGCCTGCCGCCGCATCGGCGCCGGTGGCACCGCGGTGGTCGAGATTGCGCAGCACCTCGAGGGCCTGCTCGACGATCTGGTGACTGGCGACGCCGGTCATCGTGGCGACGAATGCGACACCACAGGCGTCGTGTTCGAAGGAGGGGTCGTACAGCCCCTGCTTGGGGAGATGGCCAAAGGTCATCCGGGTCTCCTTTCAGACTCCGCCCGGCGGTGTGGGCCCAGCGGTCCACATTTCAGCATTCAGGTGGACAGTTACGGACGTGTTACAGATCGCCACTCCGCGGGGTACCGGCCAGAGTGCCACAGAGCGCCCAGCAGATGAAACAGTGGTTCGCACTCTGAGACCCCCGGTGGTCACTCTGTGACACTACCGGGACTCGGAGGCGCCGGACTCCTCGTGATCGTCCGCCGGTGGCGCGGGCTGCGGCACCCGCACCGGTCGCGGATCGGCCCCCGGCCGGTAGCGCAGCAGCCAGCAGAACCAGATCAGGCCGGCGGTGAAGACGATCACCGAGGTGTAGGAGTTGAGGCGCCAGCCACCGAGGTGGTTGGCCGGATCGATCCGCAGCCTCTCCACCCAGAACCGGCCGAAGGTGTAGACGACGACGTAGAGGGCGAAGAGTTTGCCGCGCTCCAGCCGCCAGTGCCGGTCGATCCACAGCAGGGCCAGGGCGCCGAGGACGTTCCAGATGAGTTCGTAGAGGAAGGTCGGGTGGAAGGTCTGGTACTGCAGGTAGCCGGCGGGACGGTGCGCCGGATCGATCCGCAGGCCCCAGGGCAGGGTGGTCGGGGAGCCGAAGAGCTCCTGGTTGAACCAGTTGCCCAGCCGGCCGATCCCCTGGGCCAGCAGCAGGGCGGGGGCCAGTGAGTCGGCCATCGGGCCGAAGGTGAGTCCGCGGCGGTGGCAGACCCACAGCACGGCCAGGGCGCCGCCGGTGATGGATCCCCAGATTCCCAGGCCGCCCTGCCAGATGAAGAAGGCGCGGTACCACTGGCGTCCGGGGCCGAAGTAGAGCTCGTGATCGGTGATCACGTGGTAGACCCGGGCGCCGACGATCCCGAAGACCACCGCCCACAGGGCGACCGCCTCGAAGTCGTCATCGGTGCCGCCGCGGTCGCGGTAGCGACGCCGGCCCAGCAGGTAGGCCACCACGATGCCGGTCAGCAGGCACAGCGCATAGATGTGGATCGTCACCGGACCCAGGGAGAACTGGCTGAGGGGGGGACTGGGGATCGACAGCGCCGCCGGACCGCTCAGCGAGGCTGGGCTCACCGTGCTCCCTCGGTGACCCGGGCGCGACGCACACCGGCCACCAGATCGTCGACGATGAGCCGCATCCGCTCGATGCCGGCGTCGGCCCCCTCCCCGGACTCGTCGGCCTCCACCAGGGTGCGCACCAGGGCCGAACCCACGATGACGCCGTCGGCGAAGGATCCGATCTCGGCGGCCTGGTCGCCGTTGGAGACCCCCAGCCCGACCCCGACCGGGATGTCGGGATCGACGGCCTTGACCCGGGCGACCAGCTCGGGGGCGGCGGTGGAGGTCTGGTTGCGGGCGCCGGTGACCCCCATCACGCTGGTGGCGTAGACCCAGCCGCGACAGGCGTGGACGGTCCGGGCGAGCCTCTCCTCGGTGGACGAGGGGGCCACCAGGAAGATCCGGTCCAGGCTGTGGGCGTCGGAGGCCTCGAACCACTGGTCGGCCTCGTCGGGGGTCAGATCGGGGGTGATGAGGCCCGATCCGCCGGCGGAGGCGAGATCCCGGGCGAAGGCGTCGACACCGTAGTGCTCGATGAGGTTCCAGTAGGTCATCACGACGCAGTGGGTCCCGGTGGCCGAGACCGTCTCGGCGGCGCGCAGGGCGTCGCGGGTGTGCACCCCGCGGCTCAGCGCCGCGGTGGTGGCGTGCTGGATGACGGTGCCGTCCATCATCGGGTCGGAGTAGGGCAGACCGATCTCGACGAGGTCCACACCGACGCCGGTGGTCCCCTCGGTGAGCGCCTTCATCGCCTTCAGGGAGTCGGCGACGCTGGGATGGCCGACCGGCAGGTAGCCGACCAGGGCGGCCCGGTTCTCGGCTCGTGCGACCCGGTAGGCCTCGCCGCTGCTGCTCACTTCATGCCTCCTGTCGTGGCGTCGACGCTGCCGTCGATGCCGAACCACTTCAACGCCGTGTCGACGTCCTTGTCCCCGCGCCCGGAGATGGTGATGATGATGACCGGCGGATTGCCGTTCCTGCCCGCCAGGTCCTTGCTGATCTTCATCGCCCCGGCGACCGCGTGGGCCGACTCGATGGCGGGCATGATCCCCTCGGACTCGGTGAGGATGCGCAGCGCCTCCATCGCCTCGTCGTCGTCGATGGGCAGGTACTGGGCCCGGCCGGTGCGGGCCAGCCAGGAGTGCTCGGGGCCCACCCCCGGGTAGTCCAGGCCGGCCGAGATGGAGTGGGACTCGACGGTCTGGCCGTCCTCGTCCTGAAGGATGTAGGTCCGGGTGCCGTGCAGCACCCCCACCGATCCCCCGGTGATGGAGGCGGCATGGTGGCCGGTGGCCACTCCCTCGCCGCCCGCCTCGAAGCCGAACAGCTTGACCGAGGGGTCGGCGATGTACTCGGCGAAGGAGCCGATGGCGTTGGAGCCGCCACCGACGCAGGCGCAGATGGCGTCGGGCAGGCAGCCGGTGATCATCTCGATCTGCTCGCGGGACTCGATCGAGATGACCCGCTGGAACTGCTTGACAACCTTGGGAAAGGGGGCCGGGCCCGAGGCGGTGCCGATCAGGTAGTGGGTGTCGTCGACATGGGCCACCCAGTCCCTCATGGCCTCGTTCATGGCGTCCTTGAGGGTCTTGGAGCCGGCCTCCACGGCCACCACCTCGGCGCCCAGCAGCTGCATCCGGGCGACGTTGAGGGCCTGCCGGTCGGTGTCGACCTTGCCCATGTAGACCCGGCACTTCATCCCGAGCATCGCCGCGACGGTGGCGGTGGCGACGCCGTGCTGGCCGGCACCGGTCTCGGCGATCAGACGGTGCTTGCCCATCCGGCGGGCCAGCAGAGCCTGCCCCAGGACGTTGTTGATCTTGTGCGAACCGGTGTGGTTGAGGTCCTCGCGCTTGAGGAAGACCCGGGCCCCGTGGCAGTGCTCGGCGAACCGGTGGGCCTCGGTGAGAGGGCTGGGCCGTCCGGCGTAGTTGCGACGCAGGTCGTCCAGGGCGGTGGCGAAGGCCGGATCGGCCATCGCCTCCTCGAAGGTGCGGTCGAGCTGGTCCAGGGCGGCCTGCAGGGCCTCGGGGACGAACCGGCCGCCGAATCTGCCGAAGTGGCCGGTGGCGTCGGGCACCTGGGCCGGTGCCCCGGTGTCCGGGGTTCGGGGTGCAGGAGATGTGCTGGAAGGTGACATGTTCTCGCGTTCCGTAGGACGAGTGCCCGGCGGCGAGGGCCGCTGGGCGGGGGCGGTGGGATCGGGTTCAGGCCCCGGCTGTCGATGAGCCGGGGGTCGCGCCGGTGGCGCGTCCGATCGAGTCGATGAAGGCGGCCGGGTCGCCGGAGCGGACCAGCGCCTCACCGACCAGGATGGCGTCGGCACCGGCCGCGTGGGCGGCCAGGGCGTCGTCGAGGGTGAGGATGCCCGACTCGGCGACCTTGACCGCCTGTGCGGGCAGCAGGCCCACCAGCTGGCCGAAGACCGAGGTGTCGACCTGGAGGGTCTTGAGGTTGCGGGCGTTGACCCCGACCACAGTGGCTCCCAGGTCTGCGGCCCGTCGGGCCTCCTCGGGAGTGTGCACCTCCACCAGGGCGGTCATCCCCAGACTGGTGACCAGCCGGTGGAGGCTGGTGAGCTCCTGGTCCCCCAGGGCCGCCACGATGAGCAGCACGAGGTCGGCGCCGTGGGCGCGGGCCTCCAGGACCTGGTACTCGGTGACGATGAAGTCCTTGCGCAGCACCGGGACGGCGACCGCGGCGCGCACCGCGTCCAGATCGGCCAGGGTTCCGCTGAACCTGCGCTGCTCGGTGAGGACGCTGATCGCGGCGGCTCCGCCGGCCTGGTAGCGCAGGGCCAGGGCGGCCGGGTCCGGGATCGGGGCCAGGGAGCCCTTGGAGGGGCTGGACCGCTTGACCTCGGAGATCACCGAGAGCCCGGGACGCCGCAGCGCGGGAACCGGGTCCAGGGCCGGGGCGACGAGCTCGATGGCCCCTCGCAGACTGGCCTCGCTGACCATCAGCTGACGCTCGCGCAGGTCGGTCACCACCCCCGCGATGATGCCGTCCAGAACCGTTCCGGTCTGTCGGGGGCCGGTGGCGACCCTGGTCGTGGCGGTCTCGGGACCGGCCCCCGGTTCGGTCGGCATCGGGGCGGCCTCAGTGCTGGGAGCCATAGCCGAGTGCCTTGAGGACCACGACCGCGATCATGGCGACCACCACCAGGGCGCCGCCCACGATGCAGGCCGGCCAGTTCGGTCCGGCCATCGCGCCGATGGTGGCGACCACGAAGCCGAGAGCGGCGATCACGGTGCCGGTCCAGGCGGCCGGGCTCTTTCCGTCGTCGTACACGCGTCCCTGGCGGGCGCGAACGGGGGCGGTCTCGCGGCTCATGGCTCCTCCTGGATATCGGGCTGCTGTGCGGCTGGTTCCGGTCGGGCAGCTGCCGCCTGTCAGCGGCTGTGTCGGGGGTTCCGGCGTGAGCCGTCCCCTGTTCGGCACTGTAGCGCGCCGGACCTGTGTCAGGAGTGGCTCTCGCTGGGTGGTCGGGACTGCGGGGCCGCCTCGGACCGGGGGTCCGGGAGTTCCGGCGGCTGGTCCCGGGTGGGGTCCTCGCCGCGGTCCATCGCGGCCCACACGTCGCGGGGATCGGCGTCCGGGCCGACCGGTGGCGTCCGGCGGTTCCGGGCGAACCGCGAGGGGCTGACGGGCCAGCGCCGTGCGGCCACCGCCAGGGCGGCTCCGCCCAGAGCCATCACCGCACCGGCCACCAGGGCGACCCGGCCCGCGGCGTGCAGAGGCGGCTCCGGCCGCGAGCCGATCGCCACTCCGTGGGCCGCCCAGGTGGCGGCGCTGACGGTCGAGTCCAGGACGGCGAGCACGGTGCCCAGGCCGACCGCCACCAGGACCAGCCCGACCAGGCGACGTCCCACCGGTCCCATCACCAGCAGCAGCGCGGTGGCGGCCAGGCCGACCAGACCCAACCCGTCCACCAGCGCCCCGGAGGCCTCCGTGCCGGTCAGCGACACCGACCCCACCCGGCGCCAGGTCTGGCGGGATGCGGCGATCACGACGGCGGCGCACAGCGCCGGCAGGAGGGTGAGGGCGGCCCGCAGGCCGGACGGCAACGGGGTGGGCGGGGTCCTCACCGGCTCACCGCCGGTCCTGGCGATGGGCGGCCAGGGCCTCTGCGCTGCGCACCGCGTCGATGACCGCCGAGGCCTTGTTCTCGCACTCCCGGTTCTCATTGGCGCCGATCGAGTCCAGCACGATGCCGGCCCCGGCCTGGATCCGGGCGATCCCGTCGATCAGGACGGCGGTGCGGATGGCGATCGCGCAGTCGGAGTTCCCGTTGAGGTCGAAGTAGCCGACCACTCCCCCGTACACCCCGCGGCGGGTCTCCTCCAGCTCCTCGATGATCTGCATCGCGCGGATCTTCGGGGCCCCCGAGAGGGTGCCGGCCGGGAAGCAGGACAGCGTGACGTCCAGGGCGTCGACCCCCTCGCGCGGGACTCCGGTCACCGACGCCTCCAGATGCATCACCCGGGAGTACCGCCCGACGTGCATGAACTGGGTGACGTTGACGGTGCCGGGGCGGCAGACCCGTCCGATGTCGTTGCGCCCGAGGTCGACCAGCATGGTGTGCTCGGAGCGTTCCTTCTCGTCGGACAGCAGTTCCCGCTCCAGCCTCTGGTCCTCGGCGTCGGTGGCGCCGCGGGGCCGGGTGCCGGCGATCGGGTGGGTGGTGGCCACCCCGTCGGTCATCGTCACCAGCGCCTCCGGGGAGGACCCGATCACCGAGAACCCCGGGAGCTTGAGCAGGTAGAGGTAGGGGCTGGGGTTGCAGCGGCGCAGCTGCCGGTAGATGTCCAGGGCGTCGGCCCTGGTGGGGATGTCGAACCGCTGGCTTGGCACCACCTGGAAGATCTCGCCGTCCTTGATCTTCTCGATCGCCCGGTCGGCCATCGCCGCGAACTCCTGCCCGGTGCGCTGCCGGGTGATCGTGACATCGGCCATCCCGTGGTCGACCTGGCTGAGGCTGGCGTGCGGTGCCAGGATCTGGTCGGCCATCTGCTCGATGCGCTCGACGGCGCGCTGCCAGGCGGCCTCGGTCCGGGCGGGGTCCTGGCGGTCGGGCCCGGACGGCAGGTAGTGGTTGGAGATCAGCCACAGCTCGCCGGTCTTGTGGTCAACCACCGCCATGTCCCCGACCAGCATGAAGTACAGCTCGGGCAGCTTGAGGTCGTCGACGGTGTCGTCCCCGATCCGCTCCAGGCGACGCACCACGTCATAGCCGAGGTAGCCGATGAACCCGGAGGTGAGCGGGGGCATCCCGGGCTCGCGCGGGGACTGCAGCATCACCAGCGCCGACTTGAGGGCGGCCAGCGGATCCTTCTCCCGGCCGGCCCCCTGCACCGGGGTGCCGATCCAGCGGGCGGCGCCGTCGGCGGTGGTCAGCGCGGTCTCGCAGCGCACCCCGATGAAGGACCACCGCGACCAGATCCCGGCGTCGGCGGACTCCAGCAGGAAGGTGAGGTCGCGGTCTGCGCAGAGCTGGTGGTAGACGCCGACCGGGGTGACGTCGTCGGCGATCAGTCGGGCGCGCACCGAGATGACGCCGCGGTCGGGATCGGCGGCCAGGGTGCGGAACTGGTCGAGGGAGGGTTCGACGACCAGGCCGTGGCGGGGCCCGGTCGCGGTCTGGTCGGTGGTGGACCCGGTGCGGGGACTCTGGTCGTTCACCGGGCATCCTCCGCGGTGTCGGCCAGCAGCAGGTCGGCGTCGAAGCAGGTGTGGTCCCCGGTGTGACAGGCCCCGCCGGTCTGGTCGACGAGCAGCAGGATGGTGTCGCCGTCGCAGTCCAGCCGGACCTCTCGGACGTGCTGGGTGTGACCGGAGGTCTCCCCCTTGACCCAGTACTCCTGGCGCGACCGCGACCAGTAGGTGGCCCGTCGGGTGGCCAGGGTGCGGGCCAGCGCCTCGTCGTCCATCCAGGCGAGCATCAGGACATCGCGGCTGCCGGCCTCCTGGACGACGGCCGGCACCAGGCCGGCGGCGTTGTGTGTGAGGCGTGAGGAGATCGAGGGGTCCAGTGACATGGAACACATTATGGCTGCTCACCGGGAGCTCGCGGGATGGTGACCACGGCCTCGACCCTGCTCCGGAGGTGGTGGGGTGCACTGATGCGGCAGGATGGAGTCCACACACGAGGGAAGGGGTCGGCGATGTCGCTGGCGAGAACCGAACGGGCCGCACTGGCCGATGATCTGGACAAGCTGGGGCCGGCCGCACCGACCCTGTGCCAGGGGTGGCTCTCCGATGACCTGCTGTGCCACCTGCTGATCCGGGAGAACGACCCGATCGGGGCGCTGGGCGGACAGATCGACCTGTTCGACGAGATCGGGGCCCGCCGCACGGAGAAGCTGGAGCGCTCCACCTCGTTCGCCGAGCGGGTGCAGAGGTTTCGCAGCGGTCCGTCGCGGCTGTCGGTCTTCCGGATTCCCGGGGTCGACCGGATCGCCAACGGCGCGGAGTTCTTCATCCACCACGAGGACCTGCTGCGCGCTCAGCCGGGATGGACGCCGCGGACCCTGGGTCACCAGACCGAGACCCATCTGGCCACCTCCCTGTCACGGATGGGACGGCTGTTCACCAGGCACTCGCCGGTCGGGGTGCGCGCCGAGCTGAGCGACCAGACCGGGGCCCTGCACCGGATCTGGCTGCACCCGGGTGACCGGATCGTCACCCTCGTCGGGCTGCCCTCGGAGGTGCTGCTGTACTGCTTCGGCCGGACCGGGGCGGCCCGGGTGGAGATCCTCGGGGAGCCCGAGGCGGTGGAGGCCTTCCGCACGACCGAACTGTCGGTCTGACCACCACCGCCCCGAGTCCCCCGGTCCCGAGCCCGCCGCTAGCTGGGCATCCGGTACCGGGTCAATCGGTCCTGGGTCAATCGGTCCTGGGTCATCCGGTACTGGGCTCTCACAGGCAGGCCCTCCTGATGTCGACGTCGGTGGACAGCACGTAGCCGATCCGGTGACCCACTCCGATCATGTAGTACTTGAGCTTGCCGACGATGTCGACATGGTCGCCGGGGGTGTCGGCCGAGTAGGTCCAGGCCTTGTAGTAGTCGGCCGGGATGTCGGCGTCGTGGAGGACATAGGCCTGGCCGGGCTTGAGGGTGTAGATCAGCGGTGCCAGCTCCTTGGCGTCCTCGGGGTTCGGGTAGGCCGAGGCCTCCGGGAAGGCCACCCCGTAGACCGGGATGCTCGTCCGGCCCCGTTTCGGGGTGACGACCCGGGCTCCCAGCCACACCACCGCGGCGGTCGGGCGCCGTCGGGGATTGCGGAACCACACCTTGTCGCCCAGGTACCAGATCGCGGTCCAGTCCCCCTTGACGGCGGCCACCGCGTAGTCGCAACCGGCCGCGGCTCGACCTCCCATGTCGGACACGTAGGAGGACCCGGCGGTGCCGTTCTGGTGCAGCCCGGCGTCGGTGTAGATCGGTGAGGAGTCATCGGGTGCGGTGTGGAGGGTCACGAAGTTCATTCCGGTGCCGGCCGGGTATCCGGCCCCGGCGTCCCCGTCCTTGCCGGTGAGGGGCTGGGTGTTGGTGTCGAACCCGGGCAGGATCCGCACCACCTCACCGGGCCGTGCCGGACGACGGATGGTGCCGCGGCGCAGGTCGGCGCCCATCAGCTGGAAGTAGTGCTCCCAGTCCCAGAAGGGGCCCGGGTCCCAGTGCTGGCTCGGGATGTGGGCGGTGTCGACCCCGGGCACCTGGTCGTGGCCGAGGATGTGGGCGCGGTCCATCCGGATCCGGTACTTGCGCGCCAGGAAGCCGACCAGCCGGGCGGATCGGCGGTACATCGCCTCGGTGTACCAGGTCTCGTCGCCGACCGCACCGAATCCCTCGTGCTCGATCCCCAGGGCGTGGGTGTTGACGTACCAGTTTCCGGCGTGCCAGCCGATGTCCTTGGCCTGAAGGTGCTGGGCGACGTGCCCGTCGGAGGCGCGGAAGGTGTAGTTCCAGGCCAGATAGGTGGGCATCTTCACGAGCTTGAGGGCCTCGTCGTAGACGCACTCGGTGTCATGGATGACGATCTGGTCGAGGGTCGGGGTCACCGGTCGATGGGCGAGGTCGTGGTTGCCGTAGTCGCCGTCGCCGGGCCCGTACTGCTCGTAGGGGGCCTCGACCCACTCGATGCCCAGCCCGCGCGGCCCGTCGATCCGGGAGTCGGGGCGTCCACCCGTGGTGGCGGCCGCCTGGTTGATCCTGGCGGTGAGCCAGGACCGCTGCCTGGTGGGTGTCCCGATGGTGCGCGGAGCCATCCTCAGGGTGCCGCCGACGGTGCTGCGCACTACCCCGCGGCGCAGATCCTGGAGGGCGTCGTCGGCGAAGACCCGCTGGGCCGAGGAGGAGGCCAGTCCGCTCGCCGCCGCGATGGCCGAGTACCAGGTGGCCGGGTCGGTGTCGGTGCCCAGCGCCAGGCCGAGCTTCTTCTGCACGCTGGCGATGAGGGCGGCGGCTCCCATGATGTTGGCCGCCGGGTCGGTCCGCAGGGTGCTGGTCGAGTAGCCGGTCAGCGTGGCGGCCTGTCCGAGGGTGTCCATCACTCCGGTGCCGGTCTTGTCCGCGGTCCGCCGGGCCGCGGCGGCCCGGGCCCCGTCGACCAGGTGCATCGGGCCGTAGCCGCCGCCCGCCGACGGGCTGCCGGCATGGTCCTCCCAGCGGGACTGGCCGTAGCTCACGGTCGCCAGAACCGCCGCCGGGACGTCGTACCTGGCTGCCGCCCGGGTGAACTCACCGGCTCGGTCGACGGCCAGCGCCGGTTCACTTCCCAGCACGGTTCCGGCTGCGGCGGTCGCCGAGGCGGCCAGCGTGGCGAACAGGAAATTGCGTCGCGAAAGGGTTGTCATCTCACTCTTTCCCCCATGACTCGCGTCACCCCGGAGTCTGCCGGGGGACGGTCGGGGGGAACGTCCCCCCGGCAGTCCGCCACGTTGCCACTGGTCGCACCCCGATGTGTGTCGGGTTCATCACGATCGTGTGGCGGGGCCGGCGCGGGCCGACAGGAGGCGGGCGGGGTACCGGAGGATCCCCCCGCTACCGGGCCACTCACTTGCGGCCGTTGAGGACCAGGTTGAGCACGACCGCGGCCAGCGCCGCCGAGGAGATCCCCGATCCCAGGATCATCGAGATCCAGCTGGGCAGCTGGGCGTAGATGGTGGGTGCCCCGATCGGGAAGAGCACCATCGCCAGCGCCACGGCGACGATGATGAGGTTGTTGGGGTTCTCGAAGTCGGCCTTGGTGAGGATCTTGATCCCGGCGGCGGCCACCGTCCCGAACAGGACGACGCCGACTCCGCCGAGCACCGGTGAGGGGATCGCCGCGACGAGTCGACCGAGCCAGGGGAACAGGCCGAGCAGGATGAGCAGGCCGGCTCCGGCGGCCACCGTGAACCGGGACTTGATGCCGGTCACCGCGACCAGGCCGACGTTCTGGGCGAAGGCGGTGGGCGGGAAGGAGTTGAACACCGGGGCGACGGTGGCGGCCAGCATGTCGGCCCGCAGCCCGTCGGCGACCCTCTTGTCGTCGATGGTGGTGCCGATGGTGTCCCCGACCGCGAAGAGGTCGGCCATCACCTCCATCAGGGTGACGATCATCACGATGGTCATCGACAGGATGGCGCCGATCTCGAAGACCGGGGCGCCGAAGTAGAAGGGGTGGGGCAGGGCGATGACCGAGCCCTTGGACACCTGGGAGAAGTCGGCCCGCCCGAGCAGCCAGGCGAACAGGGTGCCGACCACGATCCCCACCAGCACCGCCACCTGGGACAGTGCCCTGATCCGGCTGCAGATGAGCACCACGACCAGGGCGAACAGGGCGATCCCGAGGTTCGTCAGGGATCCGTGGTCGGGGGCCTTGGGATCGGGCCCCATCGACCAGCCCGCCGCCACCGGCAGCAGGGACACCCCCATCGCGGTGATGATGGTGCCGGTGACCACCGGCGGGAAGAACCGCCGGATCCGCGCGAACAGCCCGGCCAGCACCAGGCCGACCGCGCCGGCGATGATGACCGACCCGAAGATCACCCTCATCGCCTGGTGCGGATCGCCCTGGTGGGCGGCGATGATCGCCAGCATGGTGGAGGCGGCGCCGATCGTCGTCCCGTTGACCAGCGGCAGCTGGGAGCCCAGGTGGGGCAGTCCGAGGGACTGCAGAAGGGTCGCCAGTCCGGAGACGAACAGCGCCGCGGCCACCAGCATGCCCAGCTCGGCGGCGTCGAGTCTGGCGGCACTGCCCACCACCAGGGGAACGGCGACCACCCCGCCGTACATCGCCAGGATGTGCTGGGCACCGTAGAGGATCGCCCTGCCGATCCCGACCCTCTCGTCCTCGGGCCGGGCGGACCCGGTGGCAGTGCTGTTCTGGAGATCCGTTGATGACATCCTGCTCCCGAAGGATTGAACCGGAGACGGCCGTGAACCGGCGAGCCGCCAGCACGCTATCAGAGCGGCTCGGCCGGTTCCGGCCGGGTCACCACCCGGACCGCCGGCGCCTCCCGACGGCCCGGGGAGTGGTTCAGGACAGCTTCGACAGGATGATCTCGCGGACCTTCTTGGCATCGGCCTGGCCGCGCATCGCCTTCATCACCTGGCCGATGAGCGCCCCGGCCGCCTGGACCTTGCCGCCGCGGATCTTCTCGGCGATGCCCGGGTTGGCCGCGATCGCCTTGTCCACGGCGGCCCCCAGGGCGCCATCGTCGGAGACGACGGCCAGGCCACGGGCCGAGACGACCTGCTGGGGCTCTCCCTCACCGGCGAGCACCCCGTCGATGACCTGGCGGGCGAGCTTGTCGGTGAGCGTCCCGGCGTCGACCATCTTCTGCACCTCGGCCACCTGGGCGGGGGTCATGCCGACCTCCGCCAGGTCGCAGCCGGCCTCGTTGGCCCGCCGGGACAGCTCGGTGAGCCACCACTTGCGGGCCGCCTCGGGGGCGGCGCCGGCGATCACCGTCTGCTCCAGAAGCTCCAGGGCACCGGCGTTGACGACGGCGTCCATCTCGCGGTGGTCGAAGGACCACTCGGCGCCCAGCCGGGCCCGCTTGGCGGCGGGCAGCTCGGGCAGGGTGGCGCGCAGTTCCTCGACCCGCTCGCGGGAGACCTCGATCGGCACCAGGTCGGGCTCGGGGAAGTAGCGGTAGTCCTCGGCGTCGGACTTCTCCCGCCCGGCGATCGTGTACTCCCCGGTCTCCTGCCACATCCGGGTCTCCTGGCGGACCTTCCCGCCGCCGGCCAGGACGGCCGCCTGACGCTGAATCTCGTAGGTGAGGGCCCCCTCCACCGAGCGCAGCGAGTTGACGTTCTTGGTCTCGGTGCGGGTGCCCAGCACGTCGGTGCCCTTCGGCATCAGCGAGACGTTGGCGTCGCAGCGCAGGTTGCCCTTCTCCAGGCGGGCGTGCGAGACGCCCAGGGCGACCATGATGTCGCGCAGGTGGGCCATGTAGGCCCGCGCCACGTGCGGGGCCTTGGCGCCCAGCCCGCGGACCGGCTTGGTGACGATCTCGATGAGCGGGACGCCGGCGCGGTTGTAGTCCAGCAGGGAGTAGGCGGCGCCCTGGATGCGGCCGTCGGTGCCGCCGACGTGCAGCGACTTCCCGGCGTCCTCCTCCATGTGGGCCCGCTCGACCTCCACCCGGTAGGTCTTCCCGTCGACCTCGAGGTCGACGTGGCCGTCGTGGCAGATCGGCTCGTCGTACTGGGAGATCTGGTAGTCCTTGGTCATGTCCGGGTAGAAGTAGTTCTTCCGGGCCATCCGGCACCACGGGGCGATCTCGCAGTTGAGGGCCAGACCGATCCGGATCGCCGACTCCACCGCGTGGGCGTTGATCGCCGGCAGCGAGCCGGGCAGCCCCAGGCACACCGGGCAGACGTGGGTGTTCGGCTCGGCCTCCGAGTCGGTCGAGCAGCCGCAGAACATCTTCGAGGCGGTCGACAGTTCGACGTGGACCTCCAGGCCGAGCACCGGGTCGAAGCGCTCGATGGCCTCGTCGTAGTCGAGCAGGTCGTCAGTGGTCCAGGCGCTCATCGCAGCCCCTCCGTCTCGTGTGCCCCGGACAGCGGCGGGATCTGGGCGAGCACAGGTGCTCCCCAGGCCGCCGTCATCTGCTTCTCCAGTGCCCCTCCGACCCGGTAGACGCGGTCGTCGGCCAGCACCGGTGCCATCACCTGCAGGCCGACCGGCAGGCCGTCCTCGGGGGCCAGTCCGGCCGGGAAGGAGCCGGCCGCCAGTCCGGCCAGGTTCGCCGGGATGGTGCACAGGTCCGCCTGGTACATCGCCAGCGGGTCGTTGGTGCGCTCCCCGATCCGGAAGGCGGTGGTCGGGGTGGTCGGTGAGATGAGGGCGTCGCAGCTGTCCCAGGCGTGCTCGAAGTCCCGGGCGATGAGCGTGCGGACCTTCTGGGCCGAACCGTAGTAGGCGTCGTAGTAGCCGCTAGACAGGGCGTAGGTGCCCAGGATGATCCGCCTCTTGGCCTCGGCGCCGAACCCGGCGCCGCGGCTGATCGTCATCACCTGCTCTGCGGAGTGGTTGCCGTCGTCGTCCAGACGCAGTCCGTAGCGCATCGCGTCGTAGCGGGCCAGGTTGCTCGACACCTCGGCGGGCTGGATGAGGTAGTAGGCGCCCAGGGCGTGCTTGAAGTGCGGGCAGGAGATCTCGACGATCTCGGCGCCGGCCTCCTGGAGGGCGGCAACCGCCTCGCCGAACCGCTGGGAGACGCCGGGGGCGTAGCCGTCGCCCGACAGCTCGGCGACCACTCCCAGACGCATCCCCAACAGGTCGGCGCCCCGGGCGGCCTCGACCACCGGGGGAACATCGCGGGGGATCGAGGTCTGATCCATCGGGTCGTGACCGGCGATCACCCGGTGCAGCAGGGCGGCGTCGGTCACGGTGCGGGCGCAGGGTCCGGGCTGGTCCAGGGAACTGGCCATCGCGATCACCCCGTACCGCGAGGTGCCGCCGTAGGTGGGCTTGACGCCGACCGTGCCGGTCACCGAGGCGGGCAACCGGATCGACCCTCCGGTGTCGGTGCCCAGCGCCAGGGGAGCCTCGAAGGCCGCCAGGGCGGCCGCCGATCCACCGCCCGAACCGCCGGGGATCCGGTCCAGGGCCCACGGGTTGTGGGTGGGGCCGAAGGCCGAGGTCTCGGTGGAGGAACCCATCGCGAACTCGTCCAGGTTGGTCTTGCCGAGCACGACCATCCCGGCGTCCAGGCATCGCTGGACCACCGTGGAGGTGTACGGGGAGATCCAGTCCTCGAGGATTCGCGAGCCGGCCGTGGTGGCCATCCCGCGGTAGCAGAACAGGTCCTTGACGGCCAGCGGGACGCCGGCCAGCGGGCCGAGCTTCTCACCGGCTGCCCGCCTTCTGTCGATCCCCTCGGCCTGGTCCATCGCCCGGTCGGCGTCGACGGCGAGGAAGGCGTTGACCTGACCGTCGACCTGCTCGATGCGGTCCAGACAGGCGCGGGTGATCTGGGCCGAGCTCAGCTCCCCCGCCTCCATCGCGGCGACCAGGTCGCAGGCGCTGGCGGTGAGAATCTCGGCGTCGCCGGTGGTGACCGCCGAGGTCATCCCCGTCTCACTCATCCCTGTGTCGCTCATCCCTGGGCCTCCTGGTCGAGAATCCTCGGCACCCTGAACCGGTTCTGCTCGGCGCGCGGAGCCATCGCCAGCGCCTCCTCGGCCGGCATCGAGGGTTTCACCTCATCCGGTCGGAAGGCATTGACCAAGGGCAGTGCGTGAGAGGTGGGCGGCACCTCGGCGGTGGCAACCTTCGACACGCTGGCGACGGCGTCGAGAATGACCTCAAGCTGGGGTGCCAGCGTGGCGGTCTCATCGGCGGTCAGCTCAATGCGTGCCAGGCCGGCCAGACGGGTGACGTCATCCGGCGTGAGAGCCACGATGATCCTCCTGGGGGACGGGGCAGAGAACATGACGCGGGCAATGGGACAAGGGGCGGCGCCAGTGGCGCGGCCCGATGAGTGTCCACAGCCCTGCTGGCCCATCCTAGGGCCTGTCCGCGACGCTCTCACAGGTCGCACATTTTGGACCGTCGACCGCCGGGGGGAGAATGAAGCGTGCTCATGCTTCGCGTTCAACTTCCCGACACCCCGGGTTCACTGGGGTTCGTCGCCACTGCGATGGGGACGGTCGACGCTGACATCTCCGCGGTCGAGATCGTGGAGAAGGGCCCCGGCTACGCCATCGACGACTTCATCCTGACCCTGCCCCCGAGCACCCTTCCCGACACCCTGGTGTCGGCCTGCGACATGCTCGACGGGGTGAAGGTGCTGTGGCTGTCGCGCTACCCGGAGAACTGGGGCATCGAGTCCGACATCGCCACTCTCAACCGGATGGCCGAGGATCCGGCCCATGGCGCCGAGATCCTCACCGAGGCCACCCCGGTGGTCTTCCACTGCCAGTGGGCGGCCCTGTTCAGCCCGGATCGCTCCGTGCTCACCTCCACCGCCCTGGCCCCCGAGTTCACCCCTGAGGCGGTGGACCGGCTCAATCCGCTGGACGCCACCCACTCGACCGATCTGGACGAGGGCTGGATGGCCGGCTGGGGCGACACCGTGGTGGCGGTCGCCCCGCTGTCGGGTGGACGCAGTCTGGTGCTGGGACGTCAGGGGGGCCCGGAGTTCCTGGCCTCCGAGCTCAACCGGCTGCAGCACTTGGCCGCACTCGCGAACTGATCCGGGGCGATTCGTGGTTGCCCTTGAGGCCGCGGCGTGGACCAGCCTGCGGTTCTGGTACGAGGTCCTCTCGGCATTCGGCTTCGGCATCGCCTCCAGCCTCGTGCCGGTCCTCAACTCCGAGATCTTCATCGTGGGGTCCCTGGCCAGCGGTCTGCTGGGACCTCTGGAGGTCTCCATCGGCCTGGCCCTGGGCCACGGCGTCGGCAAGCAGATCATGTTCCTGGCCGTCCGCAAGGGTCGCCAGCTGAGCTGGTTCGCCCCTCGGGAGAAGACCGCCCCACCCCCCGGTTCCCGCCGGGAGAGATGGCGCCGGTGGAACGGGCGGGTCGCCCGGATGGTGGAGAACCCCCGCTGGGGGATGCCGATCCTGGTCTTCTCGGCGATCACCGGCATCCCGCCGGTCTACCTGGTGGTCATCTACTCGGCCACCACGAGGATGCGGTTCTGGTCCTTCTCGGTGTGGGTGACGGTGGGCTTCTTCGTGCGCTGCCTGGCCCTGGCCCTGGCCACCAGGTGGGGCGTCCACCTGGTGCTGTGAGCCCGGGCCGGGACGTCAGCGCGCCGGGTCAGGCGGGCAGGTAGTCGTTGGTGGTGCCCGAGGCTCCGTCCAGGGCCTTGTCGAGCAGCCCGTTGCGGTGCATCCAGGTGGCGAAGGCCGCCCAGTCGGCCGGCTTCTGGACTCCGAACGGTCCGGTTCCCAGCAGCCCGACGGTGGCGTCGACCATCTTGGCGACCATCTGCGGCTGGTAGGAGCCCCTGGTCGGGGCGGTCATCGCCTCGGCGGCTGTGCTGTGGTCCTTCTGGGCGGCGCTCTGACCGGCGGCCAGTCCCCGCAGGAAGGCCCGCACCTTCTCGGCGTACCCCTTCTCCTGCGCCAGCCGCCGACGGCTGGCGATGATCACCAGTTCGGCGTAGTCGGGAAGTCCGAGCTCGGTGGCCGGCATGACGTCGACCGGCACCTTCTCGGCGAGCTCGATTCCCTCGATGTTGCGGAAACCGCCGTAGATGGCGTCCACCTTGTCGGTGAGCAGGGCCTGGCTGAGGCTCTGCTGGATGTTCGGCATCGTGATGGTGGCCGGATCGACCCCGGAGCGGCGCGCGATGTACTCCACGCTGGGCCGTTGGGAGGCCAGCCCGGACAGTCCGACCGTCCGGCCCTTGAGCTGTGCCCCGGCGGTGATCCCCCGCGACTTCTTGGCGATCAGGGAGGTGAGACTGACCGGGATGAGGGCGGCCACCGAGATGACGTCGAGCCCCTGGCCGACCGCGATGAGGGTGTCGGGCTCGTAGCTGACGGCCAGGTCGACCTGGCCCAGGGAGACCTGCTTGGCGGCGTCGGCGGTGTTGGCCGGGTTCTGGATGCCGACCTCGATCCCCTCCTTGGTGAAGGCCCCGGTGTGCACGGCGGTGTAGAGGGTGACGTGGTCCGGGTTCGGGTTCCAGTCCAGCAGCAGGCTCAGCTTCGAGCTCGCCGACGGGGAGGACGCCGACCGGGCCTCGGTGCGCCCGCATCCGGCCAGGCCTGCGGCGGCCAGTGCGCCGCAGAACAGGCCGCCCAGTCGACGGCGACTGATCGGTGTGTTGAGGGTGGGGTTGTGGACAGCTGTCATGATTCTCCTCGTTCGGGGGTGATCCAGGGGCAGATGAGGCGCTCCAGCAGGGTTGCGGCGCCCAGCAACAGGCCGGACAGGGCGGTGAGCACCACCACCTGGGCGAAGACGAAGTCGGTCGCCAGACGCGGGATGGCCTGGAGCATGAGATAGCCGATGCCGTCGGTGGAACCGGTGTACTCGGCGAACACGGCGGCGACCGGGGCGAAGGTCACCGAGACCCGCAGGCCGGCGAATCCGCGGGGTGCGGCGTGGGGCAGGCGGACCCGCCAGAACAGCGCGCTGCGCCCGGCGTTCAGGGTGCGCATGGCGTCGATGAGTCGGGGGTCCACAGAACCGATCCCGGCCATCAGGTTGAGAGCCACCGGGAAGAAGCACAGCAGTGCGACCACGATGATCTTCGGGGACATCCCGTACCCCAGGGCGATGGTGAGCAGCGGCCCGATGACGATCGTCGGGATGGCCTGGGAGGCGACCAGCAACGGCGTCAGGGAGCGCCCGACCAGGGGCAGGCAGCCGGTCAGGACAACCATCGCGACGGCGACCGCCACCCCCGCGCCGACCCCGGCCAGGGTCTCGGCGGCGGTGACCATGGTGGCCCGGCCCAGGGTGTCGGGCCAGTTCGTCATCAGGGAGGCCAGCACC
Source organism: Acidipropionibacterium jensenii DSM 20535 (assembly GCF_000425285.1). Classification (GTDB taxonomy): domain Bacteria; phylum Actinomycetota; class Actinomycetes; order Propionibacteriales; family Propionibacteriaceae; genus Acidipropionibacterium; species Acidipropionibacterium jensenii. Next base: position 121,317 of record NZ_AUDD01000008.1, on the reverse strand, counting down.
GAGCCCGGGGAGGGGATGACGTAGTCGGCCACCTGTCCGGAGGCGGTGAGGCCGATCCAGCCGGCCAGCACGAGCAGCACGGTGAGTGCGGCTGGCAGCACCCGGGCCATCAGGTGCCTCATCGGGATTCCCCCGGCACCGGGCCGGACCCCGCAGAGGCCTCCGCGGAGTCGCCGAGGGCCTCCAGGACGGCGGTCCGGGCGGCGGCGAACCGGGGATCGGCCAGGATCTGCTCGCGACGGCGGTCATCGTCGAACCAGCCCGGCCAGGATCCCTGGGCGGCGGCCGGTCGCGGTCCTGCGGGTCCGAGCAGGATGACCCGCCGGGACAGCAGCAGCGCCTCCTCGACGTCGTGGGTCACCAGGATCAGCGTGGCGCCGGCCGCCAGGACGGCGCGGCGAAGCCACCGCTGGCCGTCCGCACGGGTGATGGCGTCCAGGGATCCCAGCGGCTCGTCGGCCAGCAGCACGGGCTTGTCGGCCAGCAGGGCACGGGCCAGGGCGGCGCGTTGGCGCATTCCCCCCGACAGCTTGTCGGGCCGGGACCGGGACCATTCGGCCAGTCCCCACTGGTCCAGCACCGCCAGTGCGCGGGTGCGCGCCTCACGGCGCGCCACCCCCTTGTTGCGCAGTCCGATGGCGACATTGTCGACCAGCCTCAGCCAGGGCAGCAGCAGATCGTTCTGCGGCATCATGGCGCAGCCGTCCAGTCTGTCGTGGGGGTCGCGGTGGCCCAGCACCTCGATGGTCCCGGTGACGGGTTCGGCCAGGCCGGCGATCAGCCTCAGCAGGGTGGACTTGCCGCACCCCGAGCGGCCGACCAGGGCGATGTGCTCCCCCACCGCGGCGGTCAGACTCAGATGGGCCAGCACCGGATGACTCGAGTGGGGGTATCGGTAGCTTGCATCGTCGATCCGGATGGCCGGCCGGCCGGCCCGCGCACCGCTCACCGGAGCGTTCACCATTGCATGCGCCGACGCATCGTGACATCCCTCCGCTCATGCAAATGAGATCAGGTTCGGCGGGTGTTATCTCAGCCCCACGATGGGAGGCACCCCGTGTCTTTCAGCCTGTGAGTATACCGAGCGGGCCTGGCCGGCCGCGCTCAGCCCCGCGGAATCAGCCCTGCGGAATGAGGATCCGATAGAAGAAGTAGAACAGCGCGGCCAGTCCGGCCAGCACCAGGACGAAGACGATCGGTGCGATGATCCGCTGAACCTTCTTGGCGCGGGTGGAGGGAACCCCCCTGGGCCCCCATTCGCCGATCTTCGGCTGGACGCGCACCGGTGCGCGTCCGTTGAGGTTCAGGTCGGTGAAGATGCCCACCCGGCCATGGTAGCCATCGTGGTCCGCCCGGTCAGTCGCGCAGCGCCTCCTCGGCCAGCTGTGCGGCGCGGGCGAGTTGCTCGCACTGGCGCGCGGCGGACGGTTGGGACCAGGACGCCAGTCCGCAGGCCGGGGTGAGGATGCACCCGCTCAGGACCAGACGTCGGTCCACCCCGATGCGTCGGCTCACCTCGACCAGCCGGTCGAGGATCTGGTCGGCCGAGATCACCCGGTCCGGTGCACTGGTCGGGACCAGGCCGAGACCCAGCCTCCGGTACTCCCCCGGCTCAGCGCTGCCGGTCCGGGGGACCGACTCCAGCCATTCGGCGCAGTGGTCGAGATCCTGGTGGCCCAGTGCGTCGCGATCGACCAGCAGGTCGTCGATGTCGATCCGTTCCAGCAGGTCCCAGGGCAGTCCGGGAGCGCAGCAGTGCAGGGCCGCCCGGGCGGCTCCGGCCGTCCGGAGGGCGTTGACGACCGGGCCGATGAGACCGGTGGCGGTGTGCGGGGCCATCGCGGGATAGCGATGGAGTCCCGACTGGGTGGCGACGCGTCCGGCGAGCACGGCCGGTGCGGCCGGCTCGTCGAGCTGCCAGACCCAGTCCACGGCGGGCATCCTGCGGCTCAGTTCGGCCTGCTGTGCGGCCAGGCCGTCGGCCAACGACTGGCCGACGTCGCGCAGCGCGCCGGGGTCGTCGAGGACCGCCTCGCCGTGGCGCAGGTGCACCCCGGCGGCCAGCGTGAGGGGCCCGCAGATGCCGATCTTGACGGTGGCGGACTCCCCGGCCAGGGTCTCCTCCAGATCGTCGAGATCCCTGCGCCAGCCGGCACGCGCCGACCGGGCGGCCCGGTCGTCGGCGTCGGCCAGCCGCCAGCCGGCCGGGCCCAGGTCGGTCGGGATGGACTCCAGCTGGGCTGTCCCGCGCCCGAGGATCCCTGCCCCGGGACCCCGATCGGGCAGTTCGGGCAGCGGGATCAGATCGGGGAAGTACTCGGCCATCGAGGCGAGCGCCCCGCGGAAGTCCCGACCGGGCAGGGAGCCCAGCGCGGTGGCCCTCACCGGGTGGCCCCGACGATGTCGGTGCCGGCCCGGTCCGTGCCGCAGATGGTCGCCGATCCGACCACCAGGTCGCCGTCGTAGAGCACCGCCGCCTGGCCGGGCGCCACTCCCTTCAGTGGCGTCCGCAGGGTCATCCGCACTCCGCCGTCGACCCGCTGGACGCGGGCCTCCACGGGGGTGCCGTGGGCGCGGACCTGGACCTGCCCGACCCAGGAGTCGGTTCCGGGGGTGTCGGAGCACCAGACCGGCCGGATGGCCTCCAGTCGATGCACCTCCAGGTCCTCGGAGGGGCCGACCACCACGGTGTTGGAGACCGGTTCGATGTCCAGCACATAGCGTGGCCGGCCGTCGGAGGCAGGGGTTCCCAGGTGCAGGCCGCGTCGCTGACCGATGGTGAAGTGGTGGTAGCCGTCATGGTGGCCGACCACATCCCCGGTCTCGTCGCGGAACTCACCGGTGTGCTCGCCCAGCTGGTCCGAGAGCCATCCGGCGGTGTCCCCGTCGGGGATGAAGCAGATGTCGTAGGAGTCCGGCTTGTCGGCGACCGTCAACCCCAGTCGGGCGGCCTCGGCGCGCACCTCGGTCTTGTAGGAGTCGCCCAACGGGAACAGGCAGTGGGACAGCTGCTCCTGGTTGAGCACCCCCAGCACATAGGACTGGTCCTTGCCGGGGTCGACCGCACGGCGCATCCTGGTGATCCCCTCGCGGGTCTCCAGCCGGGCGTAGTGGCCGGTCGCCACCGCGTCGAAGCCGAGATCCAGGCCCCGCTCCAGGACGGCGGCGAACTTGATCCGCTCGTTGCAGCGCAGGCACGGGTTGGGGGTGCGACCCGCCCGGTACTCGTCGATGAAGGGGTGGATCACCTCCTCGGCGAACCGCTCCGAGAAGTCCCACACGTAGAAGGGGATGCCGATCCGGTCGGCGGCCCGCCGGGCGTCGAAGGAGTCCTCGAGGGAGCAGCAGCCCCGCGACCCCTCGCGGTAGGCCAGTGGGGTGCGCGACAGGGCGAGATGGACGCCGGTGACGTCGTGACCGGCGGCGACCAGCCGGGCGGCGGCCACCGCGGAGTCGACTCCTCCCGACATTGCGGCCAGAACTCTCATGTCGGTCCCCTTTCAACGGCGGCCCATGCTACCCGCGCCCCGCCGCAGCGCGCCTGCACTCAACGCACCGCACGCGCCTGCGTGACGACCTCGGGAAGCAGGGCGGCCAGCCTGTCGATCTCGGCCACCGTGGTCTCCGGCCCGAAGGAGAACCGCAGGCAGGAGGAGGCCTGCTGGCGGGAGCGCCCCATCGCCAGCATCACCTCGCTCGGAGCGGCCACCCCGGCATGGCAGGCCGACCCGGTGGAGCAGTCGATCCCCCGGGCATCCAGCAGCAGCTGCAGATTCTCCCCCCGGGCCCCGGCCACGCTGAGATGGCAGACCGCCGCACTCACCCGGTCCCCGCCGTCGACCCGGACCCCCTCGATCGCACCAGCCGCCTCCACCAGCCGGGACCGCAGCCTGCCCCACAGCTCGGTGCGCCGGCCCATCTCGGCGACGGCCTCGTCAAGAGCCGCCGCGAAACCCCTGGCCAGAGCGACCATCTGAGTGCCGGACCGCAGCCCGGCCTCCTGACGACCACCGGCGGCGACCGGTGCCACCGTGACCCCGCGACGGACCCACAGGGCCCCGATCCCGACCGGTCCCCCGAGTTTGTGGGCCGAGAAGGAGGCCAGGTCGACATCCCACTCGGCGAGCTCGACCGGCAGATGCCCCAGGGCCTGGACGGCATCGGTGTGGAACAGGGCGCCGGCCCGGTGGGCCTGCCGGGCGCACTCGGCGACCGGCTCCAGGGTGCCGGTCTCGTTGTTGGCCGTCATCACACTCACCAGTCCAGGTGCGTCCAGAGCCGCGATCGACGACGGATCGACCACGCCGTCGGCGTCGACCGGGAGCACCCGGGCCCGCTCGCCCATCAGCCCGGGGGCGGTCAGACCGGCGATCGCCGCGTGCTCCACCGCCGAGATCCCGACCGTTCCCGCACCGCCGGCCCCCAGCAGTGCCAGGGTGTCGGCCTCCGTCCCCCCGGAGGTGAGGACGATCTCCAGGGGCCGAACTCCCAGCAGGGAGGCGATCTGCTCCCTGGCATCGTCCAGCATGGCTCGAGCGCGACGTCCCGCGGTGTGCACGGCGGCCGGGTTGGCGACCGCTCCGGTGGCGACCACCGCCGCCAGCGCGCCGGGTCTCAACGGGCTGGTCGCGGCATGGTCCAGGTAGCTGCGGGAGGCCGGCGCAGCCGTCCGCCCCCCGTCCCGACACCCCTCGTGGGTCCGGTCCCCGCTGCGTCCCGGCCCGCCGGAGGGTCCCGATGTGCTGGTCATTGCGCTCACCGCGGCAGGGTACCGCCCGACACCTCGGCCGAGGGGCCCGGAACCTTCGTCACCAGCCGCCTAGCGTGCGGCGTACGACATGGCGAATGAATCCGCTTGACGGGGAATATCCCCATCTGAGTGAAACCCTAGTGCGAGCCGGGCTACGATTTCCTGTCGTCTCACCGGCGGCATCCGCGAGCAGGTAGGTCCTCAATTTCATGGTTCAAGCTCTTGCCGAGACATTGCCCGTGCCCTCTCCCACTGATTCCAGTGTGCTGGGGGCCCAGCTGATGAACGGCGGTTGCCGGTTCGGGTTGTGGGCTCCCCGCGCCAGCCAGGTCGAACTGGCCCTGGTGAACACCGACCGCAGTCAGCGCAATGTGCACATGGAGATGGGTTCCGACGGTGTGTGGGTCGTCTTCGTCGACCACATCACCGAGGGACAGCTCTACGGCTTCCGGGTGCACGGCCCCTGGGATCCCGGCGCCGGCATGCGGTTCAACCCGGCCAAACTGCTGATGGATCCCTACGCCCGGGCCATCACCGCCGGGGTCGACTACTCCGGGCCGATCCTGGACCACACCGAGGAGTCCAACTACACCCCCGACACCCGCGACTCCGCCTCGGCGGTTCCGATGTCGGTGGTCGTGAGGTCCACCCCGGCCCCCGAGCCGATCGCCCGTCGACGTCCGATCGAGGAGTGCGTCATCTACGAGACGCACGTCAAGGGCTACACCCGGCTGCACCCGCTGGTGCCCGAGCATCTGCGGGGCAGCTACGCCGGACTGTCCTACCCGGCGGTCATCGAGCACCTCACCAGCATCGGCGTCAACACCATCGAGCTGCTGCCCATTCACCACTTCGTCTCCGAGCCCTTCATCGTCGGCAAGGGTCTGAAGAACTACTGGGGCTACAACTCCCTGGGCTTCTTCGCGCCGCACGCCGCCTACTGCTCGGTCGGCACCACCGGCGAGCAGGTCCGCGAGTTCAAGGAGATGGTGACCCAGTTCCACCGCGCCGGCATCGAGGTTCTCCTCGACGTCGTCTACAACCACACCGGGGAGGGCGGCCACGAGGGCCCGACGCTGTGTTTCCGCGGCATCGACCACAACACCTACTACCGGCTCACCAATGACCACCGCAACGACTACGACGTCACCGGTTGCGGGAACTCGGTCAACACCGCCAATCCGGGCGTCCTGGAGATGATCGCCGACTCACTGCGCTACTGGGTCACCGAGATGGGGGTCGACGGCTTCCGCTACGATCTGGCGACCACCCTGATCCGCGACGCCGACCACGGCGTCGACCAGAACCACCCCTTCAAGAAGCTCATCCGCGAGGACCCGGTGCTCAGCCAGGTCAAGCACATCGCAGAGCCCTGGGACCTCGGCCCCTACGGCTACCAGGTGGGCCGCTGGGGAGACGACTGGAGCTGTTGGAACGACCGGTACCGCAACTACGTGCGCGACTTCTGGCGCGGCGCCACCGAGGGGGTCCACGAGCTGGCCACCCGGCTGTCGGGATCTGACGATCTCTACGGCTTCCCCGGCGCCTCGATCAACTTCGTGGACGCCCATGACGGCTTCACGCTGCGCGACCTGGTCACCTACAACATGAAGCAGAACCAAGCCAACCGCGAGGACAACCACGACGGCTCCAATGACAACCGGTCGTGGAACTGCGGCTGGGAGGGCGAGTCCGAGGACCCTGCCGTCAATGCCCTGAGGCATCGCCAGATCCGCAACTTCCTGGCCACCCTGATGACCTCGGCCGGTGTCCCGATGATCGTCGCCGGCGATGAGCTGGGCCGCACCCAGCAGGGCAACAACAACGCCTACTGCCAGGACTCCCCGATCTCCTGGGTGGACTGGGAGGAGGCGAAGTCGTGGACCGATCTCACCGATCTCATGACCACCCTGTCGCAGCTGCGCGCCGACCACCCCACCCTGCGGCCGACGACCTACCGGCAGCGCGAGGAGGTGCTGGACGCCGACGGCGAACCGACCGGCCGCGTCGAGCTCACCTGGCTCTCGGGCCAGGGCGGCGAGATGGCCGCCGAGGACTGGCACGACGGGGGCCGCACGGTGCTGGGGCGCTACACCTCCGACGAGCACGAGGCGATGCTGGTCTGGTACAACCGCGGCGCCGACCCGATCGACGTCGTGCTGCCCTCGGCGCACTGGTGCGGCTCGTGGACCATGGTGGCCCACACCGCCGAGCCCGACGAGGTGCCCGAGGGTCCGTTGGCCGCGTCCAGCTCGCTGGTCCTGCCGCCGCGCTCAGTGATCATTCTGGAGGGCGATCTGACCGCCGTTCCGGAGCCCGCGACGCAGGCCGATGAGGCCGATCACCTCACCTCGGCCCAGATGGGTCCCGACTGGGCCGCCATCTCCCCGGCCACCGCCGAGTAAGGGCCGGGAGGTCCGGCCCATGGCGGGTCGGCCCTCGCGTCCGGACGCAGGACGCGTCCAGACACAAAAGAGGTCTGGTCGAGTTCGGGTGCTTGTAGTGCCCCGAACTCGACCAGACCTCTTTCCTGATGGTGCGCTGTCAGATGGTGCTCAGACAGCGAGTCACTCCCCCGGAGCGACCGCGGCCAGACCCATCTCCACGTCGCCGGCCAGCAGCGGGTTCTTCGGAACCGCGCGCACCGTCCACCCCCAGGAACCGGGATCCTTGGCCTTGACGGTGGCGGAGAAGTGGGAGATTCCCCGCTCATTGGTGCCGTCCAGGGTCATCGGGACGATCTCCAGGTCGTGCAGCCAGTCATCGGCGTCCACCTGACCCAGGACCACCTGGACCCCGACGTCCTCGGCATTCAGCCCGTCCAGGTCGACCCAGGCGGCGAATGGCACCTCGGCGCCCATCGCGACCCGGTCGCTGAGGCTGGACTCCACCCGGCGCACCTGGACCTTCGGCCAGGCGGCGCGCACCTTGCGCTTCCAGGCGGCCAGATCGGCGGCGGCCTGTCCCTCCACCTGACGCGACGACACGGCGGCCGGGGTGTACAGCTTCTCGACGTAGTCGCTGACCATCCGGGAGGCCAGGATCTTCGGCCCGAGGATCTGGACGGTGTCGCGCATCATCTTCAACCATGCGGTCGGCAGCCCGTGGGAGTCGCGGTTGTAGAACTTCGGGACGATCTCGTTCTCGATGATGTCGTAGAGGGACTCGGCCTCCTGGGCGTCACGGGCGGTGGGATCGCTGATCCCCTCGGCCGAGGGGATCTCCCAGCCGAACCGCGGGTCGTACCACTCGTCCCACCATCCGTCGCGCACCGACAGGTTCGCCGCACCGTTGAGAGCGGCCTTCATGCCGGAGGTGCCACAGGCCTCCAGGGGACGCAGCGGGTTGTTCATCCAGACATCGCAGCCCGGGTAGAGCGGACGGGCCAGGGAGATGTCGTAGTCGGGCAGGAAGACGATCTTGCCGCGGACATCCTCCTGGTCGGCGAACTGGACCATCTGCTGGATGAGGCCCTTGCCGACATTGTCGGCCGGGTGAGCCTTGCCGGCGATGACGATCTGGATGGGGGTGGCCGGGTCGTTGAGCAGCCTCTTGAGTCGCTCGGGATCCGACAGCATCAGGGTGAGGCGCTTGTAGGAGGCGCCGCGACGGGCGAACCCGAAGGTCAGCACATTGGGGTCCAGGGCGTCGTCCACCCAGTCCGAGGAGATTCCCCGGGACCGGCAGCTGGCGTGCAGCCGCTTGCGGGCCATCTCGATCATCGCGGTGCGCATGTGCCGCTTGGCGCTCCACAGGGTCTGATCGCCGACCCGGTTGAGGGCGGTCCAGTCGCAGCCGTCGTGGATCTGCGGTCCGGAGTCGCCGACCACCGGCTGCATCAGGTTGAGCAGTTCCGGGTGGATCCAGGTGAGGTGATGGACGCCGTTGGTGACCGATCCGATCGGCACCTCGGCGGCGGCGAATCCCGGCCACAGGCCGTGGAACATCTCACGGGAGACCTCACCGTGAAGCTCCGAGACGCCGTTGGCGCGCTGCCCGGCGCGGAATCCGAGCACCGCCATGTTGTAGATGCCGGGGTCTCCGCCCTGATAGGTCTCCCGACCCAGGTCGAGCACCCGGTCGATCGGCAGCGGGCCGAAGCCGCTGAACTGGTCGCGGACCCGGTCGATCGGGAACCGGTCGATGCCGGCCGGAACCGGGGTGTGGGTGGTGAAGACGTTGCCGGCGCGGGTGCGCTCCAGAGCGGTGTCGAAGTCGTCACCGGTCTCCATGTACTCGCGGATCCGCTCCAGGCCGAGGAATCCGGCGTGACCCTCGTTGGCGTGGTAGACCTCCGGGACGGCGTGGCCGCTGACCCGGCAGTACTCGCGCAGGGCCCGCATCCCGCCGACTCCCAGCAGCACCTCCTGGACGAGCCGGTGCTCGGCGTCCCCGCCGTACAGCTGGTCGGTGATCTCGCGCATCGGGCCGGGGTTGGCGTCGATGTCGGTGTCGAGCATCAGCAGAGGGACGCGACCGACCTGGACCACCCAGACCTGGGCCTTGACCTCGTTGCCGAAGATCTGGACCGGGATGAGCACCGGGTCGTCTCCGTCGCGCAGCTGGGTCACCGGCATCTCGTTGGCGTCCAGCACCGGGTAGCGCTCCTGCTGCCAGCCCGAGGCGTTGAGGGACTGGCGGAAGTAGCCGTGCCGATAGAACAGTCCGACGCCGATGATCGGGACGCCGTTGTCGGAGGCCGCCTTGAGGTGGTCGCCGGCCAGGATTCCCAGGCCGCCGGAATACTGCGGCAGCACCTTGGTGATGCCGAACTCGGCGGAGAAGTATCCGATCGTGCGCGGTGCCTCGGGGTGTTCCTTGGCCCACTTCTGGAACCACAGATCACCGGTGAGGTACTCGTCGAGGTCGGCGACCGTCAGCTCCAGGCGGCGCAGGAAGCGCTTGTCGTGGGCCAGGATGTCGAGCCGGTCGCTGGGAGTCCGCGCCAGCAGCTTGAACGGGTCGTGGTCGACCTCCTCCCACAATGCCGGATCGATGTCGCCGAAAAGGGCTCGGGTGTCCAGGTTCCAGCTCCACCGCAGATTGGTGGCCAGCCTGCTCAGTGGCTTGAGGGGTTCCGGAAGCACGGGTTGGACGATGAATCGTCGAATAGCACGCACGACGCGCACCCTATACGACCGCGCGCGAATGGTGCGCGATCGCCCACGGGCGGGCTCCCGCCCAGGGGCGCGCGGGAACCCGCCGGGACCGTTCCGATCGACGATCCGTCAGCGCCCACCTGACAGCGTCGGGGCATCCCGGTAGCGTGGACGCCGTCCGGAGGAAAATCAGCGTCGATCCCAGCCAGGAGAGTTCCATGGCCCCCAAGCGTCCCCCTCATCGCAGTGCCCCCCTCCAGCCCGCCGCCGATGAGGCGAGCAAGCCCTCGGGCGGCCTCCCCTCCGGGTCGGCGGCCGATCCGCAGGCCCCCAGCGCCGAGGACATCGCCGCCCTGATGAGGCTGGCCGCCGGAGCCCGGCCCCCACACGATCCCGACGCCATCGACACCCCCGGTGCACTGCCGCTGCGCGGCTTCGGGCGGATCCCGATCCGCAACGTCCAGCCGGTGGTCGAGGACGGCCGGCTGCCCGCCTACGCGGTGGTCGACGAGGAGTTCACCGTCTCGGCGAATGTCTTCCGCGAGGGCCACGACCTGGTCGGCGCCTCGGTGGTGCTCACCAGCCCCCGGGGCAAGCGGGTGGTCACCGACATGACCCAGGTCGAGCCGATCGGTCTGGACATCTGGACCGCCCGGGTGCACGCCTTCTGCGAGGGCGACTGGCTGATGCACGTGGAGGCCTGGTCGCACACCTGGGGCACCTGGCACCACAACGCCGCGGCCAAGCTGCAGGCCGGCATCGACATCGATCTGGTCTGCGCCGAGGGTCGTGAACTCTTCGACCGCGCCGCCGACCGTGCACAGGCCGCCGGACGCTCCGCGGCGGTGGAGATCATCGGGAGGGCGACCGAGGCGCTGGATCCGGGCCGTCCCGCCGATCAGCTGCTGGCCGAGGTCGTCGAGAACCCCGAGCTGGCGCGGGTGATGGTCGTCGACTCCCCCCGCGATCTACGCACCGTCAGTCGGCCCACCCCCCTGCAGGTGGAGCGCCGTCGCGCCCTCTACGGCTCCTGGTACGAGTTCTTCCCACGGTCCCAGGGGGCCCACCGCAATGTCGACGGGTCCTGGGTCTCGGGGACCTTCGAGTCCTCCTACGAGCGGCTGGAGGCCGCCGCCAGGATGGGATTCGACGTCGTCTACCTGCCGCCGATCCACCCGATCGGCACGGCATTCCGCAAGGGGGCCAACAACTCCCTGGAACCGGGACCCTTCGATCCGGGTTCGCCCTGGGCGATCGGATCGGCGCAGGGCGGCCACGACGCCGTCAACCCGGATCTGGGCAGCCTCGAGGACTTCGACCGGTTCGTGGCCCGCGCCGGCGAGCTGGGCCTGGAGGTGGCTCTTGACTTCGCCCTGCAGGCCTCCCCCGACCATCCATGGGTGACCAGCCACCCGGAGTGGTTCACCACCCGGGTCGACGGCACCATCGCCTACGCCGAGAACCCGCCGAAGAAGTACCAGGACATCTACCCGGTCAACTTCGACAACGACCCGGAGGGGATCTACCACGAGGTGGTGCGGCTGCTGGAGTTCTGGATCTCCCACGGGGTGCACATCTTCCGGGTCGACAACCCGCACACCAAGCCGGTCAACTTCTGGGCCTGGTTGATGGAGCAGATGCACCGGCGTCACCCCGAGGTGATCTTCCTGGCCGAGGCCTTCACCCGCCCCGAGATGATGCAGGCGCTGGCGAAGGCGGGATTCCAGCAGGGCTACTCCTACTTCGTGTGGCGCACCGAGAAGTGGGAGCTGGAGCAGTACCTCACCGAGGTCTCCCAGCAGACCAGCCCCTTCTACCGGCCCAACTTCTTCACCAACACCCCCGACATCAACCCGCTCTACCTGCAGGACGGCAACCCGGCCGGGTTCGCCATCCGCGCGGTGCTGGCGGCCACCATGAGCCCCTCCTGGGGGATGTACTCCGGATTCGAGCTGTGCGAGCACGAGGCCCTTCCGGGACGCGAGGAGTACCTCAACTCCGAGAAGTACCAGTACCGGCCGCGGGACTGGGAGGCCCAGCCGAACATCATCGAGCTGATCACCCGGCTCAACTGGATCCGCCGCGATCATCCGGCCCTCCAGCAGCTGCGCGACGTGACCATCCACCCGACCGACAACGACCAGGTGCTGTGCTTCTCCAAGCGGGCCGGCGAGGACGTCGTCATCGTGGTGGTCGGTCTGGACCCGGTCTCCGGGGTGAGCGCCCACGTCGACCTGGATCTGCCGGCCCTGGGCCTGGAGCCGGGCAGCACCTTCGCCCTGCACGACGAACTCACCGGGGTCGACACCGTCTGGGCCGAGAACGACTGGGTCGAGCTGTGGCCCGCCCAGCCGGCCCGGATCCTCAAGCTTCAGCACTGACACCTCCAGCGCTGACGTCCAGCAGCACAGATCCCGACCGCACTCCTGCAAACCCCCGCCCGGATCCCCTTCAGGGCATACGGTGGGACAACCACGATCAGTTCCGAGTCGGCGATGACGCCCGATCAGGACACCGCAAGGGAAGGACCACGCAGATGGCTCACGACACCGCTGGAGGACTGACCGGATGGGACCTCGAGGGATTCCACTCGGGCGGGGACACCGAAGCCTGGAAGCGGCTCGGCTCCCACATCGTCACGGTCGACGATGACGAGCGCGGACCGATCACCGGAACCCGGTTCGCGGTGTGGGCTCCCAACGCCAAGGCGGTCCAGGTGGTCGCCGACTTCAACTGGTGGAACGGCGACGACCTGCACCTCATCCCCGGTTCCGGGGTGTGGGCGACCTTCATCGAGGGGGTCGGCGCCGGGGTCAGGTACAAGTACCGGATCCTCGACCAGTGGGGCACCTGGCACGAGAAGGTCGACCCGATGGCCCGCTACTCCGAGCAGGCCCCCGGCAACGCCTCGATCGTCTGGGAGTCCGACTACACCTGGGAGGACGACGACTGGATCGACCGGCGCACCGCCTCGAAGGCCTACCAGGAGCCGATGAGCATCTACGAGATGCATCTCGGCGGCTGGCGCAAGGGGCTGAGCTACCGCGACCTGGCCGATGACCTCATCTCCTACCTGCAGTGGCAGGGGTACACCCACGTCGAGTTCATGCCCCTGTCGGAGCACCCCTTCGCACCCTCGTGGGGATACCAGGTGACCGGCTACTACTCCCCCACCAGCCGGTACGGGAACCCCGACGACCTGCGCTACCTCATCGACCAGCTCCACCAGGCCGGCATCGGGGTCATCATGGACTGGGTGCCCGGCCACTTCCCCAAGGACGACTGGGCGCTGGGACGGTTCGACGGCACCGCCCTCTACGAGCACGCCGACCCCCGGCAGGGGGAGCACCTGGACTGGGGCACCTACATCTTCAACTACGGGCGCAACGAGGTGAAGTCCTTCCTCATCTCCAACGCCCTCTACTGGGTCTCCGAGTTCCACGTCGACGGCCTGCGGGTCGACGCCGTCGCCTCGATGCTCTACCTGGACTACTCGCGCCCCGAGGGCCAGTGGGTGCCCAACAAGTTCGGCGGCCGGGAGAACCTGGACGCCATCGACTTCCTGCGTTACGTCAACTCCCACCTGTACCGGCGCCACCCCGGAATCCTGATGATCGCCGAGGAGTCGACCAGCTTCGCCGGTGTCACCAAGCCGGTCAACGAGGGAGGGCTCGGCTTCGGGTTCAAGTGGAACATGGGGTGGATGAACGATTCCCTGGGATACCTGGGACTCAACCCCTTCCACCGGCAGTACCACCACAATGAGATGACCTTCGCGATGGTCTACCAGTACTCGGAGAACTTCATCCTGCCGATCAGCCACGACGAGGTGGTGCACGGCAAGGAGGCGATGATCAACAAGATCCAGGGCGACGACTGGCAGCAGTTCGCCACCCTGCGCGCCTTCTACTCCTACATGTGGGCCTTCCCGGGCAAGCAGCTCATCTTCATGGGTCAGGAGTTCGGCCAGCGTCACGAGTTCGACGAGTCGGTGAGCCTGGAGTGGTACGTCGCCGACATGTGGGGCCACGGCGGACTCAAGCGGCTGTTCCGCGATCTCAACCTGATCTACCGGGCCCATCCCGAGCTGTGGCAGCTCGACTACGACCCGGAGGGATTCGCCTGGCTGGACGCCAACGACGCCCAGGAGAACATGTTCTCCTGGCTGCGGCGCGACAAGGACGGCCACGTCATCGCCTGCTTCACCAACTTCTCCCCCAACCCCCAGACCAACCACGAGACCGGGCTTCCGTTCCCAGGGGTCTGGAAGGAGATCCTCAACACCGACATCAAGCGCTACGACGGGACCGGCCAGTACGGCAATCTCGGCCAGATCGTCGCCTCCGAGGAACCCTTCGGGGACTTCCCCGCCAGCGCCACCCTGGTGGTGCCGCCGATGGGCACGGTGTGGCTGAAGTACCAGGACCAGGACGCGCTGTCCGCCGACGACCAGGACGAGTCTCAGTCCGAGGAGGACCGGCCCGCCCAGCAGTGAACACACCGCCTGACCTGGCGATGTTGACGTGCGCAGACATTAAGCTTGCCGGCAATGCCTCGACCGAGGCGTTGTGAAGACCACGTCCAAGGAAGGCCATCGTCATGTCCTCACCAGCAGCTGAGATAGTGAAGGCGGTGGGTGGGCCGGGCAATATCGCCAGCCTCACCCACTGCGCCACCCGCCTGCGGTTCCAGCTCGTCGACGGGTCGGTGGTCAACACCCCGACCGTCGAGCAGATCCCCGGCGTGATGGGGGCGGTCCCCCAGAGCGGGGACCGCTACCAGGTGGTCATCGGGGGTGCCGTCACCACCGTCTTCAACGAGATCATGGACCTGCCGGAGATGACCGGCGGATCGTCGGCGGGATCGGGGGCCAAGACCGATGCGGCGATCAAGGCCGCCGCACGGTCCGGAGGCCCACGCGGGAAGTTCAGCTGGCTCGACAGCTTCTTCGAGTTCCTCTCGGACTCCTTCCGTCCGATCATCGGAGCCCTGCTCGGCGCCTCGCTGTTCATCACCTTCATGTCGCTGATGGCGACCACCGGTGTGATCGGCAACTGGGCCGACCCGCGGGTCCCACTGTCCCCCTCCTGGCAGTTCATCAACCTCACCTGGAAGACGGTCTTCTACTTCCTTCCGCTGATGGTGGCCTACAACGCCTCCAAGAAGGTCGGCGCCGACCCCTGGGTCGGCTTCGCGATCATGGCGATCGTCATGCTGCCGGGGTTCTCGGCCCTCAAGAGTGTCGCGGAGTCGGCAACCATCGCCGGCTCCACCGTCAGCGTGGTCCACGTCTTCGGAGCCCCGCTGACGATCTTCGACTACGGATCCCAGGTCTTCCCGCCGCTCCTGATGGCGGCGGTGCTGGGGCCGCTGTGGAAGGGGCTGAAGAGGATCGTGCCGGAGAACCTCCAGCTGATCTTCGTGCCCTTTCTGGCGATGCTCATCATGCTCCCGCTGACCGCCTTCATCATCGGACCGATCGGCGTCTACGCCGGCGCCTACCTGGCCAAGGGCCTCAGCGCGGTGAACAACCTGTCACCCTTCATCTTCGCCATCGTCATCCCGCTGGTCTATCCCTTCATGGTGCCGCTGGGCCTGCACTGGCCGATCAACGCCATCATGCTGCTCAACATCCAGACCCTCGGGTACGACTTCATCCAGGGCCCGATGGGCGCCTGGAACTTCGCCTGCTTCGGCGCCACCGCCGGTGTCCTGGTGCTGGCGGTCAGGGACAAGGATCCGACGATGCGCCAGACGGCCACCGGAGCCCTGGTCGCCGGCCTGGTCGGCGGCATCTCCGAACCCTCCCTCTACGGCATCCATCTGCGCTACAAGCGGGTCTACCCGTCGATGCTGGTCGGCTGCCTGCTGGGCGGAGTGATCATCGGGATCGGCGGCGGGCTGCACACCAGCGCCTTCGTCTTCACCTCCCTGCTCACCATCCCGGCCTTCAACAAGATCCCGCTGTACTGCATCGCGATCGGTGCGGCCTTCTTCGCCTCGATGGCGATGGTGATCATCCGCGACTACCGGACCGCCGAGCAGAAGGCCGAGGCACTGGCCACCAAGAATGCCGCCGCGGCCGCCGACAGCGCCCCGGCCAGCACGGCTCCGGTGAGTGCCCCAGCCACCGCCGCGGTCGGCAGCACGGCCACCCCGGTGTCCACCGACGTGACGGGACCTGGGAGTGCCCCGGCAGCCTCCGGCGAGGCGGCCGCCTCCTCCGGTGCGGCTTCTGAGGCCGGGTCACGGACCTTCGCGATCACCTCTCCACTGGTGGGGCCGGGCACTGCCGATCACCGAGATCCCCGATCCGGTGTTCTCCACCGGTGTTGTGGGCCAGGGCATCGCGATCGAACCCGAGGGAGACACCGTCTACGCGCCGGCCGACGGCACCGTGGTGACCGCCCCCGACTCCGGCCACGCCTTCGGGCTGAAGCTGGACAACGGCGTCGAACTGCTCATCCATGTCGGCGTCGACACCGTCGAACTGGGCGGCAAGGGATTCGACGTCAAGGTCAGCGCCGGTGACACCGTCACCGCCGGCCAGCCCCTGGTGGTCTTCGACAAGAAGGTCATCGCCGACGCCGGGTACTCCAACATCACCCCGGTGCTGGTGACCAACGGGTTCGCCTTCGCCAAGGTGACGGGGATCCCCGCCGACCATGTCGACACCTCCACCGAGGTGATCTCGGTCACCACCAGCTGAGGGCTGCGGGGTGCTGGGGGCCGACGGTCCCCCGGCACCCCGAGGGCCCCGTCGGGACTGGCGGCACTGTCTGAACTGACAGCACTAACTGGACCGACTGAACGCCGTGATGGCCGCGACCACCGGGTCGCGGCCATCACGGCGTTCCGGTCCTGGACGGCTCAGGTGGCGTGCGGATCGGCCAGGCTCATCGCCGGGGTCGAGGACCGCGGGGAGGGCACCGCCTCCGGGACGGCGTCGGGCACCTCGGCTGTCACCAGGGATCCGTCGGCCCGGCGCAGGCCGGCTACCGGGAAGCTCCCGTTGAGAATGGGACGCAGCGGCCCCTGGTCGGCCAGCGGCACATGGACCGGCTGGTCGCCGAGATGGATCTGCTCACCGCGCACGGTGACGTCCAGCTCGCGGCCCGAGGTGAGGGTGAAGATGATCTCGTCGCGCTGCAGCTCGACCTCCAGCACCTTGCCCGACAGCACCAGGTGGTAGCGGATCGAGGTCCAGTCGGCGGGCAGCCGGGGATCGAAACTCAGCCTGCCCTTGTAGTAGCGCATCCCGCCGAAGCCGTTGACCAGGCACCCCCAGATCCCTCCCGTGGAGGCGACGTGGACGCCATCCGAGGAGTTGCCGTGGGAGTCCGACAGGTCGCAGTACAGGCCCTCGCGGAAGTACTCCATGGCCATCTCCTGGTGGCCCACCTCCGCGGCGATGATCGACTGGACCAGGGAGGACAGGCTGGAGTCACCGGTGGTGATCGGGTCGTAGTACTCGAAGTCGGCGAGCTTGACCGCCTGGGTGAAGTCCTGACCCTGGAGGAACATCGCCAGCACCACGTCGGCCTGCTTGAGCACCTGGAAGCGGTAGATCACCAGCGGGTGGTAGTGGAGCAGCAGGGGCCGCTTGGAGGCGGGGGTGTTGGCCAGGTCCCACAACTCCCGCTCCAGGAACTGGTCGTCCTGGGGATGGATGCCGAAGGTCTCGTCGAAGGGGATCACCATCCCCTCGGCGCACTCCTCCCAGGCCCCGATCTCATCGACGCTGAGATGACGCTCGGCGCACAGGTGCTCGAACCACAGCGGGTCCTCCTCGGCCATCCTGCGCATCAGCGCGGCGGCGTCGAAGAGGTTCGCCCGGGCCATCACGTTGGTGTAGAAGTTGTTGTTCACCACCGTGGTGTACTCATCGGGCCCGGTGACCCCGTGGATGTGGAACTGGCGTCCCCCGTTGACCCGCCAGAATCCCAGATCGGCCCACATCCGGGCGGTCTCGATCATCACCGGGGCGGCGTCGTGGAAGAGGAAGTTCTTGTCCCGGGTGGCCCACGCGTAGGTCATCAGGGCGTGGGCGATGTCGGCGTTGATGTGGTACTGGGCGGTGCCGGCGGCGTAGTAGGCCGAGGCCTCCTCGCCGGTGATCGTCCGCCACGGGAACAGCGCCCCCTGCTCCGACAGCTCGGCGGCCCGCGACTGGGCCTGGGCCAGCGTGTTGACCCTGAACCGCAGCGCATTCTCGGCGAGCCGGGGATGGGTGAAGGTGAGCATCGGGATGACGTAGACCTCGGTGTCCCAGAAGTAGTGGCCCTCGTACCCCGAGCCCGTCACCCCCTTGGCGGGGATGCCGCGCTGATCGGCCCGGGCGGCGGCCTGGGCGATCTGGAAGAGGTTCCAGCGGACGGCCTGCTGGACGCCGGTCGGCGCCCCCTTGATCCGCACGTCGGCGGTGTCCCAGTAGTCCTTCAACCACTCCCGCTGGGAGTCGTAGTAGCACTCGGTGCCCCGGTCCCGGACCCGGTCCAGGGTGCGTCGCACCCGGTCGAAGAGTTCGGTGACCGGCACCCCGCGGGAGGTGTGGTAGGCGACCGACTTCTGGATCCGGATCGGCTGACCCTGCTTCGCCTCGATCTGGTAGACCTTCTTGCCCATCTCGGAGGTGGTGTCGATGATCTCGTCGTAGGCGTTCTCGGTGTCGATGAAGTGGTCGGCGCCGACCGCCAGGGTCATCCGGGAGCGGGCGGTGCGGAAGCCGAGGATCATCCTGCGGTCGGAGTGCCAGTGCAGCTGGGGCTCCAGGACCCGGTCGCCGAGCCGCTGGGCCTTCCTCGGATCGTTGTCCAGGCCCTCCCCCAGGGAGGCGCCGGGGACGTGGTACTCGTCCTGGCCGTCCTGACGGTTGAGGATCTGGGAGCTGATCACCACCGGGGCGTCGCCCTCGAGCATGGTGACCTCGATGCTCATCAGGGCGAGGTGCCGCTGGGTGAAGGAGACCATCCGGGAGGTCGCCACCCGGACCAGCTTGCCGGCGGGTGTCCGCCATACCAGTTCACGGCGCAGCACCCCCTCGCGGAAGTCCAGCCAGCGCTTGTAGGACTGCAGCTCATTGGCCGACAGCAGCAGGGGCTCGTCGTCGACGTAGAGCTTCATGAGCTTGGAGTCGGGCACGTTGACGATGGTCTGGCCGGTGCGGGCGAAGCCGTAGGCGTTCTCCGCGTGGTGGATGTCCCAGACCTCATGGAATCCGTTGATGAAAGTGCCGTGCGTGTGGGTGTCACGTCCCTCGGACGGGTTGCCGCGCATGCCCAGGTATCCGTTGCCGACCGAGAAGAGGGTCTCGGTCTTGCCGAGGTCCTCGGTGCTGGGCTGGGTCTCCACCAGGGCCCACTGGTCGTCGGGGAAGCGGAAACGGTCGATCGGGTCGTCGTGGAACCTCAGTCGTCTCGGATCTGCCAGATGCTGTGCGCCGTCGGGATTCACTTGATGACCTCCTTCAGATCGTCCACCACGATGTCGGCCCCCGAGGCGAGCAGCCGGTCCCGGCCGACCCCCCGGTCGACCCCGACCACCAGACCGAAGTGCCCGGCAGCACCGGCCGCCACCCCCGAGACGGCGTCCTCGAAGACCACGCAGCGCGACGGTTCCAGACCCAGCAGTTGCGCCCCGCGCAGATAGGTGTCGGGGGCGGGCTTGCCCGCCAGACCCTCGGCGGCGGCCACCACACCGTCGACGACGACATCGAACCGGCTGCGCAGGCCCGAGGCCCTCAGCACCGCCTCGGCGTTGAGGGAGGAGGAGACCACCCCCATCTCGATGCGCTGGGCCGCCAACCAGTCGACCAGTCGCTGGGAGCCCTGGTAGGGGCCGATGCCGTCGCGGGACAGGATCTCGACGAAGGCGTCGTTCTTCCGGTTGCCCAGCCCGCAGATGGTCTGGGCCTGGGGCGGGTCGTCGGGGCTGCCCTCGTCGATCGCGATGCCGCGGTCGGCGAGCACCGCACGAACCCCGTCGTAGCGGGGTTTGCCGTCGACGAACTGGAAGTAGTCCTCATCGGTGTAGGCCCTGGCGCCGGGGTGTTCGGCCAGGAAGGAGTTGAACATCTCACTCCAGGCCTTCCGGTGGATCACAGCGGTCGGGGTGAGGACGCCGTCCAGATCAAAGAGGGCACCCGAGTAATCGGTCCAGTCCATGGGGCCATGCTATGGGCGTGACCAGGTCGTCTGCGACTGCAGAGTCACGCCCACAGCAGAGCGACCCGGCGCTCAGAACAGTGCTGCGGCCAGCGAACGGCGGGCCTGGGCCACCGCGGGATCCTCCCCGACCATCGAGAAGAGCTCCAGGAGACGGACCCTTGCCCGGTCCCGGTCCTCGTCGCGAGTGGTCCTGATCACCGCGAGGATCCGGTTGAAGGCCTTGCCGGGATCCCCGCCCATCAACTCGGCATCGGCGGCGGCCAGCTGGGCGTCCAGATCGCCGGGCGCGGCATCGGCGGCGGCCACCAGGGCCGCCGGGTCCTTGCCGTCCAGACGCTGCAGGGTGGCGGCTCCGACCTTTCCTGCGGTGAGCACCGGGTCATTGGGGGTCTTGGCGAGCAACTCGTCGTAGGCCGCCACCGCATCAGCGTAGCGGCCCTGCTGCACCAGCGCCTCGGCGGCCGCGGTGCGGGGGTCGGGTGCCGCCGCGTCGTCGGGTGCGGAGGCGGGTGCCTGGGAGACCGGTGCGGCACTGCCGGCGATGCCGTTGGCCACCGCCACCTTCGTCACCTGGTCGGTGAGCTGGGTGATCTGGTCGGCCGACAGGGTTCCCTGAATCGGCTGGGCGATCGGCTGACCGGCCACCACCGGCAGGATCGTGGGCAGGGCCTGGACGTTGAGGGCCTGGGCGAGCTGGGGAGCGGCGTCGACGTCGATGCGCACCAGGATCCAGCGTCCGGCGGCCTCGTTGGTGATCCGGTCCAGATCGGCGTCCATCGCCTGGGTGTTGGCCTTGACGGAGGTGAACTCCAGCAGAACCGGGTGCTGCATGGACTTCTGGATGTAGTCGTTGAAGCCCTGCTCGTCGCTGACCGTCGCGACCCAGCTGGCGCCTCCCGGACCTGAAGGTGCTGCGGTGGTGCTGGTGTGGGCCCTGGCTGCCAGGTCTGACAGGTCCACGGCTCCGGGACGATTGAACGACTGTGCTGACATGTCCCTCATTCAAGCAGAACCCTCAAGGACTCGGGACAGGGCCCGTCCGACCTCGAGCCGTCCTGCAGTCGCCCCCACGCACAGGGGCGTCCTGGTGGCAGGATGTGGGCCATGGCTCATCCACGCGCTGGGCAGCCGGCCCAGGAACAAGATCTCATCGACGTCGACGCGGTCGTCTCGGCCTACTACGACATCAAGCCCGATCCCGACAATCCCGATCAGCAGGTGGTCTTCGGCACCTCCGGTCACCGCGGTTCCTCCCTCGACGGCGCCTTCAACGACGCCCACATCGCCGCGACCAGCCAGGCGATCGTCGAGTACCGCGCCTCCCAGGGGATCACCGGACCGCTGTTCATCGGCAAGGACACCCACGCGCTGTCCGGACCGGCCTGGCGCACCGCCATCGAGGTGCTGCGCGCCAACGACGTCACGGTGATGGCCGAGCACGAGGACGAGTGGACGCCGACGCCGGCGGTGAGCCGGGCGATCATCGTCTACAACCGCGACCATGAGGGTCCCCGGGCCGACGGCATCGTCGTCACCCCCTCGCACAACCCGCCCCGCGACGGCGGCTTCAAGTACAACCCGCCGCACGGCGGCCCGGCCGACACCGACGCGACGAGCTGGATCGCCTCGCGGGCCAACCAGCTGCTGGCCGACCCCTCGGGGATCCACCGCAGGCCCTACGACCAGGTCGAGGGCGATGTCATCCGCCACGACTACCGGACGGCCTACTGCGAGGACCTGCGCAACGCCATCGACATCGATGCGATCGCCCGCGCCGGGGTCCACATCGGCGCCGATCCGCTGGGCGGCGCCTCGGTGCAGTACTGGCAGTACATCTCCGAGCACCTGGGACTGGACCTGAGCGTCGTCAACCCGACGGTCGACCCGACCTGGCGGTTCATGACCCTGGACACCGACGGCAAGATCCGGATGGACTGCTCCTCCCCCAACGCGATGGCCTCGCTCATCGCGCACAAGGACGACTACGACATCGCCACCGGCAACGACGCCGACTCGGACCGGCACGGGATCGTCACCCCCGACGCGGGCCTGATGAACCCCAACGCCTACCTGGCGGTGGCCATCCAGTACCTGTACGCGCACCGTCCGGGCTGGTCCCCCGACGCCGGGGTCGGCAAGACCCTGGTGTCCTCCTCCCTCATCGACCGGGTCGTCGGCGAGCTCGGCCGGACTCTGGTCGAGGTGCCGGTCGGGTTCAAGTGGTTCGTGCCCGGCCTGATGACCGGTGAGATCGGGTTCGGCGGAGAGGAGTCGGCCGGGGCGTCCTTCCTGGACCTGGCCGGCCACACCTGGACCACCGACAAGGACGGCCTGCTGCTGGCGCTGCTCGCCAGCGAGATCAAGGCGGTCACCGGGCGCTCCCCCTCCGAGCACTACGCCGACATCGAGGACCGGTTCGGCAAGTCCTACTACGCCCGGATCGACTCGGACGCCACCCGAGAGCAGAAGGCCCGCCTCAAGGCTCTGTCGCCCTCCGACGTGTCGGCCGACACGGTGGCCGGGGAGAAGGTCGAGAAGGTCCTCACCGAGGCTCCCGGCAACGGCGCCCCGATCGGCGGCATCAAGGTGATCACCGAGCACGCCTGGTTCGCGGCCCGGCCCTCGGGCACCGAGAGCAAGTACAAGATCTACGCCGAGTCGCTGCTCAGCGCCGACCATCTGGCCCAGGTGCAGGCCCAGGCCAAGGAGGTCGTCGACGAGGCGTTGAGGTGATCCGGCCCTGCTGAGGACCGACTCCTCGGCCCGGGCTGCGCGGCGGCCTCCCCGACGGGAGGCCGCCGCGGTGCACTACCACGACCCTTGCCCCCTGACCGGAATGGAGTCCCGCAGCGTGAACCGCCCCGCCGACCATCACCGTCCTCAGTTCCACATCTGCCCTCCCCGCGGCTATCTCAACGACCCCAACGGTCCGATCCACGACGGCCGGACGACCCACCTGTACTTCCAGTCGCGTCCACGGGTGGACCTGGATATCCCCGTCGAGTGGGGACATGCCACCAGCCCCGATCTGGTGCACTGGACTCTTCACCGGCCGGCGATCGCCCCGCTGCCCGGGGGCCCCGACACCGACGGCGTCTGGTCTGGGAACACGGTGTGCGCAGGGCCGGCGATTCGCGCCTACTACTCCGGGGCGGTGGCCGGCGATCCCCTCCAGACGGTGCTCCTGGCCCAGTCCGACGACGGTGGTGCCAGCTTCGGCGCGCCGGTTCGAGTGGTTGAGGATCCGGCACCCGAGGAGTCGGTGACGATGTTCCGCGACCCATTCGTGTGGCGGGATGAGGACGGCTGGTCCATGGCGGTCGGCTCGGCGAGGACCGGGAGGACCGGTCAGGTCGCTGCGATCCGCCACTACCGGTCGGCCGACGGTCTGGAGTGGCGCCACGTCGACGACCTTGCATCCCTTCCGCGGACTGTCGTGGCCGGGGAGGACACCGGCGAGGGGTGGGAGTGCCCGCAGATCCTGCCGGTCGACGGGTCCGAGGTGGCGCTGGTCTGCTCCTGGTCGCAGGCCGGCGGGCCGGGCCAGGTGCTCGCTCTGTCCCTCGGCGGGCCTGTGCACCCGCTCAGGGTCGACGACGGGCCGAACTTCTACGCCGCATCGGTGATGAGGGACAGTCCCTGGGGGCCGGTCCTGTTCGGCTGGATCACCGAGGGTCGGGCCACCGGGTGGATCAGGCAGGCCGGCTGGTCCGGGGCGATCTCGCTGCCCCGACGGACCTGGCTCGACCACGGCAGGCTGTGCTGCGAGCCGCACCCGACACTCGACTCCCTGCGCCTCGGTGCACCCGTCGCGGCGCAGGGGGCCACCGTCGGGGCGCAGTGAGAGATCGTCCTGCCCGCCGCGCAGACCGGGACGGTCCGGTTGCGCTTCTGCGAGACCGAGCACCTGGACATCGCCCTGGATGCCGATGCGAACACCGTCTCGGTGGATCGCAGCAGGGCCAGCGCGGATCCCCGCGCCGACGGCGGCTGCGCCGTGGCGACCGGGGCCTTCGACGACTTGGCCGATCGTCCGGCGGTGAGGGTGCTGGTCGACGGGTCCGTGGTGGAGATCTTCACCAGTGCCGGTCGGTCGGTCACGACCCGGGTCTACCCCACTCAGGTGCCGCCGTGGACCATCCAGGCCCCCGCCCGGGCTCTTGTCTGGCAGCTGGGGCGCACCGTCACCACCGAGGCCGTCCCGGGCCACCGGTAGACCAGGCGGTACTCGGGTGCGGACCCGCGGTGAGCCGTCCGGGTCGAAGGCACAGCACGCACAGCACGAGGTCACCCCGAACATGCACGAGGAGCGCCCTGATCGGGCGCTCCTCGTGGTGGAGCATCGTGCTCCGCGGTTCTGCTGTGGCCCCCTGATCGAACAGGGGTTCCTGGTGGGCGATGCGGGTTTCGAACCCGCGACCTCTTCGGTGTGAACGAAGCGCGCTACCACTGCGCCAACCGCCCAGCGGAGGAAGACTATGCCAGACCTCTGCCGTCATGTCCAACCGGACCCGCACCCCGATCGCATCCGCATCGTCGGGCTGGGTGCCCTCCCCCGGGGACGGCGCGAGGAGATTTGCGCCCCCAGCCGCCGTGGGATACTGTTTCTTCCCGTCGCCGGGCGGATCGCCGACCGGAAACATGCGGACGTGGCTCAGTTGGTAGAGCATCACCTTGCCAAGGTGAGGGTCGCGGGTTCGAGTCCCGTCGTCCGCTCGGAGAAGGTCATTCGGACCTCATCCAAGACGATCTTGGTGGAGTGGCCGAGAGGCGAGGCAACGGACTGCAAATCCGTCTACACGGGTTCAAATCCCGTCTCCACCTCGGGCGGTTGGCGCAGCGGTAGCGCGCTTCCCTGACACGGAAGAGGTCGCCAGTTCAAACCTGGCATCGCCCACCACCGGACGAAGGGCCGGTCGGCACCAGCCGATCGGCCCTTTTCTTGTCTTTCGGCCAGATTCCGGTGCCCGGCCCCCGCGACCCGGTGCGTCGATGCGAGAATGTTGCGGACACAGACGACGGGAGGGGTCCTACCGTGACGGCACCGGTGCTCCTTCTCGTGATGCCGCTGGCTGCGACCGGGCAGGCGACCATCGCTGCGCACCGGCTGCGTCAGCGTCTGGCACGAGAGCACCCGCACGTCGAGACCGCGATCTCCTTCGCCGGGTCCCAGACGGCCCCCGCCACACCCCCCGAACCCAAGCCCGACTGGAGTGAGGTCGTGCTGGTGCCGGTGGATCTCACCCACCTCAAGGAGCCTCCGGAGTCCGTCCGGGCCCTCGCCGAACTGCTGAGCGCCTCCCATCCGGACCTGGCGGTCCGGATCTCCCGGCCCCTCGGGCCGGCCCCCGCCCTGCTCGGCGTCATCGACGACCGGATGCGGATGGCCACCCACCGCGCCCACACCCAGGAGATCGACGCCCTGGTGCTGTCCTCCCCCGACGCCGGGGACCGGCGCGGGTCCACCATGCTGTCGCGGATGTCGCGGATGTGGTCCCAG
The DNA here is from genome assembly GCF_000425285.1 of Acidipropionibacterium jensenii DSM 20535. Classification (GTDB taxonomy): domain Bacteria; phylum Actinomycetota; class Actinomycetes; order Propionibacteriales; family Propionibacteriaceae; genus Acidipropionibacterium; species Acidipropionibacterium jensenii. The sequence continues at coordinate 95,802 of NZ_AUDD01000008.1, read as the reverse complement.
CACCACCACATCCCGGTCCGGCAGGCCAGTGGTTCCAGCGGGGCCCTGCACGTCGCCGAGGTGGTGCACTCGCTGCGCCGGGAGGGACGCCGTCACGTCGCGGTCGGCAGCCTGTGGGTGAGCATCAGCCCCGAGTCCCACGAGCACGACCTGGCGGCCCTGGAGGCCGGGGCCGAGGTGGTCTCGGCCCCGATCGGCGACGACGTGCTGCTGGCCCAGTGGGCCTTCGAGCGCTACTGCTCGGCGGCGATGGGGTCGGTGGCCGAGGACCCCGGCGGGGACTGACCGGCGAGACCGGGAACATCGGGTCACCGCACCGCGTTGACCTCACCTGACCACGATCGGCCAGAACCGGCGGGCACAGGCTCACCGACCGGCGTCCGATCGGCCGAGGAGGACCCGATGACCAGCACGAACCACCACGACACCCCCCGGGTGCAGATGACCCCCGACCAGTGGCGTCAACGACTCACCGACCAGGAGTTCAAGGTGCTGCGCGAGGCGGCCACCGAGGCCCCCTTCACCGGCGAGTACACCAGCACCACCACCGAGGGGGTCTACCGCTGCCGGGCCTGCGGGGCCGAACTGTTCCGCTCCACCGAGAAGTTCGAGTCCCACTGCGGATGGCCGAGCTTCTTCTCGCCGCTGGCCGAGGACCGGGTGCGTTACATCACCGACACCTCGCTGCCCGGGATGCCGCGCACCGAGGTGCGCTGCGCCGCCTGCGACTCCCACCTGGGACACGTCTTCTCGGGCGAGGGGTATGACACCCCGACCGATCTGCGGTACTGCATCAACTCGGTCTGCCTCACCCTGGAACCCACCGGGCGGTGAGGGACTCGCCGCCCGGGCGGCGCGCCCGGTGGCACCGGGGAACCTCCCACGGTTAGCCTCCTGGTGTGAACAACCCCACTCCGATCGATCTTCCCGACGGTTTTCCCGCAGTGAGGGCTCACATCCTCGACCACGTGTGGCGCGACGAGTTCACCGTCTCCGAGATTCCCGCGCCCCATCGGATCGCCCCGGACGCGATGGCCCTGGACGCCACCGTCTGTGAGGGGGACCGGACCCTGGGACAGGGCCGTCTCATCATTCTCCATGACCCCGAGGCCCCGGAGGCATGGCAGGGCACCACCCGGCTGGTGACCGTCGCGCGGGCCGAGGTCGACCTGGAGATGGCCACCGATCCCCTGCTGTCGGGGGTGGCCCGGTCCTGGCTGACCGACGCCCTGGACAACCTCAAGGCCCCTTACACCTGCCTGGCGGGCACCGCCACCTCGGTGGTGAGCAGATCCTTCGGCGGCCTGGACGACAAGCCCCAGGAGAGCCGCATCGAACTGCGCGCATCCTGGACCCCCCTCGTCGACGACGCGACCCAGCTCGACGCCCACCTGGCGGCCTGGCAGGATCTGTTGTGCCACATCTGCGGGCTTCCGCCGGCCGACCCGGGAGTGGTCATGCTCAGACGACACCGCCGGTGGGAGGCCGACGCATGAGCGACACCGACCCCGACGGCCCCGAGCTGCCGGTCCTCAACTTCCCTGCCGAGGGCGTCCCGCCCCTGGTCGACACCCCCGAGGCGCTGCTACGCACCGCCGAACGGCTGGCCGCCGGCACCGGACCGGTGGCCATCGACACAGAGCGCGCCCACGGCTACCGCTACAACACCCGCGCCTACCTCATCCAGCTGCGCCGCACCGGATCGGGAAGCCACCTCGTCGATCCCGCCGCCCTGGACCACCACGGCACCGGATCGGGGCTGGGCCCCCTGGCGGAGGCCCTGTCGGGAACCGAGTGGATCCTGCACGCCGCCACCCAGGACATGCCCTGCCTGGCGATGGAGGGGCTGAGACCCTCCCGGCTGTTCGACTCCGAACTGGCCGGCCGACTGCTCGGGCTGCCACGGGTCGGCCTGGGACCGATGGTGGAGCACTACTTCGGGGTCCACCTGCTCAAGGAGCACTCCGCCGCCGACTGGTCCACCCGCCCCCTGCCGGCCGACTGGATGGTCTACGCCGCACTGGACGTCGAACTGCTCATCCCGCTGCGCGACCTCCTCATTGCCGACCTGCGGCAGGCCGGCAAGCTGGACTGGGCGGACGAGGAGTTCGACCACCTGGTCCAGATCGGCGCCGAGCTTCCGGACGACCTGCCGGACCCGGACCCGCAGCGTTGGAGACGGACCACCGGCCTGCACGACGTGCGGACCCGGGCCGGTCTGGAGGTCGTCAAGGACCTGTGGTGGGCCCGCAACGACATCGCCAGGCGCACCGACATCGCTCCGGGACGGATCGTCAACGACCGGGCGATCTCCGCCCTGGGCACCCACACCGGCGACCGGGTCACCCTCACCGCCGAGGAGCTCGGACACTCCTCCGGATTCCGTCGCGGTCGGGCCCGACGCTACACCGACGACTGGCGACGGGCCGTGGAGGCCGCGGTGGCCACCAGCCCGCAGGACTACCCTCCCCGGCGCCTGCCGCCCGACGGTCCGCCACCGCCGCGCAGCTGGGCGAACCACCATCCCGAGGCCGCGGCCCGCTGGGAGGCGGTGCGCCCGGCGATGAACCAGCGGGCCGCCGACCTCGCCATGCCGCCGGAGAACCTCATCTCTCCCGACTGGCTGCGACGACTCGCCTGGCAACCGCCGACCGACCTGTCACCGCGCGGCGTCGACGCCTTCCTGGCCGATCTGGGGGCGCGTGCCTGGCAGCGCAACCTGGTCTGCGGGGAACTCAGTCGCCTGCTGTACTAGCCGCGGCCTGGTCACCTCGCCCAGACCGTCGACCATCTGGCGGACCCGCCCGGCGATCCCGGCGGCGTCCAGCCCGATCCGGTGCAGCAGGCTGGACCGGGAGGCGTGCGGCAGGTACTGCGAGGGGATGCCCAGCTCCAGCACCGGAGTCCACACCCCCCGGGCGTGCAGCTCACCGGACAGCCGCGCCCCCAGACCGCCGACCACCAGCCCGTCCTCCACACTCACCACGGCGCGCGCCCGCGACGCCATCGCCAGCAGCTCCTCGTCGACCGGCAGCGCCCAGCGGGGACTCACCACCGCGATCCCGGCGCCGTCCAGACCCAGGTCACCGGCGAGCAGCTCGGCGGCCGCCAGGGTGGCCGAGCACATCTGACCGTGGCACACCAGCAGGACGTCGACCGGCCCGGACGGGGAGGTCTGCCACAGCACGTCCAGGTCCCCGGTGCTGCGCAGCACCGGGATCTCGGCGGGCATCCGATCCTTGGAGTAGCGGATCACGGTGGGGCCGTCCTCGATCCCCACCGCCTGCCACAGCAGCGACTCCAGATGGTGACGATCCCTGGGACACGACAGCCGCATCCCGGGGACGATCCCGCAGATCGAGGTGTCCCACATCCCGTTGTGGCTGGCCCCGTCCGAACCGGTCACACCGGCCCGGTCCAGCACCACGGTGACCCCCTGGTGATGCAGTCCGGCATCCATCAACAGCTGGTCGAAGCCGCGGTTGAGGAAGGTGGAGTAGAGCGCCACCACCGGGTGCAGGCCGACCGCCGACAGTCCCGACGCCGAGGTGATGGCGTGCTGCTCGGCGATCCCGACGTCGAAGATCCGGTCGGGGAAGCGCTCGGCGAAGGGAGCCAGACCGACCGGGTGGAGCATCGCGGCGGTCATCGCGACGACCTCGGGGTGGGCCCTGCCGATGCTCACCATGGTCTGGGCGAAGGTCGCGGTCCAGGAGTCCTCGGCGCTGACGCCGTGCGGCCGGCCGGTGACCGGGTCGACCGCGCCGACGGTGTGGAAGTGGTCCTCCTGGTCGTGCTCGGCGGCCGGGTAGCCCTTCCCCTTGGAGGTGATCGCGTGGACGATGACCGGCTGGCGGTACCGCTTGGCCAGTTCCAGGGCTCGTTCCAGAGCGTCGACGTCGTGCCCGTCGACCGGTCCCAGGTACTTGATGCCCAGATCCGAGAAGATCCCGTGGCTGCCGATCAGGGCGTCCTTCATGCCGGTCTTGACGCCGTGCATCAGGCCGTAGACCTGACGCCCCAGGGGCTTGTCGGTCACCATCTGCTTGATCCGGTCGAGGGTCTCCTCGTAGCGCGGGTCGGTGCGGATCGCCGACAGCTGGTTGGCCAGCCCGCCGACCGTCGGGTAGTAGGAGCGGCCGTTGTCGTTGACGACGATGACCAGCTGCAGGTCCTGCTGGGCGGCGATCGAGTTCAGCGCCTCCCAGGCCATCCCACCGGTGAGTGCCCCGTCGCCGATCACCGCTACCACGGTCCGGTCGCCGCCGGTCAGCCGGATCCCCTCGGCCATTCCCTCGGCCCATGACAGCGAGGTCGAGGCGTGGGAGTTCTCCACCCAGTCGTGCGGCGACTCGGCGCGGCTGGGATATCCCGACAGGCCGTCCTCCTGGCGCAGGGTGTCGAACAGTCCGCTGCGACCGGTGATGATCTTGTGGACGTAACTCTGGTGACCGGTGTCGAAGATGATCGGGTCCCGGGGGGAGCAGAACACCCGGTGAATGGCCAGGGTGAGCTCGACCACACCGAGATTCGGGCCGAGGTGGCCGCCGGTGCGGTTGACATGCTCTATGAGGAACTGTCGGATCTCGTCGGCGAGATCGCGTGTCTGACGGTCGCTGAGCTGTCGTAGATCAGCCGGACCGTGAATCGAGTCGAGCAGGGCCATGGCAGAGATCTTATTGCCCGGGGGAAACCGCCGGCCCCCGACATCGCCGGAGGCACCGCGGCCCCGACGGATCACTCCGTCGGGGCCGCGGTGCTCAACCAGCAGTGCTCAGCGCGACGCCATGTGCCGCAGCACGTACTGCAGGATGCCGCCGTTGAGGTAGTACTCCCGCTCCCCTGGCGTGTCGATGCGCACCACGGCGTCGAACTCGACGGTCCGGGCAGGGGCGTCGGCCGGCGCGGTGGCGCGCACGTGGACCGTCTCGGGGATCTTCTCGTTGATGGCGTCGACGCCGGTGATCTCGAAGGTCTCGGTGCCGTCCAGACCCAGCGAGTCGGCGCTGAAGCCCTCGGGGAACTGCAGCGGCAGGACCCCCATCCCGATGAGGTTGGAGCGGTGGATCCGCTCATAGGACTCGGTGATGACCGCGCGCACCCCGAGCAGCATCGTGCCCTTGGCCGCCCAGTCCCGGGAGGATCCCGAGCCGTACTCCTTGCCGCCCAGGACGACCAGCGGGATGCCGGCGGCCTGGTAGTGCTGGGAGGCGTCGAAGACGGTGGTGACCGGTCCGCCGTCGACGGTGAGATCGCGGGTGAACCCGCCCTCGGTCCCCGGTGCCAGCTGGTTGCGCAGCCTGATGTTGGCGAAGGTGCCGCGCATCATCACCTCGTGGTTGCCGCGCCGCGAGCCGTAGGAGTTGAAGTCCTTGCGGGCAATCCCGCGCTCGGCCAGCCAGCGCCCGGCCGGCGAGTCGGCTTTGATGGCCCCGGCCGGGGAGATGTGGTCGGTGGTCACCGAGTCGCCGAGCTTCAGCAGCACCCTCGCCCCGGTGATGTCGCCGACCGGCTGCGGCTCGGCGGGCATCCCGTCGAAGATCGGCAGCTTGCGCACATAGGTCGACTCCGGGTCCCAGGCGAAGGTCTTGCCGTCGGGGGTCTCCAGGGACTTCCAGCGCGGACCTCCCTCGAAGACGTCGGCGTAGCGGCTGGTGTACATGTCGGCGGAGATCGCCGAACCGACGATCTGCTCGATCTCCTCGGCCGAGGGCCAGACGTCCTTCATGAACACATCGGTGCCGTCGGAGGCGGTGCCGATCGGCTCGCTGGCCAGATCGATGTCCATCGTGCCGGCCAGGGCGTAGACCACCACCAGGGGCGGCGAGGCGAGGTAGTTCATCTTGACGTCGGGGCTGATCCTGCCCTCGAAGTTGCGGTTGCCCGACAGCACCGCGGTGACGGCCATGTCGTTCTCGTTGACCGCCGCCGAGATCTCCGGGATCAGCGGGCCGGTGTTCCCGATGCAGGTGGTGCACCCGTAGCCGACCAGGTCGAAGCCCAGGGCGTCCAGGTCGGAGGTCAGTCCGGACCGGTCCAGGTAGTCGGTGACCACCTGGGAGCCCGGCGCCAGGGAGGTCTTGACCCACGGCTTGGGGCTCAGCCCCAGGGCGCGGGCCTTGCGGGCCACCAGCCCGGCGGAGATCATCACGCTCGGGTTGGAGGTGTTGGTGCAGGAGGTGATCGCCGCCACGCTCACCGCGCCGTTGCGCAGGTCGAAGGAGCGGTCGTCGGAGAGGGTGACCGGGACCGTGATGTCGGGCTGGGAGGAGTAGCGCGGCACTACCTTCTCGAAGGCCTGCTTGGAGCCGGCCAGCGGGATCCGGTCCTGGGGGCGCTTGGGTCCGGCCAGGGAGGGCTCGACGGTCGACAGGTCCAGCTCCAGGTACTCGGAGTAACGCGGCTCGTGGTCGGGGTCGTGCCACATCCCCTGGGCCCGGGCGTAGGCCTCCACCAGGGCGATCTGGTGCTCGGGGCGTCCGGTGAGGCGCAGGTAGTCCAGGGTCACCTGGTCGATCGGGAAGACGGCGATGGTCGAGCCGTACTCGGGGCTCATATTGCCCAGGGTGGCCCGGTTGGCCAGCGGAACGGCCGCCACGCCCGGCCCGTAGAACTCGACGAACTTGCCGACCACCTTGTGCTCGCGCAGCATCTGGGTGATGGTGAGCACCAGGTCGGTGGCGGTGACCCCCTCGGCGAGGGCGCCGTGGAGCTTGAAGCCGACCACCCGGGGCACCAGCATCGAGACCGGCTGGCCCAGCATTGCGGCCTCGGCCTCGATCCCGCCGACCCCCCAGCCCACCACGCCGAGTCCGTTGACCATCGTGGTGTGGGAGTCGGTGCCCACGCAGGTGTCCGGATAGGCGACCTTCCGGCCGTCCTCCTCGCCGACGAAGGTCACCCGGGCGAGGTGCTCGATGTTGACCTGGTGGACGATGCCGGTGCCCGGCGGGACGACCCGGAAGTTCTCGAAGGCGCCCTGGCCCCAGCGCAGGAACTGGTAGCGCTCGCGGTTGCGCTGGTACTCCATCTCCTGGTTGAACTCGAAGGCCCTGGGGGTGCCGAAGCTGTCGACGATAACGGAGTGGTCGATGACCATCTCGGCCGGAGACAGCGGATTGACCTGCTCGGGGTTCCCACCCAGATCGGCGACCGCCTCGCGCATGGTGGCCAGGTCCACGATGCAGGGGACGCCGGTGAAGTCCTGCATGATCACCCTGGCCGGGGTGAACTGGATCTCGTGGGAGGGCTGGGCCTCGGGGTCCCAGTGGCCCAGCGAGGAGATCTGGTCGGTGGTGATGTTGGCGCCGTCCTCGGTGCGCAGCAGGTTCTCCAGGAGCACCTTGAGGCTGTAGGGCAGGTCCGCCGAACCCTCGACGGCGTCCACCCCGTAGATCTGGTACGACTGGCCATCGACCTCGAGGGTTCTTCTCGCGCCGAAACTATTGATGCTCATCGGTTGAACTCCAAGCTGTAGCGGGCTGGATCGGTCCAGAACCCATCATGGCCCCGTCCGGACCTGTCCGGTCCAGAACGGCTGAGACGACACGGCTCATGGCATTTCTCTTGACGTCAAGATACCACCCTGGAACGGCGTGCCGGGCCGGTCCCGCGGCTCAGTCCTCGGTGGCGGGAACCAGGATCGCCACGCACTCGACGTGATGGGTCATCGGGAACAGGTCGAAGGCCCTGATCGAGGCCGGCCGGTAGCCCCCCTCGGCGAACAGTGACAGGTCCCGGGCCAGCGAGGCGGGGTCGCAGGCGACGTGGGCCACCGCCCGGGGACGACGGGTGAGGATCTCGGCCACCACCTTGCGGCCGGCCCCCTTGCGCGGCGGGTCCAGCACGACCAGGTCGGCGCGCGAGGACAGCTGCCTCATCGAGCGCTCGGTGCGCCCGACGATGAACCGCCCGGTGACATTGCGTCGGGCCAGGGTCACCGCGCGCCGGGAGATCTCGACACCCTCGACACGCGCACCGGCCCGGGCCAGGACCCCGGCGAACAGTCCCACCCCGCAGTACAGGTCCAGGGCCTTCTCCCCCTGGCGCGGTTGCAGTCCGTCGAGGACGGCCGCGGTGAGCACCTTGGCGGCCCGGGGATGGACCTGCCAGAATCCGCCGGCATCGACCTTCCACTGCAGCGGCCCGCAGCTCTCGGTGACGGTGGCCGGTCCCTCGACCAGGACCCCGTCGGCCAGCACCGAGACCCTCGTCCGGTCGGCGCCGGTGCCCGAGACGACCACCTGGACCTCCTCGGCGCCGGCGGCGGCATCGCGGGCGGCCGCCCGGCCGCTCGGATGGGAGATCGGGCATCCCTCGGCCGGCACCGCCACCAGGTCGTGGGACCGGAAGGCGCGCAGCGCCGGGACGCCGTCACGGGTCCGGTAGTGCATCCGGGTGCGCCAGCCCAGCCCGTCCTCGTCGGCGTCGGCGGGTTCGACCGCACCCTCCCAGTCGATGCCGGCGATCCGCTGCAGCTGCTCGGCGACCACCCGACGCTTGAGCTCCCGCTGGAAGTCGATCTGGACGTGCTGGAAGTCGCACCCGCCGCACACCCCGGCCACCGGGCAGACCGGGTCGACGCGGTGCTCGTCGGCGACCAGCACCTCACGGGTGGCGGCGAACCAGTGGGAGGCCTTCGAGTCGTCCAGCACCCTCGCCCGGACCTTCTCCCCTGGCAGCCCGCCGCGCACGAAGACCACCCGGCCCTCGGAGCGGGCCACGCAGAACCCGCCGTGGGCGATCGGGCCCAGGTCCAGCTCCAGGACGGCGCCCTCGTGCTGCTGTGTCATCGGTCCTCCACATCTCGACGGGTCCGTGTCGATCCGTCGCCGTCCCAGTCTGCCCGGTCTGCTCCGGGAGCCGTACCGCACCCCCGAGGGCCGGTCAGCCTCGAGTCGAGCTCACCGACCGCCGCGAGTCGCGCCAGGAGCGCGGATCGTCACGGCGCCAGCGCCGCTCGGCGTAGCGGGAGGAGCTGAGCTGGTAGGGCACCGTGGAGATCAGCACGCCGGGCATGAAGTGCAGTCGGGCCCGGATCATCACACCAGTCTGGTTGTGCAGCGCCCGCTCCCACCAGTGGCCGACCACGTACTCCGGGATGAACACCTCGACCATGTCGCGGGGGTTCTCGCTGCGGATCCGCCGAATGTGCTCGACGAAGGGGTTGGTCACCTCGCGGAAGGGCGAGGCGATGACCTTCAGGGGGACGTCGACGTCCTCGGACTCCCAGGTCTGCAGGACCTTCTCGGTGGCGTCGGGGTCGACGTCGACCGTGACGGCCTCCAGGAAGGTCGGCACGGTGGCCTTGGCGAACTGCAGGGCCCGCATGGTCGGCTTGTTGAGGTCGGCGACCATCACCACCGCGTGCACCCTCGAGGGCAGCGCCCGGTCCGAGGAGTCCGACAGCTCCAGCTCCGCATGGACCTTGTCGTAGTGGCGTCGGATCGACTTCATCAGGGCGAAGGCTCCCACCATCGCGATGAGGGCCAGGTAGGCGCCGTGGGTGAACTTCGAGGCCAGGATGATGATGAGGACGATCCCGGTCATCACCAGGCCGACCCCGTTGATCACCCGGGAGCGCTGCCAGGTGCGCCGCTGCTCCTTGGGAGCCCTCTGGTCGGAGCGCAGCAGGCGCGTCCAGTGCCGCAGCATGCCGGTCTGGCTCACCGTGAAGGAGATGAACACCCCGACCACGTAGAGCTGGATGAGGGCGGTCACCGAGGCGTTGAAGGCCAGTACCAGCACGGCGGCGCCGACGGCCAGGGTGATGATGCCGTTGGAGTAGGCGAGCCGGTCTCCGCGGGTGTGCAGCTGGCGGGGCAGGAAGCCGTCCTTGGCCAGGATCGAGCCGAGCACCGGGAAGCCGTTGAAGGCGGTGTTCGCGGCCAGGAACAGGATGAGCATCGTGCAGATGATCATGATGTAAAAGCCGGGCCGGAAGGTGTCGAAGAAGACGGTGCGGGCCAGCTGGCCGACCACGGTGGTCTGGGCGGCCAGCGGATGACCGTCGGGACCGATGATCCGGGACCCGCCGCCGGTCCCGTCGAACATCTGGACCCCGGTCACCCGGGCCAGCACGATGATCCCCATCAGCATCGACACGGCGATCCCGCCCAGCAGGGCCAGGGTCGCCGCGGCGTTGCGGGACTTGGGCTCCCGGAAGGAGGGGACGCCGTTGGAGATCGCCTCGACTCCGGTCAGGGCGGCACATCCCGAGGAGAAGGTGCGCGCCATCAGGGCCACCATCGCCAGGCCCATCATCGAGGTGTACTTGGCCGATCCCTCCACCTGGAGTCCGGCGGTGGCGGCGCGCAGGTCCTGACCCATCAGGAAGATCCGGACCAGTCCCCAGGCCACCATCGCGCCGACGCTGATCATGAAGGCGTAGACCGGGATCGCGAAGAAGGTTCCCGACTCGCGGGTGCCGCGCAGGTTCAGGCCGGTGAGAACCACGATCACCCCGGCCGCTACCAGTCCTTCGTGGCCGTGGATGGCCGGGATCATCGCCTCGGCGTTCTGGACTCCCGAGGAGACCGACACCGCCACCGTCAGCAGGTAGTCGACCAGCAGGGCGCTGGCCACCACGAGGCCGGCATTGGGGCCGAGGTTGTCGGTGGCGACCTCGTAGTCCCCGCCTCCCGACGGGTAGGCGTGCACGGTCTGTCGGTAGGACATCACCACGACGAGCATCACGCAGGCGACCGCGATGCCGATCTTCCAGGAGAAGGCGAACCCGGCCGCCCCCGCCAGGGACAGGGTGATGAGGATCTCGTCGGGAGCGTAGGCAACGCTCGACAGCGCGTCAGAGGCGAACACGGGCAGCGCGATGCGCTTGGGCAGCAGCGTCTGGCCCAGTTCGCTGCTCTCGAGCTTGCGCCCGATGAGCAGTCTCTTCACAGCCTGCGTTACATTCACGAGCGGTCACTCTACGTCTGAGCGCCGCGGTGCAGAAGACGGGCGGTGCGACACCGCGGCCCCGACAGGGCAGAATGACACCCTGAGAGTGACGGGAGGGTCACGTGCACATCGTCATCATGGGATGCGGTCGGGTCGGTTCGAGCCTGGCCAGGTCTCTGGAGAAGCGCGGCCACAGTGTGGCGGTCATCGACCAGGAGGCGGAGTCGTTCCGTCGTCTCGGCCCGGAGTTCCGCGGCATCACGGTGCGCGGGGTGGGTTTTGACCGCACCGTTCTGGAGAAGGCCGATATCCGCAATGCGGACGGTTTCGCCGCGGTGTCCAGCGGTGACAACTCCAATGTGCTGGCCGCCCGGGTGGTCCACGAGGAGTTCGGCATCGACAACGTGGTGGCCCGGATCTACGACCAGGGTCGCGCCGAGGTCTACGAGAGACTCGGGATTCCGACCGTGGCCACCGTGCGGTGGGCCGCCGACCAGGTGTTGCGCTCCATGATGCCGGAGGGCTCCGAGCCGGCCTGGCGCGATCCCTCGGGTCAGGCCCGGTTGATCCGGGTGAACACCCACGCGGCCTGGGTGGGGATGAAGATCAGTGCGATCCAGGACCAGATCCACACCCCGCTGCCCTTCCTGCAGCGCTTCGGGACCGGCATCGTGCCCTCCCCCTCCACCCTGCTCCAGGACGGCGACGTCGTCTACGCGGCCGTCGAGGTCGAGCGGGTGCCCGAGGTCGAGCGCCTGCTCGCCGCTCCCCCGGCCCGCCGCTGAGCCGCTCCCACCTCTGAAAGGCAACTCAAATTGCGCATCGCCATCGTCGGGGCCGGCAATGTCGGCCGGTCCATCGCCCGTGAGCTCATCGCCCACGGGCACGAGATCCTTCTCATCGACCGCAATCCCCACGCCATGAACCCCGACACCGTGCCGGAGGCCGAGTGGTTGTGCGCCGACGCCTGCGAGCTGGACTCCCTGGATGAGGCCCGGCTGGACCACTGCGACGTCTCGATCTCGGCGACCGGCGACGACAAGGCCAATCTGGTGCACTCCCTGCTCGCCAAGACGGAGTTCGGGGTGCCGCGCACGGTGGCCCGGGTCAACCACCCGAGCAATGAGTGGATGTTCGACGAGGTGTGGGGGGTCGACGTCGCGGTCTCCACGCCGCGGCTGATGGCGGCACTGGTCGAGGAGGCGGTGACGGTCGGCGACCTGGTGCGGCTGTTCACCTTCCAGAAGGGCCGCGCCAACCTCGTCGAGCTCACCCTCCCCGACACGAGTCCTCGGGTCGGCGAGCGGGTCCGCGACATCCAGCTGCCCGGCGACGGGGTGCTGGTGGCGGTCATCAGGGACGGTCAGGGCCGGGTCCCCGAGCGCGACGGCGCTCTGGAGGCCGGTGACGAGCTGCTGTTCATCGTCTCGCCGAACTACGAGTCGGACCTCGTCCAGCTGCTGGCCCCCAAGGAGTAGCTGCCGGTAGTAGGTGCCAGGCCGGGCGAGGGTCCGGGGGCACGCGCCGCTAGTCGCTCAGCAGCTGGTACCTGGGGTTGTAGATGGTCCACTGTCCGTCGTGGATGGCGATCAGGCCGTCGACGGCGAGTCTGCGGCCGGCGCGCAGCCCGGGTATCCGGCGTCTCCCCATCCACACCAGGTGGACCGAGCCGGTGCCGTCATTGAGTTCGGCCTCCAGCCAGCGGTTGGTGCCGTTCGGGTTGAGGGTGAGGACCTCGATCCTGCCCTGGATCCGCACCCGGGTGCGGGGCTGGGCGTTGGCGATGGTGCTCGCCCCGGCGTTCTGGGACTCCTTGCGCAGCTCGTCGTCGGCCAGGTCGTCGTTGGAGGCCGCGACCCGGTACAGGACCCGGCGCAGCACCCCGGGGCGTGCTCCGGGTCTGCGGGCGGGCCGGGCCATCAGGACTCCTCGGCGCGCAGCTCGTCGGGCACCTTGAGCGGAATGACGTCGCCGGGCACCCGGGGCAGCTCGTCACGGCGGACCACCAGGTTGCAGAAGAACTCCAGGAGCAGCTGGCCGGTGGCGTCCAGCTCCTCGCCCACCGCGCAGTCGCCCATCAGGACGCCGCGCAGCAGCCAACGGGGGCCCTGGGTCAGCCAGCTGCGCGACACGTGGAATCCCTGATCCCCGTCGGGTCCGGTCATCGGCACCACCCGGTGCAGCTCGGCTCCCAGCGGTCCCTGGTTGACGACCGCCTGGCCGTTCTGGGCCTCGGTTCCCTGGATCATCTCCCGGTGGACCTGGCTGATCATCTCGCCGGTGGAGGGGGCGGCGAACAGGGCCACCTCCAGGGCGTTGTTTCCGCGCACGACCAGCAGACTCTGGACCTCACCGCTGTCCTGGTCGATCTGGATCTGCATCTGCATGTCCTCGAAGGGGGTGACGATCAGCGATCCGAAGTCGATCCGCTTGATGTCGTCGGCGTCGAGGTCGACCTGGTCGATGTCGAAGGGACCGTCCTCGCGCTCCAGGTTGATGCGGTAGATGCCGTCATCCCCGTCCTGGTCGGTGCCGTCCTCCTCGGTGTCCCCATCGGCGGTCTCGTCGTCCTCGGTCTTCGCTACGTCCTCGGCGTCGGAGTCCTCCTGAGTCTCAGCGGCCACGGAGTCCGGTGTGTCCTCGGTGGACGCGGTGTCCTCGGGGGTCTCGGCGGCATCGACCTGCTCGGTCGCGACCTCGGCCTCCTTGTCGACGTCCTTGTCCTTGTTCTTCCTGCGACCGAAGATCACAACCAGGTCCTTCCGTGACGATTAACCCCGACGACGCCCAGAGCGTCACCGCAGTCTATCCACGGCTCGGCAGAGTCATGCCACACCGGTGGACCCGTACCCGGACTCCCCCCGGGATGACGGCGGAAGCTCCTCCACCGGAACGAACCGGGCCCGGACCACCGGGATGATGACGAGCTGGGCGATCCGGTCCCCGGCGTCCAGGTGGATCGGATGGCTGGGATCGGTGTTGATGAGCAGGATCCGCAGCTCCCCGCGGTACCCGGAGTCGATGGTGCCGGGGGTGTTGACGATGCTGAGTCCGGTGCGCGCCGCCAGTCCGGAGCGCGGGTTGATGAACCCGACGTACCCGTCGGGGATGGCAACCCGAACCCCGGTGGGCACCATGAGCCGCCGGCCCGGGGCCAGATCGACCTCGACGGTGGTCGACAGGTCGGCGCCGGCGTCCCCGGGCATCGCGTAGTGCGGGGCGGTGGCTCCCGCCGCCACGGTGGTCGCGATCTCGATCTCGGGGGTCATGTCGATCTGGTCGGCCACGGTGTCTCCTTCAGCGTCGATCCGGTCGGGCCGGGGTGTGCGACCGCCGGCCGATCGGCCTGGTGCAGATGGTCCTGAACGACCGCCGCGAGCTCCTGGGGGTGTCGGGTGGACAGGATCCAGGCGGGATGGGGATCGGCCGGGTCGGCCAGTCGCAGCACGACTCCGGTGGAGATCCAGGGGCGGGTGACGATGAAGGCGTCGATCTGGTGGCGGCTGTGCGTCACCGTGGCCATGGTCTGGGTGTCGCAGGCCCGCACCCGGTCGATCCACCGCCACTCGATGCGACTGCCGCCCACCGTGACGGCCTGGTCATCGGCGCGGATCCGGGTCGCCCCGGCGGCCAGCCCGGCCCACAGCGTCACGGCGAGGATGATGACGGCGGCCACCAGGCCGACCACGGGAGGGGTCCAGGCCGCCACCGCAATCGCGATGGAGACCGCGAAGAGACCGGCGATGAGCCACCACGGCCAGGACATCGACAGGCGTTCTGTGTAGTGAGAAGACATCACGGGGGAGGCTCAGGCCTCCGCACCTCCCTGTCCGGAGTTCGGGTCGACGGTGAAGGCAAGGACACTCGGGAACTGGTGAGCAGCCCGACGATGACCATGGTGGCACGTGGACCCCCATAGGATGGCCCCATGAGTTCTGACACGCTGTTCTGGAAGATCTACGCCGGGCTCGCCGGCGCTGTCACCACCCTGGCCGCCCAGAAGGCGGTGTCGCTGCTGTGGCGCACCGTCACCGGTGATGACGAGCCCCCGGTTTCCGAGGATCTGGAGGTCTCGACCGGCAAGGCACTCAGCTGGATGGTGGCCAGCGGGATCGGCGTCGCCGCCAGCCAGCTGCTCGTGAGCCGGGCTATCCGACGCCAGCAGCTGAACCGCAGCGTCTCCCACTGACTCTCCGACCACTGCGCCCACCCCGCCGGGGCGGACCGGGTCAGACGCAGTCGACGCAGTAGGACAGCCCGTCGCGGACCTCTGCCAGCTGGGAACGTCCCTTCACCAGGAAGCAGGAGGCGCAGGTGAACTCCCCGGACTGCCGGGGAAGCACCCGCACGGTGAGCTCCTCGTGGGAGAGGTCGGCTCCGGGAAGCTCGAAGGCCTCGGCCGCCTCGGTCTCGTCCTCATCGACCTTTCCGGAGTTCGAGTCGTTGCGGCGATTCTTGAGTTCCTCGATGGAGTCCTCATTGGGATCGTCATCGGTCTTGCGCGGGGCGTCATAATCTGTCGCCATAGTTGCCCTCCCGTAGCGAACTGGGTGCCTTGTGATCGGTGCGACAGCACGCAATGGGCTGTATCGAGGTGTCCACCGGTCGATGTTCGGCCCCATGTGTATCACACTGTGCAGCATGGTCCCCGACCACCGTGGTTCTCCCCGGTCCCGGGGGCCGTTGCAGGGACCGGGAATCAACCCTCGACCAGTGCGGAGCAGCCCGGGAAAAGGTGCCCGACCGGTGGCGCGCCGGTAGAGTGCCCGCAGAGCACGTGTCGACAAGCAGGAACCCCCGGGACACGGCTCCCCCGGGAGGGAAGGACTGAGGATGGACAGCGCACTGAGCCCCCGGGAGATCCAGTCGAGGATCCGCTCCGGGGCCAGCGTGGACGACGTCGCCGCCGAGGCGGGCGTGCCCACTGAGCAGGTGGAACCCTTCGCCGTCCCGGTGATCGCCGAGCTCGCCCACATCGTCGAGACCGCCATGGGCGCCCCGGTGAGACGGCACGCGGATCCCGGATCGCACCGTTCGCTGGGTTCGGTCGTCGAGCAGGTGTGCCGGTCCCACGACCTGGACCAGAGTGTGCTCTCCTGGCGCTGCTGGCGCCATCCCGACCGCACCTGGGCGCTGCTGGCCACCTGGCAGGGTGAGCCCGGCCCCGGAGAGGGGCAGGCCACCTTCAAGTTCGATCTGCGCGGCCGCTACTCCACCCCGCAGGACGCCGGTGCGCGCTGGCTGGTGGACGACCGCACCGCCCTGGTCGATCCCGACCAGGATCCCGAGGATCCCGACCAGGAGCCCACCATCGATCTCAACGATGAGCTCGCGATCGTCCGCGCCGTCAGCGACCGACCCCGCCGGCGCCCCGGCAACCGCCGCACCACCCGCGCCGCCACCGAGCGGGTCGCCGGGTCGCCGGCCGCTGCGCCGGGCAGCACCGAACAGGCGAGCTCCGGTGAGACATCTGCCGCGGGCCGCGGCGACCGGCACCGCGATCCCGCCCCCGAACCGCAGGTCGAGCTGCCGACACTGCCAGGAATGACCGCCACCAACGGCGTCTACGACTTCGTTCCGAGCACCGACCACCAGATGGACACCCTCTACGAGGTGCTGGCCGGATTCCAGGAGGACTCGGTCAACGTCTACGAGGGTCTCGACTCGCCCCCGGTGGCCGACACCGGCGCGGAGGCGGCCGGTGTCCAGACGACACAGGGCACCGGCGACGCGGGTGACGATCGCCCCGACGACCAGTCCGGTACCGGCTCGTCGGACCCGGGCTCCTCGAGCAGGGAGCAGTCGAGCACAGAACCGTCGAGCAGGGAACCCGCCGACACGGGCAGGCCGGGCAACGGCCGGGGCGCCGGTGCCGAGCCCTCCGGCGACGAGCACTCCGACTCCGAACAGCAGGAGTCGCAGCTCGAGGAGGGGTCCGGGGGCAGGTCGACGAAGCCCGGGGGACGCCGTGGCCGCCGCGGAGGTCACAGCAAGAGGGCATCGGTGCCCAGTTGGGACGAGATCATGTTCGGTGGCCCCACTCCTCATCTGTGACCCAGCCACCCCTCACCTGTGAACCGGCCGTCCGGTCGACAGCAGCCGGGCAGGTCCTCACCAGGTCGGCGTGCCAACCATCTGCCATCTCATCGGGATGGCCATCTCCGCGCGGCTGAGTGAGCCGTGCATGCCCACCAGTCCCAGCTCCTGGGGGGCTCGCCGGGTCATCACCGCCCAGTCACTCCTCATCGCGACCAGGACGTCGCCGACCCGGTTGCGCAGGGTCGGGTCCCAGGCGCCGAACAGGCCCTGCTCGATCGCCCGGTCCGCGGTGAGGACCACGCCCCGGTCCGCCAGGATCTCGGTCCAGCTCCGGGCCACCTCCAGGGGGTTTCGCGTGTAGATCTGGCGGAATCGCGGCTCTCCCCCGATGTCGTCGACCTCGGCCGTCAGCTGGGGCTCGTCCTCCACCACCAGACGGTGCGCGGCGGGGACGTCGATCATCCCGTGGTCGGCGGTGACCACCAGCACGGTGCCCGGTTCCAGCCCCTCGCACAGCGCCTGGACCAGTTCATCGACCCAGCTGAGACGACGACTCCAGGCCGATGACTCGCACCCCCGGCCGTGGCCGACATGATCCAGCGACCGTTCGTAGACGTAGCACAGGGACCTCTCGCCGGTTCCCGATCCCTGGCCGGCGAGCTCCACCCGCAGATCGATGTCCTCCTCGTCGTCGACTCCCAGGAACTGCGGCCCGCGCAGCGAGGCCCGGGTCAGGCCGGACCCCTCGAATCGGCGGGGACCCACCGAGGTCACCGCCACGCCGGCACCGGCCAGTCGCTGGAAGGCGGTGCGGTGGGGCTGGACGACCGCGGGATCGTCACCGCCCTGCCAGCTCAGGGCGTTCATCATCCGGCCACCCACCGGGGAGCGGAAGGTGTATCCCATGATCCCGTGGCACCCGGGCTGGCTGCCGGTTCCCAGACAGCTCAGCGAGGTCGCGGTGGTCGAGGGGACCGCACAGGTGACCGGCACCGGGCAGCGCTCCAGGGAGTCGAGCTGGGGGGCCAGCCGGCGATGCCGGTCCAGCAGCTGCTCCCCCATTCCGTCGACCAGCAGGACGACGTAGCGGCGGGCCTCAGGCAGGCCGAAGGGATCCTGGTCGAACAGCTCCATGCCAGCGGTGTCAGGATCGGCAGATCCGGGATCTGCGCGGCCGGAGGTCAGGTGGGAGCCGATCGCCGGGACCAGCTGGGCCAGTGTCGTGGCGCCGTGGCGCGGCAGCAGGAACTCGTCGGGCCAACAGGTGGCGGGCACGGATCCGGAGGTGGACACGGGTACGGGCACGAGCTCGACTCCTTCTCAGGCCCGCATGGATGCGGGACGATCGGGACCACTATGCCACCGGGACGCCGGTGGATTCTCGGGCGTGTGCTCAGGAGCCGGAGGAATGGGGGGTGTCCTGCACTAGGGTCGGCATCATGACGAACCGCCCTTTCATCGGTGCCCGGGTGGAAGAGGCCCTCACTCGTCGCCTGAACCGGATCGTGGGTCGGCGCGGCTGGATCACCAAGGTGATCCCGTACTTCGGTTACGGCTCCCAGACCGGGATCCGGATCCTCGCCCGGGTGGTGACGGCCCCTCCGTTGGGACGCACCGTGCTGGGCCGGGTCGCCGAGGACTTCCTGGGTCAGCGCGGCTGGCGCAACTTCCTCCAGGTTCCGGCTCCCGGCGCCGAGGTGTCCCTCATCCTGGCCGGGGAGAGGATGGCCCTGCACGCCGATCGGAACGGCTACATCGACCTGCGGGTCGCCAACCCTGGCCTGGCACCGGGATGGCACGAGTTGAGGCTCGACGGCCCCGACTCCTGCTCGGCGCGGGCCCGGGTCCTGGTGGTGGCCCCCGAGGAGACCTTCGGGATCATCTCCGACGTCGACGACACGGTGATCGCCACCTTCCTGCCTCGGTCCCTCATCGCGGCCTGGAACTCCTTCGTCCGCACCGAGCAGGCCCGACAGTCGGTGCCGGGAATGGCGAGGATGTACCAGCGGCTGCTCGCCGAGCACCCGAGCGCACCGGTGGTCTACGTCTCGACCGGGGCCTGGAACACCTATCCCTTCCTCACCCGGTTCCTGGCCCGCCACGGGTACCCGACCGGTCCTCTGCTGCTCACCGACTGGGGGCCCACCAACACCGGCTGGTTCCGCTCCGGACCCGAGCACAAGAGGGCCGCACTGCGCGAGCTCGCCCGGGACTTCCCGCACATCCGGTGGGTGCTGGTCGGCGACGACGGCCAGCACGACGTCGACCTGTACACCGAGCTCGACGAGGGGCGGCCCGGACATGTCCGGGCCATCGCGATCCGCGAGCTGTCGCCGGCCCAGCAGGTGCTGGCGCACGGGGCGGCAACCGCCCTGGAGCGCTGGTCACGGTCCGGCTGGGGCCACGGGTCGGCGCCGCTGGTGAGGGCCGCCGACGGAGACCAGTTGTATCCCCGGCTGCGTGAGGCTCTCGCCAGGACCAGCCGCTGCGAGGACGACGCCGCGGAGGGTCGGCAGAGCGACTGAGGCCTCGATCCGGTAGCGTGGTGGGGCCCCTCAGCTGGCCCTGGAGCGGGGACGGGCGCACACTGGTGCCGCCACCCGCCGGACCGTACGAGCGATGTGACGATGTCAGGGACGTGAGGAGTACAGGGAATCGATGGCCAGGTCGACCGTGGATGACGACTTCACCGAGAACATCATCGACGTGGACGTCTCCAGCGAGATGGAGAACAGCTACCTCGAGTACGCCTACTCGGTGATCTACTCGCGCGCCCTGCCCGACGCCCGGGACGGGCTCAAACCGGTGCAGCGTCGGATCCTCTACAGCATGGGCGACATGGGGGTGCGCCCCGACCGGCCGCACGTCAAGTCCGCCAGAGTGGTCGGCCAGGTGATGGGCCAGCTGCACCCGCACGGCGACTCGGCCATCTACGACGCCCTGGTGAGAATGGCCCAGCCGTGGGCGATGCGACTGCCGCTGGTCGACGGGCACGGAAACTTCGGCGCCCTGGACGCCGGGCCGGCGGCGATGAGGTACACCGAGTGCCGGATGGCCCCCTCGGCCCAGGCGATGATCGAGGGACTCGACGAGGACACCGTCGACTTCGTGCCGAACTACGACGGCAAGGAGACCGAGCCGGGTGTGCTGCCGTCGGCCTTCCCGAACCTGCTCGTCAACGGCGCCTCGGGGATCGCGGTGGGGATGGCCACCAACATCCCGACCCACAACCTCGTCGAGGTGGTGGCGGCACTGCGCCACCTGCTGGTCCACCCGGATGCCGATCTGGACACCATGATGCGGTTCATCCCGGGGCCCGACATGCCCACCGGCGGACGGATCGTGGGCCTCGACGGGATCCGCGACGCCTACGCCACCGGCCGGGGCACCTTCCGGATCCGCGCCACCACCTCAATCGAACGGGTCTCCCCGCGACGGATGGGGATCGTCGTCACCGAGCTGCCCTACATGGTCGGTCCGGAGAAGATCATCGACCAGATAAAGACCCTGGTGCAGTCCAAGCGAATCTCCGGCATCGCCGACGTCAAGGACCTCACCGACCTGGCCAACGGCACCCGTCTGGTCATCGAGGTCAAGAACGGGATCAACGCCGAGGCGATGCTGTCACGGCTCTACCGGCTCACCAAGCTCGAGGACACCTTCGCGGTCAACGCGGTGGCCCTGGTCCAGGGGCAGCCGCGGACCCTCGGGCTGCTGGACCTGCTGCACATCTACCTCGAGCACCGCCTGGAGGTCACCCTCCGGCGCACGACATTCCGGCTGCACAAGGCCAAGGACCGGCTCCACCTGGTCGAGGGGCTGCTCACTGCGATCGTCGACATCGACGACGTCATCGCCATCATCCGGTCCTCCCAGGATGCCTCCGAGGCCCGCACCCGGCTGATCGAGGCCTTCGATCTCGACGAGATCCAGGCCAACTACATCCTCGACATGCAGCTGCGGCGTCTCACCCGCTACTCCACCATCGAGCTGGAGTCCGAGCGCGACGACCTGCTGGCCGAGATCGACAAGCTCACCGTCATCGCCACCGACGACCGCCAGCTCCGCAAGGTGGTCTCCCGCGAGCTGGCGGCGGTCTCCAAGACCTTCGGCACCCCGCGGCGCACCGTCCTGCTCGGCTCGGCGGGATCGGCGGCCGGTGCCGAGGAGCCCCTCGAGGTGCCCGACTCCCCCAGCTGGGTGCTGCTGTCGTCCACCGGACGACTGGCCCGCGTCGACACCGATGAACCGCTGGCCTGGCAGGGTCCGCGCGCCCGCCACGACACCATCGCCTCGACCGCCCTCAGCAGTACCCGGGGCGAGTTCGGGATCCTCACTTCCGCGGGACGGTTGATCCGCGCCCGCACCATCGACCTAGTGAGCCTGCCGGCCACCGCCACGGCACCGTCCCTGGCCGGGGGCAGCCCGGTGGACGAGCTGGTGGATCTGGCGGCCAAGGAACGCGTGATCGGCGTCACCAGCCTGACGGGGGACGGGCCCTCCCTGGCCCTGGGAACCCGCAACGGTCTGGTCAAGCGGGTCAACCCCGAGCTGCCCACTGGCGACTCGTGGGAGGTCATCACCCTCAAGGACGGTGACGAGGTGGTCGGCGTCGCCGAGTGCGAGGACCCGGAGGCGCAGCTGTGCTTCGTCACCTCCGATGCCCACCTGCTGCACTACCGCGCCGGCCTGGTGCGCCCCCAGGGTCGGAAGGGATCGGGGATCGCCGGCATCCGGGCCTCCTGTCCGGTGATCTTCTTCGGGGCGGTGGCTCCCCGCCACGCCGTGGTGGTGACGGTGGCGGCGGCCGCCGCCGACCAGCTCGACGGGCCCGCCACCTCGGTGAAGGTCACGGACCTGTCTGAGTACCCCGCCAAGGGCCGGGGCACGGCCGGGGTGCGCTGCCACCGCTTCCTGTCCTCCGAGACCGTCCTAGCGCTGGCCTGGGTCGGGTCCGAGCCGGCGGTCGCCTGCACCTCCGACGGCAGTCCGGTCGAGTTGCCCACCGAGCGGGGACGCCGTGACGGGTCGGGTGACCGCACCGCTGCGCCGGTGGTTGCGGTGGCCAGTAGACGTCATGGCCCGGCCTCAGACGTCGAGTGCCCCGTTTCCCCCAGCACCGCTCCTCCGGCCTCCGCGGCCCCCGTCTCCGGGGGGCCGTCGCAGTCTGAGGGGACCGCAGGCACCGATCCCGAGTCCAGGCCCGGACCGGACCGTCGGAATCGCGAGGACGGCTCGGGGACCGATTCCGGGCAGCCCGAGTTGTTCGACTGATCGCGGTCCCGGCGGCCCTGTCAACGGTCCAGCCGCACCATGTCACGGCGTGACAGTGGCCCTGACTTCGGTAGTGTCTGGCCCATGGCATTCACCGATCTCCTCGAGGGCAATGCGCGTTACAGCGCCGGTTTCACGGAGAAGGGCGTCCCGGGAAGAGCCGCGCGAGGGGTGGCCGTGGTCACCTGTATGGACTCGAGGCTGGATCCTCTGGCAATGCTCGACCTCAAGGTCGGAGATGCGAAAGTGCTGCGTACGGCCGGTGGTCGAGTGACTCCCGACGTGCTCACCGCCCTGGTGGTCGGGGTCCATCTTCTCGGGGTGACCCGGATCATGGTGATCGCCCATACCAGATGTGCGATGGCGTCAGGGGATGACACTCAGATTGCCGGGGCGATCGAGGCTGCCGACGGGACGAACGTCCACGGCATGCGGATCGGCGCCACCACCGACCAGCTCACCGCCCTCCATTTCGACGTCGATCAGCTGCGGTCGAACCCACTGATCTCCGCCGAGACCGCAGGGTTCATGTACGACGTCGACACAGGCGCCATCACCCAGGTCAACTGACCCCAGCACAGGAGGAGAGATGACGAGCAACAATCAGGGGCCAAGCTCCCCGTGGGACCCGAACTCCGGCCAGCAGAACTGGGGCCAGGGCGGCCAGCAGCGGGATCCGCAGCACCCGCCGCAGAACTGGGGATCGGCCAACCAGCCGCCCCAGGGTCCGCAGTCCCCGCAGAACTGGGGGTCGGCCAACCAGCCGCCCCAGCAGAACTGGGGCCAGCAGGCTCCCTATGACGGTTCGACCCAGACCTGGCCGGCCTCCGGCTCGGACCCCAACTCTCCCAACTCCGGGAACTGGAGCGGCCAGCAGCCCTGGGCCCAGCAGCCCGGACAGGGCGGTGGTGGCCCCACCGGCCCCCATGGCTCCCGCAAGGGGATCGGGATTGGGATCGCCATCGTGGCCGTCGTCCTGGTGGCCGCGGTCGGACTGGCCTTCTTCCTGGTGAACCGGAACAAGGACGGTGGCGAGCAGGCTCAGGGCGGGTCAACCTCCTCGGCGAGCACGGACTCCGGCTCCCAACCGATCAAGACCATCGACGACCCGAAGGCCGCCGTCCAGGACTACTTCGACGCCGTCATGAAGGGCGATCCCAAGCGGGCCCTCAGCTACGGCCGCAGCAGCCCCTCGGGCTCCTCGAAGTACCTCACCGCCGAGGTGATGAAGGCCGCCCAGAAGCAGAACCCGATCAAGAACCTCACCGTCGATGCGACCTCTGACTCCGACTTCAGCTCCTCGGTCAATGTGTCCTATGACATCGGCAGCGAGTCGATGACCAGCACCCTGCGGCTGTCCCGCACGGACAAGGGCGGCCACTGGCAGATGTCGCAGGCCGCCGCGAATGTGGATCTGAGCCGGATCGGTGGCGACGAGATCACCATCAACGACATGCCGGTCTCGGCCTCCAGGATCGCCCTGTTCCCCGGCGGCTACACCTTCCAGTCGGGCAATGACTACATCCAGTACGGCGACGACGACTCGACCCTCTACGTCAAGGAGCCGTCCAGCTACGTCTCCACCTATGACATGGCTCCGGCGCTCACGGCCAAGGGACTGAGCACCTACCGCTCCCTGGTCAAGGAGAGTCTCAATGCCTGCCTGGCCTCGAAGAAGATCCGGCCGACCGGGTGCCCGTTCTACTCCCCGAGCACCACCACCTCCGGAAGCTCCATCGTGGAGAACTCGGTGCAGTACTCCACCACCCAGGCCTCCAACATCGACACCCTGGTGCCGAGGCTCGCCCCCGGAACGATGCAGGCCAGCGGCTCGCTGTACCTGTACGTCAAGGTGACCGCGAAGACCCGCAGCTCCAGCGGGTCCACCGGTCAGGCCAGCGGTTCGGCCGGGACCTCCAGCACCCGACCCACCGTGGACTTCAGCGCTGACAAGCCGGTCGCCAGCTGGCCGGCCTCCTGATCCTGCCGCTCTGACCCAGCACACGATGCCCCCGGAACCGATCGGTTCCGGGGGCATCGTGCGTCACCTCCCGGTGCCAAGGAGCCCCGCAGGGAAGTCCCGGGACTCACTCCTTCCCGGAGTGCTCGACGTCTGGTCTGACGGCGTCGGCGACCGGGATCATCGCCACCAGACCGGCCACCAGCACCACCGCGATGCCGAGGATCCCCCAGTACTGGTTCGAGTCGCCGCCGCGCGCGGCGTGCCCGATGGCGATGAAGGCGCCGAACAGCAGCGGGGCGAGGAACGACACCGCCTTGCCGGTGGTGGCGTAGAGGCCGAAGACCTCACCCTCCATGCCCGGCGGGCAGACCCGGGCCAGGTAGCTGCGGGAGGCCGACTGGGCAGGTCCGACGAAGGCGCACATCGCCATCCCCAGCACCCAGAAGACGATCTGGCCGCCGTCGTGGAGGATGAACACCGCCACAGCAGCGACGATGAGCGCGACCAGGGACCAGACGATGACCCGGCGGGGTCCGATCTTGTCGTCGAGCAGCCCGAAGGCGATGGTGGCCACCCCGGCGACCAGGTTCGCGGCGATCCCGAACACCAGCACCCCGGCCGAGGTGAAACCGAAGGTCTGCTTGGCGATCACCCCGCCGAACTGGAAGACGCCGTTGAGCCCGTCCCGGAACAGTGCCGAGGCGATCAGGAAGAGGACGATCGACCGGTGGCTGCGCCACAGTCGGGAGACCGAGTGGCCGAGTTCGACGTAGGCGTCCCGAAGGCTGCGCGGGGAGCCGGCGACCGGCTCGACCCGTGGGGGGTCGCGCAGGATGAGGAAGGTGGGCAGGGTGAGCAACAGGATCCACACAGCGCAGAACAGCATCGACACCCGGATGTTCATGCCATTGGTCGAGGTCACCCCGAACCAGCCGATGGTCGGCTTGATCCAACCGATGTAGATCACCAGCAGGGCGATGATTCCCCCCACATATCCCATTCCCCAGCCCAGCCCGGAGATGCGTCCCACCTTGGAGGGTTCGGCGACCTCGTCGAGCAGCCCGTTGTAGATGGAGCTGGCGACATCGCTGATGATCGTGCCCACTCCGAGCAGAATCAGGCCCAGGGTGAGGTAGGAAGCCCTCGCCTCGACGAGGAAGAGGCACCCGGCGAAGACCGCCAGCGCCCAGGTGAGCCATCTCAGGACGCCGATCCGTCGTCCGGCCCGGCCGGCCCACTGGCCGACCACCGGGGCGAGCAGGGCGATCATCAGTCCTGCCAGCGCCATCGTCCACGACAGTGCGGTGCTGGTGAGGTCCCTGGGACCGAAGGAGTCGCTGACGATGTAGACGCTGAAGACGAAGGTGGTGATCACCGAGGCGTAGGGCTGGGTGCCGGGATCCCACATCGCCCAGCCGAGCATCCTGCGGCGTCTGGCACGCACCTCGTCGTGGTGCGACGACACCGGCCGATCGCCGACCTGTGATCCGGCGTCCCCGCGCTGAGAGCTCATGGCCCCGAACGCTACCGGAGTTGGCGGCCCGCCTCCATCACTGGTAGGGCCAGGGTGCACCGCCTGTGGTCAGGCGTCGATCCGCTCCTGATCGAGCCGGTAGGCCCCCTGGACGATGAACTCCTTGCGGGGGGCCACGTCGCTGCCCATCAACACCTTGAAGGTGTGCTCGGCCTCCTCCGCGTCGTCGATGGTGATCCGCCGCAGGGTGCGGTGGTGGGGATCCATCGTGGTCTCCTTGAGCTGGGAGGCATCCATCTCGCCCAGCCCCTTGTACCGCTGCGGCTCCTTGAACCGGATCCCCTTCTTGGTGAGGCTGGCCAGGGTGCGCTGGTACTCGGCGTCCGAGTAGGTGTACAGGTACTTGTCCATCCCCCGCTTGGGGTTGATGAGTTCGAACCGGTGCAGCGGTGGCACGGCGGAGTACACCCGTCCGGACTCGATCATCGGCCTCATGTACTTGAAGAACAGGGTGGCGAGCAGGGTGCGGATGTGGGCCCCGTCGGAGTCGGCATCGGCCATGAAGATCACCTTGCCGTAGCGGGCCTGGTCGATGTCGAAGGTCTTTCCGGAGCCGGCCCCGACCACTTGGATGATGGAGGCGCACTCGGCGTTGCGCAGCATCGCCCCCAGATCGGCCTTCTGGACGTTGAGGATCTTGCCGCGGATCGGCAGCAGGGCCTGGTGCTCCGAGTTGCGGGCCACATTGGCGGTGCCCAGTGCCGAGTCCCCCTCGACGATGAACAGTTCCGTGCGGTCCGGGTCCGAGGAGCGGCAGTCCTTGAGCTTGGGGGGCAGGTGGGAGGACTCCAGGGCGTTCTTGCGGCGCTGATTCTCCTTGTGGGCCCGTGCCGCGACTCTGGTCCGGGAGGCATTGACGACCTTCTCCATGAGGGCCCTGGCCACCGGTTTGACCGCGGCCTTGGTGGAGGTGAGGAAGTCGGTCATCTCGGACTCCACGATCCTGGAGACCAGTCGTCTCACCGGTGGGGTTCCCAGCACCTCCTTGGTCTGGCCCTCGAACTGGGGTTCGGCGAGCTTGACGGTGACCACCGCGGTGAGCCCCTCCAGGACGTCGTCCTTGACGATCTCCTCCGAGGTGCGCAGCAGCCGGGTGCCCTCAAGGGCGCCGGTGAAGGCCTTCACCAGGCCGTGCTCGAACCCCTGGACATGGGTGCCCCCCTTGGGGGTGGCGATGATGTTGACGAAGGACTTCTCGACGGTGTCGTAGCCGTCGCCCCAGCGCACCGCGATGTCCACGTCCAACCGCCGCTCCACATCGGTGGGGACCATTGCGCCGTTGGCATCGAGTTCGGGAACCGTCTCGGTGAAACTGTCGTGGCCCTGCAGGCGGAGCACCTCGGTGACCGGACGGCCGCTCGCCAGGAAGTCGGCGAACTCGGAGATGCCGCCGTCGAATCGCAGCGACTCGGTGACCTCGTCGATCGGCTCGCCGGTCTCCGGGGAGATCTGGACGCCGCGGCGGTCGGCGATCTGGATCTCCAGTCCGGGGACCAGGAATGCGGTCTGCCGGGCCCGGTCGACGAGCTTGCGCCAGGACAGTTCGGCCTCGGGAAGGAAGATCTGGCGGTCGGGCCAGTACCGCACCCTGGTGCCGGTGACCCCCCGCTTGGCCCTGCGCAGCTTGTCGACTCCCGATCCGGGGGTGAATGCGGCATCCGGGCCGTCCCCCTCGAAACGCCCGGGCACCCCGCGTCGGAAGCTCATCCCCCAGGTGGTCCCCTTGCGGTCCACCTCGACGTCGAGCCGGGTGGACAGCGCGTTGACCACCGAGGCGCCCACTCCGTGCAGACCTCCGGAGACCTTGTACGCCCCACCACCGAATTTTCCGCCGGCATGGAGCTTGGTGTAGACCACCTCGACGCCGGACAGGCCGGTGCGGGGTTCGGTGTCGACCGGAATGCCTCGCCCCCGGTCGGTGACGTGGATGGACCCGTCTGCCTCCAGGGCCACCGTGATGAGTCGGCCGAACCCGGCCAGTGCCTCGTCGACGCCGTTGTCGAAGATCTCCCACAGGCAGTGCATCAGTCCTCGGGTGTCGGTGGACCCGATGTACATCGCAGGACGCTTGCGCACCGCCTCCAGCCCCTCCAGCACGAGGATGCTCCTCGCCCCGTACTCGCGGCCCGCCTCCTCGACGGCCGAGCGCCGCAGGGAGTCGGGTTGCGTCGCACTGCCGGACTGCTTCGCGGTGCTGGATTGCTGAGCTGTGGTCACGACAGGGACATTACCGGTCGGCTCCGACAGTTCCACGACGCCGACCCCGCTCGCACCCCTGTCAGCGGTCGCAAACCGGTCGTCGACACATCGTTGTGGTGCCGGTCGTTACGATAGGGAACACAACGGACCGGCGGTGCGTTGCCACAGATGACTCGCGGGGTCGCTCCGGTGGCCCCGCGCCCAGGGCTCCCGATCGGGAGCCGCATCCAATCAGAGGAGGTTGTCATGGGAACCACGATGATCGAGGACCGCGCGCTGACCGCGGCAGATCGCTGCGACCGCTGCGGCGCGCAGGCGTACTTCCGGGTGACCCTCCACAACGGCGGCGAGCTGCTGTTCTGCGCCCATCACGCCAAGGCCCACCAGGACAAGCTGAAGCAGGTGGCGCTGTCCATCCACGACGAGACCGGCCGTCTGAGCTGACGACCCGACGAACAGGAGCCCCCGGACACCACGGTGTGTCCGGGGGCTCCTGTCGTGTGTCATGCCTCGCCGCGCACCATCCGTTCCAGCAGCACCCCGCCCAGTGAGTTGTCGGTGGATCCGGGTTCCACCTCGAAGCCGTGTCGTCGCAGGAAGTGCTGAGCCCGCAGATTGTCCTTGAACACCCAGAAGTGCGCCGGCCGGTCGCCGATCGCGGCGGCGATGAGAGCGTCCGAGGCCCCGCAGGTCCGCGCCTCCGGCATCACGTGGAGGGTGGACAGCTCCAAGGGGGTCGGTGCGTCGGGATCGGTGCTGGTCTGGGTGAGGGCGACGCCCACGATGCGCATGTCGAGCAGGTCGTCGATGACCCAGAAGGAGGCTCCGGCGTCCATCAACTGCTGCCAGGACTCCACCGTCGCATGGATCGTCTCGGGCCCGGTGAGCTCCTCCAGGGCCTCCGGGGGAATGACCGACTCGCCGATCTCACGCAGGCAGAGCGCCTGGACCGCGGCGGCCTCGACGAGATCCTTGCGGGCCGCCCGACGGACCGCGAACCGTCCGGGACCCTGGTGGTGGGCATCCTCGTGTGCACCATTGCTGAGCGACGTTGCCATGGGCAGAGCCTACCGGTGCGGGGGTTGCCTGGGGAGGGATCGCGGCCGATCGTGCCTCAGTCGGGCCAGTCGACCCCGGCGGAACGGTGCCAGCGCAGTCCGCGCTCGGCCCATCCCTGCGCCTGCCGGCCCACCGCCGACCGGAACTCCTGCCACTGCCCGATCCCCGATCCTCGGGTGGCGACCTGCGAGAAGGCCGCCAGGCGCGGCAGCAGCATGTAGCTGAGGTCGTCGCGGGTGCGCAGCGTCTCGCTCCACAGGAATGCCTCGACGCCGACCACCGCGGCCGGGTCCAGCCCGGGGATGTACTGACGGGGATCCCACTCCAGGGCGTCGCGCAGCTCGATGGTTCCGGCCCAGGTGAGCCCCAGAGCGGTGTCCGGATCGTACTTCATGTCCAGATAGGCGCGGTCCCCCGGAGACAGCAGCACCCCGACGCCGCGACTCGCGGCGTCCAGCACTCCCTGCCAGCCGATACCGCGGTCCCAGACCTGGATGACGTCGCCGGGATCCAGCAGGTCGGCGGCCTCCTGCCAGGCGACCACCCGCGATCCGGCGCGATGGACCGCGTCGACGGCTCGTCGCACCAGTGCGCGGTACTGGTCGTGAGGGGTCACCTTGGACTCGTCGCCGCCGATGTGGACCCAGCCCGAGCCGAGTCCGGCCAGCTGGGTGAGGACCTCATCGATGTAGCGATCGGTCAGCGGAGCGTCGGTGGACAGGGTGGAGAATCCCACCTCGATCCCGGTGTGGAGATCGGGGGTCCGTCCGTCCGGGTTGAGGCCGGGCAGCGCGTGCAGGGCGGCGGTGGTGTGTCCGGGCAGATCCGACTCGGGAACAACGGTGATCCCGTGCCGGCCGGCGTACTCGCAGATCCGCGACCAGTCGGCCAGGGTGTAGTAGCCACCGGGATCCCCGCCGACCGCGCTTCCCGACGACCGCTCGGTCAGTTCCGGCCAGCCCGGGATCTCGATCCGCCAGCCCTGGTCGTCCGACAGGTGCAGGTGGAGCACATTGAGGTCCATCTCGGCCATCAGGTCGATGACCAGTTCGACGTCGTCGACACCGAAGAAGTGGCGCGAGACGTCCAGTCCCAGTCCTCGCCAGCCGAAGGCCGGCCCGCTCGTCTCACTCATCTCGTTGTTCTCCCACGATCCCGGTCCGGCGTTGTCCCCGGTGGCGCACCCCGTCCGGACCTCGTCCCGCCGGCCCGGACGGTGCTCCACAGGCTCAGTCCAGGTAGTCCCGCAGGACCTGGGAACGGCTGGGGTGGCGCAGCTTGGACATCGTCTTGGACTCGATCTGGCGGATCCGCTCGCGCGTCACCCCGTAGACCTTCCCGATCTCGTCGAGGGTCTTGGGCTGGCCGTCGGTCAGTCCGAAGCGCATCGAGACGACGCCGGCCTCTCTCTCGGAGAGGGTGTCCAGCACGTCGTGGAGCTGCTCCTGGAGGAGTGTGAAGTTCACCGCGTCTGCGGGGACGATGGCCTCGGAGTCCTCGATGAGGTCACCGAACTCGGAGTCTCCGTCCTCTCCCAGCGGGGTGTGCAGGGAGATCGGCTCGCGGCCGTACTTCTGGACCTCGACGACCTTCTCGGGGGTCATGTCGAGTTCCTTGGCGAGCTCCTCGGGAGTGGGTTCGCGGCCCAGGTCCTGGAGCATCTGGCGCTGAACGCGGGCCAGCTTGTTGATGACCTCGACCATGTGCACCGGGATGCGGATGGTGCGGGCCTGATCGGCCATCGCCCGGGTGATGGCCTGCTTGATCCACCAGGTGGCGTAGGTCGAGAACTTGTAGCCCTTGGTGTAGTCGAACTTCTCGACCGCGCGGATCAGGCCGAGGTTGCCCTCCTGGATGAGATCGAGGAAGAGCATGCCGCGCCCGGTGTAGCGCTTGGCCAGCGAGACCACGAGTCGCAGGTTGGCCTCGAGCAGGTGGTTCTTGGCGGCCTTGCCGTCGTCGGCGATCCACTCGTAGTCGTCGCGGTTCTTGGCGGGAACGGTGGTCTCCGGGTCCGCCAGCTGCTCTCCCGCGAACAGGCCTGCCTCGATCCGCTTGGCGAGATCGACCTCCTGGGCGGCGTTGAGCAGCGCGACCTTGCCGATCTGCTTGAGGTAGTCCTTGACCGGGTCGGCGGTGGCTCCGGCGACCATCACCTGCTGCTCGGGCTCATCGGCGTCATCGGTGTCGGAGACGATGAACCCCTCGGTCTCCTTGTTGATGCGGGCCTCGTCCTTGGCGGCCTCGTGCGGGTCGTACTTGCTGTCGTCGACGTCGTCGAGGGTGCGCTTCTTTCCCCCGACGGTGAGCACCACCTCGTCGCCGTCGCGCTCGACGTGGACGTCGATCTGACCGGAGGCGGCCTCGGCGATGGTGGCCCCCTTCGCCTTGGAGCGGGAGCGTCCGGTCCCGGTGGACTTCTTCGCGGTGGTCTTCCTCGCGGTGGTCTTCCGGGTGGCCGGCTTCTTCTTCGCCGTGGTCTTCGTGGTGCGCGAGGAGGTCTTGGCGGCGGTACCGCTGGTGGACTCCTTCTCGGTGCTCGCGGAGGAGCTGGCGGGGCTGGCAGCGGTCTTCCTCGCCGAAGTCGTGGTGCTGCCGGAGCGGCTCGTCCCGGAGGACTTGGCCGACGTCTTCCGGGTGCCCGTCCTCGCCTTGACGCTGTGGGCGGCTGACGTCTTGGTCGTCGAGCTCTTGCCGGCCGAACTCTTACCGGCCGAACTCTTACCGGCCGAACTCTTACCGGCACTGCTCGTGGCAGCGTGCTGCTGGCCAGATCTGCTGGGCTTCGCCTCCTCGTCGGCAACGGTCATATTCGTGCGGGACGTGGAACGAGTCGTCACGGGGATCCTCTCACCAAGGCAGAAACCTTTGAAGGGCACAGGACAGCCGGGAGCCGTCAAGAGCCGAGGTCCATTGTGACACCGGCCCGGACCGGAACCAAACTGCGGCTCAGGGTTTTCTTCTGCCAGTGGGACCAGCAGGCCGGTGAAGGGCTACGACCACGGTCTGATCCTGGTAGCACGCACCCCAACCGCGGGCGTCAATACCGGTTCGGGGAATGACAACGGCACCGAAAGGCGTTGTCATAGGTGCTCTCACGTTGAAAGGCGGGGCACATGGACACCAAGTCTCGAGTTCGTACCACCGATGGCATCGATGGCAAGGACGCAGTTGGTCTCTACTTGGAGGGGATCGCTCGGACGCCTTTGCTCAACGCGGCCGAGGAGGTCGCACTGGCACGTCGTATCGAGGTGGGCGTCTTCGCCCGTGCAATCCTCGCCGGCGATGCCAAGAACCGTCTCAAAGCCAGCCAGGAGGAACTGGAGGACATCGCCGCCGACGGGGACCGGGCGATGGCCCACTTCGTTCGCGCCAATCTTCGTCTGGTGGTCTCGGTGGCCCGCAAGTACGGCCGCTCCCAGATGCCCCTGCTGGATCTGGTCCAGGAGGGCAACACCGGCCTGATCCGGGCCGTCGAGAAGTTCGACTACGCCAAGGGCTTCAAGTTCTCCACCTATGCGACCTGGTGGGTCCGTCAGGCGATCAGCCGCGGCATCGCCCAGCAGGGACGCATCGTCCGCCTGCCGGTCCATGTCGCCGAGCAGGTCAACCAGGTCTCTGCGGCCCGCCGCAACCTCGAGCGCCAGCTGGGTCGGGAGCCCGAGATCTTCGAGATCGCCGGCGAGCTGGGCCTCACCGAGGAGCGGATCGTCGAGCTCATCCGGTTCGGCCGCGACCACGTCAGTCTCGACGCCCCTGTCGAGGATGACGGCGACACCAGCCTCGGCGATCTCATCGCCCGCGAGACCGCGCCGGGACCCGACGACATCGTTCTGGACGCCGAGGACCGCAGCCGTCTGGAGGGGCTCCTCGAGGATCTCGACGAGCGCTCCGCCGACGTGGTGCGCCGCCGGTACGGGCTGGTCGACGGACGTCAGGCCAAGCTCGCCGACATCGGCAAGGTCTGGGGGATCACCGCCGAGCGGGTCCGCCAGATCGAGCGGGCCGCGCTCACGACGATGCGCGAGCGCAACGAGGCGGTGATGGCCGCCTGAGGGCGGGTCATCCCGTTCGACAGATCGTCCCCAGCGGCGCCCCGGCCTCACCAGGCCGGGGCGCCGCGTCACGTCCGAACCGGGGCCGCATCCGCGTCACGGGCGACGAGTGTCAGCGCTCGGGATCGACGAGTCGCAGCAGTCCCTCCTGGGAGCAGGAGGCCACGATCCTGCCGTCCTGCATGAGCCGGCCCGTCGAGAAGCCCAGGGCGTCGGAGGCGCTGGGCGAGACCTCGTCGTAGAAGAGCCACTCGTCGGCCCTGGCCGGACGGTGGAACCACATCCCGTGATCGACCGAGGCGGGGGCGATCGACTTGCCGGATCGCAGCGCCGCCTCATGGGGCAGCACCGCCACGGCCAGCAGGCTGATGTCCGACAGATAGGCCAGGATCGCCTGATGGACCACCGGGTCCTCCGGCAGGGCACCGGTGGTCCGCACCCACAGGCGCATATGGGTGGCGTGGTTGTGGGTGGTGATCTCGGGCTGGGCGATGTAGCGCACGTCCAGGGCGTCGGCCCGCCAGATCGAGGGCAGCGCCTGCCCGAGTCTGTCCTCCAGAGCCTCCGCCAGGGGCGGGCAGGACTCGGGATCGGGCAGGCCGTGGGGCATCGCGTCGGAGTGGTCCAGACCGTCCTCGACACTCTTGAAGGACAGGTTCGAGGTGAAGATCACCTGACCGTGCTGGCGGGCCCGTACCAGCCGGGTGCTGAAGGTCCGCCCGTCGCGCATCCGCTCGACGTCGTAGATGAGGGGTGCGTCGTTGCTGCCCGGCCGCAGGAAGTTCGCGTGCAGCGAGTGCAGGCGACGTCCGGCATCGACGGTACGGGCGGCGGCGACCAGCGCCTGGGCGAGCACCTGCCCGCCGAAGGTGCGCTGCCAGGTGGTGGTCGGTTGGGACCCGCGGAACAGGTCCTGGTCGAGGACCTCCAGGTCGAGCAGGTTCAGCAGTTCACGAGTGGATACCGGCACCGCCCCAGTCTGTCACCCCTGCTGGTGAACCAGCGGCAGCCACTGCGAACCTGCCGCGTCCAGGGTCACGCGATAGTCGTGGCCCGCCCCTCTCACCACGGTGCTGACCGGTTCCAGGACGGTGTTGGCCGCCAGCAGGCATCCGCTGTCGGGGTAGACCGACACCTCGACCCGGGGGTCCTCGGCGACGAAGGAGTCGGCGAACTCCTGCTCGCGGCCGGCGGCCCACCACAGTGCCCGCGCCAGCAGGCGGGCGTTGTCGGGCGAGTAGGGAAGGCCGGCGAGGTAGACCGCGCGCCCGGCCCCGTAGGAGTGCACCGACAGTCTCACGGTGGCCTCTCCGGCCGCCAGGACGAGGGTGTCGGCCGAGGTGGTGACGATCTCGGGGGCCACCGGGCCGACCTCGAGGTCCGCCCCGAGGTCGGCGGTGATGAAGTGGTCGGGCTCGGTCCTCGGGTAGCGGTCGGTCGACAGGCTCCAGCCCATCTCGCGGTCGACCCCCAGGATGTCGGACAGCTGGAGGGCGGCTCCCTCGCCGATGTGGAAGCTCGGCTCCCCCACCCCTATCAGCCCTCCGCCGGCGGCGACGAACCGCCGTATGACGGCCTGGATCCGAGGATCCGCCCATGCCGGTCCGCCGGAGAAGGAGGTGCCGGCGGCCCCGGCGTTGATGATGACGCCGATCTCCTCGGGCACCCCCTCGGCGATGTCGTCGAAGGACAGCCAGTCGATCTGGAAGGGCAGCCCGGCCAGCGCCTCCACCACTCCGAGGTAGGGATCGGCCTGCTTGTAGTAGAGCGCGTGGGCGACCATGAAGGTCATCCAGGATCGACTCCTCCCCCACGCGTTGAGAATGCCCACCCGGAATGGTGCCGACTGCGGCGTCTCGCCCCGGGACCTCTCCCAGAAGTCGCGGAACTCCTGGCAGATCTCGGAAATTCTCGCCATGAAGTCTGGGAACTGGGCGGCCAGTGAGAGATATCCGCCGAACCCTATTCTGTCCAGGGGGCTGCGCATGATGGCCCGCCGGGCGGTGATCCAACTGGTGTTGGCCTCCCCGATCGGATCGCCCCGGTCGTTGAAGACGTCGGGGAAGAAGTACGGCAGGAATCGTCCCTCGGTGTACCGCACCCCGGGAATGTCGGAGATCATCCGGGTGGTGGCCGCCGAGCCCACCGACCCGACCACGGCGTCCAGCCCGGTGGTGGCGAACAGGTCGCCGTAGGGTTCGGTGCCGATCCAGTTGTCACCGAGGAACATCATCGCCTCGCGGCCCTTGTCATGGCAGATCTGGACGAGCGTGCGCACCTTCTCGACGACGAACCGGTTGACGAATCCGATCCAGGCCAGGAAGAACGGCGACGGGGGGCGGAAGGAGGAGTTGTGGTAGCCGGCGTCGATGAAGTCCTCGGGGTCGATGACCCGTCCGGTCTCAGCCTCGAACTGTTCCATCAGCGGCACCGAGACGGAGGCGGAGTACCCGAACCAGTCGACGTACTTCTCCTGTGCGCGGTCATTGAAGTACAGGGTGAAGTGGTAGAAGAATGTCGTGAATCGCACGACATCGACCTCGGGATGGGCATCGAGCCAGGATCCGAGATCATCCCTCACGTGATTCCAGGTGTCCGGGAATGCCACATTGTAGGAGTGCTCCTTGACCCTGGTGGGGTCATTCTCCCAGTGATTGGTCGTGTAGTTGTAGATCTGGGTGCTGTCCCATATCTGGGCCGCCAGGAAGGCCACCGTGTACACGTGGCCGGCGTGGGCGCCGGCGATGGTCACGGTGCACTCGGAGCCCTCGCCCCGGACCGTCCACCCCGAGGGTGCGAGGACCTCACCGGTGGTGCGGTCGCGGACCTGCCACCACCTGGAGACGTCGACCTCGGTGTCGGGTCGCAGCTGGTCGGCAAGGAAGCCGGCCATGATGTCGATGCGAAGCGGACCGTCGACCAGCGCCGGAACCCGGTCGGAGCAGACATAGATGCTGGTGTGCTGATCGAGGTGGTCCACCGCCCAGGCCTCGTCCCCGCGGGCGCAGAACCGGGTCGCGTAGACCTTCACCGGCAGTGTGCCGACGATCTCGGGAAGCCAGGTGCCGTCGGAGTTGCGCACGGCGTCGGCACCCAGATCGGCGAGAATCCCTGTGAGCCGGTCGTCCATGCCCTCCTCGACGGGCAGCGTGACCCTGCCGCTGGTGTGTCCGACCGTGGTCGGCGGCTGCGCCGCATCCTTGCTGTGATCGCTCATCCGGGTCGCCCGTGTCCTGTCTCGTCGAAGATCGGATCAGAGGTGTTCAGCCTAGTGGTGCGGCCTCTGGCGGGGCACAGCTCACTCATCGGGGATGCGTGACCGCGGTCTGTCAGGAGACCAGCCGGGAGATGGCGGTGCGGACCTTCTTCACCGAGACCGGCACGTGGGTCTGGAGGCGCTGGGCGAACAGCTGGATGCGCAGCTCCTCGATGAGGAATCCGATCTCCTCGACCCCGGCGGGCAGCGGTCCGGGGGGCTGGGCGGCGCACAGCGAGTCGTAGGCGTCCAGCAGCGGGTCGAGCTCGGCCATCCAGCGGGCGTCACGTCCGGGATTGGTCGAGACTCCCTCGGCACGCACGGCGACCTCGCGCATCCAGCGGGACATCCGCTGGTACCAGGGGTCGGGAGTGGCCGAGATGAAGTTGAGGAAGACCAGGTCCGACAGCTGGTTGGTCATGTCCTGACGCGCCGGTCCGGGGGCCAGTGCCGTCACAGCGGACCGGGCCTCCCCCCAGGCGGTGAGGATCTCGGCGGCGGTGGACACCACCCGGGCCATCGTCTCGGCGGCCTCCTGACGGACCGCCAGGGCGAGCTTCTCGAAGGCCTGCCGGTCTCGGATGTCCGACAGGTCACCGGCATGACGGCGGGCCAGCGAGTCGACGGCCTTGCGTCGGGAGTCGGCCAGCAGTGCCGGAACGCTGGGGTAGGGCGAGCCAGCCAGGGCGAGCTTGGTGCGATTGGACAGGTGGGCGACGGTCCAGGTGGTCGGGTCGGGCAGGTTGAGCAGCAGCAGCCGCACGACACCGGCGCCATGGCTGCGGGTCTGGGCGGCCACCGAGTCGCGCACCGCGGTGCCGACGGTCGACCCCTCGTCGACCAGGCAGGGATAGCCGACGGCGTCGGCCCCACTGCGTCGAAGGGAGACCTCCCGGGCCAGGGTGCCGAACGCCCAGTCGGTGGCTCCGTGGACCTGGTCGTCACCGGCGGCCCGGGTGAGGGAGACCGACACCTTGGGTGCCAGGTCCACGCGCAGCGCGGACAGATCCTCGGAGTGGGCGACCCGGGACCTGCTCTGCTTCGATGTGCCGTGCTGCCCCGCCTCATGCTTCGGTGGCTTGTGCTTCGACGACCCGCGCTGGGGGCTGCCGGCCTGTCCCGTCCGGCGTCCCTCGGCATCGACGACGTCGAAGCCGACCCGCAGGTGGGCGGGGATCTGGTCGGGGCGCCAGTCGGAGTCGTCGATGAGCACCCCGGTCAGCGCGGTGAGAGCGCGCCCCAGCTCGGCGGTGAAGGGGGCGTCGTGATCGCCCCGGGGAACCTCGGGGTGCCCTGCGCCGGGGTCCGGACTCTCCAACCAGGCCAGTGCCTGACGGGCCCGGTCGGGGGCGGGAACCAGCTGGGTGCGCACCTTCTTGGGCAGCGAGCGGATGAGTTCGGTGGCCAGCTCGGTGCGCAGACCCGGAACCTGCCAGCTGAACGGCTCGGAGGGGACCTGGTTGAGCAGGGCGAGGGGGATGGTGACGGTGACGCCGTCGTGGCCGGATCCCGGGTCGAAGACGTAGCGCACCGGCAGGGACAGCTCCCCCACCTCCCAGTGGTCGGGGAAGTCGTCGCGGGCCACCGCCTGCGGGTCGACCAGGTCGTCCAGGGACAGGTCGAGCTGGTGGCGGTCCTCGACGCGTCGCCACCAGGCGTTGAAGTGGTTGGCCGAGACGATGTCGGAGGGGATCCGTCGGTCGTAGAAGGCGAACAGGGCGTCGTCGTCGGCGACCAGACCGCGCTGCCGGGAGCGCTCCTCGAGGTCCTCGGCCTGGTTGCGGACCCGGTCGTTGTGCACCAGGAAACCGTGGTTGGCGCGCCAGTACCGTTCGACCAGGGCCGATCGGATGAAGATCTCCCGGGCGACGACCGGGTCGATGCGGGCGTAGTTGACCAGCCGGTCGGCCCACACCGGCACGCCGTAGAGGGTGGCCCTCTCGGTGGCCACCACCGAGGCGGTGGACTGCGCCCAGTGCGGCTCGGAGTACTGGCGTTTGAGGAGGTGCCCGCCGACCTCCTCGACCCACTCGGGCTGGACGCCGGCGACGGTGCGCGCCCACAGTCGGCTGGTCTCCACCAGTTCGACGGCCATCACGAGCTCGGGCGGATGCTTGGCCAGCGCCGATCCCGGGTTGATCGCGAACCGTGCTCCGCGGGCGCCCAGGTACTCGCGGGGGCCGCTCCGGTGGCCCCGGCGCCGCTTGTCCCCGGTGGTTCTGTTCTTCTGCTTGTCGGCGACCTCGGCCAGGCCGATGTGGGACAGCAGTCCCGACAGCAGGGCGACCAGGATCCGGTCTTCGGGGGCGGCCTCCTTGTTGCGCTCCAGCTTGAGTTCGCGGCAGATCTGCTTGAGCTGGGAGTGCAGGTCCTCCCACTCGCGCACCCGCAGGAAGTTGAGGAACTCGCGGTGGCACATCCGCCGGAAGGCCGATCCCGACAGCGCCTTGCGCTGATGGTGCAGGTAGCGCCACAGCCGGTGGATGGCCAGAATGTCGCCGCCCTGGTCGACCGGTCCGCCCACCTCGTTCTGGTCGGCGGTCTCGGGGTGCATGGCGCGCTGCAGGCCGGTCTCGGTGAGGAACCGATGGTGGAAGACGTCGGCCTTGTCCCGTTTGTCAGCCGGTCGTTCGCGTGCGTCGGGGATCGACAGTGCGGCCACGATCACCAGCACCTCGCGCAGGCTGTGCTGGCGGGCCCCCTCCAGGATCATCCGTCCGAGCCGGGGGTCGACGGGGATCGAGGCGAGCTGGTGACCGATCCGGGTCAGCCGGGGCTCCTCGCGGTGGCCGGACTTCAGCGCGCCGAGTTCGTCGAGCAGCCTGAGGCCGTCGGCCACCTGGGAGTGGTCGGGGGCCTCGACGAAGGGGAAGTCGGTGATGGCGCCGAGCCGTGCCTGGGCCATCTGCAGGATGACGGCGGCCAGGTTGGTGCGCAGGATCTCGGGCTGGGTGAACTCGGGGCGGGACTCGAAGTCGCGCTGGGAGTACAGCCGGATGCAGATCCCGGGGGCCACTCGTCCGCACCGTCCGGATCGCTGGTTGGCGGAGGCCTGGGAGACCGGCTCGATGGGCAGTCGTTGGACGTGGGTCCGCACCGAGTAGCGGGAGATCCGGGCGGTGCCGGGATCGATGACGTAGCGGATCCCGGGGACCGTCAGCGAGGTCTCCGCGACGTTGGTGGCCAGCACGATCCGTCGTCCGGGGTGGCGGGTGAAGACCCGGTGCTGCTCGGCGGCCGAGAGTCGGGCGAACAGCGGGAGGATCTCGGTGTCGCGCAGTCGCAGGTCGGTCAGCGCCTCGGCGGCGTCGCGGATGTCGCGCTCCCCCGCCAGGAAGACGAGGATGTCGCCGGTCCCCTCGCGGCTCAGCTCCTGGACGGCCCGGCAGATGCCGGTCGTCTGGTCGATCGGGTCGGCGGCGACGGTGATGTCGTCCTCGTCCTCTGCCAGGTCCTCGGCGGGATCCAGCGGCCGGTAGCGGATCTCGACGGGGTAGGTGCGTCCGGAGACCTCGATCACCGGCGCGTCGTCGAAGTGGGCGGAGAACCGCGCGGTGTCGATGGTGGCCGAGGTGATGATGACCTTGAGGTCGGGACGCCGCGGCAGCAGCTGTTTGAGGTAGCCGAGCAGGAAGTCGATGTTGAGGCTGCGCTCGTGGGCCTCGTCGATGATGATCGTGTCGTGGGCGCGCAGCTCCCGGTCGTGGGAGATCTCGGCGAGCAGGACGCCGTCGGTCATCACGGTCAGTGCGGTGGCACGGGTGGCGCGCTTGGTGAAGCGGACCTGGAACCCCACCTGGTTGCCGATCTCCACCCCCATCTCATCGGCGATCCGGTCGGCGACGCTGCGCGCGGCGATCCGACGGGGCTGGGTGTGGGCGATGTGCCGGCGTCCCAGGGCCAGGCAGATCTTGGGGAGCTGGGTGGTCTTTCCCGAGCCGGTCTCCCCGGCCACCACCACGACCTGGTGGTGGTCGATGAGGTCGGCGATCTCGTCGGCGTGTGCGGCGATCGGCAGATCGGGATCGAATCGGATGGTGCCCCCGTCG
Source organism: Acidipropionibacterium jensenii DSM 20535 (assembly GCF_000425285.1). Classification (GTDB taxonomy): domain Bacteria; phylum Actinomycetota; class Actinomycetes; order Propionibacteriales; family Propionibacteriaceae; genus Acidipropionibacterium; species Acidipropionibacterium jensenii. The sequence continues at coordinate 55,475 of NZ_AUDD01000008.1, read as the reverse complement.
GGCAGTTCACCCTCCAGGTGTGACGCGTGTGCTGGCATGACCTGCTCAGCCTACCCGGTGCGGGAACCACCGGCAGATCCCGCGGGCCGCCGTGACGGTCCGACGCCGCCGCGGATCAGTCTCCGTGGTGCTGGTCGCGCGCATCGGGTCCGGTGACCCCGATCCCTCCGAAGAGGGCCACTCCCCGCAGGACCAGGACAGGGCCGGTGCGGCTGGGCCGTACCCCGTCGGTGCCGGCCCCGCCGAACAGCGGCACGATGTGGTTGATGACCCGGACCCCCTCGGGGACCTTGATCTCGGCTCCCCCGAAGGCGATGAAGCAGGTCACCCCGATGCGCCCGTCAGCCGGCCAGACGCAGTGGCGCAGGTCGAGCTCCGCTCCCCCGAACAGCAGGATCATGCTGGCGGTCGAGGAGGCGATCCAGTCGGCCTCCCGGTTCGCCCCGCCGAAGATTGCCACGACATTCTCGTGGCGGGGGGCCTCGACCTCCCCCATCCGCACCCGGGCGGTCGGGACCTGGGTACCCTCCTCGGGCACCGCCAGCTGATGTGGAAGATCCCTGGTGAGGCCGACCAGGTCGTCCCGGAAACGGGCCGTGGAGGCCTGGCTGCTGCGCGCCTCGAACTCGTCCTGGTCCAGATATCCGGAGGCGAAGGCGTCCCCCAGCCGCGACAGGGTGGCGTCGCGTTCGCTGTAGCCGGCACGGATCCGTGCGTCATCCTCGCTCATGCGGTCAGCCTAGAGCAGGGTGTACAGCGGGGCGTCGCGGCGCGATCGTCGGGTCGACCCGACGATCGCGCCGGTGGGCAGCCGATTCAGTGGACGATCAGCTCAATGGACGACCGGCCCGGTGAACGATCAGTGGACGATCGCCAAGGGGGCTCGGGAGTGGGCCATCACGCCGCGGATCACGCCGCCGGCCGTCCACCCGAGGATCGGGTGGCGCTTCATGCCGACGATGAGCATGTCGACCGAATCCGAGAGCTTGACCAGCTCGTCGACGGCCTGACCCATCAACACCCTGGTGGTGACCTTGACCCCGCCGAACTCGGCCTTCAGCGGGTCGACGAAGTCATTGACGTGGCGCTGGTTCTCGGCGATGAAGTGCTGCATGGCCTCGTCGGTGAGCTGGTAGCCGCCCGATGCGCCCGCCGGCAAGGCCGGGGCGACGGTGACCACGACGAGCTCGGCCTTCTGCCGGTCGGCCTCCTCGAACCCGTAGCGCAGTGCGGCGGTTCCGGAGGTCTGGGGCCCCACCGCCACCGCGAGCTGATGCTTGCCGCCGACCGGATCGGGGGTGGTGGCGCGGGAGATGACGACCACCGGGCAGGCCGACATGCCCGCCACGGCCACCGAGGTGGATCCGACGAACATTCTCTCGAGTCCGCTGGCGGCACGCCGTCCGACGACGATCATGTCGGCCTGGCGGCTGCGGTCGGCCAGCACGGCGGCGGGGTTGCCGAGCACCACCTGGCCGTGGGTGCGCTTCTCGTCGGCCCCGGCGTCGATGGCCTCGGTGCGGGCGTCGTCGACGACGACCTGGCCGGCCTCCTGGAGTGCGGTGGGGTCGTATACCACTCCCCAGGCCCCGGCGACCGCGGCGTCGTCGACCGCGTGCAGGATCAGCAGGTCCGCATCGAGCTCCTCGGCCTGACCGGCGGCGTACCGGGCCGCTCGCAGTCCGTCCTCCGAGCCGTCGACGCCGGCGATCACCAGCGGAGTGCGATTGGTGTCAGTGGACATGGCCATCCTCCTCGTTCCGATCGGTACGGCCGGACGCCGTCGATGGTGCCCGGCCGGGTGTACGAGTGGGCCGTACACGGCCTCATCGCCATTGTCTCACCGACAAGGAGTCGGGTCAGCCATCCGTGCCGAAGCCGGGGTCCTCGAATGTGGTGCGGCCGCGCAGTTTCCGTGCCAGTTCGTCATCGATGCCGTCGGCCAGCCGGGACATGATGCGCACACCTTTGTGAAGGTGCTCGGCGACGAAGGGGCGGCACATCAGCGACATCGTGACGAAGACGCGGTCCTGGTAGAGCGCGAATCGGCCGTACCGCGACTGCACGTTGAGATCGTTGAGGACCTCGACGGCCCGGGACCGCCCCTCGATGTCATGGACCAGGGCGGAGAAGAGCACCAGCTCCTCGGCATCGGGGGTGGTGCGGATGAAGACCATGGTCGACCCGACCCGGATGGCGAAGTCCCCCTCGGCGTCGCTGATCGGCTGGTGGCCGAACATCTCGGTGAGTTCGGCGGCGACCATCTCGTCCAGCTGGTCTCGGTTGGCCGGCATCACGGCCGGTGCGGTGAGCGGACCGTTGGGGGTCTCGTGGAGGGGTTTGGAATCGGGCTGGAGGATCTCGGCGAGCTGATCGGGGGCCAGGAAGACCGGGTGCTGGACGCCGAAGACGTCGCGCAGGGTGCGTACCGCCAGGTCGGCCAGCTCCTCGCAGTGGTCCTGGCTGCGGTAGACCCAGAAGTTGGCGCAGGGCCGGGGGCCGTCGGCGTCGGGGGCCTGCCAGCCGAGTGTGTCGAGCTCCTCCAGCTGAGTGCTGGTGAGTCGGAACTCCTCCCCGAGACTGGCATTGCCGGAGGCCTCGACCAGCACCATCGGCTCCTCGGCGGGGGTGCTCGGGTCGTGCTGGGTGAAGCGCACGAAGGGAGCCGGGTCATCACTGGTCGACAGGGTTCCGATGGTGAGTTCACCGCCGTCGTCGATGACGGAGATCACCTCGGCGAGCCGCTGGGTGAACTGCGACCACGCCTGGGCGGTGCTGCGGTCCAGATCGAACTCGAAATCGCTGGGCTCCTCCATGCCGCCAACCTAGCAGCCGGGGTCCGGGACTCCCCGTCACCACCAGGGACGCCCGGTCAGAACGGGCTGCGGTAGAAGTGCTGCCAGGAGCGGCTGGCGGTGGGTCCCCGCTGGCCCTGGTAGCGGTTGCCGGTCGCCGGGTCGGAACCGTAGGGGTGCTCGGCCGGGCTGGACAGCGCGAAGAAGCACAACTGACCGATCTTCATCCCCGGCCACAGGGCGATCGGAAGGGTGGCGACGTTGGACAGCTCCAGGGTGACATGGCCAGTGAACCCGGGGTCGATGAATCCCGCGGTGGAGTGGGTGAGCAGGCCCAGCCGGCCCAGCGAGGACTTCCCCTCCAGCCGGGCCGACAGATGGTCGGGGATGGTGACCTTCTCCTTGGTGGAGGCCAGTACGAACTCGCCGGGGTGCAGCACGAAGGGCTCCTCGGGGGACTCCTCGACCAGATGGGTGAGCTCGGGCTGACTGCGCGCCGGGTCGATCATCGGGTACTTGTGGTTGTCGAAGAGCCGGAAGTAACGGTCCAGGCAGACATCGATGCTGGCGGGCTGGACCAGCGCCGGGTCGTAGGGGTCCAGGACGATACGACCGGCCTCGATCTCGCAGCGGATCTCACGGTCTGACAGAAGGCTCACGGCACCGACCCTACGACAGCACCGAATGGCGAGGCCCCCGTCACGGTGATCTCTCACCGTGACGGGGGCCTGCGACCCACAACTCTCGGGCCGATCAGCTGCAGCCGCTGGTCGAGCCGCATCCCTCGCAGACGTAGCAGGATCCGGAGGGCCGCATCTTGGTGCCGCAGGTCATGCACAGCGGGGCGTCGACCTCACGGCCGAGCTGCTCCTCCAGCAGTTCGGCGCTGGTGTGGGCCCCGCCGACGTGCTCGGGGGCCGGCGTCGGGTCGAACAGCCCTGGCTGGGCGGCGCCGTCCTCGTGCACCCGCACCCGGTCGGCCGGGGTCTCCTTGAGGCTCTCGGAGTCGATGAGCTCGGCCTCGTCCTCCTCCGACAGGTAGGAGCCGGTCTCGACGTAGTGCGCCCGCTCGGCCGAGGTGTAGATCCCCAGCTCCGCCCGCTCGTCGAAGGACAGGTAGTCCAGGGCGAGTCGCCGGAAGATGTAGTCGATGATCGACTGGGCGATCCGGATGTCCGAGTCGTCGGTCATGCCGGCCGGCTCGAACTTCATGTTGGCGAACTTCTGGACGAAGCTCTCCAGCGGCACTCCGTACTGCAGACCGATGGAGATGGCGATCGAGAAGGCATCCATCGCGCCGGCCAGGGTGGATCCCTGCTTGCCGAGCTTGAGGAAGATCTCTCCCAGCCGACCATCGTTGTAGGCGCCGGTGGTGAGGTATCCGCCGGCCCCGGCGACCTGGAAGCTGGTGGTGCGACCCAGCCGGGACTTCGGCAGCCGCTGGCGGCGCGGCCGGTACTCGATGCGGACCTCCGGCTCGGGCTCCTTCTTGTCCCCGGCCTTGTCGCCGGTGGTCTCCACCGACAGCGGCTGGCCGACCTTGCAGTTGTCGCGGTAGACCGCGACGGCCTTCAGGCCGAGCTTCCAGCTCTGCATGTAGACATCGGCGATGTCCTCGACGGTGGCGCTCTCGGGCAGGTTGACGGTCTTGGAGATGGCTCCCGACAGGAAGGGCTGGACGGCGGCCATCATCCGCACGTGGCCCATCGGGGCGATCGCCCGCTCGCCCATCGCGCAGTCGAAGACCTCGTAGTGGGCCTTGTCGAGATGGGGGGCGCCGATCACCGATCCGTGCTCGGCGATCCAGGCGACGATCTGGTCGGCGTCGCTGGTGGAGTAGCCGAGATTGGTCAGGGCGCGCGGGACGGTCTGGTTGACGATCTGCATCGAGGAGCCGTCGACCATCTTCTTGAACTTGACCAGGGAGAAGTCGGGCTCGATGCCGGTGGTGTCGCAGTCCATCATGAAGCCGATGGTGCCGGTGGGGGCCAGCACCGAGGCCTGGGCGTTGCGGAACCCGTTCTCGGCGCCCAGCTCGACGACCCGGTCCCACTCGGCACGGGCGGCGGTGAGCACGGCGGTGTCGTTGGTGTGCAGCGGGTGGACGTCGTTGTTGGCGTCGCGGTGCTTGCGCATCACGGCCTGGTGGGGCTCGGCGTTGGCGGCGTAGCCGTTGTAGGGGCCGACCACGGCGGCCAGCTCGGCGCTGCGCCGGTAGGCGACGCCGGTCATCAGGGAGGTGATGGCGGCGGCCAGGTTGCGCCCGCCCTCGGAGTCGTAGCCCAGTCCCATCGCCATCAGCAGGGCGCCGAGGTTGGCGTAGCCGATGCCGAGCTGGCGGAAGTCGCGGGTGGTCTGGCCGATCGACTCGGTCGGGAAGTCGGCGAAGCAGATCGAGATGTCCATCGCGGTGATGACGATCTCGACGGCGCGGGTGAACCGGGCGACGTCGAAGACCTCATCGGCCCCGACGAACTTGAGCAGGTTGAGGCTGGCCAGGTTGCACGAGGAGTTGTCCAGGCTCATGTACTCCGAGCAGGGGTTCGACGCGTTGATCCGCCCGGTGTTCGGGTCGGTGTGCCAGGCGTTGATGGTGTCGTCGTACTGCAGTCCGGGGTCGGCGCACTCCCAGGCGGCGTGGGCGATCTTGCCGAACAGCTGCCGGGCGTCGACCTCGTCGATCACCTTGCCGGGCTCGACCCGGGAGGTGAGACCGAACGTGGTGCCCTTCTCGACGGCGGTCATGAAGGTGTCGGAGACGCGCACCGAGTTGTTGGCGTTCTGGTACTGGACCGAGGCCATGTCGCGGCCGCCGATCTCCATGTCGAAGCCGGCATCGCGCAGCGCACGGATCTTGTCCTCCTCGCGCGCCTTGGTCTCGACGAACTCCTCGATGTCGGGGTGGTCGACGTCCAGCACGACCATCTTGGCGGCCCGGCGGGTCGCTCCGCCGGACTTGATGGTGCCGGCCGAGGCATCGGCCCCGCGCATGAAGGAGACCGGCCCCGAGGCGGTACCGCCCGAGGACAGCAGCTCCTTGGAGGATCGGATCCGGGAGATGTTCACGCCGGCCCCGGAACCGCCCTTGAAGATGAATCCCTCCTCGGTGTACCAGTTCAGGATCGACTCCATCGAGTCGTCGACCGACAGGATGAAGCAGGCACTGACCTGCTGGGGACTGGTGGTCCCGACGTTGAACCAGACCGGGGAGTTGAAGCTGAAGTACTGGTGGACCAGCAGCCAGGTGAGCTCCTCGCTGTAGACCTTGGCGTCCTTGGCGCTGGCGAAGTAGCCGTTGTCCTGACCGGCCCTCACGTAGGTCTTCACGACCCGGTCGATGAGGGTCTTGAGGCTGTCCTCGCGGGCCGGGGTCCCCAGGGCACCGCGGAAGTACTTGTTGGTGACGATCGTGGAGGCGTTGACGCTCCAGAAATCGGGGAACTCGACGCCGCGCTGCTCGAAGACGACCTCTCCGGTGCGCCAGTTCTTCTGGACGACGTCACGGCGCTGCCAGGTGACCTCGTCATAGGGATGCACCCCCTCGGTGCTGAACACCCTGCGAACGGGCAGGCCCGAGGAGGCCGGTGTCGTGCTGCGCGACGCCGTCTTGGTCTCAGTCATGGGTTATCCCTCACCTCGTCAAGCGACGATCTGTTCTCATACTCGGTTGGACACGGACCATGACCGGGGTCGTGGTCGTGCTTCTTTCATCTCTCATGGCGGAGGCCGGGCTGTGAACCCTGCCCCGCAGGTTCCTGGGGGTCAGAACAACGGCTGACTCGCCGCATCCCTGACCGGTGCCGGTTGGCCCTGGTCGACCGACGGTCGGTCGGTCCCGTCGGCCTTGAGGCGATCGATCTCCTTGACGAAGTCGTCGATCGTCTCGTAGTGGCGATACACAGACGCAAAGCGAAGGTAGGCGATCGGGTCGAGATCGCGCAGCGGCGGCAGGATCGCCAGACCGACCTCATCGCTGGGAATCACCGAGGCTCCCGAGGCGCGCAGGGCGGCCTCGACCCGCTGACCGAGGAGCGCCAGGTCGGCGCTGCTCACCGGTCGACCCTCGCAGGCCTTGCGGACCCCCTGGACGACCTTCTCCCGGCTGAACGGCTCCTCCGAGCCGTCCTTCTTGCGGACCACCATCAGCATCCGCTCGATGGTGGTGAAGCGACGCTCGCACACCGGGCACTGCCGGCGCCGACGGATCGCCAGACCGTCCTCGCAGACCCTGGAGTCGAGCACCCGGGAGTCCTCGTGCTGACAGAACGGACAGCGCATCGTGACCCCTCCCGTCCTTGGTCGACCGGCCTGCACGGACCTCGTGCGTGAGACCTAGAGTACCGCGAAAATCCACTAGGTCTAGTTCTGGCGTGTCGCTGTTGACACTAGATGTAGTGTCTCCCCGAAATCATCCGGCGAACCCTCCGGAGATCTGGAAGAGCTGCCACAGGCCGACCGCCGCCCCGGTCACCATCAGTGCCAGGAGGCTCGCCATCACCAGATTCCAGACCATATCCGGATCGGCCCACCAGGGGCGAAGCGATCCAGCGCCGGCGGCCAGCTCCCGCCGGTCGATCATCACGACCGGCTCGGACTCATCGAGGATCTCCTCGATCGCCGGCCACGGCCCGACGATGACCTGCCCGGCCCCCTGATCGACCTCTTCCCCGTCCCACGCGCGTGTCTGAACGCTCATCGGAGTGCTCCTTCGTCAGGTCCCCGGCCATCCGCCGGGGACGTGACTTCATCAAAGCTGCGAGCACTGACAGTTCTGGGAGGGATTCCTGCAGGGCCGTCGCCACGGGGTTTCCAAGGGGTCGTCCCCGCCCCTCTGCGCAGCTCCTGGCCAGCGACGCTGTCCGACAGTCTGCAGGGCCGTCGCCACGGGGTTTCCAAGGGGTCGTCCCCTTGGCTCAGCTCAGCCTCTTCAACGCCCCGATCGCGACCTCGCGGTCGGTGGTGGTCCAGAACCCCGGCATCGAGGCGCGCAGGAAGGATCCGTAGCGCGCCGTCACCAGCCGGGGGTCGAGGACCGCCACCACCCCCTTGTCGTCGGCGCGTCGGATCAGCCGGCCCGATCCCTGGGCCAGCAGGAGTGCGGCGTGTCCGGCCGAGACGGTCATGAACCCGTTGCCGCCGGCCTCCTGGACGGCCTGACTGCGGGCCTGGGTGAGGGGGTCGTCGGGACGTGGGAAGGGGATCTTGTCGATGACCACCAGCCGGCAGGTGTCCCCCGGAACGTCGACCCCCTGCCACAGCGACAGGGTGCCGAACAGACAGGTGGCCGGATCGTCGATGAACTGCCGGGTGAGCCCCGCCAGGTGCCCCTCCCCCTGGCACAGCACCGGAACCTTCGGCAGGGCGTGTCGCAGGTGCTCGGCGGCCCGCACCGCATTGCGCTGGGAGGCGAACAGGCCGAGGGTGCGTCCGCCGGCGGCCCAGACCAGTTCGGCCAGGTCGTCGAGGACCTCCTCGGCGATTCCGTCCCGTCGCGGCCGGGGCAAATCGCGACCGACGTAGAGGATCCCCTGGGAGCGGTAGTCGAAGGGTGAGCCGACATCGACCCCCCGCCAGGCCATCTCGGTGTCCAGCACCTCGGGCGTGTCGTCGACCCGTTCCCCGGGTTGCAGTCCGACGTCGCGGGCCGCCGAGGTGAACTCCCCGCCGATCTTCAGGGTCGCCGAGGTGAGGATGGTGGTGGCCCCGGACAGCACATTGGCGCGCAGCAGCCCCGCGACCTTGAGAGGTGCGACCTGTGCGGCCCGCCCGGTGTACTCCGACTCGCTGATCCACACGACATCGGCGGTGGCCAGGGCGGCGATCCGTTCGGCGACCTCGAAGACCTCGCGCATCGCACCCTGGGCCTGGGTCCGTTCGGCATCGGCCCCGGCCTCCTCCCCCTCATCGCGTCGTCCCAGCGCAGAGACGGCGGATCGGGACAGGTCGCGCAGGCTCTGGGCGGCCACGATGAGCGAGGCTCCGGGGTCGGTGACCCGGCCCGGTTCGGTGGCCTCCAGGGCCTCGTGGAGGGTGTCGGCCTGGTCGAGCAGGTCGGCGGCCAGGTTGTCGTCGAGCCAGGATGCGGCACGTTTGGCGACGGCGGTCACCAGGGTGGGGGTGAGCAGGGCCGAGGCGGCACCGGTGAACCGGTCGACCACCTCGTGGGCCTCGTCGATGATGACGACCTCGTGCTCGGGGAGCACATTGCCGTCGTTGAGGGCGTCGATGGCCAGCAGGGCGTGGTTGGTGACCACCAGATCGGCCTCCCGGGCCTTCTGACGGGCCACCTCGAAGAGACACTCCTCGGCGAACGGGCAGCGCGTGCCGAGACACTCGCGGGCCGGCACCGAGACCTGCGACCAGGCTCGTGGCGAGTGGTCGGGAGCGTCGTCGCGATCGCCCAGCAGGCCGCGGTCGGCCTGGTCCTCGGCCCACTCGCGCAGCATCACGACCTCGGCGCCCAGGCGGGAGTCGGGGTCGCCGGCGGCGGACTGGTCGGCGGTCAGCTGGCCGCCGGTGAGCAGGGCGTCCTGGTCGGGTCGCACCCCGTCACGCACCCGGTAGAGGCAGGCGTGGTTCGAGCGTCCCTTGAGCACCGCGGTCCGTGGGGTGCGCTTCAGGGTGGCGGCGGCGGCCTTCAGGGCGGCGGGAATGTCCTTGTGGGCGAGCTGGGCCTGGAGGGCGAGGGTGGCGGTGGCGACGATCACCCGGGTGTCGTGGTCGACGGCCCGTGCCAGGGCCGGTGCCAGGTAGCCCAGTGACTTGCCGGTGCCCGTCCCGGCCTGCACGAGAAGGTGGATCCCCTCGTCCATCGCTCGGTCGACCGCGTCTGCCATCTCCAGCTGGCCCGGCCTGGGACTGCCCCCGATGGCCTCGACCGCGGCGGCCAGCAGGGCGCGGTGGGCCGGCACCGGACTCACCGGGCGGCGACCGCGGCGGCGCGCACCTCGGCGGCCAGGCCGGGGTGCAGGTGGGCCACCACGTGGGTCCCCTCGCCGGTGTGCTCGACCGAGACGATGGTGCCGAGTCGGTGGATCCTGTCGACCAGATCGCCCCGCTGGTAGGGCAGAACGGCGTCGACCAGCTCCTCGGGGACCGGCAGTCCCTCCTCGATCCGGGAGACCAGCTCCTCGATCCCCTCGCCGCTGTGCGCCGAGACGAGCAGGGCCCCGGGGAAGGTGGCGCGCAGCGCCATCTCGTCGTCGCTGCTCAGCAGGTCGGCCTTGTTGAGGACCAGGAGTTCGGGCAGCTCGCCGGCACCGATCCCCGACAGGACCTGGTGGACCGCCGCAACCTGACCGGCAGGATCGGGAGCGGCGGCGTCGACGACGTGGACCAGCAGATCGGCCTGGGCGGTCTCCTCCAGAGTGGAGGCGAAGGCCTCGACCAGGTGGAGCGGAAGGTGGCGGACGAATCCAACGGTGTCGGTGAGGGTGTAGACCCGGCCGTCCTCGGCGGTGGCCCGTCTGGTGGTCGGGTCGAGAGTGGCGAAGAGGGCGTCCTCCACGAGCACCCCGGCCCGGGTGAGGCGATTGAGCAGGGACGACTTGCCGGCATTGGTGTATCCGACGATGGCGACCGAGGGGATCGCATTGCGGGTCCGGTCGGCGCGTTTCTCCTGGCGGGTGGAGTGCATCGCGCGGAGCTTTCGGCGAAGCCGGGAGATCCGGGTGTTGATGCGACGTCGATCTGTCTCGATCTTCGTCTCGCCGGGACCGCGGCCGCCGATCCCGGCCCCCGCGGCCGCCCGGCCGCCGGCCTGCCGGGACAGGCTGTGGCCCCAGCCGCGCAGCCGCTGCTTCATGTACTGGAGCTGGGCCAGCTCGACCTGGGTCTTGCCCTCGACGCTGCTGGCGTGCTGGGCGAAGATGTCGAGGATGAGGATGGTGCGATCGATGACCTTGACGCCGACCCGGTCCTCGAGGTTGCGCAACTGGGCGCCGTCCAGCTCCCCGTCGCAGATCACGGTGTCGGCACCGGTGGCGACCACCACCTCCTTGAGCTCCTCGACCTTGCCGGACCCGATGTAGGTGGCCGGATCGGGGGTGGGACGCCGTTGGATGAGGCCGTCGAGTACCTGGGAGCCCGCGGTCTCGGCGAGCAGCTTGAGCTCCTCCATCGCGTTCTGGGCGTCCTCGGCGCTGCCCTCGGTCCACACCGATGCGAGCACCACCCGCTCCAGACGCAGGGTCCGGTACTCGACCTCGGTGATGTCGGACAGGTCGGTGGACATGCCCGGCACCCGGGTCAGTGCCAGCCGCGCGTCCAGGTCGAACTGGTCGCCGTCCCAGTTCTCGTCTGTCGGGGTCTCATCTGCCGGGGTCTCAGAGGTCCGGTTCTCATCGTCCCGGGCCTCGTTGCCGGTGCTGTCCTGGTCGTCCCGGTGCTGCCCGGGCATGTTCTCAGGGGGTACGTCATCGATCGAAGTCATCAGCCACAGCTTTCCACGACTGCCTGCTGTTTTCCACGGCCGGCGCCTGCGGCATCCCGATCGCGGCCGGTCAGCCGAGGTCGGGACAGATCACCTCGCCGTGGATCTGGATCACCGCCGGACCGATCAGCCGGAACCCGTCGTCGGACTCCTCGACGACGATCCTGCCTCCCGGCACGTCGACCGTCCAGGGTCCGTGGTGTCCGGTGGCGGCCGTCATGGCCGCCGCCACGGCCACCGTTCCGGTGCCGCAGGACAGCGTCTCGCCGACACCCCTCTCATGGACCCTCATCCGGACGTGTCCCGGCTCGATCATCTCGACGAACTCGATATTGACCCCGTCGGGGAATGCCGACCGGGGCTCCCAGCTGGGCTGGGTCTGCACCGGCAGCTCGTCGAGGTCGTCGTCGGCCCCCAGCAGGACCACGGCGTGCGGGTTGCCGACGTCGACCGGTGTGGCCTGCCAGCTTCTCCCGTCCAGGGTGACGGTCACCGGCTCGTCACTGACCGCGGCACGGCCCAGGTCGGCGGTGATGGTGCCGTCGCCGTGCACCAGGACGTGCTTGACCCCGACCCGGGTGGCGATGTCCACCTCGTTGCCGGTGATGAGGCCCTCCTCGCGGAGGAACTCGGCGAAGACTCGCAGACCGTTGCCGCACATCTCGGCGATCGAACCGTCGGCATTGCGGAAGTCCATGAACCACATGTCGGGGCGGCCGTCCCACTCGGGGATGTTGCTGGCGCGGGTGGCGCGCAGCAGGCCGTCGCCGCCGACGCCGAACCTGCGGTCGCACAGCCACTTGACGTGCGCCGGGGTGAGATTGAGCATCCCCGGTCGGTCGAGCAGGATGACGAAGTCGTTCCCGGTGCCCTGGCCCTTCGAGAACTGTGTGGTCCGCATGGCCACCATGCTTACCCCGTGGGCGCCGGTCGTCAACAGCGGGGGAGCCATTTCTCGGTGCTCCCTGCCAAGGGCTCCCCCTCAGCGTGACTCCAGCCACTCCAGGACCCGGTCCACCAGATCGGGGTCAAGCGCGTCGAACCAGTGGATCCGGGGATCGCGCCGGTACCACATGAGCTGCTTGCGGGCGAACCTGCGAGTCCGCACGACGGTGTCGGTGCGCGCCCTGTCCTCGTCGATGCGACCGTCGAGGAGATCCAGCACCTGGCGGTAGCCCAGTGCCCGCGATGCCGTGCGGCCCTGTCTCAGACCGGCCTCGACTAGACCTCTGACCTCCGCGACCAGACCCTCGCTCCACATCTGGTCGACCCGCTGCTGAATCCGGGCGTCCAGGTCCTCACGGGAGAGGGTCAGGCCGATCTCCACGGTTCCCGGGTAGTGGAAGCGCCCGTCGGGAAGTGTCGCCGAGAAGGACCCGGTCAGCTCCACGACCTCCAGGGCTCTGACGATCCGCCGTCCGTTGCCCGGCAGGATGGCCGCCGCCGCTGCCGGGTCGAGACGGGCCAGCCGCCGGTGGAGCTGCTCGGCCCCGACATCGTCCAGCTCGGCCTCCAGACGCGATCTCACCGCCGGATCGGTCGGCGGGATCTCCAGCTCATCGAGAACGGCCCGGCTGTAGAGGGCCGATCCTCCGACCACCAGGGGGAGCACCCTGCGTGCGGCGCAGTCCTCGATGGCGCTGCGCGCCATCTGCTGGATGAGCGCGATGGAGGAGGTCCGGGTGACCTCGAGGACGTCGACCAGATGGTGGCGCACCCTGGCCAGCTCGGTGGGGTGCGGCTTGGCGGTGCCGATGTCCATCCCGCGATAGACCAGCATCGAGTCGGCGTTGACGATCTCGGCGGGGGTTCCGCCGGCGGCCATCCGCTCGGCCAGCGCGACGGCCAGGGCAGACTTGCCGCTCGCGGTCGGCCCGAGCACGGCGATCACCGGGGGGACCACCATGCGACCTCCTCCAGGGGCGGCCCATCGGCCGTCATCTCGAATTCTGAGAAATTCTGAGCTCGGCCCTTGCGCACCGGAGCTGTGATGAGCACACTGTACTGAACCGGACGGAGGGGTGATCCCCCGAGTGAGGAGGGCCTATGGGACTCTTTGACAAGGCCAAGGACGCCGTGATCAACCATCAGGACAAGATCAAGGACGCCGTCAACAGCCACGAGGACCAGATCGATCAGGCAGTGGACAAGATCGGTGACAAGATTGACTCAGTCACCGGCGACAAGTTCTCAGGTCAGATCGATGCAGCCCAGAAGGCAGTCAAGGACAGGACCGGAAACCTCTGAGTTTCCGTCTCCGATGACGGCCCACAGATCTTGACGAGGTGTCACTCGGCGGTTCCGCTTCGGCGGAGGCCCGCCCAGGGCACGGCAGAGGGGCGACAGCACATGGCTGTCGCCCCTCTGTCATGTCCGGACATCATTCCGGGCGCCTCACCTCACCCGAGACGCGGCACAGCAGGTCCTCACCGGGCCGACGAGCCGATGACCGGCATCCCCAGCGAGACCGTGCGCGTCTGGGGAGTCATTGCGACGACGTCCTCCCGGGACTCCTCGCGGGCCTGCCAGGCGTCTCCACCCCTGGTTCGCCGCAGATCCAGCAGGCCGCCATCGGCGATCAGGTGGTGGGGCGCCCCGTGGCTGATCCGCACCGTCCCGATGTCACCGGGGCGGGGGCGCTGCTGGCCGGGGGCCAGGCTCACATGGATGAGCCGGTTGTCCCGGGCGCGTCCGGTGACCCGGTGCGTCTCCTCGTCCTTGCGACCCTCCCCCAGGGCGAACATCACCTCGGCGGTGCTTCCCTCCAGGGTGCGGTTCTCCGCCCAGGCGATCCGGTCGACCAGGGCGACCAGCCGCTCGTAACGCTCCTGGACGACCTGCTTGGGCACCTGGTCCGCCATCTCGCCGGCCGGGGTGCCGGGCCGGATCGAGTACTGGAAGGTGTAAGCGGCCGAGAACCGGGCCTGCTCGACGACCCTCATCGTCTCGGCGAAGTCCGCCTCGGTCTCACCGGGGAAACCGACGATGATGTCGGTGGTGATCGCGGCGTGCGGGATGGCCTCGCGCACCCTCTCGAGGATGCCGAGGAACCGGGTGCTGCGGTAGGAGCGCCTCATCTGACGAAGGATCCGGTCGGATCCGGACTGCAGGGGCATGTGCAGGCTCGGCATCACGTTGGGGGTCTGAGCCATCGCCTCGATGACGTCGTCGGTGAAGGCCGCCGGGTGCGGGGAGGTGAATCGCACCCGCTCGAGGCCGTCGATCTGGCCGCAGGCGCGCAGCAGCTTCGCGAACGCCCCCCGGTCTCCGAACTGGACGCCGTAGGAGTTGACATTCTGGCCGAGCAGGGTGATCTCCTGGACCCCCTCGTCGACCAGGGCGCGGATCTCGGCGAGGATGTCTCCGGGACGCCGGTCGGTCTCCTTGCCCCTCAGCTGGGGGACGATGCAGAAGGTGCAGGTGTTGTTGCAGCCCACAGAGATCGACACCCAGGCGGAGTACGCCGACTCGCGGTGGGTCGGCAGATTGCTGGGGAAGGTCTGGAGGGCCTCCTTGATCTCGACCTGAGCGGCCTCCAGGGACCGGGAACGTTCCAACAGCGCCGGCAGTGACCCGAGGTTGTGGGTGCCGAAGACGACGTCGACCCAGGGCGCCCGGTCGACCACCACCTGCTTGTCCTTCTGGGCCATGCAACCGCCGACGGCCAGCTGCATCCCGGGATTGGCCTCCTTGACCGAGGCCATGTGGCCCAGGGTTCCGTACAACCGGTTGTCGGCGTTCTCGCGGACCGCGCAGGTGTTGAAGACGACGACGTCGGCGGGATCGAGGCTGCCGGTGCGCGGGTCGGGGACGTAGCCCGCCGACTCGAGCATCCCGGCGATGCGCTCGGAGTCGTGGACGTTCATCTGGCACCCGTAGGTGACAACCCGGTAGGTGGGGGAATCTGTCTGGGTCATGGCGTGCACACTGTACCGGTCCCTCCGGTCCTGTCCATCCGAGCATCTGTCGGCGGAGGTCACGACGGCTCTAGAGTGAGGCTCATGGACTCAATGACCGAATCCTCCCTCCAGACCGTGCTGCCGACCGGTCGCCAGTACACCCTCTCGTCCGCGGGATATCGGGCGATCATCTGCGAGCAGGGCGCGACGCTGCGCAGCCTCACCCATGACGGCGAGGACCTGCTGCTCACCTTCCCGGCCGACCAGTCCCCGCGGGGCTCCCGCGGCCAGCACCTGCTGCCCTGGCCCAACAGGATCCGCGACGGCCGGTACACCTTCGACGGCATGACCCAGCAGCTCCCGATCAACGAGGTCGCTTTCAACAACGCGATCCACGGCCTGACCCGGTGGATGGCCTGGACCCTGGAGGATCTCGCCGAGGACCGCGTCACCCTCTCGCTGACGCTGCTGGCCCAGCCCGGCTGGCCGGGGTGCGTGCGGTTGAGCCTCACCCACCGGCTCAGCGCCCAAGGACTGACCGTCGAGGTCGGGGCCCGCAATGTCGGAGAGACGGCGGTGCCCTTCGGCTATGCCGCCCACCCCTATCTCGTCGCGGGGTCCACACCTGTCGACCAGTGGCAGGTCACCGCCCCCTTCGGGACCTTCCTGGAGGTGGACGAGCGGCTGCTGCCGATCCGTCTGGGAGCGGTCGACGGCAGACCTCAGGACCTGCGCAGCGGTGACCAGTTCGGCGACCGGGTGCTCGACACCGCCTACACCGGGGCACCAGAGGGCCGGCCGTGGCGGATCGAGGTGCAGGCCGGTGACCTGACGCGGGCGATCTGGGCCGGTCCGGGAATGGCGTGGAGCCAGGTCTTCACCCCCAGGGACCGGATGTCCCTGGCCCTGGAACCGATGACCTGCGGCCCCGACGCCTTCAACCCGGGCCCCACCCATGACTCGGTGATTCGTCTGGAACCCGGAGATCAGGTCGAGTTCAGCTGGGGCATCAGCATCTGAGACCTCAGTGCCGGGGGCCGGACTGACCGGCTCCCTCAGTCCCGGGGGCCGGACTGACCGGCTCCCTCAGTCCCGGGGGCCGGACTGACCGGCCACGGCCACCGCGCGGGTCTCCCGGATCACGGTGACCCGCACCCGTCCGGGCACCATCACCCGGTCGCCGACCTCACCGGCGATCTCTCGCGCCAACGTCCGGGTGCTGGGATCGTCGACCTGCTCGGGTTCGACCATCACCCGCAGATCCCGGCCGGCCTGGACGGCGAAGGCCCGAGACACCCCGGGATGAGCGGTCGCCAGACTCTCGAGCTCCTCCAGTCGTTGCACATGGGACTCCAGGGACTCGCGCCTGGCCCCGGGGCGGGAGGCCGAGATCGCGTCGGCGGCCTGGGTGAGGACGTCGACGACCGTGGTGGCCTCGATCTCGTTGTGGTGGGCGGCGATCGCGTGGATCACCTCCGCCGACTCGCCGTGGCGCCGGGCCAGTTCCGCACCGACCGCCGCATGGGAACCCTCCACGTGCGGGGTCAGGGACTTCCCGATGTCGTGCAGCAGGGCGGCGCGCCGGCAGGTGTCGACGTCGGCACCGATCTCGGCGGCCATCAGGCCGGCCAGCCGACCGCACTCGATGCTGTGGGCCAGAACATCCTGGCCGTAGGAGGTGCGGAACCTCAGTGAGCCGAGGATCGGTCGCAGACCGGCCGCCATGTCGGTGATCGACAGTTCGTGGAGAGCCTGATCGGCCGCGTCCAGGCACATCTCCTCGATCCTGGCGAGGGCCTTGGTGTGGGCCTGCTCGATCCTGGCCGGATGGATCCTGCCATCGCTCACCAGATCGACCAGGGTGAGCCGGGCGACCTCGCGCCGCACCGGGTCGAAGCAGCTCACCAGCACGATCCCGGGGGTGTCATCGACGATGACCGTGGTCCCCGTGACCTGTTCGATGGTGCGGATGTTGCGTCCCTCACGGCCGATGATCCGGCCCTTCATGTCATTGGAGGGCAGGTCGACCGAGGAGACCACCGAGTCCGCGGTGACATCGCCGACGCAGCGTTGGATGGCTGTCGCCAGCACGGAGCGCGCCGTCAGCTCGGCCTGCTCACGGGCCCTCTCCTCGATGCCTCTGGCCAGTTCCTCGGCCTCGGCCCGGGAGTCCGCCTCGGCCTTGTCCAGCACCACCTGCCGGGCCTGTTCGGCGGTGAGTCCCGAGGCCTGGGTGAGTTCGGCACTGACCCGGTCGAGATCACGGGTGAGCGCCGCCTCCCGCAGATCCAGACTGCGGCCACGTTGCCTCTCGGACTCCTCGACCACCTTCCGGCGCCGCTGGAAGTCCTCCTCCAGGCCGTTGCGCCGCTCCTCCAGGGCCACATCCAGATCCGCGCGGCGACGCTCCATCTCCTCCTCCAGACGCTTGCGCTCCCGGACGAGATCGCGCCTGGACGCGTTGAGCAGGTTCCCGGATCGACGCCGCGACAGCAGGTCGCCGACCCCCACCACGACGAGGGCGAGTGCGAGCACGACCGAGATGATCGGCCATGCTGATATCAACACCATCTGCGATGGCAGTGCTGTCATTCCGAGGGATTCTGTCATCGAATGCCCCTCACGCTGTGTCCACAGCTGTTCACGGCCGGGACCCTGTGCCCCGGTTGTGGCAAGCCTGCCACAGTGCACCGAGCACCGACCCGTGCGGGATCAGATCTCCTCCGGCCCCTCCTGCGCGGTCTCCTCCTCGCCGAGCTCGCGCTGGGCAGCACGGATGGCCTGCCAGCAGATCTGGGAGGAGTACCCCTTCCGGGCCAGGGCAGCCAGCACACGGCGAGTCAGCCGGGTGCTCTCCACACCTCGGCCCGCGCGTATCCGGGTGACGGCCAACCGGGTGGCGGCCTCCAGTTCGTCCTCCTCGGAGACCCCGGCCGTGGACCGTGCGATGGTCTCCTCGTCGACCCCCTTGCGCCGGAGCTCTATGCTGAGCGCCCTGCGCGACAGACCGCGGGAGGCCTGGCGGGAGCGGACCCACTGGTCGGCGAAGTCGGCGTCGTCGACCAGCCCGAGCTCCTCGAACCGATCCAGCACCGCTGCGGCGACATCGGAGGGAACCTCCTTGCCGCGCAGTGCATCGGCCAGCTCGTGACGCGTCCTGGCGCGATCGTCGAGACGACGCAGCACCGCCTCCCGGGCGAACGCGTACCACTCCTCGCGGCTGCGCTCGACCGGCTTGCGCGACCGGCGGTTCAGAACATCACCTCCCCGGTCTTCGGGTCCACCTCAGCCGGAACCTCATCGTCGGCAGGCTGGTCCAGCCCCATCTCGGTGCGGATCCTCGACTCGATCTCCTTGGCGATATCGGGGTTCTCCTTGAGGAATTTGCGGACATTCTCCTTGCCCTGTCCCAGCTGCTCGGACTCCTTGTAGGTGTACCAGGAGCCGGACTTGCGAATGATGTTGAGATCCACCCCCATGTCGATGAGGCTGCCCTCACGGGAGATGCCCTGGCCGTAGAGGATGTCGAACTCAGCCTGCTTGAAGGGCGGTGCGACCTTGTTCTTGGCGACCTTCACCCGGGTGCGGTTGCCGACCATCTCGTCGCCGTCCTTGAGGGTCTGGATCCTTCGGACGTCGAGTCGCACCGATGCGTAGAACTTCAGCGCCCGACCGCCGGTGGTCGTCTCGGGGCTGCCGAACATCACGCCGATCTTCTCGCGCAGCTGGTTGATGAAGATGGCGGTGGTTCCCGCCGCATTGAGTGCGCCGGTCATCTTGCGCAGCGCCTGACTCATCAGGCGCGCCTGCAGACCGACATGGGAGTCGCCCATGTCACCCTCGATCTCGGCCTTGGGGGTCAGCGCCGCGACCGAGTCAATGACGATGAGTTCGAGGGCACCCGATCGCACCAGGGTGTCGGCGATCTCCAGGGCCTGCTCACCATTGTCGGGCTGGCTGATCAGCAGGTTGTCGGTGTCGACCCCGAGGTTCTTGGCGTACTCGGGATCCAGTGCGTGCTCGGCGTCGATGAAGGCGCACACTCCGCCCTCGGCCTGGGCGTTGGCGATCGCGTGCAGCGCGACCGTCGTCTTGCCGCTGGACTCCGGTCCGTAGATCTCCACGATCCTGCCGCGCGGCAGGCCGCCGACGCCCAGGGCGACGTCCAGGGCGACCGAGCCGGTCGGGATGGCCGGGATCTTGACCGTCTCGCGCTCCCCCAGCCGCATCACCGATCCCTTGCCGTACTGCTTGTCGATCTGGTCGATGGCGGCCTCGAGGGCCTTCTCACGATCCTTAACGGGCATGTCTGTCGTCTCCTCCATCCGTGGGCCCCTGCCGGGATCCGCTGCTCCCGACCGATCGGCCGGGGATGTCATGTTGAACTGTAGGGGCGGGCACCGACACTTCTCGGACGGGAGCGTCGAGCTGTGGACAAGATCACTCTCCCCCGCTGTCCCCGGGGCCGGCTGTGGACAACCCTCTGTGACGGACGACCCTGGGCCGGAGAGTCCTGAATCGACGGCCCGGGCCCGGCACGGCTCAGCGCATCCGGTCGGGCAGTTCCAGAAAGGCCCAGCAGGCCCGCCAGATCGCCTTGATGTCGATCCCGTCGGCCAGCGCCTCGCTCACCGTGCGCCCGCCGAGATCGGCGATCACCTGCGAACCCGCCCATGACCGGACGTAGTCCACACCCAGCTCGGCCTCCAGCCGCCGCCACAGTTCTGACTCGCGCACCCGACAAGACTATGAGCTTCGCAGAAATCGTCCAGCCGGAGGCCGACCTCCCGGGGTAAGGGAGACAGGCGCGTGCCACCAACGATCATCTATGATCAGTACGACTGAGCGAGTGCTCACCACGTGAGTGCCACTGGGGAGTCCACCACTGCGAGGGAGAATTGGGACGATGTCCTTTCTGGTTCCCGACACGACCACCTCATCGCGACGCAGCGAGCGAATGGTTGCGCTGCTGTCCATCCTTCGCGACCGCGAGGAGGTCCAGCTGCGCGAACTGGCCCAGTTGCTGGGCGCCAGCGCCGCCACCATCCGGCGCGATGTCGCCGCCCTGGCCGATCAGGGCCTGCTGGTCCGCACTCACGGCGGGGCGCGCAGCGCCGGGGTGGGTGCCGAGCTGCCGGTCAATCTGAGGGACGGGCGCCACCGTGCGGCCAAGGCCGCGATAGCCCGCGCCGTGGTGAGCGAGCTCCCGGTGGGCAAGCACGCCATCTCGCTGACCGGTGGCACCACCACCGCTGAGGTGCTGAGGGCGCTGCACCACCGTCATGACCTCACCATCGTCACCAACTCGGTGGGGATCGCCCTGGAAGCCGCCCATCAGGGTCAGCAGAGAGTGCTCATCGCCGGCGGGATCCTGCGCCCCAGCTCACTGGAGCTGGTCGGGTCGCTGGCCGAGGCCACCTTCAAACAGATCAATGTCGGCACCGCGATCATCGGCTGCGACGGGCTGTCGGTCGACGGCGGTCTGACAACCCATGACGGGGTGGAGGCCGCCACCAATCACACGATGCTCCAGCGTGCGTCGCGGATCGTGGCCGCGGTCGACGGCTCGAAGATCGGCAAGGTGACCCTGGCTCGGATGGCCGATGTCACCGACATCGATCTGGTCGTCACCGATGAGTCGGCCGATGCCGAGGAGATCGAGCGGATCCGGGCTCGCGGAGTCCAGGTCAAGATCATCCAGACACCCGAGGACTGAGTCGCCCGGCCCGACGGGATCTCGATGGACCGCGACTCCAACCGTTCACCGGTTCCCACCCAGGCCGGTTCCTGCTCAGACCGATCCTGCTCAGACCGTTCCCTGCTCGGGACGGTTCCTGCTCAGGCTGCCGCGCCGACCTGGCGCTCGGCCTTCGTCTCGGCCCTCAGCAGCTTCTCGCTGACGGTCCTCATGAGTTCAGACTGCGGAAGCTCGAGAGCGGTGCAGATGGCGAGAATCAGTTCGCTGGAGGCCTCCTTCTGGCCCCTCTCCACCTCGGACAGGTAGCCCAGCGACACCCTGGCCCCCGATGACACCTCGCGCAGCGTTCGCCCCTGGGCGAACCTCTGCTCCCGGAGCGCCTCACCCAGCATTTCTCGTAGCAGCGCAGCCTTCATGATGTCTCCTCGTTGTCGATTCGGAGGTGACAACGCGGGTTCACAGGCTTTCATTCCCGCTGTTGGCGAAAAATCTCACACTTTCCGATCGCGCGCCCGGTCTCACGGCCGCGTCCTCCCAGCCCCGAGGTCGGCTCAGGAGGTCCCGGCGACCACCCGCAGCCCGGCCTGCAGCACGGCGCTCACCGTCTGATCGCGGATCGCCCAGCGGTCTCCCGACAGGTCCAGCCGCAGGGGATCCCCCCGGTGGTCCGGACTCCGATCCGGGCAGCCAAGGCGGGCGCACACGTACACGGTCCCCACCGGTTCTCCGTCCTGGGGGTCGGGCCCCGCCACCCCGGTGCACGACAGGCCGAGATCGGCCCCGCACACCCGGGCGCAGCCCGCCGCCATCATCTCGGCGGTCCGGGCATTGATGACGCCGTGGGAGGAGATCCAGGCAGGATCGACCCCGGCCAGGGTGCCCTTGAGATCGGAGGCGTAGGTCACCAGACCTCCCCGGTAGGCGGCCGATGCGCCGGGCACACCGGTGAGAGTGGCCCCCACCAGGCCGCCGGTCAACGACTCGCAGGTCGCCACCGTCAGTCCGCGGGCCACCAGCTCACCGATGAGGCGGGAGGCCAGCGGGTCAGGACTCATCCGATCCCCCACCGGCCTGCTTCGCCAGCGAGTCGCGGCGGATCCGCGCGGCGTCGATGAGGTACATCACCCCGGTGACCAGGGTGAGTCCGAAGGCGAGGATCATCACCGCCCAGGCCACCACGTCGACCGGGGTCGGGGTGCGCCACAGGCCGATGCAGAACAGTGTGATCGCCAGCGACTGGGTGGCGGTCTTGAGCTTGCCGCCCTTGTTGGCGGCCATCACCTCGTACTTGAGCATGAACACCCGCATCACGGTGATCCCCCACTCCCGCAGCAGGATCAGCGCGGTGATCCACCAGGGCAGCTCGCCGACGATCGACAGGCCGATGAAAGCCATCCCGGTGATCGCCTTGTCGGCCACCGAGTCCCAGATCTTCCCGAAGTCGGTGATGAGGTTGTACCGGCGGGCGATCCGCCCGTCGATGAAGTCGGTGAAGATGGCGACGGCGAAGACCACCGTGGTCCAGGTGCGCCAGGTCCCGTCGTGCGGGTGTGACAGCAGCATCCAGCCGAACACCGGCACGGCGATGAGCCGTAGAACGGTGAGTGCGTTCGGGATGTTGACGTTGCTCGGACGATCGCTCATCCTCCGGCTCCTGACGAGATGACCAGTCCCGGGTCGACGCGGTCACCCTCCAGTATCCCGGTCTCGGGGCCGCCCGTCACCTCAACTCCCCGATCAGGTCGGCACCCTCCGAACCGATGAAGCCGACCTCCACCATCTCGCCGACGCCGACCCCGCAGTCGGCCGGCAGCAGTACCGTTCCGTCCACCTCGGGCCCCTGGTGGGGAGCCCTCCCGACGACCGCCTCCGGGGTCACCTCCTCCACCAGCACCGGGGCGTGCTCACCGATCCTGTCCTCGGCCCGCTGGCTGACCAGCTCGTCGATCAGGTCGGCGAGCATCTCGCGCCGTTCGGCGATCACATCGTCGTCCAGATGATCGCTCAGCTCAGCCCCCTCGGTGCCCTCCTCGTCGGAGTAGGCGAAGATCCCGGCGACGTCCAGACGCGCCCGCTGAAGGAAGTCGGCGAGAGTCTCGACGTCCCGGTCGGTCTCGCCGGGGAAGCCGGTGATGAAGTTGGAGCGGAACCCGGCCCCCGGGCAGCGCTCCCGGATCCCCTCGATGAGACCGAGGAAGGAGTCGGCGTCGCCGAACCGTCGCATTCTCCGCAGCAGCGGTCCGGAGGCGTGCTGGAAGGACAGGTCGAAGTAGGGCACGACCTTGTCGGTGGTGAGCATCGCGTCGATCAGGGAGGGCCGCAGCTCAGCGGGCTGGAGGTAGGAGATCCGGATCCAGTACAGACCGTCGATCCGGTCCAGCCCGGCCAGCAGCTTCTCCATGTGTGCCAGGTCTCCGAGGTCCTTGCCGTAGGAGGAGGAGTTCTCCGAGACCAGGAAGAGCTCCTTGACACCGTGGTCGACCAGCCAGCGGCCCTCCGCCACGATCTCCTCGACCGGCCGTGACAGATAGGAGCCGCGGAAGCTCGGGATGGCGCAGAAGGCGCAGCGCCGGTCGCAGCCCGAGGCGATCTTCAGCGGCGCACAGGGGCTGGAGGACAGTCGGCGCCGGGTGGCGGCGCGCGGCCCACTGGCCGGGGTGACCTCCGTGGGCAGATCCGGTGCGGTGTGGATGCCGGGCACCGAGACCGATGCGGCGGCCTCCGGCCGGTCCACCGGCGACAGCGGCAGCAGGGTGCGGCGGTCGTGGGGGACGTGGGCCTCCAGGGAGCCGCCGGCCAGAATGATCCTCAAGCGCTGCGAGATGTCCTGGTAGTCGTCGAATCCCAGCACCGCGTCGGCCTCCGGCAGCGCCTCGGCGAGCTCCTTGCCGTACCTCTCGGCCATGCAGCCCACCGCGACGACCGACCGCGTGGTGCCGTCGGACTTGAGGTCCGCGGCGGCCAGCAGGGTGTCGACGGAGTCCTTCTTGGCCTGTTCGATGAATCCGCAGGTGTTGACCACCACCGTCTCGGCCTGCTCGGCGTCATCGACCAGCTGGAATCCGCCGGCCTCCAGCCTGGCCGCCAGCTCCTCGGAGTCGACCTCGTTGCGGGCACACCCCATCGAGACGAGATGGACGGTCATGAGGTGGTCTGACATGGAACTCCTGTCGATGGACAATCGCGGCAAGTCTACGGTGGGGGCCATGGATGTCTTCCGCAAGTCCGACCATCGCCCCGGCCGCATCGGCTATGAGATCGCCGGGCTGGCCTGGCTGGCCGATGTGCCCGAGGAGGGTGCCCCGGTGGTGAGGGTCAGCGACCACGGACGCGACTGGCTGGAGGAGCCCCGACTGCCCGAGGTGCGTCCCACCGCCGCGGCCGCCGAGGAGTTCGGACGCCGGCTGGCGCACACCCATGCCGCCGGCGCCTCCCACCTGGGCGCGCCCCCGCCCGACAATCACGGCCAGGGCTGGATGGGGCTGGCGAAGCTCCCGCTGCCCGCGACTCCCGGCGAGTCCACACCCTCCTGGGGGGACTTCTACGCGCGGTTCCGGCTGGCCCCCTACCTGGATGCCCCGGCCTTCACGGCCGAGGAGCGCGCCACCCTGGTGAGACTCTGCGACAAGCTGTCATCGGGGGTCTACGACCACGACCAGCCGACCCTGGTGCGAGGCTCTGCCCCCGAGGGCGACCGGTACTGGGCGGCCCGCACCCATGGCGACCTGTGGACCGGCAACATCATGTGGACCCCCTCGGGCGCCACCCTCATCGACCCGGCGGCCCAGGGCGGCCACGCCGAGGAGGATCTGGCGACCATGGCCGTCTTCGGGGCACCCCACCGCGAGACGATCTGGGTGGCCTACGACGAGGAGTCCCCGCTGGCCGACGGATGGCGAGACAGGGTTCCGCTCCACGAGTTGCACATGCTGATGGTCCACTGCCAGCTCTTCGGGCGCGGCTACGTCGGGCAGACTCTGGAGATCGCCCGACGCTGGGTGTGAGCAGGGGGGGCCGGGGACGGTCCTCAGTGGGCGTCGGACCAGGCCTGGGGATCCGACGACCAGGTCGCCAGGGTCTGCTGCTGGGCGGCGGTGATCTGCCCGGACTTGGCGGCGACCTCGACCAGGGTCGGGTAGTTCGACAGGGTGAAGAGCGGCAGCCCCGCCTTCTCGAAGTTCTGCCTGCCCTTCTCCAGCTCGTAGGAGAAGATCGCCAAGACGCCGAGCACGGTCCCCCCCTCGCGCTCCACCGCGGCGGCGGCGTCCAGCACCGAGCCGCCGGTGGAGATGAGGTCCTCGACCATCACCACCGCCGAGCCGGCGGCCATCCGGCCCTCGATCTGGTTGCCGCGGCCGTGGTCCTTCGGCTTGGACCGGACGTAGATCATCGGCCTGCCCAGCCGGTCGGCGGCCAGCGCCGCGTGGGCGATCCCCGCGGTGGCGGTGCCGGCCACCACATCGACCCGGCCGAAGTTCTCCCTCACCAGGGTCGCCAGTCCGTCGGCGATGAGGGAGCGGGCGGGCGGGTCGGAGAGGGTGACCCGGTTGTCGCAGTAGATCGGTGAGTGCATCCCCGACGCCCAGGTGTACGGCTCGTCGGGTGACAGCGAGACGGCGCCGACCGACAGCAGCGCCTCGGCGACGGAGTGGGCGAGGGTGGGATTGGAGATGGTCATCTGTGCTCCTTGAGGATGGACTGAGCCGCGCGGGGCCCCGTGATGTGCAGGGCGCCGGGTTGCCAGAGGCGCTGTGCTGCAGGTGGTGGTGTCAGGCGATGGCGGTCAGCTCTGCTGACCGCTGTTCCAGGCCTTCCGGATGGCGTGGTAGGCGGCCACCGGGTCCTCGGCACGGGTGATGGGCCGTCCCACCACGATGGCGCTGGACCCCATCGAGTGGGCCTTCTCGGGGGTGGCGACCCGGGCCTGGTCGCCGACCGCGGCGCCGGTCGGCCGGATTCCCGGGGTGACCCGCAGGAAGGACTCGCCGGTCGCCTCGCCGATGCCGGCGGCCTCCCAGGCCGAGCACACCACTCCGGCCAGTCCGGCGGACTGGGCCAGCTGGGCGTAGTGGACCACCGACTCGGCCAGCGGCACCTCGATGAGCTGCTCGGTGTGCATCGCCTCCTCGCTGGTCGAGGTGAGCTGGGTGATGGCGACCACCGAGGGGTCGTTGGAGGCGGCCGACAGCCCCTCCACGGCGGCCTCCATCATCGCCCTCCCGCCGGCGGCGTGGACGGTGAGCAGATCGGCCCCCAGCCCGGCGAGGCTGGCCGCGGCCCGCTTGACGGTGTTGGGGATGTCGTGGAGTTTGAGATCGCAGAAGACGTCGTGGCCGGCGTCCTTGAGCTGTCCGACGATGCCGGGGCCCGACGCGTAGAACAGCTCCATCCCCACCTTGAGGAAGAGTTTCTCGTCGCCGAACCGTGAGACCAGCGCCAGCGCCTGGTCGGCGCTGGGCAGGTCGAGGGCGATGATCGGGCGGGAGGTGTCCATCAGTTCTCCTTGAGGAAATCGGAACGGTGTCTGTCCGGGCGGTGCTCGGCATCCACCTCGGCTTGGAGCTGGGCGAGGCTGTCGATGCCCAGCTGGTCCATCAGCGGTTCCAGGCCGCCGATGATCCGCGGGCAGGCCAGCGGGTCGGTGAAGTTGGCGGTGCCCACCGCGACCGCCGAGGCGCCCGCCATCATCATCTCCAGGGCGTCGCGGCTGGAGGAGACCCCGCCCATCCCGATCACCGGGATGTCGACGGCCCGGGTGACGGCGTCGACCATCCTCAGCGCGATCGGCAGCACCGCCGGCCCGGACAGCCCGCCGGTGCCGTTGGCGATGAGGGGACGTCGTCTGCGCAGGTCGATGCGCATCCCGGTGAGCGTGTTGATGAGGGTGAGTCCGTGTGCGCCGGCTCCGGCGACCGCCCGGGCGATCTCGACGATGTCGGTGACATTGGGCGAGAGTTTCACGTAGACGGGCACCTGGGAGACTGCCACGATGGCGGCGGTGAGCTGGGCGGCGACCTCCGGACGGGTACCGAAGGTGATCCCCCCGTGCTTGACGTTGGGGCAGGAGATGTTGATCTCCAGGGCGGCCACGTTCGGGGCGGTGGAGATCACCCGGGAGACCTCGACGTAGTCCTCGGTGAGGGTGCCGGCCACATTGGCGATGATCGGCAGGTCGGGGAAGTGCTCGGCGAGCCACGGCAGTTTCTCGGCCATCACGGCGTCCAGCCCCGGGTTCTGCAGGCCGATGGCGTTGAGCATCCCCGAGGGGGTCTCGGCGACCCGCACCACCGGATTGCCGCGACGGGGTTCGGCGGTGGCGGCCTTGATCATGATCGAGCCGAGCACCGAGAGGTCGTAGTACTCGGCGTACTCGGCACCGAATCCGAAGCAGCCGGAGGCCGGCATGATCGGGTTGGAGAGCTCCAGGCCGGGCAGCGACACCGCCAGCCGCGAGGCGGCGCTCCCGGTCCCGGCACCGGTCGCCCCGGTATCGGTAGTCCTGGTATCGGTTGTCCCGGTATCGGTTGTCACAGCACGACCTCCTCGGCCCGGAAGACCGGTCCGTCCCAGCAGATCCGGTGCTGGTGATCCCGGTCGGCGGCATCGGTGACCACGCAGGCGTAGCAGGCGCCGACCCCACAGGCCATCCTCTCCTCCAACGACAGCTGGGTGCACACCACCGTGCCGAAGGCGGCCTGGACGTGGCGCAGCATCGGCAGCGGTCCGCAGGCGAAGACGCCGTCGGGGGTGAAGGCGAGGGCCCGCGGGTCACCGGCCAGATCGGCCACCGTCCCCCGTGCACCGGCCGAGCCGTCGTCGGTGGAGATGAGCACCTCCCCGAGTCGGGCGAACTCCTCGATGAGGAAGAGGTCTCCGGCATCGCGGAAGCCCAGTCTCATCTGCACCTGGACACCGCGCTCGACCAGGCGGCGGGCCAGCAGGTACAGCGGCGGGACGCCCACTCCCCCGCCGACCAGCAGCGCCCGGCCACCGGCCGGCACGGCGTCCAGATCGAAGCCGTGACCCAGCGGACCCAGCACGTCGATCTGGGATCCGACGGGCTGGCCGGCCAGGGCCGCCGATCCGGCGCCGACCACCCTCAGGATGACGGTGAGGTCGCGGCCGTCGGCCGAGCAGTCGGCGATCGAGAGGGGGCGGCGCAGCACCGGGGCGCCTCCGGACTGGGCCGGGATCACCGGCAGCAGGTCGAGGAAGGTCCCCGGCTGCGGGGCCGGCGCGGTCTCCGGGCGGCGCAGCACGAGGCTGAACACGTCCCCGGCGATCCGCGTGTTGGCCACCAGGTCGAGCAGCTGCGGGCCGTCGCGTCGGATGACGCCGGCCAGTCGGGCGGTACCCGGGCGGTCCGACCCCGAGCAGTCCGACCCCGGGCGGGGTGAGGCGGTGGGCTCTGTCATCGGTTCAGATGACCTCGGTGGAGAAGGCCCGCGACTCCATCACCTGACAGATCGCCGAGGCGGTGTCCAGCGAGGTGAACAGCGGGATCCCTCGACCGATCGCGGCCCGCCGGATCTGCTTGCCGTCGATGATGGTCTCCTGGCCGTTGGTCATCACGTTGATGACGGCGTCGCAGCCGTTGCGCGAGATGAGATCGAGCACCGACTCGGTGCTGCCGTCCTGGCTGGAGCCGATCCGGTGGGCGATGTCGATGTTGAGGCCTGCCTCCCGGAAGAAGGTGGCGGTGCCCTTGGTGCCGACCAGCTGGAAGCCGATCCGGTCGAACCGGCGAGCCAGTTCAAGGGCCTCGGCCTTCGAGTCGTCGGCCACCGTGAACAGCACCTTGCCGTACTCGGGGACGTGCAGCCCGGCGGCCTCGAAGGCCTTGTAGAGGGCCTTGGCCTGGGTGTCGTCGGACCCCATCACCTCGCCGGTGGACTTCATCTCCGGGCCGAGGTGGGAGTCCACCAGATCCAGCTTGGAGAAGCTGAAGACCGGGGACTTCACATGGATCCGGCTCGACTCGGGCATCAGGCCCGGGGACATCCCCAGACTCTCGAGACTCTCCCCCAGAATCACCCGGGTGGCGATCTCGGCCATCGAGGCCCCGGTCACCTTGGACAGGAAGGGAACCGTGCGGGAGGCCCGCGGGTTGGCCTCGATGACGTAGACGATGCCGTCCATCACGACGAACTGGATGTTGAGGATGCCCTTCGTGTTCAGCCCCAGGGCCAGCTTCGTGGTCACCTCGACGATCCGCTGCTTGACCTCCTCGCCCATCCGCTGCGGGGGGTAGACCGCCATCGAGTCGCCGGAGTGCACCCCGGCCCTCTCGATGTGCTCCATGATCCCGGGGATGACGACCTGCTCGCCGTCGCAGATGGCGTCGACCTCGCACTCCAGGCCCTGGAGGTAGCGGTCGATGAGGATCGGCCGGTCGGGGCTGACGTGGACTGCTTCGCGCATGTAGCGCTCCAGCTCGTGGGGGGCATTGACGATGGCCATCGCCCGCCCGCCGATGACATAGGAGGGTCGCACCAGCACCGGGTAGCCCAGGGTGCCGGCGACCTCGAGGGCCTCGGCCGGATTGTGGGCCATTCCGCCGGGAGCCTGGGGGATGTCCAGACTCTGCAGGAGCTTCTCGAACCCCTCCCGGTCCTCGGCGCGGTCGAGATCCTCCAGCTGGGTGCCGAGGATCCTCACCCCGTGGGCGGCCAGCGCACTGGCCAGGTTGATGGCGGTCTGGCCGCCGAACTGGACGATCACTCCCTCGGGCTGCTCGAGCTCGATGACGTCCAGGACGTCCTCGACCGTCAGCGGCTGGAAGTACAGCTTGTCGGAGATCGAGAAGTCGGTGGAGACCGTCTCCGGGTTGGAGTTCATGATGATCGCCTCGTGGCCGGTGCCCTGGATGGCCTGCACCGAGTGCACCGTGGCGTAGTCGAACTCGATTCCCTGGCCGATCCGGATCGGCCCGGAACCCAGCACCAGGATGCTGGGCCGGTCCGAGCGCACCGACTCGTTCTCCACCTCATAGGTCGAGTAGAAGTAGGGAGTCTCGGAGGCGAACTCGCCGGCGCAGGTGTCCACCATCTTGTAGACCGGCCGCAGTCCAGCCTCCTGTCGGGCGGTGCGCACCTGATCGGGGGTCCGCGACCAGAGCCGCGCGATGGCCGAGTCGGAGAACCCGTTGCGCTTGGCGACCCACAGCGACTCGGTGTCGCCGGGGGTCACCCGCAGCCGGTCCTCGATCTCCAGGATGTGGGCGACCTTGTCGAGGAAGAACATGTCGATGCGGGTCTGCTCGTGCAGCTCCGCGATGGTCCGGCCGCGCCGGATGGCCTCGGCGACGCAGAACAGCCGGTCGTCGCGGGCGCGCAACAGCCTCTCCTCGAGGACGTCGTCGGGCAGGTTGGCGACCTCCGGGTCGTCGATGTGGTCCAGCCCGATCTCCAGGGAGCGGACCGCCTTGAGCAGCGACTCCTCGATGGTCCGGCCGATCGACATCACCTCGCCGGTGGCCTTCATCTGGGTTCCCAGCCGCCGGTCGGCGCGGGCGAACTTGTCGAAGGGCCAGCGCGGGATCTTGGCGACGACGTAGTCGAGCATCGGCTCGAACATCGACCAGGTGGTGCCGGTGACCGGGTTGCGGATCTCATCGAGGGTGAGTCCGACCGCGATCTTCGCGGCGATCTTGGCGATCGGGTAGCCGGTGGCCTTGGAGGCCAGCGCCGAGGACCGCGACACCCGGGGGTTGACCTCGATGACGTAGTAGCCGAAGGAGTCGGGGTCCAGGGCCAGCTGGACGTTGCAGCCGCCCTCGATGCCGAGCGCCCGGACGATCGTGATGGAGGCGTCGCGCAGCATCTCGTGCTCGCGGTCGGTGAGGGTCTGGGTGGGGGCGAAGACGATGGAGTCGCCGGTGTGGACGCCGACCGGGTCGAAGTTCTCCATGTTGCAGACCACCATGGTGTTGTCCGCGGAGTCGCGCATCATCTCGTACTCGATCTCCTTGTACCCGGCGATCGACTGCTCGACCAGGCACTCGGTGATCGGGGACAGTTCCAGCCCCTTGCCGACGACGCGGACCAGCTCGGCCTCGTTGTCGCAGATCCCGCCGCCAGTCCCGCCCAGGGTGTAGGCGGGTCGGACGATGAGGGGGTAGCCGATCCGGTTGCCCACCTCCACCGCCTCGACGACGGTGTGGACGATGTCGGAGTCGGGGACCGGCTGGCCCAGTTCATCCATCAGCTGCTTGAACAGGTCGCGGTCCTCGGCCTTCTGGATGGCGTCCAGACTGGTGCCGAGCAGTTCGATGCCCAGCTCGTCGAGGATCCCGGAGTGGGCCAGCTGGGCGGCCATGTTGAGGCCGGTCTGCCCGCCGAGGGTCGGCACGATCGCGTCGGGGCGCTCCCGGCGCAGGATCTGGGAGACGAACTCGAGGGTGATCGGCTCGATGTAGACCCGGTCGGCGATCTCCCGGTCGGTCATGATGGTGGCCGGGTTGGAGTTGACCAGGACGACCTCGTAGCCCTCCTCCTTGAGTGCCAGGCAGGCCTGGGTGCCGGCGTAGTCGAACTCGGCCGCCTGGCCGATGACGATGGGCCCCGACCCGATGACGAGGATCCGGTGGAGGTCTGTGCGGCGTGGCATCAGTGGTTCCCTTCGGTGGCGGGCATCAGGGCGCGGGTCACGGCGCCGCGCGCCAGGACCGGCTGGGACATGTCCCGGGGTGTGGGGTGGGAGGTGCGGCGAGCATCCATCAGGGCGATGAAGTCGTCGAAGATGTGCGCGGCGTCGTGCGGCCCGGCGGCGGCGTCGGGATGGTACTGCACCGACATGGCCGGCAGCCTGCGGTGCACCACCCCCTCGACGGTGCGGTCGTTGAGCTCGATCTGGGTGATCTCCAGTTCGGTTCCGGGGATCGACTCGGGGTCGACGGCGTAGCCGTGGTTCTGGCTGGTGAAGTCGATCCGGTCGGTGCGCAGGTCCTTGACCGGGTGGTTGAAGCCGCGGTGGCCGAAGGGCAGCTTGTAGGTGTCGGCCCCGTTGGCCAGGCAGAGCAGCTGGTGGCCCAGGCAGATCCCGAAGATCGGGTACTCCTCCTCGAGCTCGGCGATCACCTCGCCGACCCCGGTGAGGCTCTTGGGGTCCCCGGGACCGTTGGACAGCATGATCCCGTCAGGGGCCAGAGCGCGGACCCGCTCGGCGGTGATGTTGTGGGGGACGACGGTGACGGCGCAGCCGCGCTTGGCCAGCTCCCGCAGGATGGAGTGCTTGAGACCGAAGTCGAAGAGCACCACCGAGTAGCCCCCCAGCGGGCTGGGGTAGGCGGTGCGGGTGGAGACCTGGGCGACCTGGTCGGTGGGCAGCTCGGTGCTGCGCAGCTTCTCCAGCGCGACCTCCAGGTCGGCGTCGGGACCCAGCAGGGCCCCCTTCATCACTCCCTCGGTGCGCAGCCGGCGGACCAGGGACCGGGTGTCGATGCCGGCCAGCCCGGGAATGTGGTGGAGCCTCAGGAAGACGTCGAGGCTGGTGCGGTTGCGCCAGTTGGAGGCGAGTCTGGGGACCTCCCGGCAGATCACCCCGGAGGTGGTCGGGAAGAGGCTCTCCATGTCGTCGCGGTTGATGCCGGTGTTGCCGATCAGGGGGTAGCTGAAGGCGACGATCTGACCGTTGTAGGACTGGTCGGTGAGGGTCTCCTGGTAGCCGGTCATGCCGGTGGTGAACACCACCTCGGCGGTCACCTCGGCCTCCCCGCCGAAGGCCTCGCCGACGTACCTGGTGCCGTCGGCCAGTAGCAGTGTTCGGGTGGTCATGCCTGGTCCTTCCCGTCTGTGGTGGGTTCTTGAAGTGAGCTGGATGGTGGCGCGGCGCGGTGGACGAGCTGTCCGTCGACCATGGTGAGGACGCAGTCGCCGATCACCCGGCGTCGGGCGAAGGGGGTGTTGCGGCCCATCCCGGCGAACCGCTCGGGGTCGATGGTGACCTCCCGGGTCAGGTCGAAGGCCGCCAGGTCGGCGGGGCCGCCGACCCTGATGCGGCCGGCGGGACCGAGCTGATAGGCGTCGGATGGGCCGTCGGTGAGCCAGTGGACGAGCTGGTCGAGCCGGAACCGGCCGGCCAGCACGAAGCTGGTGTAGAGCAGCGCGAAGGTGTGCTCGTTGGTGATCACCCCGAAAGCGGCGTCGCGGAAGGAGCAGTCCTTCTCGGCGGCGGTGTGCGGGGCGTTGTCGGTGGCGATGGCGCACAGGGTGCCGTCGCACAGCCCCTCGACCATCGCCTCGACGTCGTCGCGGCTGCGCAGCGGCGGGTTCATCTTGTAGAAGCCGTCGTCGGCGGGAATGTCCTCGTCGGCCAGCAGCAGGTGGTGGGGGGCGGCCTCGGCGGTGGCGTTGACGCCGTCGGCCCGGGCCCGGCGCAGCGCCCGGATGGACTGGCGGGTGGAGGCGTGGCACAGGTGGTAGTGGGCCCCGGTGACCTCGGCGATCGCCAGGTCGCGCACCACCTGGACGGTCTCGGCGAGCCGGGTGATGCCCGGCAGGTGGAGCTCCTCGGCCTTGCGGCCGGCGTTGATCACTCCCCCGCGCACCAGCGAGTTGTCCTCGGCGTGGGCGGCGACCGGCCGCCCGTGCCGGGCGGCGGCCCTCATCGCGTCGTACATCACCCCTGCGCTCTGGACTCCCTTGCCGTCATTGGAGAAGGCGACCGCACCGGCGGCGACCATCGCCTCGGCGTCGACCAGCTCCTCGCTGGTCAGTCCGACGGTGATCGGGGCGTAGGGCAGCACCTTGACGCTGGCGGATCGGACGATCCGCTCCCTCAGCTGGGTCATCAGGCCCGGGTTGTAGGGGTCGGGGGTGGTGTTGGGCATCGCGCACACGGTGGTCCAGCCGCCGCGGGCGGCCGCGGCGGTGCCGGAGGCGATGGTCTCCTTGTCCTCCTGGCCGGGTTCGCGCAGGTGGTCGTGGAGATCGACCAGGCCCGGGGTGAGCAGGGCGCCGCCGAGGCTGATCCGGGCGGCCTCGGCCCCGTCCAGCGCACTGCTGCGGCCCCGTGAGATCGCCTCCACCCGGCCGTCGGAGACCAGCACCTGGGAGGGCACCGGGGTGCCTCCCTCCAGCATCGTGAGGTCGGTGAGAAGTGTCCTGTTGCTCAACGTCGTGCCGCCTTCCTGATGGCCACCTCGTCGAGGCCGTCGACCTCGGCGACCCGCACGACGACCTGTTCCTCGACCGCGGTGGGAAGATTTTTGCCGACGAAGTCGGCCCGGATGGGGAGTTCGCGGTGGCCGCGGTCCACCAGGACCGCCAGCTGCACGGCCGCGGGACGCCCGACATCCATCACCGCGTCGATCGCGGCACGGGTGGTGCGCCCGGTGTACAGCACGTCGTCGACGATGATGACGGTGAGTCCGGAGAGGTCCTCGGGAAGGCCAGGATTGGGATCGGCGAACTGGGCCTCGAACCGCTCCTCGACCAGGTCGTCGCGGTAGGCGCGGACATCCAGGTCGACCGCCGGCACCGCGACCCTCTCGACCTCTCCGAGACGGGCGGCCATCCGGGCGGCGAGCTGGGCCCCGCGGCTGCGCACCCCGGCGAGCAGGAGCTGCTCGGCGCCACGGTTGCGTTCGACGATCTCGTAGCAGATCCGGGTCAGTGCCCTGCGCATCGCATCGGCGTCCATGACGAGGACCTCGTCATCGGGCAGCTGATCGGGCATGCAGTTCCTCCCGGCGCATGAGAGATGCCGTCCGGCGAAGCTGGCGGAGGGCGTGGCGTCGGGGAGAGACCGAACCGGGCGCGATCCGCGCGAGCAGTCCGTCTCACCACTGTGCTGACGACCTTGCCGACCTCACTGGATCGACCTTAAAGGGCGTTGTCCGCACCCTAGCACGAGCCCGCCCCGGTCCGTGTCACGGACCGGGGCGGGCTGGAATCAGTTCAGGCAGGCTCAGCTCAGCGCCGACCGCACGATCTTGGAGGTCTCCTTGCCGTCGAAGCGACCCTTGGTACGGGCCTGGACGGCCTTCATCACCGGGCCCATCAGCTTCATGGTGGGTTTGGCATCCCCGGCCGCGGCGGCCACCTCCTCGGTGACGATCGCGGTGACCTCCTCAACGGTGAGTTCGGCGGGCAGGTACTTCTCCAGGACGGCGATCTCGGCCTCCTCACCGGCGGCCAGCTCCTCGCGTCCTCCCTCGCGGTAGGCGGCGGCCGAGTCCCGGCGGCTGGAGACCTGCTTGGCCAGCACGGCCAGCTCCTCGTCGGCGCTCAGGTCGCGGGCCTGGTCGCCGGCGACCTCCTCGGACTGGATCGCGGAGATCGCCATCCTGATGGTGGACTTGCCGACCTCGTCGTGGGCCTTCATGGCCGCGACCAGATCGGACTTCAACTGTGTCTTGATGGCTCCCATTCGGGATACCTCCTGAAATTGTGTGTTGCGAGTGTCAGCGGCGCTGCACCGGGCGGTGCCTCAGCGGCGTTCGGCCAGGACGGTCTCGATGCGGACCAGCTCCTCCTCGGTGAAGGGGTCGGTGCGCAGCGCGTCGATGTCGGAGTCGAGCTGGGTGATCGAGGAGGCCCCCACCAGCACGCTGGTGATCCGCGGATCGCGCAG
The DNA here is from genome assembly GCF_000425285.1 of Acidipropionibacterium jensenii DSM 20535. GTDB lineage: Bacteria > Actinomycetota > Actinomycetes > Propionibacteriales > Propionibacteriaceae > Acidipropionibacterium > Acidipropionibacterium jensenii. The sequence continues at coordinate 20,078 of NZ_AUDD01000008.1, read as the reverse complement.
GATCCAGGCGATCGCCATCTGCGCCAGGGTCTGGTCGCGGTCCTTGGCGATCTCGGTGAGGGCGGTGACCGTCCTGAGGGTCGAGGGGTCGATCTGGTCGGGGGCCAGCGAGCGCGACCCCATCGCGGCCCGCGAACCCTCCGGGATGCCGTGCAGGTACTTGGAGGTCAGCAGCCCCTGGGCCAGCGGGGAGAAGCAGATGATCCCGAGTCCCTCGTGCTCGCAGGTGTCGACCAGGCCATCCTCGATCCAGCGGTCGAACATGTTGTAGCGCGGCTGGTGGATGAGGATCGGGGTGCCCAGATCGCGGGCGATCCGGGCGGCCTCGGAGGTCTGCTGGGGATCGTAGGAGGAGATCCCGGCGTACAGCGCGCGTCCGGACCGCACGATCCGGTCCAGCGCCCCCATCGTCTCCTCCAGCGGGGTGTCCGGGTCGAACCGGTGGGAGTAGAAGATGTCGACGTAGTCCAGGCCCATCCGCTTGAGCGACTGGTCGCAGGAGGCGATGAGGTACTTGCGCGTCCCTCCGCCCTGGCCGTAGGGCCCGGGCCACATGTCGTAGCCCGCCTTGGACGAGATGATGAGCTCGTCGCGGTACGGCTTGAGGTCGGTCGCGAAGATCCGTCCGAAGTTCAGCTCGGCCTGGCCGTAGGGCGGACCGTAGTTGTTGGCCAGATCGAAATGGGTGATGCCCCGGTCGAAGGCCTTCCGCAGGATGGCGCGCTGAGTGCCCCCCGGGTGCAGATCGCCGAAGTTCTGCCACAGTCCCAGCGAGACCTCGGGCAGCACCAGCCCCGACGCACCGCAGCGCCGGTACTCCATCTGGTTGTATCGGTCAGGAGCGGCGATGTAGGTGCTGACAGCCATGGGCCAACCCTATACATCTCCGGCCCCCGACCGGCCCGAGGGCCGAAATCAGCGGCGCACTCCCTTGGGGCGGACCACCTTGTGGGCCTGCCAGTCCTCGGACACGTTGTGGGTCGAGGTGAGCACCATTCCGGCGGCCTCGGCCCCCTCCGAGAGGTCTGTGGCGTCGACCGTCCCGTCCCGGCCGACCTTGGGGGCGACCAGGATGACGTACCCGTCGCCGGAGAGGTCGCGCATCGCGTCGACCAGACCGTCGGCCACGTCACCGTCATCGGCGCGCAGCCACAACAGGACGACGTCGACGGCCTCCTCGGCGTCCTCGATGAGGTCGCCGTCGATCGTCTCCATCACCTGTTGGCGCAGATCCTCATCGACGTCGTCGTCCCATCCGAGTTCCTGAACGACCTGACCGCGATGCAATCCGAGCTTCTCGAAGTCAGTAGCGGTTTCCACGAGTCTCCCCAGCTCCCCAATCCTCTTGCCGTCTCTCCTCTTGCTGTCTCAGCAGCACCAGCACCATGCTCTCAGCCTGCCAGATCATGGCACCCGGGGCCAATACCGACCCCGGGTGCCGTTCTCATCGATCTCAGGCGTCGCCCCCGGCATTGCCCGAGGTGCCGGCGTTGACGTTGAGCAGGTCGTACTTGCGGGCGGCCTGCGCCGGCCACTCGGCCGGCACCTCTCCCCTGGCCGCCAGCATCTGCAGCACCCGCACCGCGATCGACGGGCCGTCGATGTGGAAGAACCGGCGGGCCGCCGAGCGGGTGTCGGAGAACCCGAACCCGTCGGCGCCCAGGGAGGCGTAGTCGCCGGGCACCCACTGGGCGATCTGGTCGGGGACCTGGCGCATGTAGTCGCTCACCGCGACCACCGGGCCGGGGGCGCCGTCCAGCCGCTGGACCAGGTAGGGGGTGCAAGCGCCCTGCTCGGGGTGCAGGAAGGCCTGCTCGTCGGCGTCCATCGCATCTCGGCGCAGCTCGGTCCAGGAGGTGACGCTCCAGATGTCGGCGACGATCCCGAAATCGGCCTTGAGCAGGTCCTGAGCCTCCAGGGCCCACGGCACCGCGACCCCCGAGGCGAGGATCTGGGCGCGCCTGGCGTCCGCGTTGACCCCCTCGAAGGAGCCCGGGTGCACCAGGTGCATGCCCTTGACGATGCCCTCGACATCGACGTCCTCGGGCTCCTTGGGCTGGACCATCGGCTCGTTGTAGACGGTGAGGTAGAACATCACGTCCTCGTCGTCGGGGCCGTACATCCGGTGCAGGCCGGACTCCACGATGTGGGCGATCTCGTAGGCGTAGGCGGGATCGTAGGAGACCACCGCCGGATTGGTCGAGGCCAGCAGCGGGGACTGGCCGTCCATGTGCTGGGTGCCCTCGCCGGTCAGGGTGGTGCGCCCGGCGGTGCCGCCGAGGATGAACCCGCGGGCCATCTGGTCGGCGGCCGCCCAGAAGGAGTCGCCGGTGCGCTGGAAACCGAACATCGAGTAGAAGATGTAGATCGGCACCATCGCGATGCCCTGGGTCGAGTACGCCGTCCCGGCGGCGATGAAGGCGGCGGTGGATCCCGCCTCGTTGATGCCGGTGTGCAGGATCTGGCCGTTGCGGGCCTCCCGGTAGCTCAGCATCAGCTCATGGTCGACCGGGGTGTAGTTCTGGCCGTGCGGGTTGTAGATCTTGATCGTCGGGAAGAAGGAGTCCATCCCGAAGGTGCGCGCCTCGTCGGGAATGATCGGCACCACCCGCGGGGCGAAGTCCTTGTCCCGCATGAGGTCCTTGAGCAGCCGGACGAAGGCCATCGTGGTGGCCACCTGCTGCTTGCCCGACCCCCTCTTGACGCCGTCATAGTGGCTGGCGTCGGGCAGCGCCAGGGCCTTGTGGGCGGTCCTGCGCTCGGGCACGAAGCCGCCGAGGGCCCGTCGCCTCTCCAGCAGGTACTTGATCCGGTCGTCCTCGGGTCCCGGGTTGAAGTACGGCGCCCGGTAGGGGTCGGCCTCCAGCACGGCGTCGGAGATCGGGATGTCCAGACGGTCCCGGAAGGACTTGAGATCGTCGAGGGTCATCTTCTTCATCTGGTGGGTCGCGTTGCGCCCGGCGAAGTGGGAGCCCAGGTCGTAGCCCTTGATCGTGCAGGCCAGCACCACGGTCGGTGCGCCCTTGGTCTCGGTCGCGGCCTTGTAGGCGGTGTACATCTTGCGGTAGTCGTGCCCGCCGCGGCGCAGCGCCCAGATCTGGTCGTCGGTCCAGTGCTCCACCATCGCCAGGGTCCGCGGGTCACGGCCGAAGAACTCCCGACGCACGTAGGAGCCGTCGTTGGCCTTGAAGGTCTGGTAGTCCCCGTCGCGGGTGTTGTTCATCAGATCGACCAGGGCACCGTCGTGGTCGGCGTCCAGCAGCGGGTCCCAGCCCGATCCCCAGATCACCTTGATGACATTCCAGCCGGCGCCGCGGAAGGTGGACTCCAACTCCTGGACGATCTTGCCGTTGCCGCGCACCGGGCCGTCCAGGCGCTGCAGGTTGCAGTTGATGACAAAGGTGAGGTTGTCCAGCTCCTCGTTGGCGGCCACCTGGAGGAAGCCGCGGGACTCCGGCTCGTCCATCTCGCCGTCGCCGAGGAAGGCCCAGACGTGCTGGTCGGAGCAGTCCTTCACACCGCGGTTGGTGAGGTACTTGTCGAAGGACGCCTGGTAGATGGCGTCCATCGGGCCCAGTCCCATCGAGACCGTCGGGAACTGCCAGAACTCCGGCATCATCCGCGGGTGAGGGTAGGACGGCATGCCGTGCGGGGCGGCGGACTTCTCCTGGCGGAAGCCGTCCAGATCGGCCTCGCTGAGCCGTCCCTCGAGGAACGCCCTGGCGTACATTCCCGGGGCCGCGTGGCCCTGGAAGAACACCTGGTCGCCACCGCCGGGGGCGTCCTGGCCGCGCCAGAAGTGGTTCATCCCCACCTCGTAGAGGGTCACCGCCGAGGCATAGGTCGAGATGTGACCGCCGACCCCGATACCGGGACGCTGGGCCCGCTGGACGGTGATCGCGGCGTTCCAGCGGAGCAGCCGACGAATCTGCTGCTCGAGCTTCTCGTCGCCGGGGAAGGGCGCCTCGTCGGCGGCGGCGATGGTGTTGATGTAGTCGGTGGAGGTGAGCGCGGGAACCTCGAGCTTGCTGCGACTCCGAGCGTGCTCCAGCATCTTCAGCAGCACGGTCCGGGCCCGGTTCTCACCTTCCGCGCCGACCATCGCGTCGAGCGACTCGAGCCACTCCCGGGTCTCCTCGGGATCGGTGTCGGGCAGGGTGGTCGGGAGTCCGTTCAGCACAGGGCCGAGCTCTTCGCGTGGGATCACGCCGGGTCCTTTCTCATCGACGGTGACGCGGGACCGAGGTCTCCGGTCGGCATGACACCTCACATTCTGGCCCCGAACAGCGGAAAAATCACACAACTGGGCGTTGATGTTCTCGCTAGGCTCGATTCCGACAGAAGAGGGGAGACGCCCGTGGCATCGAGGAGTCCGCACGCCGGCGAGGGGTCGCGCCGGTCGGGAATGTCCAGTACAGGCCGCACCATCGTCCCCTCAGACCGCACCCGGCGGGCGATGGCCAAGCGGCTGGCCGCGCGCACCTCGACGATGACCACGGCCACCCTGGCCGAGATGACCGCCCGGCACTCCTGGTTCCGCGACCTGTCGGCCGACGACCGGTCGTGGATCTCGATCGTGGCGCGCAGCGGCATCGACGGGTTCGTCCGCTGGTTCGCCGACGACGAGGCCGAGCCCTACTCCCCCACCGATGTCTTCGACGTCGCCCCTCGGTCGATGACCCGCAAGATCTCCCTGCACCAGACGGTCGACCTGGTGCGCACCACCATCGACGTCGTCGAGGAGCAGATCCAGGCACTGCCCCGCGGCGACCGCCAGGTGCTGGCCCAGGCGATCGTGCACTACTCCCGGGAGGTCGCCTTCGCCGCCGCCGAGGTCTACGCACGGGCCGCCGAGCAGCGCGGCACCTGGGACGAGAGGCTGGAGTCCCTGGTGGTCGACGCCATCGTGCGCGCCGACACCGATGCCGATCAGCTCGTCTCCCGGGCCTCCACGCTGGGCTGGCGGCCCGGCAGCCGGCTGTGCGTGCTGGTCGGCCCCTTCCACCGGCCGCACACCCTGTCGGCGCTGCGCCACGCCGGCGAGCGGCTGGGGCTGAGCGTGCTGGCCGCGGTGCAGAGCGACAAGGTGGTCGCGGTCCTGTCGGGGGATGCGGTGACCGATGACGCGGCCGCCCTGGCCGCCGCCGGAACCCTGGCCGACCAGCTCAGCGAGGGCCCGGTGGTGGTCGGTCCGGTGGTCTCGGATCTGGTGGACGCCCCGGCGTCGGCCCGGGCCGCCCTGTCGGGGGCCTCTGCGGCGCTGGCCTGGCCTGAGGGTCCGCGGGTGCTGGCGGCGGTCGACCTGCTGCCCGAGAGGGCCCTGTCGGGGGACCGGGACGCCATCCACTGGCTGGTGGAGCAGGTCTACCGTCCACTGGCCGAGGCCACCGGCGACCTGCTGGACACCACGGTCTCCTTCCTGGACCACGGCTGCTCGGTGGAGGGCACCGGTCGTGCCATGTTCATCCACCCCAACACCGTCCGGTACCGGCTCAAGCGGGTCCAGGACGTCTCCGGCTACTCGCCGTCGGCACCCCGTGAGGCCTATGTCCTCCACCTGGCCGTCACCCTGGGCCGACTGGCCGGGGTGGCCACCGGCTCGGGAACCTCCTCGGGTTCCGGTTCAAGTTCCGCAGGATCGTCCCACCACCAGGGCTGAAGATAGGCTGCCGGCATGAATCTCATGATCCCGGTGCGTCCGGACGGCTCCGTCGAACCGCGATTCGGCAAGGCACCGATGGTCGGAGTCGCCCAGGTCGACGCCGACGGCACCATCCACCAGTGGACCTCCTACCGGGTCGACTGGGACCGTCTCCACGACACCGGCAGCGAGGGATCCCACCACGCCCGGATCGTCACCTTCCTGCGCGAGCACGAGATCGACGCGGTGGTGACCACCCATGTCGGCCCCGGCATGCAGCGCACTCTGGCCTCGATGGGTCTGCCCATCCTGGCGGCCACAGCCCCGACGCGCGCGGCTCGGTGAGCGCCGCGGCGGCAGGACTGGGGGATCACTGATGAGGATAGCCGTGATCGGGGCCGGCGCCATCGGAGGGTTCTTCGGCGCCCGGCTGGCCGCGGCCGGCCAGGACGTCGTCTTCCTCGCCCGGGGTGCCACCCTGTCCACCCTGAGGTCCCGCGGGCTGGTGCTGAGCGGCGCCCACGAGCTGACCCTTCCGGTCACCGCCGGCGACGACCCCGCCGAGATCGGCCCGGTCGACGTCGTACTGGTGTGCACCAAGACCTTCCAGGTGGCCGATGCCGCGACCGCCTACCTTCCCGGGCTGATGGGTCCCCAGACTCTCGTCGTGAGCACCCAGAACGGGCTCCAGGCACCCTATGTCCTCGCCGACGCGGTGGGGCGCGACCATGTCGCCCCCGGCATCTGCCGGATCTGGAGCCAACTCCTGTCCCCCGGCGTCATCCATGTCTCCGAGGGACCCCAGAGCCTGGTCGTCGGAACCTGGGAGGGCAACGCCAGTCCCGTTCTGAGCGCCTTCCGACAGGCCCTGCGCGACGCCGGGGTGCACACCGTCGACTGCCACAACATCTGGACCGAGCTGTGGACCAAGGTGGTCCACGTCGTCCCCCAGGGCGCCGTCGGAGCCCTTCTCGACCTCCCCCTCGGCCAGCTCCTGGACCACCACCGGTCCCTGCTGGGCCGCTGCATGACGGAGATCGCCACCGTCGGCCGCGCCCAGGGAGCCGAGTTGCCCGAGGACATCGTCGAGCAGACCCTGACCTTCCTGGCCGACCAGGACCCGACCTCCACCACCTCCTTCCAGCGCGACATCACCGCCGGCAGGCCCAGCGAGCTGGACGCCCAGATCGGCGCCATCCCCGGGCTGGGGGACGAGGTGGGGGTCGACACCCCGGTCTGCGACGTCATCGCCGAGACCCTCGGGGTGCACGCCGCCCGCCGGCGCTAGCTGTACTTCCCCGGGCCGGGGACCGGCCGCCCGGGTGCCCACTTGTCGGATCCCCACAACGCTTGTTGTGGGGATTTCGTGGCACGGGGCATCGCGCCCGGGCCGCGGATGGGGAAGAGTTGAACCGTGCTAGCTATCGTTGCCCCCGGACAGGGCGCCCAGAAACCAGGACTGCTGTCGGCCTGGCTCCAGGACCCCTCCTTCGCGGCCCATCTCGCATGGCTGTCCGCCGTCGCCGACATCGACCTGTCGGCCCACGGCACCGTCTCCGACGAGGCCACCATCAAGGACACCGCGGTGGCCCAGCCGCTGCTGGTGGCCGCATCCCTGGCCACCGGCTGGGCGGTCGCCGAGGACCTGTTCTCCCGCGCCGACCTGCTGGCCGGCCACTCGGTCGGCGAGATCGCGGCCGGCGCCGGAGCCGGAGCCTTCTCCCCGGAGGCCGCGATGGTCCTGGTCCGCGAGCGCGGCCGTGCGATGGCCGAGGCCGCGGCCCAGTCCCAGACCTCGATGACCGCGGTCATCGGCGGCAACCCCGAGGAGGTCGTCGCCGCCATCGAGGAGGCCGGCCTCACTCCCGCCAACTACAACGGCAAGGGCCAGATCGTGGCCGGCGGCACCCTCGCCCAGCTCGCCGCCCTCGCCGAGAACCCGCCGGCCCGCACCCGGCTGTTCCCGCTGACGGTGGCCGGCGCCTTCCACACCGTGCACATGGAGCCCGCCGTCAGGCACCTGGCCGAGGTCGCCGCGGCGATGCCCACCGGCACCCCGACCACCGCCCTGCTCTCCGACCTGGACGGCGAAGTCGTCACCGATGGCCGCGACTTCGCCGACCGGCTGGTCCGCCAGGTCGCCCACCCGGTGCGCTGGGACCTGTGCATGGACACGATGGCCGAGCACGGCGTCACTGGTCTGATGGAGCTGGCCCCGGCCGGCACCCTCACCGGGATCGCCAAACGCAATCTCAAGGGGGTTGACCTGTTCAACCTCAACACCCCCGATCAGCTCGAGGATGCCCGCGCATTCGTCGAGAAGCACTCCAGCAAGACCGCGGAGGTCTGATGTCGCAGTCCACCCGTCCCGAACTCTCCCTCGTCGAGGGGGCGCACAGCTCGCGCATCCTGGCCACCGGCCATGTGCGCGGATCCCGTGTCGTCACCAATGAGGAGATGTGCACGATGATCGACTCCACCCCGGAGTGGATCGAGCAGCGCACCGGTATCAAGGAGCGGCGCTGGGCGACCGCCGAGCAGACCCCGCGCAGCATGGCTGTGGAGGCCGCGCGCAAGGCGCTGGCCAAGATCGGCATGGATCCGGCCGAGATCGGTGCGGTGGTCTGCGCCACCGTCTCCCATCACCGTCCCTCCCCCTCGCTGGCCACCTATGTGGCCCACGACCTCGGGGCGAACTCCGCGGTCGCCTTCGACCTCAACGCCGCCTGCGCCGGGTTCTGCTACTCGATGTCGGTGGCCGACTCGATGATCCGCTCGGGCAGCGTGCCCAATGTGCTGGTGATCGGCGTCGAGAAGCTCTCGGAGATGACCAACATCGCCGACCGCGGCACCGCCTTCCTGTTCTCCGACGGAGCCGCGGCCGCCGTCGTCGGATCCTCGCAGACCGTGGGGGTCGGCCCGGCGGTCTGGGGCAGCGCCTCCGACCAGGTCGAGACCATCGAGATCGAGGACTGGACCGAGGTGGCCTCCCACCCCGAGGTCGGCCACCCGCTCATCGCGATGAACGGCCGCTCCGTCTTCAAGTGGGCGATGACCGCCGTGGTCCAGAAGGCCGGCGAGGCCATCGAGAAGGCCGGGCTCACCCCGGCCGACCTGGACGTCTTCATCCCCCACCAGGCCAATGACCGCATCACCGAGGCGATGCTGCGTCACCTCAAGCTGCCCGAGTCGGTGACCGTGTGTCACGACATCGCCGACATGGGCAACACCTCGGCCGCCTCCATCCCGATCGCCATCGACCGGATGCTGGAGCGCGGCGAGGCCCACAGCGGAGACATCGCCCTCATCATCGGATTCGGCGCCGGACTGGTCTTCGCGGGCCAGGTCGTCGTCCTTCCTTGACCCGAGGACCCGTTCCCCGCGGGCAGATTCCCCGCGGGCCGGTCCAGCCGGGGCGCCCCGTCCGGAGGCGTCCGGGTCACCACAGATTCCCACAAGACACGTTCCACCAAGAAAAGGAAAAACTATGGCTGACAACGCACAGGTCCTCTCCGACATCGCCGACATCGTCAACGACATCACCGGAGTCGACCAGGCCGAGGTGACCCCGGAGAAGTCCTTCACCGACGATCTGGACGTCGACTCCCTCTCGATGGTCGAGATCGTCTACGCCTGCGAGGAGAAGTTCGGCATCGAGATCCCCGACGACAAGTCCAAGGACCTCAAGACCGTCGGCGACGCCATCAACTTCGTGGTCGCGGCCAAGGCCTGAGGACCTTCCACCCACCGGTCACACCCCATCTTCAGGAGAGATACATGAGCGACGTCGTCATCACCGGCTTTGGTGCCACCACACCCCTTGGGGGCGACGCCCCGAGCACCTGGGAGGGGCTGGTGGCCGGCCGCAACGGCGTCCACACCCTCACCCAGGACTGGGCTGCCGACCTGCCGGTGCGGTTCGCGGCGGAGGTCGTCGACGAGCCGACCAACCACATCCCCCACCCCAAGGCGCGGCGGATGGACCGCAGCTCCCAGTTGGCGATGGTGGCGGCCGAGGAGGCCTGGGCCGATGCCGGCCTGGACCTTCCCCACGACGCCGAGGGCAACGTCGTGGACAACGGCATCGACCCGGAGCGGCTGGTGGTGTGCTGCGCCACCGGAATCGGCGGTCTGCACTCCCTGCTCGGGCAGTGGGACGTCCAGAAGGACCGCGGCTTCCGCCGGGTGAGCCCGTTCACCATCCCGATGCTGATGGCCAACGCCCCGGCGGCCAACATCGGGCTGCTGGTCAACGCCAAGGCCGGTGTGCACACCCCGGTCTCGGCCTGCGCCTCCTCCTCGGAGGCCATCTCGCTGGGTCTGGACCAGATTCACCTGGGCCGGGCGGACATCGCCGTGGTGGGCGGCACCGAGGCGGTCATCCACCCGCTGCCGCTGGCGGCCTTCTCGCAGATGCAGGCGCTGTCCAAGCGCAATGACGATCCCGAGCACGCGTCTCGTCCCTGGGACACCGACCGTGACGGCTTCGTGCTGGGCGAGGGTGCTGCCGTGATGGTCATCGAGACCATCGAGCACGCCAGGGCCCGGGGGGCCAGGATCTACGGCACCCTCGCCGGGGCCGGCATCTCGGCCGACTCCCACGACCTCGTCCAGCCCGACCCGACCGGGGCCGGCCAGGCCTCGGCCATGCACAAGGCACTGGTGGCCGCCGACCTGTCGCCGGCCGACATCAACCACGTCAACGCCCACGCCACCTCGACCCCCCAGGGGGACATCGCCGAGGCCCACTCGATCCGCAGCACCCTGGGATCAGCCGCCGACCAGGTGCTGGTCGACGGCACCAAGTCGATGACCGGCCATCTGCTGGGCGGGGCCGGGGCGTTGGAGTCCCTCGCGGTGGTGATGGCCCTGCTGACCCGGCAGGTGCCCGGCACCATCAACATCGAGAATCTGGAGGAGGACCTCCCGATCAACGTGGTGCGCGAGACCACCGCCCTGCCACAGGGGGACTTGGCGGGGCTCAACAACTCCTTCGGGTTCGGGGGCCACAACGTGACGCTGGCGTTCACCAACGCCAACGCGACCCGCTGACCCGCCGGGACAGTTCAGCGTCTCAACGGCCCGGGCCCCATCCGATCGGATGGGGCCCGGGCCGTTGAGACGCTGCTGGACGGTTGAGCTGGTGAGCTGGTGGGCCGGGCCTCAGCCGACCTGGCTGGACAGCCAGCTGACATCCAGCTCGGGGTCGCGGGCCCGGTAGGGCTCCAGTTCGACGTCCCAGGGCTCCCCCAGCAGATCGGACAGCTCCGCCTGCAGGTCGGTCCCCTCGCGTCGCGCCTCGGCCATCGCCAGCCGCAGTCGGTTCTCGGAGACCATCACGTCGCCGATCGCACTGGTGTCGGCCGAGAAGACCCCCAGGCTCGGGGTGACGCTCCAGCGGTGTCCCAGCCCCTCGCCATGGCCCTGGGCGGGAGGGTCGACGGTGAGTTCGAGACGGAGCCTTCCCCAGGTGGACAGGGTCGACACCAGGCCGGCGGCCTGGGCCCTGTCGCCATGCCACTCTGCGGCCAGGCACCAGCTGCCCGGCTCCACCGGCTGACGCTGCCAGCCAACTCCCGAGGGCAGGCTGACAGCGGCGGCGACTGCCCACTCGATGTGGCTGCGCAGCGCCGTCGGTGCCGAGTGGATGAAGAGCATCCCCCTTGCATCATGTGCGGAATCGTTCACGGCCGTCCTCCCCTTTGGTCCACGTGCCTTCCCCAGCAAATGGCGTCCGGAGGGACGAACAGGGACAAGTGTGCCCCGTCAGCGGCGCGGCCTTCAACCTCTGTCGGCGAGTCGCGGCTGACGAATCGATGAACGTTGTGATCCGAGCTCGGGACGGCGACGTATCGCTACCGGGACGGTGTCGGACCGGTGCGGCCCCTCAGGAGTAGTACCGGGCGCCGAAGATCGCGGTGCCCACCCGCACCACGGTGGCTCCGTGGGCGATGGCCTGCTCGAAGTCCCCCGACATCCCCATCGACAACTCGTCCCAGGAACTCGTCGCCGGCGCCTCCTGGCGCAACCTCTGCTGGAGGTCCTGCATGGTCTGGAAACAGGCGGCCACCCTGGCCCGGTCGGGAGAGTTGACCGCCACCGTCATGAGCCCCTTGACCCTCAGGGTGTCCATGCCGGCCAGTTCACGGGCCAGGGCCGGGGCCTCGGAGGGGGCCACCCCGGACTTCTGCGGCTCACCCGAGGAGTTGACCTCGATGAGGACGTCGATCTGGCGACCCTCGCGGTCCAGGCGCCGGGCCAGGTCGCGGGCCAGCTTGACCGAGTCGAGGCTGGAGACCTCGGTGGCGAACCGGGCGACGTCGCGGGCCTTGTTGGTCTGCAGGTGCCCGATGATGACCCACTCGATCTCGGGGTGCCCCTCGTGGAGCTCCTGCCACTTGCCCATCGCTTCCTGCACCCGGTTCTCCCCGAATCGGGTGTACCCGGCGGCGACGGCGTCCAGCACGGCCGACGCCGGATGGGTCTTGCTGACCGGCAGCAGGCTCACCTGCGAGGGGACGCGTCCCGCGGCCAGGCAGGCGGCGTCGATCCGGTGTCGAACGGAGTCCAGGTTGTCAGCGACGGAGGTCATGCCCCCGACTCAACCACACCGGCGCACCGACGCGCATCAGGGCCATCTGGCGGCCAGCGAGACGACCCCCAGGCCGGCCAGCACGGCCAGCAGCAGGCCGTAGCCCACGTACCGGTCGGTGACCTCGGCGTAGACCTTCTCCTGGCCGACCGCCTTGGCGATCGACTTGTACACATCGGTGAGCTGGCCCAGCGACTCCGCGGAGAACTTCTCCCCACCGGAGGCCTTGGCGATGGCCGCCAGCTCGTGGTGGTTGACCGGGACCGGCTGACGGCGTCCCTCCTCGTAGACGTAGCCGCTGGCGGTGCCGTAGGCGATCGTGTACACCGGGACGTTCTCCCGCCGGGCCTGCTGGGCGGCCGGCAGGGAGGGCCTGCCGACATTGGTGGCACCGTCGGACAGCAGCACCACCGCCGCCGGCGGCTTGCTGCCGGGGTGGGAAGGGTCGTCGGGGGCCAGTTTCAGGGCGTCGAGGGAGGAGTAGATGCCCTCCCCGATGGCGGTGGAGGGCAGCACCTGCAGGTTGTCGATGGCGGTCGAGACGGTGCCCCGGTCGGTGGTGGGAGGCACCACCAGCTGGGCACTGGCGGCGAACTTCACCAGGGCGACGTTGAACCTCTCGGGCAGTTCGGTGAGGAAGGACTTCGCGGCCGACTTGGCGGCCGACAGCCGGGAGGGCTGGACGTCGGTGGCGATCATCGACCGCGACACGTCCATCGTGATGACGACGGTGGCCCGGTCGCGGGGCTCCTCCCGGAAGGCCTGCGGCTGGGCGAAGGCCAGCACCAGGGAGGCCATCGAGGCGACCGAGCAGAGCACCGCCAGATGGCGCTTCCAGGCCTTGTCACGGGGCAGGATGCGACGCAGATCGATCCTGCTGGGTCGCCGGACCGGGGTTCTGCGGGCACTCAGCCCGACATACCCGAGCACCACCACCAGCGGGACCAGGAGCCACCACAGGCGTCCGGGGCGCTGGAACTGCACGATGAGCCCCGGATCGGTGACCAGGGTGGCCAGCGGCCCGCAGATCACGGGAGGGATGAGCATCATCACGGCCACCTCGTCGCCATCGAGACCACACCCAGGCCGGCCACGATCGCGAATCCCAGGGCGTAGAAGGCCCACCGGGCGGTGACCTCCTTGCGCACCTCCTGGTAGCCGACCGAGCTGTGGACGTCCTGGTAGACGCTCTTGAGGTCGCCGGCGGACTCCGCGGTCCACGACCGCGCCCTGGTCCGATCGGCGATCTGGGCCAGCAGGGTGGTGTCGGGTGCCACCCGTTCCCGGGCGCCGTCGACGTCGACGTATCCGGTCTGGGTGCCGAAGGCGATCGTGTAGACGGGCACCTTGGCGCTGGCGGCGGCGTTGGCGGCGGTCATCGGGTCCGAGCCGTCGGTGTTGCCGCCGTCGGACAGCAGCACGACGGCGGCCGGCACGGGCTCCTTGCTGGCTCCCCCGGGGGCCTCCTTGATGGCCTGCAGGCTGATCGTGATGGCGTCCCCGATGGCCGTCCCGTTCTCGGTCCCGATGGCGTTGAGGGCGCGCTCGGTGGTGGCCCGGTCGGTGGAGGGAGGCATCACGACGCGTGGATGGCCCGAGACGGTGACGACCGCCACGTTGAACCCGGCGGGCAGGGTGCTGATGAAGTTCCGGGCCTGGGCCTTGGCGGCGTCCAGCCTGGTGGGATCGACATCGGTGGCGGTCATCGACAGCGAGTTGTCGATACCCACGACGATGGTGGCTCGTTCCCGGGGGATCTTCTCGATGCCCATCGGGCGGGCCCAGGCATAGGTCACCGCGGCCAGCGAGCACAGCGCCATGGCCACCGCCACATGGCGCTTCCACTGGGACTGGGGGCGCAGCACGGCGCCCAGCACCCCGGTGTTGGGGAATCTCATCCCGGTGCGGTTGCGCCGGCGCAGGGCCAGCAGGTAGAGGGCGACCAGCAGCGGGACGGCGACCAGGGCCCAGAGTCGGGCGGGCTGCTGGACCTGGGGCAGACCCAGCACCAGGCAGATCATCGACGATGTCATCGGGCCACCCCCTGCGGGGGCTGGTGGAGCATCGAGGCCACCCGGCGGTAGCCCAGCACGAAGCGGGCGATGTCGGCGACCCAGTCGGAGTCGGTGCGCAGCTGGATGTGGCCGGCGCCGGCGCGCCGGATGGCGGTGGCGACGCGCGCCCGCTGGGCCGCGGTGGCGGCGTCCATCCGCTGCTTGGCGGCCGGGTCGGCGGTGTTGACGTAGCGCGCGAAGTTCGTCTCGGGGTCGCGCACCAGGATCTCCCCGACATCGGGGAAGTCGGTCTCGGCGGCGTCGATCACCTCGATGCACAGCACCTGGTTGCGCACCGACAGCCGGCGCAGCGACCGCTCCCAGTCGGGCGGCACCGCGGCGTCCAGTTCGTGGTCGCCGGGGGTGAGGAAGTCCGAGACGACGACTCTCATGCCGCGGCGGCGCTCGGTGCGGTTGAGCTGCTCGATCCCCTTGGCCAGGGTCATCTCGCCGGGCGCGTTGTCGGCGACGATGGGTTCGGTGAGCATGCTGCGCAGCAGACCGTAGAGGGCCATCCGACCACTGCGCGCGGGCAGCCTGCGAATCCCGTCCTGGCGCATCACCAGGCCCCCGAAGCGGTCCCCCATCCGTTGCGAGAGGAACCCGATGGTGGCGATCCCGGCGATCCCGAGATCGCGCTTGGTGACCCCCTGGGTGCCCCAGTTCATCGACGGTGTGACGTCGAGCAGGGCCCAGACCTCCAACTCGCGGTCGGCGATGGTGTCGCGGACATGGGGCTCGGTGGTGCGGGCGGTGACCGCCCAGTCCATCCGTCGCACGTCGTCCTGCCCCGGCTGGTAGGGCCGGGCGTCATTGGTGTCGGAGCCGGCCCCGGGCAGCAGTCCGATGTGATCGCCGTGCAGGAATCCCTCCAGGCGGCGCACCACGGTGAGCTCCAGCCGCCGCAATGCCGCCTCGGGTGCCAGCTGGCTCAGCGGCAGAGTGGCACCGGTGGGCGGTCTCAGGACGGTCTGGGCCACCCCGAGGTCCTGGCGGGCCGGATCCGGGGCAGGCGGCAACCACGACGGCTGCGGAGGGCCGAAGGTGGGACGCGATGACATGGGCGTCCTCAGTTGCGGTACTCGGGCTGGTGGCGGTGCGACTGATGGGCCTCGGAGCGCTGCTGGGCGTTCCACACCGGGGTGGGCGGCGGGACCATCGCGAGGATCCGCTCGATCACCTGGGGGGTCTCGACGTTGTCGGCGATGGCGTCGAATCCGAGCACCAGCCGGTGCGACATGACGTCCTTGGCGACTGCCTGGACGTCGGTCGGCAGGACGTAGTCGCGGCCGTGGATGAGCGCCAGGGCTCGTGCGGCGGCGACCAGGCCGAGGCTGGCCCTCGGGGAGCAGCCGATCTGGATGACCGACTCCAGGTCGGGCATCCCGAACTCTGCGGGGGTCCGGGTAGCCAGCACCAGGCGCACGACGTACTCGGCGACCAGGTTGTGGACGAAGACGTTGGAGGCCATCGACTGCAGCTCGATGACCGTCTGCGGGGTGAGCACCCGGTTGGGCTCGGGGGTGCGCACGCTCATCCGCCGCAGGATCTCGAACTCCTCATTGCCCCGCGGGTAGGGGACGTCGATCTTGAGCAGGAATCGGTCCCGCTGGGCCTCGGGCAGCGGGTAGACGCCCTCGGACTCGACGGGGTTCTGGGTGGCGAAGACGCTGAACGGGGCCCTGGCGGGGAAGGTCTGTCCGGCGATGGAGACCTGCCTCTCGGCCATCAGCTCCAGCATCGCCGACTGCACCTTGGCGGGGGCGCGGTTGATCTCGTCTGCGAGCACGAAGTTGACGAAGACCGGTCCCAGTTCGATGTCGAAGCTCTCCTTGGAGGCCGAGTAGATCCGGGTCCCGACGATGTCGGAGGGCACCAGGTCGGGGGTGAACTGGATGCGGGCGAAGTCTCCGCCCAGCACGGTGGCGAAGGAGCGGACGGCCAGGGTCTTGGCGACGCCGGGGACTCCCTCCAGCAGGATGTGACCCTTCGCCAGCACGCCGACCATCATCTGCTCGACCATGTGCTCCTGGCCGACGATGACCTGCTGCACCTGGCCGATCGCCTCCCCGATGAGGGTGGCGGCCTGCTCATTGGTCATCGAGGCGTCGGCATTTCCGGTGCCGATGTTCTGGCCACCGGACAGCCTCATCTCGGGCTGGGCGGGAGGCTGTGCCGCATGCGCGGGAGCCGAGGCCGCATGGGCGGGGGCCGACGGTGCGGGAAAGGCCTGTCCGTTCTGCCCCTGCTGACCGTGCTGTCCCGGCTGACCCGGTTGGCCCTGGGGTGGCGGAGCCTGCGGGGGAAGACCCTGCGCGGGGGGCCAGGCCCCCTGCTGGCCCGGTGTCTGGTGCACACCCGGTTGCATGCCTGCTGTGCTCACTCGTTGCTCCTGCCTGGACCCGTGAGGCGGGCCGTTGTGCGGTGCTCGCCACGATACCGTGCATCACTGAGACGGGGCTGTGACGCCGCTGGGCGCCCCGATCCTCGCCGTTGGGCGGAGCCGCCGGTCAGCCCGTTGGGCGGCGCCGCCGTCCGGTGATTGCCACGATGTGGTGAGATGGGTGGCGATGTCCGAGTCTCAGCCGCCCACCGGCCCGTCCGCCACGGGGGGCAGTGCGCCGTCTCCCTCGCCGCTGCTGGCCTCCGATCCGCCGAGGATCGGCGACTTCTGGTTGGACGCCCGGGTGCTGGCGACCCCGGCCGGGGTGACCTTCATCGGCCATGACGACGCCGACACCCCGGTGCTGCTGATCCTGCTGTCGGAGGGTGCGGCCGCCGATGCCGCCGCCCGTGACCGGCTCAGCGGAGAGGTGAACCACCTGCATGCCGAGACGGTGGTCGCTCGTGGCGGTCAGGGCCAGGACCAGGGGCGGCTGGGCCATCTGTTCCGCAGCGAGGACGACGACCCGCGAGGTCCCGCGCAACTGCCGTTGGCCCCCTGGGTGGCACTCGTCAACGACGGGTCGCCCGCGGCCCCGGCCGAGGCGTTGCGGATCCTGCAGGCCGTCGACCTGTCGATGACCCGTGAGATCGGCAGTCCGTCGGGGCCCGGCTACCGGTTGTACTGGGCCGACCGGCACGACGCCGGCACCTCGCGGACCTGGCCGCTGCCCTGGCCGGGTCGCGGCGACCACGCCGGCTGGTCGAGCGTCGGCATCGCCTGGCTGCTGATCGTCATGATCGCGGCCCTGGGCCTGCTCATCGCGGTGCTGCTCTTCCAGAACGTCCCGCCGAGCCCTCCCCCACCGCCGGTGCCCACCTCGGCGTCCGGTTCCGGTGGTGGGTCCGGCTCACCCTCATCGGGTTCCCCCTCATCGGGATCCCCGTCCTCGGGTTCGGGCTCGCCCTCCTCCTCGGGATCCCAGCCGCAGTCCCCCTCCCCGTCGGACTCGGGCAGGCCGACCAATCCGACTCCCACCACCCCTCCGACCATGCAGTCGCCGGGGGCCAGCGGATCCAGCGGGACCGCCACTCCCACACCCACCACCAACACGAAGCTGTGACCATGCCGTCTGTCGATCTCATCGCCTCCGATCTGGACCACACCTTTCTGGGTGCCGACAAGCTGCCCTCGGCGCAGAACGTCGCCGCCGTGATGGACGCGGCGGAGGCCGGGGTGAGAATCGTCTTCGCCACCGGTCGGCCCTACCGATGGCTGGACGTGCTGGACCAGCTGGCTCCCGCCGATCCGACCATCCTCGCCTCCAACGGCGCGGTGAGTGTGGACGCCCGGACCGGGGAGGTGATCCACCAGTCGCGGATCGATCCCCAGATCTTGGCCGAGATCGTCTCCGCGGTGCGGCGGGTGGTGCCCGACGCGCTGTTCTGCGCCGAGGAGGCCCGGCACTGGGGGCTGGAGGACGGTTTCGAGAGATCGGTGGAGAAAGGGGCACCCGACCTGGTGGCGCCGGTCGAGGAGCTCATCGCCCCGGACCGACAGGTTGTGAAGTTTCTGGTCCGCGGATGGGGTGTTCCCAGTGAGGAGCTCTACGAGCGGGTGGCACCTGTGATCGGGGGACGGGCGACGACGACCTTCTCCTTCACCGGTCCCGACGGTCTGCTGGAGATCAGCGCGGCCGGCGTCTCCAAGGGGATGGCGCTGGCCCAGGTGTGCGCCGATCTGGGGATCGATCCGGCGAGGGCCGCGGCCTTCGGGGACATGCCCAATGACATCACGATGCTCGATCTGGTGGGCCACCCGTTCGCGGTGCGCAACGCCCATCCGAAGGTGCTGGAGCGGGGATACCCGGTGATCGGGGACCACGACGACAGCGCGGTGGGACGCACCATCGAGCAGTTGCTGGCCGAGAAGCGGGAGCCCTCAAGTTCCCGCTAGAGTGCTCTGCGCGACTTCCCTGGAGTCGTCGGGGCGTTAGCTCAGCCGGTCAGAGCAGGGGACTCATAATCCCTGGGTCGTGGGTTCGAGCCCCACACGCCCCACCCACAGGTCATTCCGAACTCAGCAGGATGGCGTCCACAGCCCGTCTCCCGGGCAGGCCTGGACTCCCCCTCGCACCTCGATGCTGATGAGGTACTGCCGCTATTCCCACCCACGGTCCAGCGCCCGGTCGAGCTCGTCAAGAGAGTCGATGTGGTGCACCCCGGCCCCCTCCAGGCTCTGATGACCGGAGGTGAGATGGATGAACCGCATGCCCAGGGAGTCGGCGATCTCCAGGTCGTGGTTGGTGTCGCCGACCATCACGATCCGCTCCGCAGGGGTTCCCGTCCGGTCCAGCCAGGAGGCGACGACGTCGCGCTTGGAGGCGTGGTAGGCATCCTCGGCCGACAGGACCTCGCTGAACACGGACGCCAGATGGTGGGGTTCCAGCTGCGCCATCAGGGTGGGGGCGGGGGTCGCCGAGGCAAGGATCTGCTGCATGCCACGCCCCGCCAGGCCTTTCAGGGCGTCGCGGGCCCCGGGCTGGAGTCCAGCCCGGGGTGCCGACTCACCGACGAGATCCAGGTAGCGGCTCGCCGCGTCGTGATATGCCGTCCCGCCGAGCCCGAGATCAGCGTAGAAGTCAGGAATCGGGAACCGGAACAGGTGGCGGTAGGCGTCCAGGTCGTCGATGACGGGACGACCGTTCTCGGTCAGGACCCGGTTCATCGCCTCGCGGCAGATCTCGACATCATCGAGCAGGGTCCCCGTTCCAGTCCCAGCACACCGCCTCGACGCGCACCTGTTCTCCGCCCCGCTGCCGTCAGCTCGACCCCGCCCCTGACCGGGGCGGGGATGGGATCACTCAGAAGTGGATGAACCCGTCGAAGCCGCTGCTTCCTCCGCTCTGCCAGTTCACATTGCTGCGGGTGTCGAAGCCGCTGGTGACCAGGTAGTTGTACTCCGAGACGTCGATCGTGCCGTTGGAGTGGACGGCGGTGACGTAGGCCACGTGTCCGGCCGAGCCGCTGGTCCGCCAGGCCACCGAGCCGACGGTCGGCGTGGAGTTCACCGTGATTCCCAGGCTGCGGGCGGCCGATCCCCAGTTCTCCGCATTGCCGAAGTGGACTCCCCGGTACATGTTCTGGAAGTTGCTGTGCCCGGTGTTGCTGCGCACCTGCCATGCGACGTAGGAGACGCACTGTCCCCAGTAGAACCCCCACGGGTCGACACCGCCGCTGCTGGGCACCGACGAGTAGCTGCGCGGAGTGGTCGAGGTCACGGTTCCCGACACCGAGCTGGCATTCGTGCGACTCGAAGACGCACTCACCTTCGGCTTCGACGTCGACAACAACGACGACTTCACCCACCCAGCCTTCCCCTGGAACGACACCGGGGTCCACCCACCCA
>NZ_AUDD01000007.1 GCF_000425285.1 Acidipropionibacterium jensenii DSM 20535 | reverse complement strand
CCAGGCCCATTTCTGCGACCGCACGTCGACGCCGTGACCTCGCTTCCAAGATTCGTTTCTATTTTGCTGACTCGGACGGTACCTACGGCTACCGGCGGATCGCCGCCGAGCTCGCCCGGGCCGGTGAGGCGGTGCACCCGGACACGATCCGCTCCATCATGCGGGCCGAGGGGCTGGTGGCCGCCCAGCTCCGCCTGGCGGTCCGCACCAGGATCCCGGCCGACGACGCCGACGGGCGCCCAGACCTGGTGGAACGAGACTTCACCGCGGCGCAGCCGGGATACAAATGGGTCGGTGACATCACCTATATTCGCACCCTGGAAGGATTCTGCTATCTGGCGACGGTACTGGACTACTGCACGAAGAGGGCCGTGGGTTACGCGATCGATGATCACATGAGGACCGGATTGATCTGCAAGGCCATCGACATGGCCGTCAGGAATTGTGAGTATATGAGAGGGGCGACCATTTTCCATTCGGATCATGGCTCGCAGTACATGTCGAAGGAATTCACCGAACTGCTCGAATCCTATGATATCAGACTGTCCGTGGGGAGGACGGGACTGTGCTGGGATAATGCGTTGGCGGAGTCGTTCAATGCGACATTGAAGAACGAGAGGGTGCACCGGGTGATCTATCGGGCCAGAGATGATGCGGTCCGGGATATTGTGCGGTGGATCGAGCTCAGGTACAATCAGAAACGTCTTCACTCGTCGTTGGGGTATCAGACCCCTAATGAGATTGAGGCGGAGTACAGGGAATCACGTCAGGTGGCCTGAAACCAAGTGTTTGGGCGTGTCCGAGAAACGGCAAGCAGTCCACACATCTGGAGGCACACCCGGCGCGGTGACACGTACGTCACGGTGATCATCGATCTCACCCCGGTCCGTGCCGGCACCGGCCCTGCGCGGCTGTTCGATATGGTCGAGGGCCGCTCCAAGCAGGTGTTCAAGACCTGGCTGGCCGATCGCGACCAGGCGTGGCGTGACGGTGTGGAGGTGGTGTCGATGGACGGGTTCACGGGCTTCAAGACCGCCGCCGAGGAACTGCCGACCGCGACCGAGGTGATGGATCCCTTCCACGTCACGCGGCTGGCCGGCGAGGCCCTTGCTGAGTGTCGGCGCCGGGTCCAGCAGGCCATCGGCGGACACCGCGGCCGCAAGAGCGATCCGCTGTACGCCGCACGCAGAACGCTGTGCACCGTCGCTGACCTGCTCACCGAGAAACAGACCAACCGGCTCACCGCGCTCTTCAACGACGACGCCCACGTCGAGGTCGAGGCCATCTGGGGCATCTACCAGACGATGATCGCCGCCTACCGTCACCCTGACCGCCGACATGGCCGGGAGCTGATGGCCAGCCTGATCGAGTCGGTCAGCACCGGCGTGCCGAAGGCACTCGCCGAGGTCATCACGCTCGGCCGGACACTGACCAAACGGGCCACCGACGTGCTGGCCCACTTCGACCGGCCCGGCACATCCAACGGGCCCACCCAGGCCATCAACGGCCGACTCGAACACCTACGCGGCTCAGCCCTGGACTTCCGGAACCTGACCAACTATGTCGCGAGATCCCTACTCGAGGCCGGCGGCTTCAGACCCCGACTACACCCCGGATCCTGAAGAGCCAGTTTGCTAAGCATCCTTCGCCACCATGACCTGTGGCCTCCTAGGACGACGTTGTGACCGTGATCACGGTCGATCTGACCACGGTCACTGCACTGCTCGGGAAAAGTCACGTCGACTACGGGAATCGCGTCGTTAACGGGCTCCTCGGATCTGCGGTGAGGGTGAGCGGGACACGCCGATGAATGGGTGGTCGGTGAGCTGAGCGGTCGAGGTCCTCTGGATCAGGAGTGACCACACGTCTGTACCGACGAGGACCTCGACCGGTGTCTTGAGCCTACGAGTTGTGCCGCGCCCTGCCACCATGGCGGCTACTGCATCGATTGTGACCTGTTGGTCGGCCTGCCGATCACGACCGAGTGGTCCGGCCCCTCAGCGGAAGTTTCGGGAGGAGACCACCACCGCCATCTGCAACCGCTCCAGGCGGTCGGCGTAGAGGTTCATCACCCCCTCGTCGCCGCGCTCCAGGATCCCCCTGATCACCATCCCCGAGCAGGTCAAGGCGACCTGCCGGTACCGCTTCCACGCCCCGGCGGTCACGATGACGTTGAGCAGACCGGTCTCGTCCTCGAGATTGATGAAGGTGATCCCGCCGGCGGTGGCCGGGCGCTGCCGATGGGTGACCACCCCTGCCACCTCGATCCGGCGGCCCGCCTCGACCCGGTCCAAGGTGTCGATCGGCAGCACTCCGCGCTCGGCCATCGCCGCGCGCAGATGGCGCATCGGATGATCCTCGGCGCTGATCCCTGTTGCCCGAAGATCGTGACCCAGTAGTTCCACCGGGGTCGGTTCGGGCAGCAGCGGGGGCTGGCTGCACACCTCGATGTCCAGCTGGCCCGGTGCCACCCCGGCCAGCTGGCCCGACTGCCACAGCGCCCCTCGCCGCGACCCGACCAGACGGTCGAAGGCCCCGGCCAGGGACAGCGCCTCCACCTGGTCGGGCTCCAGCCCCACCCGACGGACCAGATCGGCGAGACTGGTGAAGGGCTCGCGCTCCCGTTCTGCGACGATCTGCTCGGTGACCTCCACCGGGATCGCCGAGACGTCGGCCAGTCCCAGCCGCACCGCCAGTCCCCCGTCCCGGCGGTGGGAGGCGCAGTCGTCGGGGGAGGCGGCGTCGAACTCGCCGATCTGCTCCTGGGTGTGGTCCAGCAGGCAGTCGGACCGACCCCGGCCGGGATTCTCGTGGTTCTCGGAAACCTCGGGGTTCTCGCGTCCGTCGCGACGTGCCGGTTCCAGCCCGGCGTGCACCCCCGAGGCCAGCAGATCGGGGCCGAGCACCCTGACGCCATGCCTGCGGGCGTCGGCCACCAGGGTGGCCGACGAGTAGAAGCCCATCGGCTGGGAGCGCAGCAGCCCGGCCAGGTAGGCCGCCGGATAGTGCAGCTTCAACCACGAGGAGGCATAGACCAGCACCGCGAAACTCAGCGAGTGGGACTCCGCGAAACCGAAGTTGGCGAAGGACTCGATCCGGTTGTAGATCTCCTGTGCGACGTCGTCGGAGATGCCATTAGCCGCCATCCCGGCGAACAGCTTGGCGCGCAGCGAGTCGATCTTCTCGACCCCGCGTTTGGAGCCCATCGCGCGGCGCAGCAGGTCGGCGTCGGCGGCGGTGCAGTTGCCCACCGTGGTGGCCATCTGCATGAGCTGCTCCTGGAACAGCGGGATCCCCAGGGTGCGTCTCAGCACCGGCTCCAGCATCGGGTGCGGGTAGCTCACCGGGTCCACCCCGGTGCGCCGCCGGATGTAGGGGTGCACCGCACCTCCCTGGATCGGGCCGGGCCGAATCAGTCCGATCTCCACCGCCAGGTCGTAGAAGCAGCGCGGCTTGAGCCGTGGCAGGGTGCCGATCTGGGCGCGGCTCTCCACCTGGAAGACGCCGATGGTGTCGGCCCGGCACAGCATGTCGTAGACCCCCGGTTCATTGCGCGGGATCGACTGCATCGTCCAGCGCTCCCCGCAGTGCTCGGCAGCCAGGTCGAAGGTGTGCTGGAGGGCGGCGAGCATTCCCAGTCCGAGCAGGTCGAACTTCACCAGCCCCATCCACGCGCAGTCCTCCTTGTCCCACTGCAGCACGGTGCGGTTCGCCATCCGGGCCGGCTCGATCGGGCACACCTCGCCCACCGAGTGCCGGGTGAGCACCATTCCGGCCGAGTGGATCCCCAGATGACGGGGGAATCCGAGCACCTGTCCGGCCAGATCCCGGACCCGCTCGGGGATCCTGTCAGCCCCCTCCTGGTCCTCGCCGATCCGCGACCCCCAGCGCTCCACCTGCCGTGACCAGGCATCCTGCTGACCCTGGGAGTAACCCAGCACCTTGGCCATGTCGCGGATCGCGTTCTTGGGCCGGTAGCTGATGACATTGGCCACCTGGGCGGCGTAGTGACGGCCGTACCTGCCGTAGACGTACTGGATCACCGACTCGCGGCGCCGGGCGTCGAAGTCGACGTCGATGTCGGGCTCCTCCTCCCGCAGCGCCGAGAGGAACCGCTCGAAAGGAAGCCGGTAGAAGACCGGGTCGACGACGGTGATCCCCAGCACGTAGCACACCGCCGAGGCCGCCGCCGAGCCGCGCCCCTGGCACAGGATGTCGTGGTGACGGGCGAACTCGACGATGTCGTGGACGATGAGGAAGTAGCCGGCGAAGTCCTTGGACTCGATGACCTCCAGCTCCTCGTCGAGACGCCGTCGGGCGACCGGGTCGTCACCGTAGAACCGTGCGCAGCCGAGATCGGCCAGATGGCGCAGCCAGCTCATCGGGGTGTGGCCCTGCGGCACCTTCTGCTCGGGCATCTCGGGGCGGCTGGCGCGCAGCGAGAACCGGGTCTGCTCGGCGATCTCCACGCTGCGCTCCACGGCACCGGGGTAGCGGGCGAACAGCCGGGCCATCTCGGAGCCGGAGCGCATCCGGGCGACCGGGCCGGCCGGCAGCCAGCCGTCCATCTCGTCGAGGGTGCGTCGGGCGCGCACCGCCGCCAGGGCGCAGGACAGCTCGAACTGTCCGGGATCGGCGTAGTGGACGTCATTGGTCGCCACCACCGGCAGCTCGCGGGAGGCGGCCAGCGCCGCCAGCGCATCATTGTCGTGGGAGTCGCAGGGACGCCGGTGGTCGGTGAGCTCCACGACGACGTTGCGGTGGCCGAACAGCCGGACCAGCCGGTCCAGTTCCCTCCCGGCCAGGTCGGGGCCGCCGCGGGCCAGGCCCTGCCGCACCGCCCCCTTGCGACACCCGCTGAGGATGATCCAGTGGCCGTCGGCCTGATCGGCCAGCCGGTCCAGGTCGTAGACGGGCCGGCCCTTCTCGGCATCCTCGTCGAGATAGGCCTCGGTCATCGCCCCCGACAGCCGGCGGTATCCCTCGGTCCCCCGGGCCAGGACCAGAAGATGGCTGCCCACCGGGTCGGCCACCCCGTTCTGGGGGGCCGGCAGACCGATCGACAGTTCCGAGCCGATACTGGTGGCCAGCCCGCAGGCCTCGGCCGCCTCGGCCATCCGGACCACCCCGTAGACCCCGTCGTGGTCGGTCAGTGCCAGTCCGGACAGGCCGAGCTCGACCGCCCTGCGGACCAGATCCTCGGGGCTGGAGGCACCGTCCAGGAAGCTGTAGTAGGAGTGGCAGTGCAGCTCGGCGTAGGGCACCACCGGACCCTCGGGAGGTGTCGCCCTGCCGGAGAAGGGTGCCCGCCGCCTGCCGATGGGGGCGTCCTCCGGGCCGCCGCGCATCCGGTCCGTGCCGTGGCCCTCCGTCTCAGGGGCCTTGCCGCGGATCCGTCGCTCCATCTCCGACCAGGAGATGGGCGGGTTGTCATAGGGCATGGCGCACCCCGCTCGCAGCGCACTCAGTCATAGCGGGCCTCCAGCCACCATGTCGAGGAGGCCGCGACCAGCACCCAGGCCTCCTGGTCCTCGGTGACGAACTGGTATCGGTCGAGGGACACCGCCCGATCGGTCCACCAGTGCTCCCGCACCGGCCAGGGCCCGGCCCAGGCGATCACCCTGACCCGGCGTCCGCCCGGGACGATGAGCCAACCCGGTTCGGCGTCCAGACCGCCCGGAGGATCCTCACCGGCCGATCCCCCGGCATCCTCGAGCGGGTGCACCGACTGTCCGCCGAGAGTCTGGACGCGCACCGGCCGCGGCTCGGAGTAGATGACACTGGGGGCCGGCCCGGTCAGACGTCCCGGCCAGGGCTGATCCCCGCCGGTCCGGGCACCGTCGGGCACCGAGCCGAACGGGGTCAGACGACGTCTCTCGGTGAGCAGCCGTCCCCCGGCGACACTGGGCACCAGCACCGCACGCGGCCCGAGCCGGGCCTGCAACCGGGTGAGGATCTGGACCAGGTGCTCGGCCGGCCGGGCACCGAACAACCCCTCGGCGTGATCGGCCAGGGGCCGGCAGGTGGGGATCAGCTGCACCGCCTGGACGCCGGTGGAGTACTCGCAGACCACCTCCTCGGCGGTGTCGGCCCGCGGCCGGTCCAGCTCGGCCAACTGCCACCGGACCCGGCAGACCAGGTCGTCGGAGCCGAACTGCCAGGGATGCCGCCAGGTGCGTTCGCACACCCCCGCGGTGGAACGGATCAGGATCCGCACCGTGTCGCAGATCAGTCCACGGCTCCCGATCTCGCCGATCAGCCTCTCGAGGGTCGGCCGCACCGCCTGCTCCAGCTGCTCGACGGAGGCCACCGGATCCTCGAAGGCGATCTCGACGGTGTCGTCATGGTCGCTGCGATGCGGGACCAGCGGGCGGGGATCCTGACCCAGGGCGTACTGGTGGGCGAGCCTGCCGGCCCTCCCGAACCGGGTGGCCGCCTGCTCGCGGCTGAGGGTGGTGACCAGGCCCATCGTGCGCAGCCCCAGGGTGCGCAGCGAGACGACCAGATCCATGCCGCCGTCGGTGCAGCAGTCATCCATCGACCCGACCAGGGCACCGACCTCCAGATCGGCCAGGAACTCCCGGGACCGGCCCGCCGGCACGATCCTGATCGGGTCGGACTCCCCGATCGGTACCGGCTGCCCGGTCGGGGTCCGGGTTCCCCGGTGGACCGCGGCGACACCCAGGGCCGCCTGCTCTGCGGCGAACATGCCATCGGCCACCCCCACCGTGGCATCCGACCACCCCTCCTGCCCGAGCACCTGCCACAGCCGCTCGGCGGCGGCCCGCTCCCCGCCGTAGAAGCGGGCCGGGCCACCGACCGGGACCACCGCCGTGCCGGGGCGCAGCACGTGGACCGCCGGGGCGACCTGCTCCTCGATCCGGGCCACCACCGGTGCGAAGCCCTCCTCCTCCACCCGCGGGTCGTGGACGACGACCCGGGCCCGGGGGCAGCGCAGCTGGGCGGCGCGCACCCGAAGGCCGGGCAGGACCCCGTCCTCGGCGGCCCGTCGGCAGCAGGTGAGCACCCTGCCCTTCTCAGCGACGATCAGCGGGTCGCTGTGCTCGGTGTGCATCTGGACGGCCCTGATCGGCCAGTCTGGCACCCGGACCAGCATCACTCGCGGGGACTGCTCGTCACTGCTCACCGGCCCGCTCCTCCCGAGTCGTCGGAGGACTCCCCGGCTGCCGTGACACCCTCGGCACCCCGGATCAGGGTGACCGTGCGATGACTGTGATGGCGGGTCACGGTGATCTCCAGACGCTGGGACTCCAGGGCCCCGTACCCCCGTCCGAGCCCCTGCCAGCCGAGAGTCCGCACATCGATCCGGGCATGGGCGTGGGGCCATCGGCCGAGCACCACCAGGCTGGAGCCCCGTGACCGCAGCCGGGCGACCAGCCGCTGGGCGGCCGCCGGGGCGATCGACGCCGGAGCCGCCGCGAGGACGACGTCCAACCCTTCGATGAGGGTGGCGACGGTCTCCAACCACGACCCGGGATCGGGGACGAGCACCATCCGCGACAGCTCGACCCCCCACTCGCGGGCGGCCTCCACCCCCAGCTCGGGCAACCCGACCACCGCGCACCAGCCCTCGACCAGCAGTCCCAGGCCGACCTGGGCCGACCCGTTGAGGGAGTAGACCTCCGGCATCAGACCACTGGGCAGCACCGGGCGCAGCCCCGGATGAACCGCTCGGCCCGGACGCACCGACAGATCGTCGGCCGACCATCCGCCGTGCCCGGAACCGGCTCCCCGACCGACGCCGCGACTCACCGGCAGGCGCGCCAGGGCGGCGGCCATCGCCTCACCCGACCCCGACCGGTTCTCGCTGCTCATGGTCTCCACGGTGCCAGCGACCACTGACAGTTTTTCTGAGGCCGGGGGGCAACCCCCTGGCAACCCCCGACAGGCCGGGGTCAACCCCCTGCCAACTCCCACCACCGCGACGGCCCGGTTTTCGGGAAGCTGCCATGATGGGGCCATGAGTAGAGAGTCCCGATCCCCCCGGCAGCCGCGCCGACGTCCCTCCCCCCGGTTGCGGACGGCACTGCTGGCAGGACGAGTAGCGGCTCTGGCCTCACGGATGGCCGGGCGCGGATCGGGAGCCTCGATCCGGGGGAAGGTCACTACCAAGCTGGACCCGAGGGCCTTCGCCGAACTCATCGCCTCCCGCCGGATCGCCGCGGTCACCGGCACTAACGGCAAGACCACCACCACCCACTTCCTGGCCGCCGCGGTGCGCGCCGGACTGGACGACGACGGCACCGAGGTCGTCACCAATGCCGACGGGGCGAACCTCCACCACGGCATCGTCTCGGCTCTCGGCGAGGCCCCCCAGGCCCCCGTCGCGATCCTGGAGACAGACGAGCGGGTGGTCGCCGACACCGTCCGACTGGGACATCCCGAGATCCTGGTGCTGCTCAACTTCAGCCGCGACCAGCTGGACCGCAACCACGAACTGACCTTCCTGGGACGCGACTGGCGGGCCGCCCTGGCCGCCGCCGGCCCCGACGGACCGATGGTCATCGCGAACTCCTCCGACCCGCTCATCGTCTGGGTCTGCCAGCGCGCCCGCGCCGTGGTCTGGGTGGACACCAAACCGCGCTGGACGGCCGACTCCACACTGTGCCCCAACTGCGGCGGAGTCCTCATCCACGAGGCCACCAGCTGGCACTGTCCCGACTGTCCGCTGCGCCAGCCCGAGGCCGACTGGTGGGTGGACGGCGAGGAGGCCGTCTCCCGCAAGGGCGACCGGCACCACCTGGATCTCCAGGTCCCCGGACACTTCAACCTCACCAACGCCACCTGCGCCCTGGCCGCCGCCGTCGAGATGGGCATCTCCCCCGACGACGCCCTCGCCGGGATGCACACCGTCGCCTCACCCGCCGGCCGCTACGCCACCACCGTGATCTCCGGCACCGAGGTGCGCCTGCTGCTGTCGAAGAACCCCGCGGGCTGGACCGAGTCCCTGCCGCTGACCAGCTCCGACCCCCTGGTGCTGGCCATCGACGCGGTCGCCGCCGACGGCAAGGACGTCTCCTGGCTGTGGGACGTCGACTACGAGCAGCTGGTCGGGAGAACGGTGATCTGCACCGGACCTCGCGCCCTCGACCTGGCCGTGCGGCTCAGCTACGCCGGCGTCGAGCATGTCGTCATCGAGGACCTCGCCGAGGCCCTCGAGTCCCCACTGCTGGCCGGCCGCTGGGACAAGGACCATCCCATCGACGTGCTGTCCACCTACACCCCGTTCCAGAAACTGCGTCGACTTGGGGGGCTGGCATGAGCGCCGCACCTGTGAAGATCGTCCTGCTGTACCAGTCCCTGCTGGGGATCTACGGCGACCACGGCAATGCCGTCATCCTCACCAGAAGACTCCAGTGGCGCGGGATCGACGCCGAGCTGGTCCCCGTGGAGCCCGGCGACCCGGTGCCCACCGACGGCGCGGTCTACCTGATGGGCGGCGGGGAGGACATCGCCCAGACCACCGCCGTCCACGAGCTGAAGACCGACCGCGGTCTGTTCACCGCCCTGGACAACGGCGCCGTGCTCTTCGCGGTGTGCGCCGGCTACCAGATCTGCGGCAAGAGCTTCACCATCGGCGCCCGGGACGAGATCATTGACGGCCTGGGACTGCTCGACATCGAGACCCGCCGGGGCCCCGAGCGGGCCGTCGGAGAGTCCCTGTCGCACTGGACCAGGCCCGACGGGACCAGCTCCCTCATCACCGGGTTCGAGAACCACGGCGGCTGGACCCAGCTGGGCTCCGACGCCACCCCGCTGACCTCCATGGAGGTCGGCTGGGGCAACGGCGACGGACAGACCGATGGTGCGGTGCAGGGACGGGTGTACGGCATCTACCCGCACGGGCCGGTGCTCTCCCGCAATCCCGACCTGGCCGATCATCTCCTGGAGACGGCCCTGGGCCACCCCCTGGAACCCCTCGACATGCCGGAGATCGAGGCCCTGCGGGCCCGCCGGATCGAGGCGGTCCGGGAGGGCCGACCGTGACCGCAGGCACCACCGCAGGCACCACCGTCAGGGTGGCCGCGCCAGCCCGATTTGGGATGTCTGCCGGTCTGCGGTAATGTTTTCTCTCGCCGGCGCTGCTAGCTCAATTGGCAGAGCAGCTGACTCTTAATCAGCGGGTTCAGGGTTCGAGTCCCTGGCGGCGCACCAGGCCGAAGGACCTCTTCTTCATTGAAGAGGTCCTTTTCTCCACTTTGAGCACGACGCTGGTCCCGAGGGATGTCCTGTGAAACCCTTCCTGCTGATCGCCACCCGCCCCGAGGACGCCGCCGCCCGCGGTGAGTACCGGGCGATGCTGCGCTACTGCGGACTGACTCCCCGAGACGTCGTCTACTCCCAGCTCGACCGCTCCCCGCTGCCCCGGGTCGATCTCGACGAGCTGTCGGGGGTGATCGTCGGCGGCAGCCCCTACAGCACCTCGGACCCCACCGAGGAGAAGTCCCCCGACCAGGTGCGCGCCGAGAGCGAGCTGTCCGGTCTGCTCGACCGGGTGGTGGCCCGCGACTTCCCCTTCTTCGGCGCCTGCTACGGGGTCGGGACCCTCGGCGTCCACCAGGGCGGACTCATCGACCACACCTACCCCGAGCCGGTCAGCGCGGTCACCGTCAGCCTCACCGAGGACGGCCGGAGCGACCCGCTGGTGCGGCTGGCCGGCGTCCCCGACCGGTTCGACGCCTTCGTCGGCCACAAGGAGTCGGTGCACCGGCTCCCGGCCGGTGCGGTGCTGCTGGCCACCGGCACCGCCGCCCCGGTGCAGATGTTCCGCATCCGCAAGAACCTCTACGCCACCCAGTTCCATCCCGAGCTGGACGTCGAGGGGATCACCGAGCGGATCCGGATCTACCGCGACAAGGGATACTTCGACCCCGAGGAGATGGAACCCCTCATCGAGCGGGTCGCCCTCGCCGAGGTGGAGGACTCCCACCGCCTGCTGAGCGCCTTCGTCACCCGCTACGCGCGCTGAACCCGCCACCCGCCGGTCCGACTCTCACTTGAGCGAGCCCGCCGCCAACCCGCCCACGATCCGGCGCTGGAAGATCAGCACCACGATGAGCAGGGGCACCGTGACGATGACGCCGGCGGCCATGATCGTGCCGTAGGGGGTGTCATAGCCCGAGACCCCGGTGAACTTCGAGATCGCCACATTCGCGGTCATGTGCACATTGTCATTGACCATCGTCAGGGCGATGAGGAACTCATTCCAGGCCGCGATGAAGGTGATGATCGCCGTGGTGAACACGCCGGGCGCCGCCAGCGGCAGGATCACCCGGCGGAAGGCCTGGCTGCGGGTGGCGCCGTCGACCATCGCCGACTCCTCCAGCTCGTGGGGCAGCTGCCGGAAGTAGGCGTTGAGGGTCCACACCGCCAGCGGCAGGGCGAAGCTGATCGACGGCAGGATCATCGCCTGGTAGGTGTTGATCCAGTTGACCGGGAAGAACGCATACCCCCCGGTGAACAGCCGCAGCAGCGGGACGATGAGGGTGACGACCGGGAACATCGAGGTCGAGATGATCGCGAACAGCACCAGCGGCTTGCCGCGAAACCGCAGCCGGGCCATCGCATAGGCCGCCACCGTACCGACCACCAGCACCAGGGCGGTGGTGAGGCCGGCCACGATCAGCGAGTTGACCAGCGCCCGGCCGAAGTGGTTGCGGCCTTGGAAGACCGCCGTGAAGTTGTCCAGGCTCACCGGGTCGGGGATGAAGGAGGTGTCCAGACCCATCGAGGGCAGCCGCAGTGCCGAGACGATCATCCAGTAGAAGGGCGCCAGGCAGTAGACGACGATCATCACGATCCCGATCCAGGTGAGCACTCTGCCGGCCACCCGGGAGGGACGCCGCCGGCGTCGCCGCACCTCCTCCAGCTGATCGTCGGCGACAGCCCTGGAGGTGTCCTGCGTCTCGCCACTCATGACCTGCCCCCTGCCGTCGCGGCCCCGGCTGGATCCGACGCCGGGGCGTCGCCCTTCCCGCCCTTCCTCCTACGATTCCTCCCGCTCTCCTGGGACCCCATGATGTCGGCCCCCAGCACCCGCACGAAGACCAGCACGATGAGGCAGATGTAGGCGAACAGGTACAGCGAGTAGGCCGCCGCCTCCCCGTAGCGGGACTGACCCGCCTGGTACCACGACAGCATCGACAGGGTCTTGCCGGAGTCCAGCATGCCCAGCAGGCCGTAGGGGAGGTCGAACATCCTCATGGCGTCCAGAGTGCGGAACAGCACCGCCACGATGAGCACCGGTTTGACCAGCGGCAGGGTGATCCTCCAGAAGGACTGCCAGGCGCTCGCCCCATCCACCTTGGCGGCCTCGTAGACCTGCGTGTCGATGGTCTGCAGGCCCGCCAGGGTGAGCAGCCCGATGTAGGGGGCGGTCTTCCAGATGTCGGCGATGAGGACCGCGGCCTTGGCCTGCCAGCCCTCCGTGGTCCACAGGATCTGGTTGCCGATCAGCTTGTTGGCCACCCCATCGGCGTTGAAGATCAGTTTCCACATCAGCGCCGAGACGATCGTCGGGATCGCCCAGGGCACCAGGATGCCGGCCCGCACCCACCCCAGCCCGCGCATCCCGCGGACCATGATGAGGGCCATCAGCACACCCAGCACCGTCTCGACGAGCACCCCGACGACGGTGAAGAAGGAGGTGTTCCAGAAGGCGTTCCAGAACTGGCCGGAGGCGTCGGCAGCGGAGAACACCGCAGTGTAGTTGCCCAGCCCGACGAAGGTGTCACCCTGCTCCACCAGCCCGGTGTTCGGATCGATCCCCGAGGCGCCGCGGAACAACGACTGCCACAGCGACAGGATGAGCGGGAAGCCGACCACCAGGGCCAGCACGAACAGCGTCGGCAGCAACAGCAGGTAGGCGAACCGCTCCTCCTTACGCTCCTCCGACGACAGCCTCACCCGGCTCATGACGCCAGCGCCTCGAGCTTCGTCTGCAGGCCCTGCAGCGCAGCGTCAACAGCCGGAGTACCGCTGAGCGCCGGGTAGACAGCATTCTGGATGGCCTGGGTGACGTCGCCGTAGTTGTGCACCTTCGGGCGGGTTCCGGCACTGTCGAGAGCCTTCTTCAGCTGCTCGGTGTAGGGATACGCCTTGATGATCTCGGCATCGTCGTACAGCGAGCTCACCACCGGCGCCTGGCTGGCGGCCAGCGCCCACGCCTTCTGGACCTTCTCGGTGGCCATGTACTTCGCGAACTCCAGGGCGGTCGCCTTGTACTTGGCGAAGGCCGAGACGCCCAGCACGAGGCCTCCCAGGACCGTCATGCCGGGGTTGCTGCCGATGCCCGGAAGCGGTGCGACGCCGAACTTCCCGGCGACCTTCGAGGAGCCGTCGGTGGCGGCGGCCTTCGAGTAGACGTAGGGCCAGTTCGCCAGGAACATCAGCTTCCCCTCCTGGAAGGCCTGGCGCGACTCCTCCTCCTTGTAGGTGAGCGCCTCCTTGGGGATGGCTCCCGTCGAGAACCCGTTGACGATGGCTTCCAGACCGGCCTTCGCCTGAGCCGAGTTGACCGTCGGCTTGCCGGCCTCGTCGAAGACCTTGCCGCCCGCCGACAGCACGGCTGAGGTGAAGTTCACCGTCAGCCCCTCGTACTTGGCGAGCTGACCGGAGTAGGCCGACATTCCCTTGGCGGCCGGGGTGTTCTTGACCTTGTCCCAGGCCGCCCACATCTGCTCCCAGGTCGTCGGCACTGCGACCCCGGCGGCGTCCAGCAGGTCCTTGCGGTAGAACAGCAGCTGACCATTGGTGCTGAAGGGGACTCCGTAGAGCTTCTTGAAGTAGGTGGCGGCATCGACACTGGACTTCAGCAGCAGCGAGGTGTCGGTGTCGGCCGGCAGCGCGGTGACCCACTGCTGGGAGGCGAACTCGGCCACCCAGATCGGGTCCATCCCGACCACCGCGTAGGCGTCCGATTTGGTCTGGAAGTTCCGAATCATTGCCGCACGCTGGTCATCGGCGGACTCCGGCAGTTCGGTCAGTGTGACCTTCTCATCGGGATGGTCCTTGTTCCAGCCGTCAAGGACCTGCTGAAGGGTCCCGGTGGTGTCCTTGCCCATCGCGAAGGCAATGGGACCCTTGCCGCTGAAGGCGGCACTCGGTGACGCCGAGGAGCTGGAATCGGAGTTGGATCCGCAGGCGCTGAGCACTGCAACCGAGCCGAGACCCCCAAGTCCGGCGAGGAAAGTACGACGTGAAACTGACATCACTCATTCTCCCTTGAATGTGACGGTGCACGTCATCACCACGTGCCCCCGCCGTGTGGTGCCCCTCATGCTAGCAGCGCGGTCCGGTCAACTCAGGGAGAATTCTCAGGCTGTTCGGCCTGGGCGGTCTCACAGGTACATGCCGACCTCGTCGCCGGAGCTCTCCTCGGCGGTGGACACCGCGTGGATCTCCTCCTCGCGCAGCAGGGTGTAGCTGGATCCCTCGAGTTCGACCTCGGGCCGATCGGTGGGGTCGAAGAGCACCCGGTCCCCCAGCACCACCTGGCGCACCGCCGGGCCCAGCGCGACCACCCGGCCCCAGCTCAACCGGTGGCCCATCGTCACGGTGGCGGGAATGACGATTCCCGATCCACTGCGCCGCTCGGCGTCCTCCCCCTTCGTGGAGACCAGCACCCGGTCGCCCAGCATCCGGATGGGCAGGTCGACGGCAGTGTCGCCGCCCTCCGTGTGCTCGCTCACCGCTGCACGATCACTTCGCGATGGTCTTGGCCAGCTTCTTCGCCTGCTTCTTGGCGGTCTTCGCCGCCTTGGCATCGGTCTTGCGCTGCTTCTTCGCCTGCTTCTTGGCGTCCTTGGCCGCGGCGACCTGGGCCTTCTCGAACTTCTTGCGGGCCGTTGATCCGGTCACCTTGCCGACCACCGCACGCAGCAGCACCAGCCCGGTGACCGCCCCCGCGGAGGCGCCGCCGACCAGCTTGAGCCGATCGGTGCGCCAGCCGTCCTCGTCCTTGACCTGGGAGATCAGCTTCTCCCGGACGCTGGTGTACTCCTTCTGGACGAACTCCTTGGCGTCCTCGACGACCCGGTTCTTGACCGCAGCGGGGTGGAACTGCTCGGTGAGGCCCTCCACCGTGGCCGACATCTTGGCCCGTGCAGCGGCGATGTCCCGCCTGATCTGATCGGCGGAACGAATGTCCTTCGCCTTGCCCTGCTGTCGGTTGTCAGCCATTTGGCCCTCCCTGAGACGCGACCACCTGAAAATCGGCCGGCGCTGGGCCGACCGTGGTTTCTGAATCGTCTCGACGACGTCCGACGTGTCAACGTCGGCCCGCGCGCCAAGCCGTGGCGACAGCCTATATCGTGAGCGCATGAGCATTCGCCTCGCCCCCGGATCGATCGCCCCCGATTTCACTCTCCCGGATGCCTCCGGCCATCCGGTGACCCTCTCCAAGCTCACCGGACAGCGGGTCATCGTGTACTTCTACCCGGCCGCGATGACACCCGGATGTACCACTCAGGCGGTTGACTTCACCACCCACCACGACGCGATCTCGGCCGCCGGGTACACCGTGCTGGGGATCTCCCCGGACTCGGTGGACCGGCTGCGGAAGTTCACCGAGAAGGAGTCGCTGACCCTCACCCTGCTCTCTGACGCCGACACGAAGGTGATGCGGGCCTACGGGACCTACGGTCTGAAGAACGTCTACGGCAAGGAGATCGAGGGAGTGATCCGGTCCACCTTCGTGGTGGACGTCCAGGACGACGGCCGACCGATCGTCAGCCTCGCCCAGTACAACGTGCGGGCCAAGGGCCACGTGGAGAAGCTGTGTCGCGAACTCAAGATCTGATCCCGGGCTGAGCCCCCGGCGCCCCCGCGGGCGCCCCGGCCGGAGTGGTGGAACTGGCAGACACGCAGGATTTAGGTTCCTGTGCCTTGTGGCGTGAGGGTTCGAGTCCCTTCTCCGGCACCTGCGACAATCCCCCTCCGACAAGGATGTTTATCCTTGTCGGAGGGGGATTGTCTCATCCTGTCGGGATGTGTGGCTGGGCTGAGATCGGGCCGCCTCGACTGCGTCGGGTCAGTCAGGTGTCGTCGGGTCGACGCCGGGATCCTCGTCGACCGTGGTCACCCGGTGGTCCAGCGTCCAGGCCAGTGGCAGCGGGTCGGCCCGGCTGATCTGGGGATCGTCGGCCGCCATCGAACGGACCCGGCCGATGCTGGACCCCCGGTACTCGAAGCGCACCGTCACCACGTCGTGGCCCGACCCCCACACCCAGCCGCGACCCCAGCGGGTGTGCTCCACATCGGCGCCGGGACGCCAGTGGTGCATCCCCTCGTCCATCGACCGTCGCCTGCCGAAGGGACCGGCGGCCAGTCCTCCCAGCGGTCCCTCGACCGTCGGCAGCCGGTCGACGTCCTCCACCAGTGTTCCGTGGTCGTCGACCGCGAAGAGCTCCTCCTGGGCGGAGGTGGTGAAGTTCGCCACCCCCACCCCGAGCAGCCGGACCCCCTCCCTCAGGTCCAGTGATCCGAGCAGGTGCCGGGCCATCCGTCGGACCCGCTCGGCGGAGTCGGTGGCCCCGATCATCGTCACCGACCGCGACCAGATGCTGAAGTCCGACATCTTGGCCTTGAGGGTCACCGTGCGGGCGAACCGCCCCGAGTGCTGCAGCCGGGCGCAGACCAGCGCGGCGTCCCGGTCGACCACCCGCTCGCACTCGGCCCGGTCGGTGAGGTCGTGCTCGAAGGTGTCCTCCACCGAGATGGACTTCGCCTCCCGTGAGGAGATCACCGGGCGGTCGTCGCGGGCCATGGCCAGATCGGCCAGACCGGCCCCCCAGGCCTGACCCAGTTCCCGGACCAGCTCCTCCCGGGAGGCCTGCCGGATGTCGGCGACCTTCTTCATTCCCAGTCGGTCCAGCCGGGCCGCCGCCACCGGCCCCACCCCGGGGATCGCGCGGACCGGCAGCGGGGCGATGACGTCGGCCTCCGTGCCGGGTTCGACCAGCACGACATGGTCCTGGTGCCCCCGGCCGGGCTTGGCCATCTCGGAGGCGACCTTGGCCATGAACTTGCTCGAGCCGATCCCGACCGAGCAG
Source organism: Acidipropionibacterium jensenii DSM 20535 (assembly GCF_000425285.1). Lineage (GTDB taxonomy): Bacteria > Actinomycetota > Actinomycetes > Propionibacteriales > Propionibacteriaceae > Acidipropionibacterium > Acidipropionibacterium jensenii. Next base: position 144,644 of record NZ_AUDD01000007.1, on the reverse strand, counting down.
GTGAGGCCCTCGGTCCGCCCGGCCACCTGGTGGCGCAGGGTGGCGGCCAGTCTGCGCACCGCTGCGACATCCCCGGTGTCGATGTCGGCGGACTCCAGGTCGACGAAGGCCTCGTCCAGGCTCAGCGGCTCCACCAGTGGGGAGACCTCGTGGAGCAGCCCCATCACCACCCGGCTGGACTCCCGGTAGGCCTCGAAGCGGCCCGACAGGAAGGCGGCCTGAGGGGCCAGGTGGCGGGCCTGGGCGCTCGGCATCGCCGAGTGCACCCCGAAGGCGCGCGCCTCGTAGGAGGCGGTCGAGACGACGCCGCGGCCGCTGGTTCCCCCGACGATGACCGCCTTGCCCCTCAGCGACGGCTTGTCGCGCTGCTCCACCGAGGCGAAGAAGGCGTCCATGTCCAGGTGCAGGACCGACGCCCGGGAGCGCATCGCTCAGTCCTCGCCTGCGGCCCGGACCGGCAGGTACTGCACGAAGTCGAATCCCTCGTGCCGCTGGCGGGAGACCTCCCGCCAGCTGTCGGGGGTGATCTGCGGGAACCGCGCCGCACCGCCGGGTCGGCGGTGCACCTCGGTGATGTCCAGACCGGTGCACAGGCCGAGGGCGTCGGCGTAGATCTGCGCCCCACCGGCGATGTAGCAGATCTGTTCACCGGCCTGCCGGGCCGTCTCCACGGCCCGGGGCACCGAGTGGGCGACGTCGACCCCCTGCGCCGACCAGGACCGGTCCCGGGTGCACACGATGTGCCGGCGCCCGGGGAGCCTGCCGATCTGCTCGAAGGTCCGTCGGCCGAAGACCAGGGTGTGGCCCATCGTCACCCTCTTGAACCGCCGGAAGTCCTCGGGGATGTGCCACAGCATGTCCTCCCCCGAGCCGATCGACCCGTCATCGGCCACCGCGGCGATGGCGATCACCTGCATCGGTGCGTGGGCGTTCATCGTTCAGACCGCGATCGGGGCCTTGATGGCCGGGTAGGGGTCGTATCCCTCGATGCTGATGTCGGACAGCTCCACCGCGTCGATGGAGAAGATGTCGGGACTGAGCACCAGCCGGGGCAGCGCCCTGGGGGTCCTGCCCAGCTGCTCGTGGACCTGGTCGAGATGGTTGAGGTAGAGGTGGGCGTCGCCGAGGGTGTGGACGAACTCCAGGGGTCGCAGCCCGGTGAGCCGGGCGACCAGGTGGGTCAGCAGGGCGTAGGAGGCGATGTTGAAGGGCACCCCCAGGAAGGTGTCGCCGCTGCGCTGGTAGAGCTGGCAGGACAGCCAGGCCGGCCTCCCGGAGTCGTCGCCGGTCACGTAGAACTGGAACATCGTGTGACAGGGCGGCAGCGCCATCTCGTCGACCTCGGCCGGGTTCCAGGCGCTGACGATGTGACGCCGCGACCAGGGGTCGGTGCGGATCTGCTCGATGACCCGGGCGATCTGGTCGATGCTGCCCCCGTGAAGATCGGGCCAGGACCGCCACTGGTGGCCGTAGATCGGCCCCAGCTCGCCCTTCTCGTCGGCCCACTCGTCCCAGATGTGGATGTTGTTGTCGTGGAGCCAGGAGACATTGGTGTCCCCCCGCAGGAACCACAGCAGCTCCCCGAAGACCGCCCGGGTGTAGATCCTCTTGGTGGTGACCAGTGGGAATCCCTGGCGCAGGTCGAAGCGCATCTGGTGTCCGAAGACGCTCAGCGTCCCGGTGCCGGTGCGGTCCTGGCGGCGGGACCCCTCGGTGAGGATCCGGCGGAACAGGTCGAGGTACTGCTGCATCTCAGCTCTCCTTGGCGTGCAGGTGGGCGATGACCGCCGGCACGATGGCGCGCACCGCCCTGCCGCGGTGACTGATGGCGTCCTTGGCCGCCGGGCTCAGCTCGGCGCTGGTGAGGGATCCCTGCTGCTCGTCGGGAACGAACATCGGGTCGTAGCCGAAACCGTTGGTGCCGCGGGCCTGGTGGATCACCCGGCCCTCCATGGTCGCGGTCTCGGTGAGTTCGGTGCCGTCCGGGTCGACGAAGGCCATCGCGCAGACGAACCGGGCGGTGCTGCGCTCGGCCGGCAGATCGAAGGTCTGGTCCAGCAGCAGCTGGAGGTTCCCGGCGTCGGTGGCCTCGGGACCCGACCAGCGGGCCGACCGGATGCCGGGCATCCTGTTGAGGGCGTCGACCTCGATCCCCGAGTCGTCGGCCAGAGCCGGCAGTCCGGTGCGCTCGGCGGCGGCCCGGGCCTTGATGAGGGCATTCTCGACGAAACTGGCGCCGATCTCGGCGGGCGGCGGGTAGCGGAGCACCTCATCGACGGAGACCACCTCGACGTCGGAGCCGGCGGCCTGGAAGGTCCGCGACAGCTCGACGAGTTTGGCCCGGTTGTGGGAGGCCAGCACGACGCGGCTCACAGCTCCACCTTCAGGGCCTCCTGCTGGGCGGCCTTGAGCTCGGCGCAGCCCTTGGTCCCCAGGTCGAGCAGCTGGCCGAGCAGGTCCCGGTTGAACGGGGCCCCCTCGGCGGTGCCCTGGATCTCCACGAAATCGCCGTCCCCCGACATCACGATGTTCATGTCGGTGTCGGCCCGGGAGTCCTCCTCATAGGCCAGGTCGAGCATCGGGACCCCGCCCACCAGGCCGGCGCTGATCGCCTGCACCGATCCGGTCAGCGGCTCCCCGGCCAGGGATCCGCGCTCGCGCAGCCAGGCGATGGCGTCCCACAGGGCCACGTAGCCGCCGGTGATCGAGGCCGTGCGGGTCCCGCCGTCGGCCTGCAGGACGTCGCAGTCCAGCACGATGGTGTTCTCGCCGAGGGCCTTGTAGTCGACGACGGCCCGCAGGGAGCGGCCGACCAGCCGGGAGATCTCGTGGGTGCGGCCACCGATCTTGCCCTTGCGGGACTCTCGCGGGCTGCGGTCGTTGGTGGCCCGCGGAAGCATCTCGTACTCCGCGGTGACCCAGCCGAGCCCCGACCCCTTGCGCCAGCGCGGGACCCCCTCGGTGACCGAGGCGTTGCACAGCACGGTGGTGCGTCCGAAGGTCACCAGCACCGAGCCCTCGGCCTGGGAGAGCCAGGAACGCTTGATGGAGACCGGACGCATCTGGTCCAGGTCACGGCCGTCGACACGGGTCTTGGATGAAGAATCAGTCACGCCGCCAAGGGTAGCGGTCACCGCCGACACTTCTGGCGGCCGAGATCCTGGGGCCGACCGCGCTCCGGTCAACGGGGTGCCGGCGACGGACGATCCTCAGGAGACCGGCTCGTCGGCGGAGCGCACGAAGGCCCGGTCGCCCAGCAGGGCCGGCGTCTCGTCCATCCCCACTCGGTGCACGTCGCGGACGAATCCCTGCATCAGCCGGCGTCCCAGCCGTTCGAACTTCTCGGCGTTTCCGGTGGTGAGGAAGTAGCGGCTCGGCTCCCTCGGGGCGGTGTGCAGGATGCCGCGCCGGGTGAGGACCGCGTAGGAGGCCCGGGCGCACTCCTCGGAGGAGGACACCAGGGTCACCTCGTCGCCCAGGGTCATGCTGATCAGACCGGCCAGCAGCGGGTAGTGGGTGCACCCCAGGATCACGGTGTCGCAGCCGGCCTCCCGGATCGGCGCCAGGTACTGGCGCGCCACCGCCTCCAGCTCGGGGCCGCCGGTGATCCCCCGCTCGACGAACTCGACGAACCGGGGGCAGGGGGAGGTGGTCAGGCAGACCCCCGGCACCGCGGCCAGGGCATCCTCGTAGGACCGCGATCGGGCGGTCGCCTCGGTGCAGATCACCCCGATCCGACCGTTGCGGGTGACCAGCGAGGCGCGCCGGGCGGCGGGCATGATGACGTCGATGACCGGCACGTCGTAGCGCTCCCGGGCATCGCGCAGCACCGCCGAGGAGGCGGTGTTGCAGGCGATCACCAAGGCCTTGACACCGTGCGTGTTGAGCCGGTCGAGGCACTGCAGGGCGTAGTGGCGGACCTGGGCGATGTGCTTCTCGCCGTAGGGCGCCCGGGCCGTGTCGCCGAGATAGATGATGTCCTCGTTGGGCATCAGGTCCACGGCGGCCCGGGCCACCGTCAGCCCACCGAAACCGGAGTCGAAGATCCCGATCGGTGAGTCGACGGTGTTCTCGTCAGGTCCGGCCGGATCATCGCTCACGGTGTGCCAGCCTACGACGGAGCGTTCACCGGCGCAGACTCAGCTGCACCAGGACGGGCCCCCGCCGGGCCTGGGAGGGTCCGGCCGCACCGCACCCGGGGGTGCCGTCGGTGTGCGCCGAGGCGCAGGAGGCGCATCCCCCTCCGGGGCATCCCATCGACAGTTCGCGGGCCTCGATCCGCCCCATCCGGATCAGATGGGCGACGCTGGTGCGCACGATGGTGCCCGGCAGCCCGGTCCTCTCGGCGATCTCGTCGAGGCTGACGGCGCCGGCCCGGAAGGCGGCCAGCACCTGGCTGAGCGGGCGGACGGGCCTGGCGGGAGCGGTTGTCCCCGCCTCGGAGGACGCTGCCGTCCTGCCGCCTGTCGTCTCGTCGGGAAGGGTCCCGGTGCCGGCATCCCTCACCACAGCAGACTGCCGATCTGGAAGATCGCGACCGCGCCGATGTAGGCCACCGCGAGCTGCATCGCCAGACCGAAGAGCGTCCAACCGATGCCGATCTCACGTTTCTGGACGGCCAGGGTCGCCACGCAGGGGGTGTAGGAGAGCATGAAGAACAGGAAGGCCCAGACCGCGGGATAGGTGTGTCCTCCCGAACTCTGCTCGAAGGACTCCACCACCTCGGCCTGCAGCGGGGTCTCGTTGCCGGTCTCCTCGGGATCGTCGACCGCATAGGTCTGGGCCCACGAGGACAGCACGGCCTCCTTGGCGACGAACCCGACGACCAGCGCCGAGGAGGTCTGCCAGGATCCGAATCCGGCGGGCTCGAAGACCGGCGCGACGGCGGAGGCCCCGACCCCGAAGGCCGAGTCCTCGGGGGCGGCCTCGCCGAACCCCGCCCCTCCGACGACCGGGATCGACTGCAGCAGCCAGACCGCGGCCACCGCGACCACGATGATGCCGGAGGCGGTGCGCAGGAATCCCTTGAGGCGCACCCAGGTGACGCTGGCGGTGAGCCGGGCGGTGGGCACCTGGTAGGGGGGCAGATCGAGCACCAGCGGCTCGGAACCCATCGTGCGCCACAGGGTCTTGCGCAGCGCCATCCCGATGAGGACCACCAGAACGATCGAGACGAGGTACATGATAAAGCACACCGTGCCGGCCATCTTCGGGAAGAAGGTGCTGGCGAGCATCACGTAGACGGTGAGCCGGGCGGTGCAGGAGGTGAACGGGACCAGCAGCGAGGTGAGGATCCGCTGGCGGGCCTGGGGCAGCGCACGGGTGGCCGAGATGGCCGGCACATTGCAGCCGAAGCCGACGATGAGCGGGATGAAGGCCCGGCCGGGCAGTCCGATCCGGCGCATCATCCGGTCGGTGACCACGGCCGCGCGGGCCATGTACCCGGAGTCCTCCAGGATCGCCAGCAGGATGAACATCAGCGCCATCAGCGGGGCGAAGGTGAGCACGGTGCCGACGCCGGCGATCAGGCCGTCGACCAGCAGTCCGTTGACCCAGGTGTCGCCGAGCCCGATGGCCGCCAGTCCGGCGTGGGTCCACTCGGAGACCGGCCCGGAGAAGAAGGAGTCCAGCCAGTCCTGGAAGGGTGCCGCCACGGTGGTCGTCACCTCGAAGACGATCCACATCACGGCGGCGAAGATGATCGGTCCGAAGACCTTGTGGGTGACCCACCGGTCGATCTTGTCCGAGGTGGTCTTGCGGTTCTCCCCGGAGACCGTGGTGCCTCCGGCGACGGCGTCCTCGATGAAGGCGAAGCGCTCGTCCTCGCGGGCCAGGTCGGCGTCCTCATCGGCGGCCGCCGCGTCGGCCGTGCCGGTGCCGGCGGTGTCCGCGGTGTCCGTGGGGGTCGCGGGCAGCGCGTCGGGACCGACACTCAGCTCGGCCGGGTCCAGGGCGATCTCGCGGGGGCAGGGGGGCAGGTCGTCCAGCTGGTTGCGGACCGCCATCGCCAGGGTCTGCTGGCCGCGGCGCCGCCGCGGGTCCAGAGAGACCACCGGGACGCCGAGCTTGTCCGACAGCGCCCAGGTGTCGATCTCGATGCCGTACTGGCGGGCGACGTCGACCATCGTGAGGGCCACCACGACACGCAGCGGGCGCTCCCTCAGCTGGGCGACGAGGTAGAGGCTGCGCGACAGGTGGGCGGCGTCTGCGACGACCACCACGAGGTCGGGGGCCTCGGCGGGCGGGCAGTCGACCAGCAGGGCCCGGGTGAGGGCCTCGTCGGGGCTCATCGGGTCGATGCTGTAGGCGCCGGGCAGATCGATGAGGGTGATGTCGCGGTCGTGGTCGGCCATGTGGTCGCAGTGGCACTGCCCCTCCGGGCAGCTGCAGTCCTGGTCGGACGGGGCGCCCGGGGTGTGGTGGGTGTGCCACACGCCGCGGGACACCGACACCGTGGTGCCGGGCCAGTTGCCCATGCTCACCCGCGCTCCGGTGAGCAGGTTGAACAGGGTGGACTTGCCGACATTGGGGGCTCCGGCCAGGGCGACGACCGGTGCCCCGGTGGCCGACTCGTCGGGACCCTCGGAGCAGCACGCCTTGGCCGACATCACCGGTCGGTGCTTGTGGCCCGACAGCTCCCGCATCGCGTCCTCGGCAACCTTGGGGCTCATGCGGCATCCCTCGCGTCGGTGGTGTAGAGGCTGGCGAGCATGCTGTGGTCCAGCGCGATCCGGGCCCCGGCCACCGAGACGATCCCGCCGCGACCGGCGGTGCGCGTCATCAGGGTCACCTGGGCGCCCCGGCGCAGTCCCAGGGCGGCCAGCCGACGGGCCATCTCGGGGCGGGCGCCGGTGGCCTGCAGGACACGAGGCACGCCGGTCAGGCAGCTGGAAAGGGGTTCGCCGCGCAGGGACTGGCGGAGGCCATCGGCATCGCCGTTGAGCCGACGGCTCGGGTTCTCACTCATGCGGATGAGTGTAGGTGAGGATAGGCGACCCTAACCAACCGGGGGTCGGTATTGGTCGAACCGAACCCGGACAAGGGCTGTTGGGACGGCTCTCAGTCCTGCCCCCAGGACACCTCGATGAGGATCTCGATGAGCACCCCGAGCCACTCGTAGGCGGGATGGACGATGTCGGAGGGGTCCTGCTCGGCGGTCCGCTCGGCCTGGTCGGCGGTGGTCTCATCGACGATCCCCAGGCGGCTGGCCAGCACCAGTCGCAGGGCGTTGGCGACTCGCAGCCACTGATCGATCTGGGACTCCTGGACGATCAGCGGGCCCTCGTCCAGGGCATCCAGGGCCCGGCGCAGGAAGGCGATGTCGTCCAGCCGCTCGCGTCGCTGGCCCGCCAGGGTGAACCGGCGGAACTCCGCGCTGGCCAGTGCGTCGTCGGGGTAGGCGTCGGGGAACAGCCTGCGCAGCGCCGGGTCCTCGTGGTCCCGGTCGATCACCGTCGGGCTGAGATCGGACTCCCAGAAGTCGAAGCAGTCGTCGTCGGCGTCGCCGTCCTCCGGCCCGTCGAGATCCTCGGTCCGGTCGGCCTCACCGTCGGAGTCGACCTCGTCGTCGGGGTCGACCAGCGGCTGGTAGACGTCCAGCAGGATCCCCAGCAGCCAGGTCTCCTCCGGTTCGAGTTCCAGGGACCACGGCGGCTGCCCCGTCGACATCTTCACCGACCGACCCTCCCGAGGGTGGCCCACAGGCCGTAGGAGTGCATGCCGCTGACCGCCGTCTCCATCTCCTCGCGGGACCCGGTGGCCACCACCGCGCTGCCCTCGTTGTGCACCTGGATCATCAGCTCGTGGGCCTTGGGACGCGGATAGCCGAAGTAGGTCGCGAAGACCCGTGAGACGTAGCTCATCAGGTTGATCGGGTCGTCCCAGACCACCGTGGTCCACTCGGGCTCGTGCTGCTCGAGTCGTTGCGCGGTCGGCTCGCCGGCCGGCAGGGAGCACCGCGGTCCGACCAGCACCTCGGCCACCTGCGGACCGTCAACGGGTTGGGACATGCCCCCATTCTGCCTCCCCTCTCCAGCCCGCCAACCTGTTCCCGATGCCGTCGGCCCCATAGAGTTGCCCCATGTCGACAGCACTGCTCACCGATCACTACGAGCTGACCATGGTCGAGGCGGCCATGCGGGCCGGCACCGCCTTCCGCCCCTGCGTCTTCGAGCTGTTCCCCCGTCGGCTTCCCGAGGGCCGGCGCTACGGGGTGGTCGCCGGGGTCGGACGGATGCTGGACGCCGTCGCCGACTTCCACTTCGAGCCCGAGGAGATCGACTTCCTGGTCGGCCACCAGGTGGTGAGCGAGCAGATGGCGCAGTGGCTGTCGGGGTACCAGTTCACCGGCTCGATCCACGGTTACCCCGAGGGGGAGCTGTACTTCCCCGGATCCCCGCTGGTCACCGTGGAGAGCAGCTTCGCCGAGGCCTGTCTGCTGGAGACCCTGCTGCTGAGCATCTACAACCACGACTCGGCGGTCGCCTCGGCGGCCTCCCGGATGGTGCTGATGGCCGAGGGCCGCTCGATCATCGAGATGGGCTCGCGGCGCACCCATGAGGAGGCCGCGGTGGCCGCGGCCCGGGCCTGCTGGATCGCCGGCTTCGGTCCCACCTCGAACCTGGCCGCCGGGATGCGCTACGGAGTGCCCACCTCCGGCACCGCGGCCCATTCCTTCACCCTGCTCAACGACTCCGAGCGGGACGCCTTCCGCGCCCAGCTCGACACCTTCGGGGACCAGACCACCCTGCTCGTCGACACCTACGACATCGAGCAGGCGGTGCGCACCGGGGTCGAGCTCACCGGGGGCCGGCTCGGGGCGGTGCGGATCGACTCCGGGGACCTGGCCATCGTCGCCCGTCAGGTCCGCGACCTGCTCGACGACCTGGGCGCCACCGAGACCCGGATCATCGTCACCAGCGACCTCGACGAGTGGCAGATCGCCGCGCTGCGCGGATCCCCGGTCGACGGCTTCGGGGTGGGGACCTCGGTGGTCACCGGCTCGGGGGCCCCGACCTGCAGCTTCGTCTACAAACTGGTCGCCCGGGCCACCAGCGACGATCCGGCGGCCCCGATGGTCCCGGTGGCCAAGAAGTCCTCCCACAAGTCGACCGTCGGAGGCCGCAAGTTCGCCGTGCGCCGGATCGGCCCCGACGGCGTGGCGACCGCGGAGGTGGTCGGTATCGACCGTCCGCCGGCCCACCAGCCGGGAGACCAGGAGCTCATCGTCCCGCTCATCACCGACGGCGTCACGGTCGGCGCCGAGCCCCTGCAGGCCGCCCGGGACCGGCACCGCGCCAGGCTGGAGGAGCTGCCGATGTCGGGGCGGCGGATCTCCCGCGGGGAGCAGGCGATCCCCACCATCATGGGCAGGTCCGGCACCGACGGCCCAGTCACCATCATCGGCGAGGGACTCTGACTCGGCCTCTCCCAGACCTCCCCGGGGGCATCAGAACCGCTGTTTCTGCGGGTCTGACGGCGGTGTGAAGCTTGACTGCGAGCCCAGATCGGTTAGTGTCCTAGTTCAGAGAACGTGCCAGGCGAAACCGGCCCCGCTGACCGATGACGACGGCACCCTCGTGCGGGACGGCCAAACTGGTCGTGCCAGCCCCTGTAGTCAGATACAAGGAGACCCCATGACCAAGTCCGAGCTCATCAAGGCCATCGCCAAGGAGGCCTCGCTCACCGAGACCCAGGCCAACGAAGCTGTCAAGGCGCTCACCGACGTCATCACCACCGCCCTGGTGAACGGCGAGAAGGTTCAGCTTCCCGGTCTGCTCACCGCCGAGTCGGTCGAGCGTCCGGCGCGCAACGGGCGCAACCCGCGCACCGGCGAGTCGATGACCATCCCGGCCCACAAGGCCGTCAAGATCTCGGCATCGAGCACCCTCAAGAAGGCCGTCTCGGAGTGACTGCGCCACGTCGATCCCTCTGATCGACGTCGCCACGGCGACCTGATCAACGTCGCCACGGCGACCGCGCCAGGCGCACAGCGGGGGCCCGGATCCGATCGGATCCGGACCCCCGCTGTGCGCCCCCTCACGAGGCGGTGCCGGGCTCAGCCGTTGTTGAGCACGCCGGCGAACTCGGCCGCCAGCTCGCTGGTGTAGACCTCCTCCAGCCACATCGGACGCCCGTCGGGACCGCTGAGCGGCACCCTCCAGTTCGGGTACTGGTCGGTGGTCCCCGGCATGTTCTGGGTCCGCCGGTCCCCCACCGCGTCGGTCAGAGCGACGTTGAGGACTCTGGAGGGGGTCTGCCTCAGCATCCGGTGCATCGCCACCACGATCTCCTCGTCGCTGGGATTCTCGACGGTCAGCGCACCGCAGTCGCGCAGCGCCTGGACCCACAGGGCGCGTTCCCGGGCGGCGTTGGCGCGCTCCTGCTCCACCGGCTCGGTGAGCAGTCCCAGCTCGTTGCGGGCATCGACGTGCTCGCCGGCCAGGTAGCTCACGGTCGGCGGAAGATCGTGGGTGGTGACCGAGGACAGCGCGTACTCGCGCCAGGCCTGCGGGGGCAGCGGCCGCCCGGAACCGTCCATCTCGAACCACATCACCGAGGTGCCCAGGATCCCGCGGTCGCGCAGGTAGTCGCGCACCCCGGGCTCCACGGTCCCCAGGTCCTCACCGACCACCAGGGCTCCGGCACGCAGCGCCTCCAGGGCCAGGATTCCGACCATCGCGTCGTGGTCGTAGCGCACATAGGTGCCATTGCGCGGCCCCAGCCCGGCGGGCACCCACCACAGTCGGAACAGCCCCAGGATGTGGTCGATCCGGACCCCTCCGGCGTGCCGCAGAGCGGTGGAGACCATCTCGCGGAAGGGCTGGTAGGACATCTCGGCCAGCGCGTCGGGGCGCATCGGCGGCTGTCCCCAGTCCTGTCCGGACTGGTTGAACTGGTCCGGCGGGGCCCCCACACCGATCCCCTCCGCATAGAGGCTCGGCAGCATCCAGGTGTCGGCACCGTGGCCGTTCACCCCGACCGCCAGATCGCAGATCAGCCCGAGCCGCATCCCGGAGTCGCGACCGGCCCGATCGGCCGCCGAGAGCTGCTGGTCGGCCACCCACTGCAACCACTCGTAGAACTCCACCCGCTCGGGGTTCTCCCGGGCGAAGGCGGCCACCGCCGGGCTGTCGGGGTGCTGGAGATCCTCGGGCCAGCGCTTCCAGTCCGAGCCGTGCCGCTCCGAGAGGGCGCACCAGACGGCGTAGTCGTCCAGACGACGGCCGCGAGTCCGGCGGAAGGCCTGGAAGGCCATCATTCGCGCCGGCTCCATCCCGAGGGCGTGGATCTCCTCGAGGACCGACCTCTTGGCCGTCCAGGAGTCATCCCGGTCGATCCGGTCGATCGCGTGCGGATTCTCGCAGACCCGCTGGCGGTCCCGCTGGGCCAGTTCCCGGGCGTCCTCGTCCAGATCCTGGTACTCGGGAACCAGCTCCGGCCGGATGTAGACCGGGTTGACGAACAGCCGGCTGGTGGGCAGGTAGGGGGAGGGCTCCATCGGCGCCACCACCTCGGCGGCGTGCAGCGGGTTGATGAGCAGGTAGTCAGCCCCCTGGGTGGCCGACCAGACCGCCAGGTCCGCCAGGTCGGTGAGGTCGCCGACCCCCCAGGAGCCGTGGGAGCGGACCGAGTAGAGCTGGGTGGAGTATCCCCAGGATCGGGTCGAGCCCATCCGGGTGGGCAGCCCAAGCCATCCGGGGGTGACGATGAGGCTGGCGGTGGACCGTCGGTCGGGGGTGATCGCGACGACCGTGTGGTAGCCCAGTGGCAGATCGGCGGGGATCCCGAAGGTGGCCTCCCCGACCCACCCGTCGTCCAGCAGCCGGTCGGGGTTCCAGTTGTCGACCTGCCAGCAGTCGCGACGGGTGCCGTCCTCCAGCTCGATGTGCACCGCGACCGACTGCCCGGCCGGCAGGTGGATGTCGACACGGCCCTCCTGGCCCTCCCGCAGCACGGTGCAGGGGGTGATGGTGCGCCGCCACGGGCGGTCGCGGACCTCGCTGAGGGCCCGGTCGGGGGCGCTGACGTCGACACCCAGGGCGGTCAGCACCGCCCGGATGGTCTCCTCGGAGACGGTGGTCTGCCGACCCTTCCAGTCCTGGAAGCTCCGGGCGACACCGAAGTGGTCGGCCAGGGCGAGGAGGGCGGGATCGGACAGAGACATGTCAGGGGGCCTTTCAGAGGATCTGGGAACAGGGAGTGGGGGCCGGTGACCTCAGCGACGCACCGGACGGATCACCTGGGTGCCGCCGGCGAGGTCGTGGAGGGTCTGGCGTCGCCGCTGGAACAGGGGCATCAGGTAGCTGAGCACGGTGAGCATCCCGAGGTAGATGTTGACCACCTCGACGATCCCCCAGGTGAGGGCCCTCACTGCCGCCCGCCACCAGATCAGACGGCTGTGCTCCCGGCCCTTGCCGACCTCCACCACCCGCAGACCGGCGATGAGCTGGCCCAGCGATGCCGAGCAGGCGACGAGCATCACGAACTGGTAGATCGCCTGGCCGAAGATCGCATAGATCATCAGGGTGTACAGCGGACCGGTGAGGCCCGCTGTGACCATCAGATTCGGGTCCTTCTGAAGGGCGGACAGCAGCTGGGCCGGGGTCGTGTACTCGGCCGTGACCTTCACCAGAGCGGTCATGTAGGCCTGCCACTGGTCGCGCAGCAGGATCGAGACGATCGTCCAGATGACGGCCTGGTCGATGAGACTGGCCAGCACCCGCCACCACCATCCAGCCAGCGGGACGCCATCGGAGGTCGTGCTGTCCAGGCGTCCGGGACCCGACGCCGCACCCGAGCGGTAGGCGTCGTAGGGATTGCGCTGAGCAGGGCCCCGGGAGGCGGAGTGGTACTCATCGGGGTCGTACCCACTGGGACTCTGGGGGCTCGACTGGGAGTCCCCGGCCGAGCGGCGCTGCACGACGCGGCGTCGCGGCTGCTCATCGGGATGACGTCGCCGGATCGGCTCCAGGGACTCGGGAAGCGCACCGGAGTGCGATCTCCTCGGCGCCTCGGGGGCGGACCGCAGATTGCGGGTCCACCGGTTCCCGTCCCAGTACCGTTCCTTCCTGCTGCCCGCCGGATCGGGGTACCACCCCATCGGAGGCAGTTGCCTGGCCTGTCCCTCGACCATCTGTCGAGTCTCCTCACGGTCCGGCTGTTCACTGCTCACCCGTCAACTATCCCACGCCACGGCAACGCGGACCCATCCGAACCAAGCCCGCGAGACCCTCCGCGGCCCTGTGGGACCCGGGCTTCGCCAACAGCCGATCGCCTCGGGGCGCGAATCCCGGCGAGCCTACAATCCAGGCATGAGTACGCAGTCTGCACCCGGGTCCGAGACCGTCCTCGATGAACGGACCCAACCCGCATTCGAGGACGGCGACGCCGAGCGGTTCTCGCATTATGTTCCCAAGGCGAAACTCACCGACGCGATGGTCAACGGCACCCCGGTGGTCGCCCTGTGCGGGAAGGTGTGGGTGCCGACCCGCAATCCCGAGCGGTTCCCGGTCTGCCCCGAGTGCAAGGAGATCTGGGAGTCCCTCAATCCAGGCAAGCCGGGCAAGTGAGCTGAACCTGCGCCGCTCCGCGCGAGTTCGCGACGGGATCACCCGCCGGCCGGTGGGTGATCCCGTCGCTCCGCCCTGCAGCGGGACTCAGCTGCGGGACTCAGCTGCGGGGATCGAGGCCGGCGTCGGGTCCGCCGGTGATGGCGCTCTGCACCGCTCCACGGTTGATCTGAGGAGGTTCGGGCAGGTCCTCCTGGGGATGTTCCATCAGCGCTGTGATGTGCTCGAGGGCGTAGTCGTAGCCGGAGGCACCGAGACCGATGATGGTGCCGGTGACATAGGCCGAGACGACGCTGTGGTGCCGGAACTCCTCGCGGGTCGCGATATTCGACAGGTGCACCTCGATGGCGGGCGCCTCGAGCTGGGCGACGGCGTCGGCGATCGCGATCGAGTAGTGGCTCCAGGCGGCCGGGTTGATGACCACCGGGATGCGGTTGTCGGCGGCCTCGTGGAGCCAGTCGATCATCTGGGCCTCGGCGTCGGTCTGGCGGACATCGACCCTCAGGCCGAGATCATGGCCGACGGCGACCAGGTGTTCGCGCAGCGCCGCATGGGTGAGGGTCCCGTATATCTGAGGCTCGCGGCGACCCAGCCGGCCCAGGTTGGGACCGTTGAGCACCAGGACATGAGTGGCCATGATCAGTTCTCCTTCGTACCTCGAGGCGCACCGGGGCGGGATTCGACCCCTCGCAGAATGTCAGGTTCCAGGTAGAGCGGCCCGACGGTGGGGACCGCGGCACGCACCCTCGCCTCGGCGGCGTCGATGATCCGCGCCACCTCGCTGGCCGAGTCCCCCGGCGCGACCGCGATCTTGGCCGCCAGAAGAATCGTCTCGGGCCCCAGGTGAACGGTGCGCATGTGGATGACCCGCTCGACGCCGTCGGTGCCGGTCAGCGCGGTCCCGATCGCCTCTCGGTCAGCAGGACTGGCCGACTCCCCCTCCAGCAGGGAGATCATCTCCCGGCCCAGGATCACCGCGACCACCACCAGCAGCAGGCCGATGCACCCGGAGCCGAGGGCGTCGAAGATGTCGTTGCCGGTGATCAGGGTGAGCCCGATGCCGAGCAGGGCGAAGACCAGGCCGAGCACGGCCGCGGAGTCCTCCAGCATCACCACCGGCAGCTCGGGAGCCTTGGACTGGCGGATGAACTGGATCACCGACAGGTGAGCGCGCGCCCGGTGGGTCTCCCTCAGCGCGGTGCGCAGGCTCAGCGACTCGGCGACCAGTGCGACGAGCACCACCACGAGGGGGATCCACCACCATCTGGAGGCGGCCAGCTCGTCGTGCTCCCCGGCACGCACCGCGACGATCTTCTGGTAGCACTCGTAGAGGGCGAACAGCCCACCGAGGCTGAACAGCACGATGGCGACGATGAAGGCGGCCAGGTAGCGGGCCCGCCCATGACCGAAGGGGTGGTTCTCATCGGGTTCCCGCCGGGAGGCCCGGCCCCCGAGGATCAGCAGCACCTGGTTGCCGGTGTCGGCGGTGGAGTGGATCGCCTCGGCGAGCATCGAGGAGGCGCCGGTGAGGGCCCAGGCCACGAACTTCGTCGCGGCGATTCCCAGGTTCGCCGCCGCGGCGGCGAGGATCGCCCTCCTGCTGCCCTCCTCCGCGCTCATCGGGCGCCGGCCCTGCTGTCGAGAACCAGCCGGTCGAGCCCCAGGGCCAGGTAGGCCGCGGAGAACCGGCCCTGCAGCAGCAGGGTGACGTAGCGGTCGACCGGGCCGGCCTCCTCCATTCCCAGCGGCAGCCCGATCCTGCGTGCGGAGACGTCGTGCTGGCGGCAGGCGGCCTCCAGCCGCGCTCTGCCCTCGGCGTCGCCGGCCTCGCCGTCGTCCATCACGACCAGCACCGGTCGGGTGGGCAGACCGTCGATCTCCGGGTCGGCGAACGGGTCGCGCACCGGGGTGCCGGTGATCACCGGCATCAGGGCGTCGGCGTCGGCGGACAGGGCGGCCCTGCCGCTGGCCCGGCGCAGCGCCTCGGCGCACCGTCTGGCCGATCGCGCGGCCAGTACCGACCCTCCCCACAGCAGCGGGTCGGCGTCGGCCAGGGCGCAGGCCATCTCCTTGGCAGGATTGGTGGCCAGGTCGTGGTGGGGGGGAGGCCGCCTCGGCGACCAGGTCAGCGGCCCGGGCGACCTGTTCCGGGTCGACGTGCGGGCCGATCCCGATCTGGCCGAGCAGGGCCAGCACCACCACCGCCGCCGACATCGGGTCGCCGCTGAGCACCGGAAGCCGCACCGCCGAGCGGTGACCGGCGGCCCGCCAGGCCGAGGACCCGTCGCGGCCGGCGAGCAGGATCCCCGCACCGCGCCGTTCGGCCTCGGCCACCGACTCCAGGCAGGACTGGGCGGGGGCGGCACCCAGCAGGTCGGTCTCGGTGTCCAGGGCGACCACGAGATCCAGCGGCCCCACCCAGGCGGGCAGCCGATCGAAGGGCCAGGCGACCATCGGAACCGGACAGACCGGTTCGAGCACCGAGCGGACCAGTCTGGCCTCAGGGCCGACCACCAGCACCCCGCGGGGTCGCTCCAGATCGGTGGCGGCCAGCCGGGCGGAGGCGTCCAGCTCGGTCGCGTCGGAGCGGATCCGTGCGCCGGTGCTGGCCAGGTAGCGCAGTGCGGCCTCGGCCGGACCGGGCAGTGCGGAGGTCTCGAGCCGGGAGTCCTCGAAGGCGCCGCTCACCGGTCGGCCTCGCCCTGATCGGCATCGGTGCCGGTGCTGTCAGACCCGGTGCTGTCAGACCCCGCGCGGTCAGACCCGGTGCTGCCGGTCGACGGGGCGGGGTCCGGCACCTCATCGGCGGGACGCCGGGCGGCGTCGATCCTCAGGTCGGGAACCCCGTCGTGGACCGGGAAGGCCAGGCCGCAGTCGGGGCTGGAGCAGACCAGCTCCCCCAGGTCATAGTCGAGGGCGAACTTGGAGTGACACTGCGGACAGGCGGCAATCTCGAGGAAGGCCGCTGACAGGTCGAGAGCCTCAGGTGTGGCGGGAAGATCGGACATGCCGGGCGCAACTCCTCACGATCGCAGGACCTGCGGGTCGTGGCCGACCCGGGGCCGCACCGTCTGCTGGAGCGGTGCGGCAACAGGTCCCGCATGGATGCAGAACCAATAGGGATATCGGGTCCCCAGCCTAGTGCCCCCGGTGACCGGCGTGGCGAGGTCGCGGCTCCGGCTGCGCCGAGGAGTCGACGATGACGCTGAGGTGGCCGCGCTGGGCGACCACCCGCACGGAGTCCGGATCGGGGTCGACGGGGCTGTCGGGGATCACCTCGTCATCGAGCATGCCGGCCTCGCGCACCGCTCGGGCCAGCGCCATCAGGTCGTCGTCGGCGGTGATCGCCGGGGCGTCATCGACCCCGGGCAGTCGGATGACCTCCCAGCCGCGGGGGGCCGACATCACCCCGTAGTGCTCCCGGCACAGGTCATAGGAGCCCGGCTCGTGCGCCGGGCCGAGAGGCCCCAGGACGACGGTGGACTCGGCGTAGACGTAGGTCAACGTCGCCACTGCTGGCCGCGAGCAGCCAGACCGCGAACACTCTCTCACCCGCCGGAGACTACGCCGCGGTGCTCACCGGTACCACTACCGTGGGGTGCATGTCGTCTCGTCGTGATCGTCATGGCCGGGGAATGCGCGGACCTCTGGTCGTGCCCGCCGCCCTCGGCGGGGTGGTGCCCTCGCCACGTCCGACCCGCTCGGAGTTCTTCGCGGAGGCCGTCGGGTCGGCCCTGGCGCGGATCTCACAGACCTGCCCGGCGGCCCTGGACCGGCTGGTGGTGGGTGTCGAGGATGTTCCCGAGAGGCAGTCCTTCATCGAGAATCACGTGCCACTCACCTCGGCCCAGGACGGCGACGAGCACCATCCGGCCAAGGTGGTGCTGTTCCGACGTCCGCTGGAGATGAGGGCGGCCACTCCTCAGGGCCTGGTGATCCTGGTGCACCGCACCCTGGTCGAGCAGCTCAGCGCGCTCACCGGGCTGCCGGTCGACGTCATCGACCCGGGGGCCGAGTTCGACTGACCGGGCAGCCGGTCACCGCGCGGCCGGCCGCGCGGTGACCGGCACCGCGGTCCGGAGGCCGGTCAGGACAGTTGGGCGTCGACCGAGATCCGGGTGGCCCGGGTGTTCCCGCTCACCACCGACAGCGGCACCGATGACAGTCCGGTGGCGGAGTACCAGACCCCTCCGATGACGGCGTGGTCGGCGTTCACGAGCAGATGGCCCGCATCCGTGCCCAGTCCGCGCGTCCAGGTGGTGCCGGCGGCCAGGGATGCGCTGAACCTCACCGTCTGGCCCTTGACCGTCCGGTAGCTGCCGCTGATCCGGGTGACCTGGTCGGTGGGGTTCGACAGGGAGACGGTCCCCCCGCGTGGAGCAGCGGTCTGCAGGCTGGTCGCGGCCGCAGCCGGCGTCGCCATCGCGACATCCTTGCCCCGGGTCGCCATCAGCTGGGCGCTCACCGGGGTGCTGGCGCTCACCGACAGACCGACGGCCTCACCGGCCAGCGCCTTGCTGAGGTCCACCGCGATCGTGCTGTTCGGCTCGACCTCGATGTCATCGGCCCCCTCGGGCGTGAAGGACCCGCCGGCGGCCAGCGCACTGACCTTCACGGTGGCTCTGCCAGATCCCGGGTTGGACACCAGGAGCTCGGAGGCGGTGGCGCCCGCGGGCACCGCGGGGATGGACAGGTTCTGTGCGGGCGAACTCATCGCGACGGTCTCCGCACCGACGGCCCCACGGCTTCTGGCAACCGCGACGATCCGGCCGGTGTCGCTGGTCACGGTCGCGGAGACCGGCGAGTTGCCGGGGGCCCACACCGACAGCGGCAGCACCTTGCTGGCGCCGGCGGCGATGCTGATCCCACGGGACCCGGTGGCGTCGATGGCCCCCTTGGCCCCACTCAGGGAGACGTCGACAGTGGTGTCCTCGGACTCGGAGTTGGTCACCATGAGGTCGGAGATGCTCGGGTCGGCGACGATCACGGTGCCGCCGGTGGAGGCGGTGACGCAACTGGTCCAGGCGCTGGTGGCGCCCGCCCCCGACCCCACCAGACTCATCGTGGTGGCGGTGGGACGTCCCTGGCCGCTCACCGACCGCACCAGCCGGGCGCCGGTGCCGATCGCCCCGGACATCGGCACCCGGACCTGCTGGGGGGCGCCGCCGAGATCGGAGACGTGCAACTGCGCGCTGGTGGATCCCACCGCCATCTGGGCGGTCTGCTGGGAGGGGGGACAGACCAGGGTCTGTCCGGGCATCACGGTGGTGGCCCGACCCCGGTCGAGCTGCTGGGCCGGGATGAGGGAGACTCCTGTCCCCACGACCAGGGCCAGCGCGGCGAATCCCACCGCGCAGATGATCCCGCCCCTCACGGCGGTGCGCCGCGAGTGCTGACGGTGACCCGCCGAGGAATCCCCCAGCGTCTGCGCGGCACGATCCTGATGATCCGCCGCCGGGGCCGCGCCCTCGGCCCGGTCTCCGTGACGGGGGACGGCCCTGCGGGCGTCAGTGCCGTCCTGGTCGACCTCCTGGGAGTTCTGCGGGTCGTCGTCGGCGCGGCGTGCTCTACGCGGCTCCATCAGTCCACCTCCAGGGATCGGCGCGGCGCCGGGGCCCGGCGCGAGGCATTCGGTCCGGCGATGATGAGCAGGATCAGGACCGCACCCATCTCGATGGCGGCGGCCCAGCCCTGGGTGGGCATCCGCCAGTCGAGCTGACCGGCCGCCCCGCCCAGCGCGTAGCTCTGGCCATATCCGCCGGAGGGCCGTCCGGACTGCTGGAGCAGGGTGCCGCCGACTCTCACCTGCCACCGGTCGTCCCGTGGTTCGAGGATCACCACGGACCGCCCCGAACCGCCGGCCGGCACGGTCTCGGCGACCGGGCTGAGGGTCCGGCCGGTGACCAGCCGTGCTCTCGACGGACTCCCGTTGACGGTCCACACGGTACTGGTGGAGTCGGCGGTGGCGGAGGTGAGTCCGGAGGCATTGCTCACCTGGGAGACGACGTCGTCACCGGCTCCCCGCATCCAGACATGCCCGATTCCCAGGGCGGTGAGCTGGCTCGCCAGGTCCTCACCGACATCGCCCGCCGAGATCGACTGGGCGAGCTGGGTGGCGGCCCCCCGGATGGCGGGATCGGTCGAGATCGCGGCATGCTCCCCGGATCCCCACCGGGGGCTGCGCGAGTCGACCAGGTTCCAGGTGGTCCGGCCATCCTGGACCAGGATCATCAGGGTCCGGGTGCGCCGCGGGGAGTCCTCCACCGCGGTGACATAGGCCGGCAGTTTCGTCGAGACGCGGTGCAGGGGCTGTCCGGCGCCGGCGATGATCCACCAGGCCACATTGCCGACCATGCCGACGATGAGCACAACGGGCAGTATCTTCCGGCTCCATCGCGCCATGAGCTGGCCGAGGCTGGGCGAGTCCCCCAGTTCATCGTCGGTCTGCTCGGCCTGGGCCTTGACGACCGCCCCCTGCCAGGCCATCGCGATGAGAACCATCAGGCATCCCAGACCGAGCAGCTGCCAGCTCTCGACGTCGGGATGGACCTGGCTCCCCCACAGTCGCACGAGCCGGCGGGCACTGGTCCCGGCGACCAGGAAGCACACCAGGCCGGCGATCGCCACCGCGACAACCAGCACCCTGCTGCGGTGCGGGGCGCCTCCTCTGGGCGGGTGGCGGAACAGCCAGGTGAGCGCCCACAGCACCGCGAGCCACAGCGGGAGGGTGCCCACCAGCAGCAGCCACAGGGGGGCCGCGCCGTCACTGACGCCTCCTCCCACCAGGACCAGGAGTCCGCCCGTGGTGCTTCCGACGCCGGTGAGCAGCGGGTCGGCGCCGGTGAGCAGCCGGGTCGGTGAACTCCAGACCCGCACCAGCCACGGACCGAGGACCACGACCGGCCCCAGCGCCGCCAGCAGGGCCGGGCGCCACAGCCTCCGGTCGCGACAACACGCCCCCACCAGGCCGACGACCGCCAGCGCCCAGATCGACGGGGTGAAGGAGGCCGCCACAGCGGTCCAGAAGGCCAGTGCCCCGGCGGTGCGCCAGGGATCCGGACTGTGTCCGCCGGCCCCCCACAGGTCTTCGAGATCGATCGTCTCCGGGGACAGCAGCCGCCACATGTGCAGGGCGAGCTGCGGGATCACCACACCCATCGCCAGACCGGTGATCGACCCGCGCGCGATGCTGCCGGTGAGCACCGGCAGCATCGCCCAGGTGACCGACAGCAGGACGGCCGGGACGCCGAGACCCATGATCCGCCGGTTCACCCGGTGGGCCGACATCGCGGCCAGCAGGGGACTCAGGATGAGTGCGGCCCGCGCGAAGATCTCGGGCTGTCCGAAGGCGATCGTCGACCCCAGAGCGGAGATGCTCAGCCAGACGGCGTTGCCGCCGGGCTCCCCAGGAGTGGCACCCAGCCATGCCGCCCAGGCACCGCGCAGCCCGTCGGGGGCCGGCCCCAGCCAGCTGGAGACGACATCGCCGGAACCGAACAGGCCCCGTCCCGCCACCAGCCCGACCAGCAGCATGCCGACAAGCATGGTGCCGTAGGGATTGATCACGGTGTGGTGCTCGCGGGCCTCCGACTCGTCGCCGGTGAGCTCATCGATCGAGGTGCCCAGATCGGCGTCCCGGTCGGGGTGCAGCCGGTCGCTCACGTTGCCGGCGAACTGGTCGGCGATCCGGGCCCAGACCCTGCGCCGGGTGGGCAGCAGCCGCCTGGTGCTGGAGATCTGGTCGGGGTCGCAGGTCTGCCGGAAGGCGCGCACCCGCTCGGCCATCTCGCGATTCTCGGCGCCTGTGCGCCACAGCCTGAACCCGGCCCTCAACTCGTCGAGAGCACGGCCCGGGGCCTTGCCCAGAAGCAGGATGAGAGCCCGGCCGATGCACTCCAGGAACAGCGCCAGGGCGGTCCTGCCCGGGTGGGCGGAGCGAGCGGTGACCATCCTCATCCCGGCCAGCAGGTCGGTGAGATCGGGACGGCGGGCCAGGGTCGAGTCGCGCTCCCAGCCGCGACCTGCCTGGCGGTGGTGCAGGGCGCAGCTGGGTGCGGTGCGCACCACCAGTCCCGCCTCGTTGGCCCGCCAGCCCAGATCGACCCCGTCACGGAACAGCGGCAGCGCCGGATCGAACCCGCCGACCCGTCGCCAGGCCGCCACGGACAGGAACATGCCGGCAGTCGATCCGCCGAGCACCGTCACCGGATCGGACTGGTGCTGGTTGATGTCTCCCTTGTCGATGACGGGCAGCACCCGCGACCCGGTCGAGGTGAGGGTCTGGCCCTGCTCATCGATGACGTCGGGATAGTTCCGTCGGGCCGGGCGCAGCAGGGTCGGGTAGCAGACGTCGGCCTGCGGTGGGCGGGAGACCTCCACCAGCATCTGGTGCAGGCTCTCGGGGCTCACCATCAGGTCGTCGTGCAGGATCCACAGATGGGTGATGTCGTCGGGAAGTGAGGCCATCGCCCGGGACACCGCCTGTCCCGGGGGCTCGGTCGCCGGAGCCTCGAGCACCTCCTCGAGGAACCCGTCGTGCTGGGCGGCAGCCAGCAGTGCGGCCGACCCGTCGACCGAACCCATGTCCACCGCGACGGTGACTCCGGGTCGGTCCTGAAGAGCAGCAAGACCACTGAGCGTGGCGGGCAGCCACTCCTCGGCCTGATGGACCAGAAGGATCGCGGCGACCTGGTCGGGCGAGATGTCGGTGGGCGGCTTCGGGGCGGGCCGGTGGGCCCACTCCCAGTCCTCCTCGAGCACTGGCACCGAGGGGACGACTGGGATGGTCCAGTCGGTCAATCCCTCGTCGGTGCGGGGCGGCTCGCCCCCGGCCGGCACCGGGGTGGTGCCCGCGGTCTCTCCGGTCTGTTCACTCACGATGACAACCCATCCTTGCCCTTCGATGTCCGCGGTGCGGACTGACGGCGGCATCCGGTCCCCGGACATTGAGTGGGGAGTCTAGTCGGCGATCGTGTACCTGGGGCTCTCGACGCGGTTTACGGTCATGACGGATCGTCACGCACTGCGCTTGATCCGGCGCCTCTCCATCTCGGACAGACCGCCCCAGATGCCGAACCGCTCGTCATTGCGCAGAGCGTATTCCAGGCACTCGGCCTGGACCTCGCAGTGCTCGCAGATCCGCTTGGCCTCGCGGGTCGATCCACCCTTCTCGGGGAAGAAGGCCTCCGGATCGGTCTGGGCGCACAGCCCGCGTTCCTGCCACGACTCGGTCCCGTCGCCAACTCCGGACAACGGCGGAAAAAGCTCCCCCATACGAACTCCTCGGGCTCTGGTGGCAAGTGGTTTCACACACCTGGTCGGTCATCTCGGCAGTTCCACCGCGACAGCTCCGGCCTGCGCAATCCATAAGTTACACGGGTGTCGTTCGTGACGCGACCCGTTGTCGTCATTTATCCTGACCCACCCCGTCGGGCCGACCCCGCCCCTCGTCGGGGGCCGGCGAGCCCAGCACGGACCGGTCCTCGTCATGGCGGCGCGACATCATCAGCAGGACGACCGCAACGGCCGCCTTGACCACCACGACGAGAAGGTCACCGACCAGGCCCAGGATGATCCCGATCACCCCGCCCGGAGCACCGATCAGGGACAGCACCGCCAGCACAAGATCGGCAGAACCGGAGACCGCGACCACCGCCCCGACCGCGAGACACACCTGACGACAGTGCCGGGTGGCGGGATTCACCAGCCGACAGGCGACCACTGCCGCCACTGCCAGGGCCATCGAGCCGATCCCCAGCGAGTTCCCGGACAGTCGCCGGGAGGTCTCGAACAGGCCGCCGTGCTCGTGCAGCACCGACCAGAGGAACTCGACGACGAAGATCAGGACGGACACCGCGCAGACCGCCGCCATCGCCCAGGCGAAGGGCTCGCGAGCCCTCCTGCCGAACTCCAGGACACTCCTGAAGGTGCTCTCCGGATGGGCTCCGGGATCGCCCGACTGCGAGCTCACGCGAACTCGCCACCCTGTTCGGCGGCCACCTTGGCGACCAGCTCCTTGACCTTCTGCGAGTCGGCCAGGGGCACCACCAGGGTGGCCCGATCGGTGGCGATCACCGCCATCCGGTGAAGTCCGGCAACTGCCAGCACGGAGTCCGGACGCTGATTCATCAGCAGATTGCCGTCGGAGTCCAGGCAGATGGTCATCCCGGTGTGCCGGTTGCCCTCCTGATCGGGGGGAAGGTGCGGGGCCAGGCTCTGGTAGGAGCCCACGTCGTACCACTGGACGTCCAGCGGCACCGCCACCACGTGGGCGTCCGCCTCGCCTCGCGAGACCGGCTCCATCACCGAGAAGTCCACCGAGATCTTCTCCAGCCTGGGGTAGATCTGCGCGAGTCTGGAGGGTTCGGCGACCAGCTGGTCGACTCCGGAACGGACCGCCGGACGGAGCTGGCCGAGGACGTCCAGCAGGGTCTGGGCGCGCCAGACGAACATTCCGGAGTTCCACCAGTAGTTCCCCGAGTCCAGGTACCGGCGGGCGGTCTCGGCGTCGGGCTTCTCGGTGAACTCGACGACCTCGCAGGCCGGCGGGTCGTCGGCGATCTGCTGGCCACGCCTCAGGTAGCCGAAACCGGTGTTGGCCTCGGTGGGCACCACGCCGAAGGTCACCAGGGCGCGCGCATCGCCCTCGGCGATCCGGAAGGCCCCGTCGAGGGCGGCGCGGAAGTCGGGCACCGGCCGGATGATGTGGTCGGCGGTGACGGTGGCCAGAGTGGCCTGCGGATCCCTGGCGGCGATGATCCCGGCGGGCCAGGCGACAGCGGCCAGGGAGTCACGACCGACCGGTTCGCCGAGGATGTTCTCCGCGGGGAGCTCGGGCAGCTGGGTCGCCACCACATCGGCGTAGTCCGCACCGGTGCAGACCACGATGTTCTCGTCGGGGACCAGACCGCGCACCCGTTCGTAGGACATCCGCAACAGGCTGAGTCCGTCGATGAGTTCCAGAAGCTGTTTGGGTTCACCCTGGTGCGACAGGGGCCACAGGCGAGTGCCCGAGCCCCCGGCGATGATGAGGACGTGACGCATGGCCTCAGCCTAGCGGGGCGGACGGCTCCGGGACTGCTCTCCGAGGGACGAGACGAGATCACGAGACGATCCCGCCCGCCACCCCCCACACATCGCCCTTGGCACGCGCTGCGAGAGGCCACGACGAGACCGCGGGCACGCGTCCGCGGCACAATGCCAGCATGGTTCAGCTCTCCCGCACCCCCTCCTCCACCCCGGGCCCTCGTCCCGCCGCCGGCGACCCGGTGTCCACCCTCGCCCAACGGATCGGTGAGTCGGGAGCCGGGCCCCTGGTGACCTGGTACCGGGGGCCGGACCGGGTGGAGCTGTCCACCCGCACCGTCGGCACCTGGGTCGCCAAGACCGTTCATCTGATGTCAGAGGAGGGGGTGGGCCGGGGAGACCTGGTCCACCTGCAGGTCCTCTCCTCGCACCCGCTGCACTGGGTGAGCTGCTGCTGGCTGCTGGCCACCTGGTGGTCGGGGGCCACCCCCAGCGTGCTGCCGACCGACTCGTCGAGGGCGGCCCTGGCGGTGGCCGGCCCCGATGCCACCGGCTGCGACCCACGAGTGCCGCTGGTCCAGTGCTCGCTGGAGCCGCTCGCCGGACCGTGCCAGGATCCGGTGCCCGGGGCGATCGACTACTGCGAGGCCCTGGCGATGCCCGATGAGATGCCCGGTGCCACACCCGCCCCGCTGGCGCAGACCTGGCTGGCCGACGTCGACCCGATGAATGGTCGGAGCCTGGCAGGCGTGCCGCCGGTCGCCGGTCCGCTGCTGGTGGCCACCGGCGATCCGGGAGCGACCCCGGCCCACCTCGCCGTGCTGCTGGCCGGGTGTCTCCGGGGCGGTGGGTCGCTGGTGCTGGTGGAGTCGACCGGGTCGGGCACCACGATCGAGCAGATCGCCCGTCAGGAGAGGGCCAGCCGGGACGGGCTCACTCGATGAGGGGAGGCTGCCCGGCGTCGCCGGTGTCACGGTGTCGGCGCGGCAGCCCGACCAGGAACCCGGCACCCCAGCTGAAGTGCATCACCGCGAGCACCAGGGGCAGCCGCCGGCGCACCTGACGGGGCATCGGGCGTCGCATCGCCACGCTGCCGACAGTGATCGCCGCCGCATAGCCCAGCGGCAGCCCCCAGCCCGCAAGCATCCACTGGCCGCCCGGTCTGCGGGAGTCCGCGCCGGGGAGGATCCCGGCAAGTGCGCGCACCGCACCAGCGATCCCCAGGGCGGCACCGATCACCGAGGCCGACACCGTCAGCGGGGCCGCCAGGTACCGCAGGCTCACCGAGTCGCGGTGCCGGCGCATCACCTCGCGGCGCCACTGCCCGGTGCGGAAGAACTGGCGGGCCAGCGCCCCGACCGTCGACCGCGGCCGGTAGGTGACCCTGAGGCGCGGGCTGAACCAGACCTGACGGCCCGCCTGACGCAACCGATAGTTGAGCTCCCAGTCCTGGGCGCGGTCGAAGGTGACGTCGAAGCCGTCGACGGCGAGCAGATCGGACTTGCGGAACACCCCGAGGAAGACGGTGTCGGCCGGTCCCTCCGGGGAGTCGCCAAGGTGGAAGGAGGAGGATCCCAGGCCCAGTCTGGAGGTGTAGGCCACCGCGACGGCCTGCTCGAAGGCGGTGCGGCCGCGGGCATCCATCACGCCACCGACATTGGCGGCGCCGGTGCGCTCCAGCAGCTCGACGGCGGTGGCGATGTACTCCGGTGCCAGCTCGCCGTGGGCGTCGACCCGCACGATGATGTCGTGCCGGGCGGCGGCCACCCCGATGTTGAGGGCCCGGGGAGTCGTCGCCCACGGGTTCGGAACCACCCGCACGCGGGGGTCGCGGGCGGCCAGATCCTCGGCGATCTGCTGACTGGCGTCGTGACCCGGCGCCACCACCAGGATCACCTCCATCTCACCGGGATAGCCCTGGGCCAGAATCCCGTCGACCGAGGAGGCGAGGTACTTCTCCTCATCCCTGACCGGCATGACGACGCTGACCGGTGGAGCCGGATATGTGGACGAGGACATGGTGGCCATTGTGCCAGCACCGATCCGTCGCTCGCTCCCAGCGCTGCACGCCTCGGCCCCCGGGTCCGCCTCGCGAGCCGGTCGGGACGGGGTGTCGGGACGCCGGTGCGCACCCCGCGGCTCCCGGGAGAACTACCGTGGGCACATGGCCGACCGACGAGACGAGCAATCCCGCCAGGATGACGTGGACTGGCTCTACGGCAATGACTCCACCAGCAGTGCCCGTGGCGGGACCCCGCGCGGCGCCTCACCGGGTGAGCGGCGGGACCGCGGGCCGGGTCGGTCCGGCCCGGCTGGAACTCACGGGGAGCGCGAGGATCATGTCGACCCGAGCGGCCATCCGCTGCACCCCTTCAGCTACTCCTACGACTCCTCGTCGAGCCGACCGTCCTCGTCCGGAAGGTCCCGGTCGAGAAGGGGTGCCCGCACAGACTCGCGTCGGCACCGCGATCCGGGTGGAACTCGTCCCCGGGCCGCGGCAGGTCGTCGACGACATCGCCCGCTCCGGATCCTCCGCAACCTTCTGGTGGTGTGGATCATCTGGCTGCTGGTGGTTCCGATCATCGCCCTGGTCCGGTCCAACACGGTTGACGCCACCCCCGAGGGGGATCGCCCGGACAGCCAGCCCGGCACCGCGACCCTGCTGGTCGGCACCGACCAACGGGACAACCTCAGCTCCTCCGAGCAGAAGAAGCTGGGCACCGGGACCGAGGTGGGCACCCGCACCGACACGATGCTCATCCTCTACACCCCGCCCCGCGGCAGGTCGGTGCTCATCTCGCTGCCCCGCGACTCCTTCGTGCCGATCCCGGGCCATGGCCGCAACAAGCTCAACGCCGCCTACTCGATCGGCGGCCCGAAACTGCTGATGGCGACCGTCGAGGGGGCCACCGGGCTGCGGATGGACGGCTACATGGAGATCGGTTTCGCCGGGTTCGTCGACATGGTCGACGCGGTCGGCGGGGTCAGGGTGTGCCTCCAGCGGCCGATGGTCGACAAGGACTCCCACACGAACCTGCCGGCCGGCTGCCAGACCCTCCACGGCATCGAGGCACTCGGATATGTCCGGATGCGCAAGGCAGACCCGCTGGGAGATCTCGGCCGGGTCAAGCGCCAGCAGCAGATCACCGCGGCGGTCGCCAAGAAGGTCATCAGCCCCTGGACGGCCATCAACCCGGTGCGCTACTGGCGGGTCAACATGGCGGTCGCCGAGTCCTTCCGGCGAAGCTCGGACACCTCGCTGTGGACCACCGTCAGGACCGCCACAGGTCTGATGGGGGCCGCCGGCAGCAACGGGATCAAGATCACCGTGCCGGTCGCCAGCACCGACGCCACCACCGCGGCCGGATCCTCGGTGCTGTGGGACAGGCCCAAGGCCCTGGCGCTGTTCGAGGCGCTGGCCCGTGGAGACACCTCGGTGGCCGAGCAGTACGCCTGACCGACCGGCGCCGACCGGTCGACACTGAGACTGTCAGCATTTGCCCGGTCGACACTGACCCTGTCGGCTCTGACCGTGCAGACCCGGTCAGCTCTGGCCGTGCAGCCTGACCCGCTCCCCCTTGGCCTGCGCGCTGGCCCTCAGATCCTCCTGGAAGGCCAGCATCTTCTCGGTGAGTGCGGGATCTCCGGCGGCCAGGATCCGCACCGCCAGCAGGCCGGCGTTCCTGGCATTGCCGATTCCCACCGTCGCCACCGGCACTCCGCCCGGCATCTGGACGATCGACAGGAGGGAGTCCATCCCCTCCAGGTGGGCCAACGGCACGGGGACGCCGATCACCGGCAGCGGGGTGAGAGCCGCCAACATCCCCGGCAGGTGAGCCGCTCCGCCGGCTCCGGCGATGATCACCCTGATGCCCCGTTCGTGGGCGGCCCGCCCGAACTCCACCATCTGCTCGGGCATCCGGTGGGCCGACACCACATCGGCCTCGAAGAGCACCCCGAAGTCCTTGAGCACGGCCGCGGCAGGTTCCATCGTCGGCCAGTCGGAGTCGGACCCCATCACGATGGACACCCGTGGCGAGACGACCTCCTCCTCGGCCACCCGTCGGGCCTTGGTGCGCGGTTCGGACTTGGTCCGCCGCGGCGTCCTCCTGGACTCGGGCTGCTTCCTGGACTCGGGCTGCTTCCTGGACTCGGGCTGCTTTCTCGACTCAGACATTGCGATCTCCCATGAGGTATCCGGCGGCATGGCGGGCCCGGCGCTGCACATCCTCGACGTCGGTGCCCAGGCAGGTCACGTGACCCACCTTGCGTCCCGGCCGCACCTGCTTGCCGTACAGCTCGACGTGCAGACTGCGGTCCCGGGCGAAACAGTGCTGAAGAGCACCGGTCAGATCCATCTCCGAACCCCCCAGGACATTCTCCATCACCACCACCGGTGCGGTCACCGACGGATCACCCAGCGGGAGATCCAGGACCGCCCGGATGTGGTTGGCGAACTGGCTGGTCCGGGCCCCGTGGATGGACCAGTGCCCGGTGTTGTGGGGTCGCATCGCGAGCTCATTGATGACCACCGACCCGTCGGCCCGCTCCATCAGTTCGACGGCCAGCACCCCGACCACCCCCAGCCGCCCGGCGATCCCCATCGCCATCTGCTGGATCTCGGCCTGCCGCTCGTCGCTCATCCCCGGTGCCGGGGTGGTCGTCTCCACGCAGATGCCGTCGCGCTGCACCGTCTCGCTGACCGGGTAGGCCACCCCCTGACCCGATGGGGAGCGCACCACGATCGCCGACAGCTCGCGGGTGAAGTCGACGAACTCCTCCGCAAGGATCTCGATGGGCTGCTGGCCGTCGGCCAGGCCGCCCATCGCCTCGAAGGGCTCGTCGACCTCCTCGGGGCCCTCGACCTTCCACACTCCCTTGCCGTCATACCCGCCGCGGGAGGTCTTGGCGATCACCGGCCATCCGTGGGCGTCACCGAAGGCGATCAGGTCCGCCGGGGTGTCGCACACCTGCCAGAGTGGGCAGGGCGCCCCGTCGGCGGCCGCGCGTGCCCTCATCACCGCCTTGTCCTGGGCGTGCACCAGCGCCTCGGAGCCGGGCCGGACCGCGACCCCCGCCTCCTCCATCTCCCGCAGGTACTCGGTCGGGACGTGCTCATGGTCGAAGGTGACGACGTCGCACCCCTTGGCGAAGTCCAGCACCGCGTCATGGTCCAGGTGCGAGCCGATGGTGACGTCTCTCATGACCTGGGCGGCGGACTCATCGGGGGAGGTGGCCAGCAACCGGGTGTGGACCCCCAGGGAGATCGCGGCCTGGTGCATCATCCGGGCGAGCTGACCCCCGCCGATGATGCCGACCGTGTACTGCCCCTCAGGCCGGCTGCTGCGTGCGCTGCCGGGCAGGGATGAGATCGAGGAGTCCTGCACGGACTCGTGGTGGTCAGAGTCTGAGGATGCGCTCACCCTCGTCATCCTAGAGTCTGGCGGGTAGTGCCCCGGCCCGGTGAACACCGGCCACCCGACGTCGGTAGATCCACGCGCCGGCAGATCCACGCGTTGGGAGGTCCGATCCCCATCACCTCGGGCGACGCACTGGGCAGATGGCCCGCACTGGAGTCATGGCCCACACTGGAGTCATGGTTCTGTCACGAAAGCTGCTCAGCGACCAGGAGCAGGTACTGCTTCACATGCGCACCCACGTCAAGGCTCTCATCGCCCCGACCGTCCTGCTGATCATCGTGGTCGCGGCGGCCGGGCTCGGACTGGGCCTCATGCCGTCGCAGTGGACGCCCTGGGGCTCCTGGGCCGTGGTCGGGCTGGCGGTGGTGCTGGTGGTCCTGGGCACCGTGCGCCCGTGGCTGAACTGGCTCACCACCACCTACACCGTCACCGACCGCCGCATCATCACCCGACGCGGGATCCTCCAGCGCAGCGGCCACGACATCCCTCTGCACCGGATCAACGACGTGTCCTACGAGCGGGGACTGGTCGACCGGATGCTCGGGTGCGGCACCCTGGTGCTGTCCACCGCCGCCGAGGACCCGGTCACCCTGCCCGATGTGCCCCATGTCGAGCAGGTCCACGTCCAGGTCGCCGACGCGCTGTTCGCGTCCCACAGGCCCGACCCACGCTCGCCCTCCACCCCGCAGGACTACGACCGCTGAACCGGCAGGGAGCTCACCGGACCGACGGTCACTCAGAGCAGGGTGACGTCCAGCTGGTCACGCAGCACCCCGGCCGCGGTCGGCGAGTTGCTGCTGGTGAAGCGGCTCACCTGGGCCCCCTCGCGCTCGCACACCGCCCCGGCGAACTCGCCGTCGATGAAGTGCACCGCGGCGCCGTCGTCGACCGCGTAACCGTCCGGCAGCACCCCCGAGGCGATCGCCTGGGCGTAGGCCGGGGGCCGGTCCGGCTCCCCGTCGAAGTGCGGACAGAAGGAACCCGGCAGCAGACCCAGACCGCCCCGCCAGGCGCGCAGGTCGCCGAAGGCATCTGTCAACGATCCGGTGAACCAGCAGGCGGCCCCGGCCGACACCCCGCCCAGCACCAGATCGGAGTCCCGGACGACCATTCGCTTGATGACGTGGTCGACCCCGTGGGCCCGCCACAGGGCCACCAGATTCGCCGTCGACCCGCCACCCGAGAGCACCACATCGGCCTGACTGAGCCGGTCCACCGACTCCGCGGCCCCCTGCCACAGGGTGAGCACCATCGTCCGGACCCCGAGAGCAGAGTAGGCCGCCAGGAATCGGTTGATGTAGGCCGGGTCGTCGGCCGCCGCCGTGGGCGCGAAGCACACCAGCGGTGAGGACTTGCCCGACAGATCCAACAGGTGACGGTCGAGAGCAGTCGGGGCGCCGCGGTTCGACATCGAGAAGCCGCCGCCGCCCATGGCGAGGATGTGGGTGGTCATGGGGTCAGTCTAGGGTTCCCCACCGGCCTGAGGTGCTCGACATCGGCGGCCGAGAAGGCACACCGCCCCTCGGCGGTGGCGACCACGATCGAGCCATCCATCTCGATGTCTGCACCGACCCCCTCGATGCGGGTCGGTCCACCCCCGACTTTCGCCGGGTCGAAGGTCAGTCGCACCGGCCTGCCGATGGTGTCGCAGCGGTCGCGATAGATGCCGCGCACGGTTCCGGTCGCCAGCCACACCCCGATGAGATGGTCCAGGGCCTCCACGACGGCGGCGGCCAGCCGCTCCCGGTCGTGGGCCAGCCCGCACAGCGCCAAGGAGGTGGCAGTGGGCACCGGCAGTTCGCTGCGGTCCATCGATGTGTTGATCCCGATGCCGATCACGGCATGGGAGCCGGCGGGCCCCTCGACCCTCTCCGACAGGATCCCGCACAGCTTCCCGCCGTGTTCCCGGTGCTGGTCCAGCAGGACGTCATTGGGCCATTTCAGGGTGACGCGGTCGCGCCCGGCCCCGGTGGTCGCCTCGACGGCCTCGGTGACGGCCAGTCCGGCGACCATCGACAGCCACCCCCAGTCCTGGGGATCGCGGGAGGCCGGCACCAGGGCCGACATCAGCAGAGCGGTGCCGGCCGGCGCCTGCCAGGGTCGGGAGAACCGCCCATGACCGCCGTCCTGGTGATCGGCCACCAGGATCCGGAACCCGGTCTGGCCGCTGCGCACCATCCGGCTCAGGTGAGCATTGGTCGAGTCGGTGTTCGCCACCACCGTGATACCGCCGGATCCCGGACGAGTGAACCGGGTGTCGCGGTCGGTGAGCTCGGTGATCCTGGCGGCGTCGATGGTCGAGGTGACTGGCACGGTTGGCAAGCCTAGCCGCACCGGGCGGCCGTGACCGCGAGTCCGGACCCCTCGAGCGCCTCGGCCCCGATCCACCGTCGCCTGCCGTGCTCCCCACCGGCGCGCCGATGTGATGTCCGTCACACAACCGGTGCCACCGACAGGCTCCACAACCGGATAGTCTCGCCGGTATGGACATCGACATCCACACCACGGCCGGGAAGATCGCCGACCTGGGTCGTCGCATCGACGAGGCCGTCAACGCGGCCTCCCCCGCAGCCGTCGAGAAGCAGCACGCCGCCGGCAAGATGACCGCCCGGGAGCGGGTGCTGGCACTGCTGGACGAGGATTCCTTCTCCGAGCTCGACGAGTTCGCCCGGCATCGCTCGCACAACTTCGGCATGGACAACCGTCGGCCCTACACCGACGGCGTCATCACCGGGGTGGGCGCCATCCACGGCCGGCCGGTCTGCGTCTTCAGCCAGGACGTCACCATCTTCGGCGGTTCCCTGGGCAAGGTCTACGGCGAGAAGATCTGCAAGATCATCGACTTCGCCGTCAAGACCGGTTGCCCTCTCATCGGCATCAACGAGGGCGGTGGCGCCCGGATCCAGGAGGGGGTCTCCTCCCTGGCGATGTACGGGGAGATCTTCCGGCGCAATACCCGGGCCTCCGGCGTGATCCCCCAGATCTCGGTGATCATGGGGGCGGCCGCCGGCGGGCACGTCTACTCACCGGCCCTCACCGATTTCATCGTGATGGTCGACCAGACCTCCCAGATGTTCATCACCGGTCCGGCAGTGGTGAGCGAGGTCACCGGCGAGGACGTCTCCCTGGAGGAGCTCGGTGGCGCCCGCACCCATTCGGCCGTCTCGGGAAACTCCCACTACCTGGCGGCCGACGAGGCCGACGCCCTGGAGTACGTCCGCGACCTCATCAGCTATCTGCCGCAGAACAACCTGGAGGACCCGCCGGTCTACGACGATGGTGAGGTCGACCTCACCATCACCGACCACGACCGCGAGCTCGACACCCTCATCCCGGACTCCCCCAACCAGCCCTATGACATGCATGAGGTGATCAACACCGTCCTCGACGAGGACACCTTCATGGAGGTCCACGAGCTGTTCGCCCCGAATGTGCTGTGCGGATTCGGCCGGATCGAGGGGCGGGCGATCGGGGTGGTCGCCAATCAGCCCCTGGTGAACGCCGGCACCCTCGACATCGACGCCTCCGAGAAGGCGGCCCGGTTCGTGCGGACCTGCGACTCCTTCAACATCCCGGTGCTGACCTTCGTCGACACCCCGGGATTCCTGCCCGGAGTCCAGCAGGAGCACCGCGGGATCATCCGCCACGGCGCGAAGCTCATCTACGCCTACGGCGAGGCCACCGTTCCGCTGCTGACCGTCATCACCCGCAAGGCCTACGGCGGCGCCTACATCGTGATGGGGTCCAAGACCCTGGGCGCCGACGTCAACCTCGCCTGGCCCACCGCCCAGATCGCGGTGATGGGGGCCGACGGCGCGGTGAGCATCCTGCACCGCAAGGATCTCGCCCGGGCCGAGGATCCCCAGGCGCTGCGCAAGGAACTGGTCGACGAGTACGAGACCTCGATGTCGAACCCCTATGTGGCCGCC
This sequence comes from Acidipropionibacterium jensenii DSM 20535, assembly GCF_000425285.1. Taxonomy (GTDB): domain Bacteria; phylum Actinomycetota; class Actinomycetes; order Propionibacteriales; family Propionibacteriaceae; genus Acidipropionibacterium; species Acidipropionibacterium jensenii. Next base: position 110,699 of record NZ_AUDD01000007.1, on the reverse strand, counting down.
GAGTCCGGCTACATCGACCAGGTGATCCACCCCCACGAGACCCGCGAGACGGTGATCCGCACGCTGCGGCTGCTGCGCTCCAAGCGCGAGGCACTGCCTCCCAAGAAGCACGGGAACATCCCGCTGTGAGCACCGACCAGACGCTGGCGGCCCGGCCCGAGACCCCCCAGATCCAGCTCACCAAGGGCAGTCTGAGCGACGAGGAGCTCGGGGCTCTGATCGCGGTGCTCACCGCGGCCACCCGCCCCGCACCGGATCCCTATGTTCCCGAGGACCGCCCGGCGGCCTTCGGCTGGCGGTCCTACTGGCGTCCGATCCGCGAACCTTTCATGCCCGGCCACGCCGCCTGGCAGGGCTCTCTGCGACGGTACTGATGGGCGTCCGGTACCGCTTCGTGCTGGCCTCCAAGTCGCCGGCCAGGCTGGCCAGCCTGCGCTCGGCCGGGATCGAGCCGGAGGTCATCGTCTCGGGGGCCGATGAGACCCAGCATCCCGGCGAGCCGGCTCCCGACCTCACCGCGCGGCTGGCCGAGCTCAAGGCGGACAGCGTCATCGAGACCCTGGCGGTCGACGGCCCCACGATCGTGGTGGCCTGCGACTCGGTGCTGGATCTGGACGGCCGGGTGCTGGGCAAACCGGGCACCGCCGATGCGGTGATGCACTGGTGGTACGGGATGCGGGGACGCAGCGGGGTGCTGGTCACCGGACATCATGTCTGCGTCCTGGACGAGGCCGGACGCCGGGCCGCCACCCGGGTGGGACAGACCGTCGTCACCTTCGCCGATCTGACCGACGACGAGATCCGCAGCTATGCCGAGACCGGCGAACCCCAGCGGGTCGCCGGGGCCTTCACCCTGGACGGTTACGGCGGTGCCTTCGTCACCCGCATCCAGGGGGATCCGCACAATGTCACCGGTATCTCGCTGCCCCTGGTGCGCCAGATGCTGCTCGACATGGACGTCGCCTGGGAGAGCCTGTGGGACCGGTGAGACCGGTCTGCTGAGGCCGGGAGACCGGTGGCCACCCGTCCGGGAAGCCATCCGTCAGGGACGGCGCAGGGTGAGCCCGGCGAGGTCCTGGGAGACGGTGTAGGCCCCGCTCCAGCCGTGCCCGCTGAAGGTCAGCGACTGCTGTCGGTCGGCGGTGATGGTGAATCCCGCACCGGGCAGGCGGTCGCGCAGGAAGCGGTAGGTCTGCGAACCCTGGGAGACGTCGATCACCAGGGTCACGTTGTTGGGGTTGTCCACCGTGTAGCTGATCATCAGGTCGGCCGGCAGCGGCAGCTGCTCGGGGCCATTGCGGATCGCGAAGTCGCGCAGTGTGGAGGCCTCCGGGTCCGCCGAGGAGGGCATCGCCACGGACCCGGAGGGACCGCCCGGCGCACTGGTGCCGGCCCTGGCCGACGTATCGGGGGCTGATGCCGCCGGGGCGCCCGCACCGGGCGACAGCGTCGCACCCGTGCCGGCTGATGGAGAGGTCGCGGACCCCGTCCGCCCACCGCACCCGGTCACGGTCAGCACAGCCAGCAGAGCCGCCGCGGCGGCCGCCGCGACCGGGCCTCGAGAGACACTCACCCGGTCACTGTAACCACGCAGGTCAGCCCACCGGGTCGCGCAGCACCGGGCAGGACATGCACCGGGGGCCTCCGCGGCCCGACCCCAGTTCGGATCCGGGAATGGTGAGCACCTCGATGCCGGCGCTCTCCAGATGGGCGTTGGTGCGGGTGTTGCGGTCGTATCCGATCACCAGCCGGCGGTCCAGGGCGAGGGTGTTGTTGCCGTCGTCCCACTGCTCCCGTTCGGCGGTCACCGGGTCGAGGGCGGTGTCGATGACCCTCAGTCGGTCGATGTCCATCGCCTCGGCGGCGGCCTCGACGAAGGGACGCGGGCTGCCGACCCGGATGTCGTCGCCGTCCAGGGTGATCTCCAGGGCGGTCAGACTGTCGGCGACCGGCGGGTACATCACCACCGCGTCGGTGTCGACCATGGTGCAGATGGTGTCCAGGTGCATGGTGGCCCGCTGCTGGTCGATCGGCACCGCCAGCACCACCCGCGCCTCGCCGAGTTCGAAGGCCATCCGGGCGAGACGCTGGGCGCCGGCCGGGGAGGTCCGCTGTCCGACGCCGACGGCCATCACACCGGCGGCCAGGTGGAGGACGTCGCCGCCCTCCAGATTCTCCTGACGCCAGCCGTAGCAGGGTGTGTGGGCGGCGAACCGGGGGTGGTGGTCGTAGATCAGCTCGGTGAGCTGGGTCTCGCGCCGACGGGCCGGCATGGTCAGCGAGGTGACGGCCAGGTGGCGTCCCACCCACACGCTGGAGTCGCGGGTGAACAGCAGGTTCGGCAGCGGCGCGATGACGAACTCCTCGGGCGCCAGCAGGGCGGTCACCAGGCTGCGCGGGGCGGCCGGTTCCAGGTCCGACAGCTCACCGTTGGACAGGCCGGCCATCAGCACCTCGGCCAGTCCCTCGCTGGACAGCTCGGCCATCCGGATTCTGAGGTACCCGCGCACCGAGTCGTCCAGGCGGAGGCTGGACAGGGCGTCGTGGATCGCCCGGGAGCGCGCCGTGGGGTCGTCGAGGACCTCCTCCAGCAGGTCGCGCAGCAGTAGCACCTCGACCCCGTGGTCGACCAGCACCTGGACGAAGTAGTCGTGGTCGCGCTGGGCCTGGTCGACCCAGGGAAGCCCGTCGAAGAGCAGCGCGTCGCTGTTGCGCGGAGTGAGACGCCGCAGCTCGTTGCCGGGCCGGTGGAGGATCACCGTGCGCAGTCGACCGACCTCCGAGTGCACCTCACAGGGCCTGATGTCCATGGGGCGACGATATACGCGTGGTCGGCGACCGCGGGGTGCTCATAGAGTGGCGTCATGGCTGACAGCACTCTCAGACATGTCCTGGTCACCGGAGGGTCTCGCGGGATCGGCCGGGCGATCGCCCGCGACCTGGGGCGCGACCACCACGTCCTGGTCGGGGGCACCCGGGCGCAGACCGTCGATCCGGTGGTCGCCGAACTGCCCTCGGCCGAGCCCTTCATCTGCGATCTGGCCGACGAGTATGCCACCGCACGGGCCGCCTCGGCGATCACCCGACTCGACGCGCTGGTCAACTGCGCGGCGGTCGGCGTCCAGGGTCCCGGCGCCATCGGCGAGGCCGGGCGGGAGCAGTGGCGACGGGTCCTGGAGATCGACGTGGTGGCCGTCGCCGATCTCACCCGACTGCTGCTGCCCCTGCTGCGCTCCTCCCACGGCGACATCGTGATGATCAACTCCGGGTCGGGATTCAACCGACCCGGACCGGGAGGGGGGATCTACGCGGCGGCCAAGTATGCGTTGAGGGCCCTCACCCACGCCCTGCGCGAGGAGGAGCGGGGCGTGGTGAGGGTGACCTCGATCCATCCGGGCCGGGTCGACACCGACATGCAGGTCGCCCTGCAGGCCGGCAGCGGCAGACCCTATGTGGCCTCGGAGCACCTGCGTCCGGAGTCGGTGGCCGCCACGGTGAGAACCGCCCTGGAGGCCTCCGACGAGGCGATGATCGAGGAGTTGTCGATCCGGCCGGTGTTCCGGCGCTGACCGGTCCGGCCCACTCGGCCCTCGGTAGCCCTGCTCAGCCCTGGTAGTACCCCTGGTAGGCGCAGTCGAAGGGGGCATTGCCGTGCATCCGGTGCTCGATCGCCGAGACGACGACCTTCTTGGCGGTGCGGCTGGCCTCCAGCGGGGTGGCCCCCTTGGCGAGCTCGGCGGTGATGGCCGCGGCCAGGGTGCAGCCGGCGCCGGAGACGCGCTCCTTGCCGACCGCGGGCACCTCGAGGACCTCGAGGGTGTCGCCGTCGTAGAACACGTCGAGGGCGGTGCCGGTGTTCAGCAGGGTGCCGGCCTTGGCCAGCACCGCGGGCACTCCCTGGGCGTGGATCCGCTTGGCGGCGTCGATGAGGGCGTCGACCGAGGTGATCTCGTCGACCCCGGCCAGGATCTGGGTCTCGAACAGGTTCGGTGTGGTCATGGTGGCCAGCGGCAGCAGCTTCTCGCGCAGCGCATTGTCGGTGTCCAGGGCGGCGCCGGCCTCCTGGCCCTTGCAGATGAGGACCGGGTCGAGCACCACCTTGTCGAACTGGTACTTCTTGAGTGCGGCCTCGACCGCCTCGATGGTGGCCGGGGTGCCGAGCATCCCGATCTTCACCGCGTCGATCCTGCCGTGGACGCCGACCGCTGCCTCGATCTGGTCGGAGATGACCTGGGGATCGATCGGCACGAACCGGTGGCCCCAGCCGTTGGCCGGGTCGAAGGAGACGATGCAGGTCAGCGCCGTGCAGCCGAACACGCCGAGCTGGTGAAAGGTCTTGAGGTCGGTCTGGGCCCCGGCTCCGCCGGAGGCCTCGGATCCCGCGATGGTCAGTGCAATCTTCGTCACCCCTCCATCATCCACCCGCCGGACGCCGGGACCCGCCGCCGCCCATGGGCGAGACGGACCGCGGACAGGACCCGCAGATCATCAGCACCCAGCACCCAGTCCGGCCACACGCAGCACGAGGCCGCACAGGGACGCGACCGGCCAGTCAGTGGGGATCGTGCTCGATCACCACGTCCGGCCCCCCGGCCAGAGCCACCTCGATCCTGCGGGCGTGCCGCGGCTTGAGTGGCGGCAGAGCGTCCAGCGGGAAGAAGCGGGCGTCGGTGGACTCGTCGTCGCCGACCCGGGGCTCCCCGGCCACCCACCGGCACAGGAAGTCGTGGTCGAGGTAATTGCACCGGTCCCGGTTCGAGTACTCGATCGTCCCGGAGACGGCCATCCGGGTGAGCCGGACCACCTCGATCTGGACGCACGCCTCCTCGGCTGCCTCCCTCACCACGGTCTGGGAGGGCAGCTCGCCGGGTTCGACGATCCCGCAGATGGGGGTCCAGGAGCTGTCGTCGGAGCGCCTCACCAGAAGCACCTCGGCGGGTCGGCCCGCCACCTGACGCACCACGGTGGCGGTGGCCCCCGACAACCACAGGTCCCGGTGACCGATCTGCTCTCTCAACTGAAGAATGAACTCAGGTGTGGGCACGCCGTCGAGGTTAGCCCTCCGAGCCGCCCGCAGCAGGCCGTCCGGCAGGTCATGGGGCCGGGCCCGATGAGTCTCCGGAGCGTGAGCTGTGTCACATTCGGGGCGATCTGCCCCTAGACTCCACAGAGACCGTCCCATAGGGACTGTGACGAATGGAGGAATCGTGGGGCAGACCATCCACCGGGTGCTCATCGCCAACCGCGGAGAGATCGCGGTACGCGTCATCCGAGCGGCAGCCGATGCAGGGATCACCAGTGTCGCCGTGTACGCCGACTCCGACGCCGACGGGCTGTTCGTCAAGCTCGCCGACGAGGCCTATGCCCTCAACGGGACCACCCCCGCGCAGACCTACCTGGACATCGACAAACTGCTCGACGTCGCCAGACGGGCCGAGGTCGACGCCGTCCACCCCGGCTACGGCTTCCTGTCGGAGAATGCCGACTTCGCCCAGGCCGTCATCGACGCCGGGCTGATCTGGATCGGGCCGCCGCCGTCGGCGATCCGGTCGCTGGGCGACAAGGTGCAGGCCCGCCACATCGCCAACAAGGTCGGTGCCCCCCTGGTGCCCGGCACCGCCGACCCGGTCTCGGGAGCCGAGGAGGTCGTCGAGTTCGCCAGGACCCACGGTCTTCCGATCGCCATCAAGGCCGCCTTCGGAGGCGGCGGTCGCGGCCTGAAGGTGGCCCGGACGATGGACGAGGTCGCCGATCTCTACGAGTCTGCGGTCCGCGAGGCGGTCACCGCCTTCGGCCGCGGCGAGTGCTTCGTCGAGCGCTACCTCGACAAGCCGCGACACGTCGAGACCCAGTGCCTGGCCGACCAGTACGGCACCGTCCAGATCATCTCGACCCGTGACTGCTCCCTGCAGCGCCGCCACCAGAAGCTGGTCGAGGAGGCCCCCGCCCCGTTCCTCTCCCAGGAGCAGCTCGACCGGCTCTACTCGGCGTCGAAGGCCATCCTCAAGGACGCCGGTTACACCGGCGCCGGGACCTGCGAGTTCCTGGTCGGACAGGACGGCACCATCAGCTTCCTGGAGGTCAACACCCGTCTCCAGGTCGAGCACCCGGTCTCCGAGGAGGTCTCCGGCACCGACCTGGTCCGCCTGATGTTCCACGTCGCCGAGGGCGGCCGTCTGGAGGACCACGACCCGGAGCTGCGCGGCCACTCCTTCGAGTTCCGCATCAATGCCGAGGACCCGGGCCGTGGATTCATGCCCGCTCCCGGCACGCTCACCGCATGGGTTCCGCCGTCGGGTCCCGGCGTGCGGGTGGACGAGGGGTACCACACCGGCATGTCGGTCCCGGGCGCCTTCGACTCGCTGATCGGCAAGCTGGTGGTCACCGGATCCAGCCGCGAACAGGCCCTGGAGCGCGCCCGGCGCGCCCTCGACGAGATGCGGATCGAGGGCATGCCCACCGTCATCCCGTTCGACCGGGTCGTCGTGCGGGACCCGGCGTTCACCGCCGAGGACGGGCACTTCGGCGTCTTCACCGACTGGATCGAGACCGAGTTCGACAACGAGATCGACGCCTACACCGGCGATCTGGGCAACCCGGAGGAGACCGAGCCGCCGCAGACCGTGGTGGTGGAGGTCAACGGCAAGCGCGTGGAGGTCCGACTGCCGGCCTCGCTGCAGGCCTCCCGTCCGGCCCAGGGAGCCCGGTCCAAGAAGCCCACCAGACGGTCCCGCGGGGGTCACCGTCCGGCTCAGCCGAGCGGCAACGCGCTGGCGTCGCCGATGCAGGGCACCATCGTCAAGGTCGAGGTCGTGGAGGGGGAGCAGGTCAGCGAGGGAGATCTGGTCGTCGTCCTGGAGGCCATGAAGATGGAGCAGCCGCTCACCGCCCACCGCTCCGGGATCATCCGCAACCTCATCGCCGAGCCCGGCAGCACGGTGGCCTCCGGAGAGGTGGTCTGCGAGATCGTCGACCCGCAGTGATCCCTGGCGGACCCGTCCGCTGTGGGCTACCCCGCCTTGAGCCCCGGCTGCCGGAACGGCATGCTGGGGGTCATGGGAAATCTTCTGCTGTTCATCGTCTTCCTGGTGGGAATGATCGCCACCATGGCTGCGATGACGCGCGCGCAGCGGCAGGCGCGCGAGGTGGAGGCGAAAAGGACCAAGGCCATCGAGGCGCGGGTCAACCAGATGCGCGCCGACACCGAGACCGACGTCACCAATTTCGGCGAGAGCCTTCGCGAGCTGGACATCGAGATGGGCTCGGAGGATCTGTCCTCCGAGGCCCGCAAGGACTGGACCAGGGCTCTGGACTGCTATGACCGGGCGAAGACCCTGATGGCCTCAGACCCGGGCACCGGCAACATCACCCTGGTCACCGAGGCCCTGGAGGAGGGCCAGCACGCGGTGGCCTGCGTCAAGGCGCGACAGCACGGCGATCCGGTCCCCGAGATGCGTCCGCCGTGCTTCTTCGATCCCTCCCACGGTCCTTCGACCGCTGAGGTGATGTGGGCCCCCGAGGGCGGAGTCGCCCGCAAGGTGCCGGCCTGCGCGGCCGACGCCGATCGGATCCAGCAGGGTCGTTCGCCGTGGATCCGCACCGTGCCGATGGCAGGTCACCAGGTGCCCTACTGGGAGGCCGGCGAGGACTACGCCCCCTGGGTGCGCGGCTACTACCAGCGCTACGAGCACAGCCCGGCGGTCTCCGGGCTGGCCGTCGGCGGGCTCGGACTGATCGGTCTGGGTCTGTTCTCGGCCATGTTCGACGACGGCCCGATGGGCCCGGGGCCCCGCTGACCCCTCCCCCGTCATTCGGGCCCACCCCTCCCAGCACCTTCCCCTCTGCACCTTCTGCTCTGCACCTTCTCCTCAGTGGCCGCCGACGCATCCGCCCGCCGGAGAATCGCCGCCCCCGCCCTGTCTCGAGGACGCTCTAGAGTGGCCCTCATGACCTCAGCCGCTGAACCCACCACTCCGAGCTCCCTGGCCGCACAGGCTGCCGACACCATCCGGGCCGCTCTGGGCATCGACGGCGCCGACATCGGCCTGGTGCTGGGATCGGGATGGGCCGCCGGATCCGACCACCTCGGCCAAGAGATCGGCCGGATGCCGCTGTCCTCGATCCCCGGATTCCTCGCACCGGTGGTGGCCGGCCACGGCGGGGACCTCATCGCCACCCGGACCGCCTCCGGGAAGATCGCGATCGTGCTCACCGGCCGCACCCACTTCTACGAGGGCCACGGCGTCGAGCCCGTCGTGCACGGGGTGCGCACCGTCGCGGCCCTCGGCGCCTCGACCATGATCCTCACCAACGGCTGCGGCGGGATCCGCCGGGAGTGGACCCCCGGCACCGTGGTGGCGATCAGCGACCACATCAACCTCACCGGAGCCACCCCGCTGCGCGGGGCGACCTTCATCGACATGACCTCGGTGTGGACGCCGCGGCTCATCGAGCTGGTGCAGCGCATCGACCCGACCATCGCCACCGGCGTCTACGCGCAGTTCCACGGACCCCAGTACGAGACCCCCGCCGAGGTGCGGATGGCCTCGGCCATCGGCGCCGACCTGGTGGGGATGTCCACCGCCCTGGAGGCCATCGCCGCCCGGGAGGCGGGCCTGGACCTGCTGGGTCTGTCGCTGGTGACCAACCTCGCCGCCGGGGTCTCACCCGAGCCCCTGGACCACCAGGAGGTGGTGGCCGCCGGACGGGCTGCCGCGCCGCGGCTGGCGGACCTGCTCGCCGCCCTGGTGGCCCAGCTGTGACCATCCCGGCGCACTCCCCCGCACCCGACCTCAAGGAGTCTCCTGTGACCAGCCTGTCCCTCCAGCGCCGCGCCGAGGTGGACGCCTGGATCGCCCAGGATCCCGATCCCGCCACCCGCTCCCAGCTCACCGAGCTGCGCGACCGCGCGCTGTCGGGGGACCGGGCGGCGACCGAGCAGATCGAGGCCGCCTTCGCGGGTCCGCTGGCCTTCGGGACGGCCGGCCTGAGGGCCGCCCTCGGGCCGGGTCCGGCCCGGATGAACCGGGTGGTCGTCCAGCGCGCGGCCGCCGGGTTCGCGGCATGGCTGCGCGCGCACGGCCACCACGAGGGGCCGGTGATGATCGGCTTCGACGCCCGGCACAACTCCGACGTCTTCGCCCGTGACACCGCCGAGATCATGGCCGGGGCCGGATTCCACGCCCTGCTGGCCGATGCCCCGATCCCGACCCCGGTCACCGCCTTCGGGATCGGCCACTACCACGCGATCGCCGCGGTGATGGTGACCGCATCCCACAACCCGCCCGCCGACAACGGCTACAAGGTCTATCTGGGCGACGGCTCCCAGATCGTGCCCCCGACCGACTCCGAGATCTCCGAGCAGATCTCCCGGATCTCCGCCTCCCCGGTCGATGAGATCCCCCGGGGCGATGACATCGAGATGGTCGGCGACGCCCTGATCGACGCCTATGTGGCCCGTGCCGCATCCCTGATCAGCGACCAGACGCCGCGCCGGTTGAGCTGGGTGTACACGGCGATGCACGGGGTGGGCACCCGGGTGGTGGACCGGCTCATCGGAGCCGCCCACCTGCCCGCCTTCGCCGGTGTCGTCGAACAGCTCGACCCCGACCCCGACTTCCCCACCGTCGCCTTTCCCAACCCCGAGGAGCCCGGCGCCCTCGATCTGTCGATCGCACTGGCCCGCCGGGAGCACGCCGACCTGGTGATCGCCAACGATCCCGACGCCGACCGCTGTGCTGTCGCGGCCGTCATCGACGGGGACTGGCGGATGCTCACCGGCGACGAGCTGGGCACCCTGATCGGCGCCCACCTGCTGGGGCAGGGCGTCGAGGGGGTCTACGCCAACTCGGTGGTCTCCTCGACCTGCCTGGCGAGGATGGCCCGCGCCGCCGGCCAGCCGCACGCCACCACCCTCACCGGATTCAAGTGGATCGGCCGGGTGCCGGGACTGGTCTACGGCTACGAGGAGGCCATCGGCTACTGTTGCGACCCCTCGAAGGTCCCCGACAAGGACGGCATCACCGCCCTGGCAGTGATCTGGCAGCTCGCCGCGCAGCTGCGCCGCGACGGCCTCACGGTCGGCCAGCGACTCGACCAGATCTGGTGCCAGTTCGGTCTGCACCGCACCAGCCAGCTGGCTGTCCGGGTCCAGGACCGCTCACTGATCACCGCGGCGATGGACCGCCTCCGGCAGTCCCCGCCGCACGAGCTGCTGGGTGAGCCCGTGACGGTCCGCGACCTCGACGATCCCGATGCCGACACCGGCCTGCCCCGGCAGAACGCCATCGAGCTCACCGGCGCGCACACCCACGTGGTGGCGCGTCCCTCCGGCACCGAGCCGAAGCTCAAGGTCTACCTCGAGGTCCGGCTGGACGCCGCAACCACGACCGCCGACCTGGCCGCCGCCAAGGACAGACTGGACGCCGACATGGTGCGACTGCGCGCCCAGGCCAGCGAGAGCCTGGGGCTGTCCGACTGAGTCTGCGGCCGACAGCTGGTCCGCCGAGGCGCTGGGGCGGCGGACCAGCTGTCGGTATGGTGGGCGCATGGCACACACTGACGATCCCCTTGTCCCTGGCCCATCACGACCTCGACACGGGCATCGTCTGCTGGCGGCGCTGGCCTGCCTGGTGATGGTGCTGCTGTCCTCGGTGGCCGTTCAGGGCACCACCGTGGCCCGCGCCGACGATGACGACACCCCGCGCAGCTGGTCGATCCCCGAGTACAACCTCGACGCGAATGTGAACCGTGACGGCGACGCCCAGGTCACCCTCGACATGGCCTTCGACTTCGACAACGACAAGGGCCGCGGCCCCTACCTCACCTTCGTCAAGAAGCAGCGCCTCACCGACGACCCGGACCACTGGCGGATGATCGACTACTCCAAGTTCGCGGTGACCAGCCCCTCGGGGGCCAACGCCAATGTGGAGGTGAACGACTCCAGCTCGGCGGTCCAGCTCAAGATCGGACGCAAGGGCAGCACCTACACCGGGATCCAGCGCTACCGGGTGACCTTCACGGTGCACGGACTGATCGCCCCGAAGAGCGCCAGCAGCGGGCTGGACGAGTTCAACTGGCGGGTCTTCGACAACTTCGACGTGCCGATCGACCAGGCGAACGTCAAGATCACCGGACCTGCCGCCGTACAGCGAACCGCCTGCTTCCAGGAGACCCCGTGCACCTCCTCCAAGCAGGGCAGCACCGCCACCTTCCAGGGCCGTGACTTCGCCAAGCGCGATCCCTTCCAGGTGGTCGCCGGCTTCCCGGCCGGAACCTTCAGCGAGAAGGCGGTCGCCCGCGAGACCAAGCGCTACCACGCCGGCAACACCTTCGGACTGGACCCGGCCACCGCCGTCGGCACCGTACTCACCGCCCTGCTGGCCGGCTGGGTCGCGGTGCGCAGCCGCCTCAAGGGCCGCGACCGCGAGTTCGCCGGGGTCGCCCCCGGCATCATCCCGCCCAACGGCGAGGGCCCGGTCCAGGTGCGACGCAAGGATCCCGAGGTGGCGGTGGCCTTCCAGCCGCCGCGCGACGTCTCGCCGGCAGAGGCCGGAACCCTGCTCGACGGGTCGGCCGACACCGAGGACGTCACGGCCGCGATGCTGGACCTGGCGGTCCGCGGGCACCTCACCATCTCCCCGATGGGGGCCGACCGCAAGGGACGCACCAAGGACTGGAGCTTCACCCAGACCCCGCAGAGCGGCGACACGCTGCGCAGCTGGGAGCGCACCTACCTGGACATGTTCTTCGACGGCTCACGGAACGTCACCACCGCCCAGCTGCGCGACCAGCACGACAACAACACCCTCAGCGTGGCGACCGGCAACCTCAACACCGCGGTGAAGACCTACGGCTGGTACGACACCGACCCGATGACCCTGCGGATGAAGTCCCTGGGTGCCGGTCTGGGCATCGCCCTCCTCGGCGTCGTGATCGCCGTCGCGGGCGCCTTCGTGGGCTGGGGTCTGCTGGGCGTCCCGGTGCTGCTCATCGGCATCGTGATGGGCGTCGCGGGGATGATGAGGTCGCCCGGGCGCACCGCGAAGGGCACCGCGGTGCTCGATCAGATCAAGGGCTTCAGGCTGTACCTGACCACCGCCGAGGCCGACCAGATCAAGTTCGAGGAGGGCATCGACGTGTTCTCCCGCTACCTTCCCTGGGCGACCGTCTTCGGGGTGGCCGACCGGTGGGTGAAGATCTTCCAGGATCTGGAGGCGCGCGGCATCTACCACGGCAACTACGGCTGGTACGGCGGCGACTCGATGGCCTTCAACGCCGGCTTCGCCTACGGATTCAGCTCCTCACTCAACGACATGAATGCCGCGATGGCCTCCTCGATGGAGGCGGCCGGCACCTCGTCGACGAGCTCCTCGGGAGGCGGGTTCTCCGGAGGCGGCGGGTTCGGCGGCGGTGGTGGCGGCGGCTGGTGATCCACCCCGCGCGGCCCGGCCGGCACAGTCGGCGCGGGCCATGCGGGGCATTCAGGACATTCGGTGCGGCACGCCGGGAACGCGAGGGCGGGCCACCACAGCGGCCTCACCGGAGGCGTGACGCCGAACCGCTAGAATGACCGGCCGTGGCATCGTGCACCATCGTCCTGCTGGCCGGTCCGTCCGGATCGGGCAAGTCCCGTCTGGCCAGGTTGACCGCGGTCCCGCAGGTCAGGCTGGACGACTTCTACCGCAACGGAGACGACCCCGACCTGCCCCGGGTGCACGGCATGGTCGACTGGGACGACGTCGACTCCTGGGACATGGCAGCAGCGGTGGCCGCCCTCAGCCGGCTGGTGGCCTCCGGTCGCGCGGTCACCCCGCACTACGTCATCTCGGAGAACCGGACCAGGGGCAGCCAGGAGATCTGCACCGCGGGGTCCCCGGCGGTCCTGGCCGAGGGGATCTTCGCCACCGACCTGCTCGCCCCCTGCCGGGCCGCCGGCCTGGCGGTGCTGCCGATCTGGCTGGACCGGCCCCGCGATCTCAACTTCGCCCGCCGTCTGGGTCGCGACCTGCGTCAGCACCGCAAGCAGCCCTCGATCCTGCTCCGGCGGGGACTGGCGCTACGCCAGGATGAGCGGGAGCTGCGCGGTCGCGCCGTGGCGAGGGGATTCCAGCCGATGCGGATGGCGCTGGCCCGCCGCGAGATCGCGTCGCTGGCCCCCGACACCCAGATCTGGGCAGCACCCAGTCTGAGCAACACCCGGATCTGAGGCCGGGGACCGAGGGACCTCAGTCGGTGCTGATCGGCGCCCACTCGGGGCCGGTCTCGGCCAGCTTCGGGTCGATCTTGTGGACGATCGGCGAGGGCTTGGACAGCGGACGCCCCACCGCGATCGGCTCGGAGGCCCAGTGCGCCTTCTCGGCGGCGTAGTCGCCCTGCAGCACCGGGTAGCTGCGACCGTTCTCCTCCACCTCGACCATCTCGGGCATGGCGGCCCAGATGCCCTCCCCGCCCAGGGCCTGGTAGACCTGCTGGCTGGCGTGCGGCAGGAAGGGGGTGAGCAGGGTGTTGCAGTCGCTGACCACCTGGAGGGCGACGTGCAGCACGGTGTCGCGGCGGGCCGAGTCGTCCTTGAGCTTCCAGGGCTCCTGGGCGCTGATGTACGCGTTGGCGAGCCCGACGATCCTCATCGCCTCGGTGATCGCCGCCTTGAACTTGGCGTGGCCGAGCAGCTCCCCCACCGTCTCGAAGGCGCCCCGGGAGGCCTCCAGCAGCTCGGTGTCGTCGTCAGTGAGCTCGCCGGCGGCCGGGATCTGCCCGCAGTTCTTGAAGGCCATCGAGACCGACCGGTTGACCAGGTTGCCCCACTCGTTGGCCAGTTCGAAGTTCACCCGGCGGACGAACTCGTCCCAGGTGAAGTCGGTGTCCTGGTTCTCCGGACCGGCGACCGCGATGAAGTAGCGCAGCGCGTCAGGGCCGAACTCGCGCAGGAAGTCACCGACGAAGATCGTCGCGCCGCGCGAGTTGGAGACCTTCGAGCCGCTCATGGTGAGGAACTCGCTGGAGACGATCTCTGTGGGCAGGTCGAGGTGGCCGAGCTCCTGGGACTGCTCCCCGCCCTTGTCCCCCTCGCCGTCGACGCCGAGCAGGATGCCGGGCCAGATCACCGAGTGGAAGACGATGTTGTCCTTGCCCATGAAGTAGTAGGACTGCTCCTGGCCACCGGTCCAGAAGTCCTTCCAGGCCTCCGGATGACCGCTGCGCCGGGCCCACTCGATGGACGCCGACAGGTATCCGATCACGGCGTCGAACCAGACGTAGATGCTCTTCATCGGGTTGTCCTGCCAGCCCTCCACAGGCACCGGGACGCCCCAGTCGAGGTCACGGGTGATGGGTCGGGGACGCAACTCGTCGAGCAGGTTGTGCGAGAACTTCAGGACATTGGGCCGCCAGTCGGTGCGGGTGTCGATCCACTCGGTCAGCGAGGTCGCCAGGGCCGGCAGATCCAGGAAGAAGTGCTCGGTCTCGCGGAACTCGGGGACCGCCCCGGTGGTCTTGGAGTGCGGATTGACCAGGTCGGTGGCGTCCAGCTGCCGTCCGCAGTGGTCGCACTGGTCGCCGCGGGCGTCGTCATAGCCGCAGAACGGGCAGGTGCCCTCGATGTAGCGGTCGGGCAGGGTGCGCCCGGTACCGGCCTCGAAGGCGGCCAGCTCGGAGTGCTTGACGAGGTAGCCGTTGCTGTGCAGGGTCCGGAAGATCTCCTGGACGACATGGGCGTGGTTGTCGGTCATCGTCTCGGTGTACAGGTCGTAGGACAGCCCCAGCCCCTGCAGATCCTTGGCGATGATGCGGTGGTACTTCTCGGCGCACTGCTGGGCGGTCAGACCCTCCTGGTCCGCCTTCACCGAGATGGCGGTGCCATGGCAGTCGGATCCCGAGACCATCAGCACCCGGTGTCCTGACATGCGCATGAACCGGGCGAAGACGTCTGAGGGAACTCCGAAGCCGGAGACATGGCCGATGTGTCGGGGCCCATTGGCGTAGGGCCACGCGACGGCGGCAAGAATGTTGGCACACATGGGCCCCAGCTTATCGGTCCGGCGCGGGGGCACCGATCAGCGGACCGGGGTCCCCTGGTGGAACCGCATCTGCCAGCCGTGAGCGCCACCGCGCTGCCAGATGGAGGCGCGCAGCACCACCCGCGAACCGCCCCTCTCCCGCCAGCGCAGCAGCACGGTGTCCGGACCCAGGTGCATCAGCCCCAGCACCTCGAACTTCGGCCGGACCTCCAGGGGTTTGAGGCTGGCCAGCATCCGCCCGCGGGTCCACAGCCGGCCGCTGGCGGCGTGCTCGACGAAGTCCGGAGCCATCAACTCCGCCATCCTGGCCGGGTCCGTGCGGATCTCATCGGAGAGGGTGAGCCGCTCCAGCCGGGTCAGCTCGACCAGCAGCTCCTGGTCGGGGGTCAGCGGGGTCTCCGGCAGCGCGAACAGGCCCTCCTGGTCGCTGCGCTGCCCCTGATCGGCGGGCCTCGAGCCGTCCCCGGTGCCTTCGTCGCGGTTCTGGCCCGGGTCGGGCTCCTCGGCGACCGGTCCGTGGCCGGTCATGCCCGGCCCGGCGTCGACCGGGGTGCCGTCGCGGTAGGCGGTCGCGGCCGCCCTGGCCCGGTGGTCGGCGGCCTCGTTCATCCGGTGGCCGGCATGTCCCTTGACCCACTCGAAGGTGACATCGCGGCCGGCCAGCGCCTCGTCGAGCTGTTCGAGCAGGTCCCGGTTGAGGACCGGCTTGCCGTCGCGCTTCTTCCAGCCGCGCTTCTTCCAGCCCGGGATCCACCGGGTGCAGCAGTTGATGGCGTACTGCGAGTCGCACAGCACGGTGAGTGGCTCCTCGGCGTCGGCGACGGCGGTGGAGCGCAGCAGATCGAGGACGGCCATCAACTCTCCCATGTTGTTGGTTCCGCGCGGCCAACCGCCGGCCGCCCAGTGATCGTCGTCGATGTACCAGGCCCAGCCGGCCGGGCCGGGGTTGTCCAGGGAGGAGCCGTCAGCGGCTGCTGTGATCATTCGGGAGTCCCCTCGCGGTGTCCGGTCTCCTCGGCGGCACGTCGGGCGTCGAGGTTGGTGATGTCGAAGGCCTGGGGCAGGACCTGGCTCATCGGGAGCACGCCGAGCGGGGTGTCGACCAGAAGTCCGGCCCCGCCGTGCTCCCAGAGCAGCTGCCGGCAGCGCCCGCAGGCCATGATCGCCGTACCGGAGGAGTCGACGCAGCAGAACGCCACCAACCTCCCGCCACCGCCGGCGACAAGGCTGCTGATCAGCCCGCACTCGGCGCACAGGGTGACGCCGTAGGCGGCGTTCTCGACATTGCAGCCGACCACCAGCCGGCCGTCGTCCACCAGCCCGGCGGCCCCGACTCGGTAGTGGGAGTAGGGGGCGTAGCCGTGCTCGCAGGCGGCCCGCGCCGCCCGGTGCAGCCGCTGCCAGTCGATTCCCTCGCTCATCATCCTCCGCTCTCCCGCCTCGCCGGTGCGGCGATCGGTCACTCCTTGATGAAGGGATCGCCGTCAGCGGCCGGGGCCCGCACCTTACCGACCAGCCCGGCCACCGCGACAATCGTGGCCAGGTAGGGCAGCAGCAGCAGGAACTGGCTGGGCATCGGCGTCCCCAACGGTCCCAGCTCGGTCGACAGCTGGGTGAGGAAGGCGAAGAACAGCGCCATCAGGGCGGCCAGACCCGGCCGCCAGCGGCCCATGATGAGGGCGGCCAGGGCGATGAAGCCGTTGCCGACGGTGATGTCCTTGGAGAAGGAGCCGACGGTGCCGATCGTGAAGTAAGCACCGCCCAGTCCGGCCAGCACGCCGCCGGCCAGAACGGCCGCCCAGCGGATCCCGGCGACCGAGATTCCGACGGTGTCGGCGGCCTGGGGGTGCTCGCCGACCGAACGCACCCGCAGTCCCCAGCGGGTGTGCCACAGCAGCAGGTAGACCAGCGGGATGCAGCACACCGCGACGTAGACGAGGATCGTCTGGTCGAACAGCACCGAGCCGACGAAGGGGATCTTCGACAGCCCTGGGATGGCGATCTGGCCCATGATCGGAGCGGTGTTGTACTTCTCGGTGTCCTGGCCCATCAGCTGGTTGTAGAGGAAGCCGGTGAGGCCGGAGGCGAACAGGTTCACCACGACCCCCATCACCACCTGGTCGACCAGGTACTTCACGGTGAACACCGCGAGCAGGGCCGCCATCGCAACGCCGGCGATCACCGCCGCGATGATGGCCGCGGTGATCGACTGGGTCATCGAGCCGACCAGCGCCGAGGCGAAGGCCGCGGTGAGCATCTGGCCCTCGATGGCGACGTTGACGACCCCGGATCGTTCGCACATCACCCCGCACAGGGCGCCCAGGATGAGCGGGGTGGCCAGGGCGATGGTGCCCTGGAGCTGGCTGGCGACCTGGAAGGGCAGCTCATGGCCGGCCGCCGCCCAGGTGAGGAAACCGACCACGATGGTCACCCCGGCGACCACCGCCGAGGTCCGGGAGATGGCCCGGTGGGAGCGGCCCAGGAAGAACCCGGCCGCGGCCAGTGCGCACAGCAGTCCCGAGACCAGCACGACGGGGACGCCGGAAACCCCCAGGGTGCCCAGCTTGTGGGTCGACAGGGCATCGGCGAAGGAGAAGTGGGCCCGGCCGGTCGTCATGGTGGTCAACCACAGCAGGACGACGGCCATCAGACCGATCAGGACCGAGGTGGACAGCCGGTGGGTGCGCGCCTCCCGGGACTCGATGTGGACCAGTGAGATCTCATCGGCGGCACCGTCCCCGGAACCGTCCGGGACAGGGGGTGCGGCCACCCCGGCGCGCACCGGGTCGGACTCGGCGGGGCGAGGCAGGCGGATCTTGTCGGGGCTCATGCCAGTGCTCCCGTCTTCGGGTCGGACCCGGGCTTGGTGCTGCGTTCCCGTCGTCGGTCATGAGCGGTCTTGAGGAAGGGCAGGATCGTCTTGACCAGCATCGGCGCGGCCACGAACATCACGATGACGGCCTGGATGACGCTCACCAGGTCCAGCGGGGTCTGGGCCAGGGCCTGCATCCGCAGGCCGCCCTGGCTCATCGCCCCCCAGAACAGACCGGCCAGCACCACGCCGAGCGGCCTGGACCGGCCCAGCAGGGCGACCGTGATGGAGTCGAAGCCGATCGATCCGACCAGTCCGATGGACAGCTGGGTGGGGGTCGCTCCCGAGATCGGACCCAGGGCCACCTCCACGCCGGCGAATCCGGCCAGCGCACCGGAGATGATCATCGTCACGGCGATGATCCGGTCGACCTTCATGCCGGCGGTCGCCGAGGCGTTCGGGTTGGCCCCGACGGCCTTGATGTGGAATCCGAGCCTGGTGCGGTCCAGCAGCCACCAGGTGGCCACCGCCAGCAGCAGGGCCAGGAAGAAGCCCAGGTGGAGCTGGGACCCGGCCAGTCTCGGGAAGGTGGCCGCCCAGTCCACCGGCGGGGCGATCGGATCGGTGCGCCCGGGCATCTGGAAGGCGCTGGTGGTGAGCAGCCAGGCCAGCAGGCCGGAGGCGACGTAGTTGAGCATGATGGTGACGATGACCTCATTTGCTCCCGCCTTGGCGCGCAGGACGCCGGCGATGCCGCCCCAGACGGCGCCGCCGAGCAGTCCGGCGATCATCGCCAGGACAAGATGGGGAACCAGCGGGAGGCTGTGGAAGTTGAATCCCACCCACGCCGCGAGGGTGGCCCCGGCGATCGCCTGGCCCTGACCGCCGATGTTGAACAGGCCGGCCTTGAAGGCGAGGCCGATCGCCAGGCCTCCGCAGATCAGCGGGGCCGCCTGGGCGGTGGTGGCGGTGATCGCCGTCCAGGACCCGAAGGCTCCCTGGAACAGCGCCACGTAGGCGCCCGAGACCTTCGCCCAGGAGCTGGTGATGGCGTCGGGGCGGCTGAGGACGTAGGACCACTGCTTGGAGATGTCCGGGTCGGCGACCACCATCACCACCGCGGAGACGATGAAGGCCATCACGAAGGCCGCCACCGTCACCCACAGCTCATTCCACGGGAACCCGCTGCGCGCCCGGCTCTCCTGGGCGGCGACGATCTCGTGGCTGGTGACCGGGGCGTCGGTGGGGACCTTGTCCACCACGGACTGGTCCAGCGGGGCGACCTCCTCGGGGGCCGCGTTCTCAGACCCCTCGGGTCCGGGGTTCGGCGTCTCACTCGTGCTCATCGATGACCTTCTCAACGTGATCGTGCCCGTCAGCATCCTGCCGGGAGGAGGTGGCGCCGTCGAGCGCCTCCTGGTAGCTTGCGCCGGCCATCATGAGGCCGAGGACGTCGCGCGGGGTGCCCGCGGGCACCACCCCGACCACCCTGCCGCGGTACATCACGGCGATCCGGTCGGCCAGCGCCTCGATCTCGTCGAGCTCGGTGGAGACGATGAGCACCGCGGTGCCCTTGTCCCGCTCGGAGACCAGGCGGCTGTGCAGGAACTCGATGGCGCCGACGTCGACGCCGCGGGTCGGCTGGGATGCCACCAACACGCTGAGGTCACGGGACAGCTCGCGGGCCAGCACCACCTTCTGCTGGTTGCCTCCCGACAGGGAGCGCACTGGGAGATTCACCGAGGGGGTCCGGATGTCGAACTCCTCGACCCGGGCGACCGCGTTGTCGTGGATCTGTCCGAGTCTGAGGTTCCCGGCCCGGGCGAAGTCCTCGACATGGTTGAGGACCAGGTTCTGGGCCACCGTGTACTCGCCGACGAAGCCGTCGCGCTGGCGGTCCTCGGGGACGAATCCGAGGCCGGCCCGAATGGTTTGTCCGGGGTCCATCTGGGCGGTGGCCACCCCGTCGATGCGGATCTGCCCGGTGGTGGGACGCACGGTGCCCAGCAGGGCCTGGGCCAGCTCGGTCTGGCCATTGCCCTGGACGCCGGCGATGCACAGGATCTCTCCCCCGGCCACCGACAGCGAGACGTCGTCGACCATCACCGCCCCGGTGTCGTCGGCCACCGTGAGGTGGTCGATCTCCAGTCTGGTGTCCCCGGGGTGCGCCGGCTCCTTGTCGACGACCAGGTTGACGGCCCGTCCGACCATCATCTCGGCAAGCTCCCCCTCGGAGTTCTGGGGTTGGGCCTGGCCGACCACCCGACCGCGACGGATGACGGTGATGTCATCGGCGATCGCCCGGACCTCGTGAAGCTTGTGGGTGATGAAGACGATCGCCCGGCCCTCGTCGCGCAGGGTTCTCATGACCTCCATCAGCTCCTCGATCTCCTGAGGGGTGAGGACGGCGGTCGGCTCGTCGAAGATGAGGAACCGGGCGTCATTGGCCAGCGACTTGAGAATCTCCACGCGCTGCTGGACGCCGACCGGCAGGTTCTCCACCACCGCATCGGGGGCGACGTCCAGGTGGTAGCGGCTCGACAGGTCGCGGACGGTGGCGCGGGCCCGGCGCATGTCGAGCACCCCGGCGCGGGAGGGCTCCCGGCCCAGGATGATGTTCTCGGCGACCGTGAACACGTCGACCAGCATGAAGTGCTGGTGAACCATCCCGATACCGGCCGCCATGGCCTGCTTCGGGTTGTCGAAGTGCTTCTCGACGCCGTCGATGTAGATCGACCCCTCGTCGGACTCCAGGAGTCCGTAGAGGATGTTCATCAGGGTCGACTTGCCCGCCCCGTTCTCCCCCAGCAGGCAGTGGATCCGCCCCGGGACGACGTCGAGGTCGATCTGGTCGTTGGCGGTCAGTCCGCCGAACCGCTTGGAGACTCCGCGCAGGCTGAGCCCCTTGGCCACCGGTGGGGCCGTCGTCGAGTCCTGGGTTGTGACATCTGCCACGGGGAGATCCTTCCACGCTCAGTCGGACCGGCCCCTGACCCGGGAACCGGAGGCGCCATCAGATCACCGGCCGGCCCCGCCTCGTCGACGGGGCCGGCCGGTGATCTGCGGGCTAGTTGCGGTACCTGGTCACTTCTTGGGCTGGGCCGTCGAGGTGATCTTGATCGCGCCCGAGCCGATGTCGGACTTGATCTTGGTCAGATCCGCCTTGAGATCGGCCGGGATCTTGGAGTCGAAGGTGTGGAAGGGAGACAGTCCGGTGCCGCCGTCGGCCAGCGAGCCGACATAGGGTGTGCCGGAGAAGGATCCGTCCTTGGCCGCCTTGATGGCGTCGTAGACCGCCACGTCCATGCCCTTGTACACCGAGGTGATGATGCTGGAGCAGTAGTTCGGCTGGGTGTTGCAGCCGTCGGCGTCGACCCAGATGGCGTTGGCCTTGCCGCCCGAGGACTTCACCACCTGAAGAGCACCGTTACCGGCATTGCCGGCCACCGGCAGGACGATGTCGGCGCCCTGGTTGATGAGGGTCTGGGCGGTCGTCTTGCCACCGGCGACGTTCTGGAAGGGGTTGGGCTGGGGGACGAACAGGCCGTCCTGCTTCTTGGCGTCCCAGCCGAGCACCTGGACCGACTTCTTCTTCTGGGTGTTGTAGTAGTCGACACCCTGGGCGTAGCCGTCCATGAAGATCGTCACGGTGGGGATCTTCATGCCGCCGAAGGTTCCGACCTTGCCGGTCTTGGTGAGGGCGGCCGCGAGGTAGCCGGCCATGAAGGAGGACTCGGCGGTGTTGAAGATCAGCGGCTTGAGGTTCGAGGGAGCGCCCTCGGGCTGGGAGTCGACGATCGCGAAGTCGATGTTGGGGTTGGCCTTGGCGGCAGCCACGGTCGCCTTCTCGAGCAGGAAGCCGACCGAGACGATGATGGTGCACTTGGCGTCGACCATCGACTGGATGTTGACGGCGTAGTCCTTGTCGTCCTTGGACTCCACCTTGGCGGTGTTGATCTTCAGATCGGTGGCGGCCTTCTCGAGGCCGGCCAGAGAGGTCTGGTTGAAGGACTTGTCGGTGAACCCGGCGGAGTCGGAGACGATGCATGCCTTGAAGTCGCCGGAGGCAGGCTTCCCGGAGGCCGACGCGGCCGGGGATGCGCTGCTGCTGGACTGGTCGGGTGCCTGGGCACACGCCGACAGGGTCAGGGCCATGGCCGAGAACACGGCCGAGGCTGCGAGGGCTTTCTTCTTCACGGACTGCCTCCTGGAGCAGGACGAAGATCATGGAGCGGTCGCGTTGACGTCACCGACGCGAGGCGGTCAAAACTGTAGACCACCTGCCGTGCCGACGGTGGCCCAACAGCGGTCGCAGCGGGCAAGCGTGACCATATCGTCACAATCTGAT
Source organism: Acidipropionibacterium jensenii DSM 20535 (assembly GCF_000425285.1). Classification (GTDB taxonomy): domain Bacteria; phylum Actinomycetota; class Actinomycetes; order Propionibacteriales; family Propionibacteriaceae; genus Acidipropionibacterium; species Acidipropionibacterium jensenii. The sequence goes on along the minus strand of NZ_AUDD01000007.1, from coordinate 88,522 downwards.
CCGGAGCCGGGTCGGCCGGTCGCTCCGGAGCCGGGGACGGCTGGTTCCCGGGCGGGGTCGGCTGACCCCCGGCCGGGCGAGGGTCGGCTCCGTGCCGAGGTACCCGCGACCCTCAGACGACCTGGCGGACCAGGGCCTCGGCGGCGTCCAGGATCATCACGGTCTCGTGCTCCCAGTGCGGCTCCTGGCTCCGGTAGGGGCCGGTGGCCAGCGAGATGATCACCGCCGCGGCGCGCAGTCTCAGCTCGGTGGGGTCCACCCGTTCGTCGAAGACGGGCACCCAGGTGCGGATGAGGTGGTGCACCCGGCTGGCCTGCTGGGCGTCCATCCGCTGGATGGTCGACAGGTGGGCGACCATGCAGGCCAGGTCGTCGGCCCGCCGGCCGGGGCCGATGGTGTCGACGTCGAGGATCCCGCAGACCCTTCCGTCGGCGACATGGACCTGGCCCTCATGGAAGTCCCCGTGGGTGGCCTCCTCGCCACGGGGGATGGCGGACAGTCCCTGACCGATGGTCTGCGACATCCAGGCCAGCCGGCCGGCCTGGGAGGGCATCGCCGCCGAGACCATCTGGACGTAGTGGTTGACCGCCTCGCTCCACGGCGGGCGACGCTCCAGTGCCGCGACCGAGATCGGCATGGTGTCCAGGACGCCGATGAGATTCGCGGCGGTGCACGGTTCCACGGGGTCGAAGACCGCCCGGGCCAGTGGCCGGCCGGGCAGTTCGGCCAGGATGAGCAGGTTGTCGTCGGTGGTCCCGGCGATCTCCGGGGCCGGGACGCCGGCGTCCAGCAGGATCCGGTGCCGGTGGAGGACGTCGGCGAACAGGGTTCCCCGCAGCACCTTGACGTAGAAGGTGCGGCGCGGGTCGGTGACGTCGACACGCACCACCGCCCGGCGTCGCGGCCGGTAGCCGATCATCCGCAGACTCACCTGCCCCGGGCTCACCGGCCGTCCCACCAGCCCCAGGCTGGTGATGAGCTCGGCCATCCGGTCGGGATAGGCGGCGCGGGCCAGGCCGGGCAGGTCCGGGTCGTTCGGGTAGAGCCAGACCGCGACCTCACGGTCCCCGTCGGCGAAGATCTCGGCATTGCCGTCACTGGTGGCCGGTCCGGAGCTGCGAGCGCTGACCCCCAGCAGTTCGGACCGGGTGCCGTAGGACCAGGTGACGGTGGCCAGGTAGGTCGCGGTGGTGGACAGGCCGGGGTTGGCGTCGACGTGGTCCAGCCGCCAGGAGTCCAGGTGCCCGCCGGCATGGTCGACGGCGGCCCGCAGGAGACTCTCCACGGCAGGGGTGGTGAGCAGCGTCGAGCCGTCCGGGTCGGGTCCCGGGACAAGATGGCCAGTCATGGGTCTCACCTCCCCGTCGGATCGGGCCCGGTTCCTTCTCCTTCTATTCTGCCCGCCGTCGCCGTCTCCGAGGGGCTGTGGGCGACAGTGCGTGCGGACGCAGTGCCTCCCTCGGCAGGAGGTGTCGTGACTCGAGTCGTGGCATGAGTCTCCGTGACCGGGGCTGCCGTGACCGGGGTTGCCGGCTCTGCGGCCGGCTCGTCGAGGTGACGCATGTCCAGCCATGCCGCACGCCGGCCGTCCACCCCGGTGACCGTCATCTCGATATTGGCCGCCGTGTCGGTCGGGGCGGGCTGCTCGGAGGTCTGCGGAGCATCGACCTCGGTAAGGTGGACGCGGATCTTGGCGCCCTTGACCGGCACCTTCCCGTACCGTGACATGAAGTAGCCGGCCACCGTGTCGTAGGGCCCCTCGGGCAGCACCAGGCCGGTCCGGTCGGCGAAGGCCTCCAGCGTCATCAGGCCGTCGATGTCGCGCATCCTCACGTGCATGGCGTCGGAGGGGGCCACCGTGTCGTACTCGTCGGTGATCTCACCGACGAGTTCCTCGACGAGATCCTCCAGGGTGACGATTCCCGCGGTGCCGCCGTACTCGTCGAGAACCACCGCCAGATGGGAGCGACCACGGCGCATCGCCGAGAGCGCCTTGAGGGCCTTGACCGAGTCCGGCAGCGAGCGCACCGGGCGGACCAGCTGGATCACCTTGGAGTGACGCTGTGCCGGATCCAGCGCGAGAAGGTCTCGGACGTGGACGAAACCGGCGATCCGGTCCACCGATCCGTCGGTGACCGGGTAGCGCGAGTGGGACCCCTCCCTCACCAGGCTGGCCGCCTGGGCCGCAGACATGTCCCCGGCCAGGAACTCGACCTCGGTGCGCGGCACCATCACCTCGCGCAGGGAGCGCTCCCCGGCGTGGAACACCTCGTCGAGGATGCGTCTCTCCTCGGGACCCAGGGAGGCCGAGGAGACCACCATCGAGCGCAGCTCCTCCTCGGTGATCTCCTCGCGATCCGCACTCGGATCACCGCCCAGCACCCGCACCAGGGCATCGGTGGAGACCCCCAGGAACCAGATGATCGGCCGGAAGACCTTCGAGATGGCGTTGGTCAGCGGTCCCAGCACCAGCGAGAACCCCTCGGCCCGCTGCATCGCCAGCCTCTTCGCGGTGAGCTCGCCCAGCACGATCGACACATAGGAGATGACGATCGTGGTGAGGATCAGGGAGAGCGTGGAGGCCACCGCGGCCGGGACCCCCCAGCGCACGAAGACCGGGTCGAGGTGCCGGGCGAGGGTGGCTCCGCCGAAGGCCGAGGCGAGGAATCCCGACAGGGTGACGCCGATCTGGACAGAGGAGAGGAACCGGTTCGGGTCGGCGACCAGATCGGCGATGGCCCGGCCACGGGTCCCCCGGGTGGCGGCGAGCTGTTGAACCTGTGACTGGCGCAGGGTGACCAGGGCCATCTCGGCGGCGGAGAACACCCCGCCGACGATCACGAAGACCAGGACCAGGATGACATTGCTGACGATCTCAGACATCCGCCCGTCCCCTCAGAACCGTGCCCACGGCAGTCTCGTCGAGGGCCCCGGATGCGACCCCGCCACACTCAGTCCGGCAGCGCCGGGACACCGCGAGTCCCTCGCTCGTCCCGGGGCAGGAGGCCCCGCGAGGGTGCACTCCACGGCTCGGCGGAGCCCACCGCCCCGCTCCCCCGCCGTCCGAGGTGTCCCGCTGACCGCTGCCTGATCGTCCCACGGCCCCAAGACTATGGACCACCGACGAGTCCGACCAAGGTCGGCGCCCTCCGGGGTGGTGCGCTCCCCCGGACCGGCGAAGTGCGCCACCCCGGAGGCCGGGGTGCCCGGGGTCTCGGATCAGTCGGCCTGATCTCCGCTCAGGGTGCGGTTGAGGACGCCGTCGACGACGGCGTTGAAGGTCTCGCTGGGCCGCATCGCGGCCCGCGCGCGGTCGTCATCCATCCGGTAGTAGCCGCCCAGATCCACCGGATGGCCCTGGACCGCCAGGAGCTCGGCGAGGATCGAGTCGGTGTGGTTGTCCAGGGACTCGGCGGTGCGCCCGAAGCGGCCGGCGAGCCGGGCGTCGTCGAGCTGGGTGGCCAGCGCCTGGGCCCAGTACAGGGCCAGGTAGAACTGCGACCCGCGGTTGTCGATCTGGCCCAGCCGCCGGGCCGGGGAGCGGTCGTTCTCGAGATAGGCGCCGATCGCGGTGTCCAGGGTCTTGGCCAGGACCGCCGCTCGGGTGCCCTCGGTGGTCCGCCCGATGTGGTCGAGGCAGGCCTGCAGGGCACAGAACTCGCCCAGCGAGTCCCAGCGCAGGTAGTCCTCGGCGATGAACTGGGCGACGTGCTTGGGGGCCGAGCCGCCGGCCCCGGTCTCGAAGAGGCCGCCACCGGCCAGCAGCGGGACGATCGACAGCATCTTCGCGCTGGTGCCGATCTCCAGGATCGGGAACAGATCGGTGAGGTAGTCGCGCAGCACATTGCCGGTCACCGAGATGGTGTCCTCGCCGCGCCGGACCCGTTCCAGGGTGTACTTCATGGCGTCGGCCGGGGGCAGGATCCGGATCTCCAGGCCGGTGGTGTCGTGCTCGGGCAGGTAGGCCTTCACCTTCTCGATGACCAGCCTGTCGTGGGCCCGGTCGCCGTCCAGCCAGAACACCGCGGGAGCCCCGGTGATGCGCGCCCGGTCGACGGCCAGTCGCACCCAGTCGCGCACCGGGATGTCGCGGACCCGGCTCATCCGCCAGATGTCTCCGGCGGCCACCGGCTGGCTGACCCGCACCTCGTCACCGGAGCGGACCTCCACCCGGCCGGGTCGATCGAGGATGAAGGTGGTGGCGTGGGAGCCGTACTCCTCGGCCTTCTGGGCCATCAGGCCGACATTGGGGACGTCTCCCATGGTGGCGGGGTCCAGGGCGCCGTTGGCCCGGCAGTCGTCCATGATCGCGGCGTAGATGGTGGCGTAGCTGCGGTCGGGGATGACCGCGAGGGTCTGCTGCTGCTCGCCGCGCGCGTTCCACATGCAGCCGGAGTCGCGGACCACGGTGGGCATCGAGGCGTCGATGATGACGTTGTTGCCGGCGTGCAGGTTGCTGATGCCCTTGTCGGAGTCGACCATGGCGAGCGCCGGACGGGCCGCGAAGGCTGCGTCGATGGCCTGGCGGACCGCCTCGGCGCGGTCCTGCGGGAGGGTGTCGACCTTGGCGAGAAGATCGGCCAGACCGAGATCGGGGTTGACCCCGACGGTGGCCAGGTCCTCTCCGAAGCGGTCGAAGACGTCGGCCAGGAAGGTCCGCACCGCGTGGCCGAACAGCACCGGGTCGGAGACCTTCATCATGGTGGCCTTGAGATGGACCGACCACAGCAGGTCCTCCTCCTTGGCCTGCTGGAGGGTCTTCTCGTAGAACTCGTCGAGGGCGGCCACCGACAGGTAGGTGGCGTCGACGATCTCCCCGTCGAGGACCTCCAGGCCGTCGGCCAGCACGGTCCGGGTGCCGTCGTCGCCGACGTGGACGATGCTCAGCGTCTCCCCGCCGGAGACGAAGGAGGTCTCGTGGCCGTAGAAGTCGTCATCGGCCATGTGTGCGACACGGGCCCTGTTGTCGGGGGTCCAGGGCCCCAGGCGGTGCGGGTGGGCCTTGGCGTAGGCCTTCACGGCGGCCGGCGCCCGGCGGTCGGAGTTGCCCTGGCGCAGCACCGGGTTGACGGCCGATCCCAGCACACTCGCGTACCGGGCGGCGATCTGACGCGAGGCGTCGTCGTCGGGATGCTCGGGCAGATCGGGGATGTCGAACCCCTGGGACTGCAGCTCGGCGATGGCGGCCTTGAGCTGGGGAACGGATGCCGAGATGTTGGGCAGTTTGATGATGCACGCGGTGGGGTCGGCGGTGAGGGCGCCGAGTTCGGCCAGGTGGTCGGGAACCTGCTGATCGGCGTCGAGTCGCTCGGGGAACTGGGCGAGGATCCGGGAGGCCAGCGAGATGTCGCTGGTGGTGACCTCGACACCGGAGTCGTGGAGGAATCCCTGCACGATCGGCAGCAGCGAGTAGGACGCCAGCGCCGGCGCCTCGTCGATCCTGGTCCAGACAATGGTGGCCATAGGTGATGCTCCTTGCAGTCGTGGGTCGGTCGAGGGCCGATCAGACTCCGCGTCGACGGTCGTCGTGGCGGCTCGGACGGGATGCGGTCTCCACCACCGGCCCAGCGACACCAGCGGTCCGTCCCGGGCCTCAGGCTACCCGTGCGACGCCGCCCGGCGGGGAGTCGTCGTCCATCAGCTGGGATCGGGCACTCTTGTCGGACCGCCGCCAGACGATACGGTGTGGGCCGTGACCAACCCCCTCCCCCTCACCCGTCGCAGCGATGACGAACTCGTCGTGACCTGGCAGTGCCCCGACCGGCCCGGCATCGTCCATGCCGTCACCGGAGCCTGTGTCAGCGCCGGCGGCAATCTCACCGAGCTCCAGCAGTTCTCCAGCACCGACACGGGTCGCTTCTTCATGCGCCTGCAGGTTCGCGACATGACCTCGGCCGAGGATCTCACCGCGGCCCTGCGCGGCATCGCACCGGCCTTCGACGCCACGGTCAGCGTGGACCACCTGGGCCGACCGCTGCGCACCCTGGTGCTGGCCTCCAAGGCGCCCCACTGCCTGTCCCATCTGCTGTTCAACCGGCAGGCCGGCCGGCTTCCCCTGGACGTCGTGGCGGTGATGGCCAATCACCCGGACCTGGCAGACCTGGCCGCCTTCTACGGCGTGGACTTCGAGCACCGCCAGATCACCAGGGAGACCAAGGCCGAGTTCGAGAAGGAGGTCCTGGACACCGTGCGGGACCGCCGTGTCGAACTGGTCGTGCTGGCCCGCTACATGCAGATCCTGTCCCCCGAGCTGTGCGAGGCGCTGGCCGGCCGGTGCATCAACATCCACCACTCCTTCCTGCCCGGGTTCAAGGGGGCCAGTCCCTACCGTCAGGCCCACGAGCGCGGGGTCAAGCTGATCGGCGCCACCGCCCACTTCGTCACCGACAATCTCGACGAGGGCCCGATCATCGAGCAGAACGTCCAGCGCGTGGACCACTCGCAGACCGTCGCGCAGCTCACCGCGATCGGTCAGGACACCGAGTCGACGACTCTGGCGGAGGCGGTGCGGCTGTTCTGCGAGCACCGGACCTTCGTGGACGGTCGGCGCACGGTGATCTTCCGGTAGCAGGGATCTTCCGGTAGCAGGGATCTCAGACAGCGGGGATCTCCGGCAGCAGGGGTCCTCGGGCCGGCATCTCCGGTGCGGTGAGGGGCCGGCACGAAGGCTCGGTGACCGGCCGCGGACAGCGCCCGCGCGGGCCCCGGCAAGGGCGGCCGTCCGACCCTGCGGTGAGCCGAGGGGCCGCCGCCGGGTGGCATTCGTGCCACTACTAGAGTGAGTCTCACATCGTGTCACAGAGGACTTATAGGAGACTTTCGATGAGCACTGCTCCCGTCAAGATCGCCGTCACCGGCGCTGCCGGCCAGATCTGTTACAGCCTGTTGTTCCGCATCGCCAGCGGCTCACTGCTGGGTTCCACGCCGATCGAGCTGCGTCTGCTCGAGATCACCCCGGCGCTGAAGGCCTTGGAGGGCGTCGTCATGGAGCTTGACGACTGCGCATTCCCGAACCTGGTCAATGTTGAGATCGGCGATGACCCCAAGAAGGTCTTCGACGGCGTCAACGCCGCCTTCCTGGTCGGCGCCATGCCCCGCAAGGCCGGCATGGAGCGTTCCGACCTGCTGAGCAAGAACGGCGCGATCTTCACCGCTCAGGGCAAGGCCCTCAACGAGGTCGCCGCCGACGACGTCAAGGTCCTGGTGACCGGCAACCCGGCCAACACCAACGCGCTGATCGCCTGCACCAACGCCACCGACATCCCGAACGACCACTTCGCCGCTCTGACCCGCCTCGACCACAACCGCGCCAAGACGCAGCTGGCCAAGAAGGTCGGCGCCAGCGTCGCCGATGTCAAGCACATGACCATCTGGGGCAACCACTCCTCCACCCAGTACCCCGACGTCTTCCACGCCGAGGTCGCAGGCAAGAGCGCTGCCGACCTGGTGGACGAGGCCTGGGTCGAGAACGACTTCATCCCGACCGTCGCCAAGCGCGGCGCGGCCATCATCGCTGCTCGCGGTTCCTCCTCGGCGGCCTCGGCCGCCAACGCCACCGTCGAGTGCATGCACGACTGGCTGGGCACCACCGCCAAGGGCGACTGGGTCTCGATGGCCGTTCCCTCTGACGGCTCCTACGGGGTTCCCGAGGGAGTCATCTCCTCCTTCCCCGTCACCGTCACCGACGGCAAGGTCGAGATCGTCCAGGGCCTCGACATCGACGCCTTCTCGCGCGCCAAGATCGATGCCTCGATCGCCGAGCTCGAGGACGAGCGCAAGGCCGTCACCGAGCTGGGTCTCATCTGAGTCCCACCTCTCCTGACCTCTCGGGGAGCCGACCTCGGTCGGCTCCCCGAGTTGCGTCCGGAGGTCTCCGCACTGAATCGCGGACGCAGCGTTTTGCGCCCGGCATGTCCCGGAGACCGGCCCCGACAGCCCCCGGGGACAGCCCGATCAGGACGGCTGGGAGTGGGGCACCACCATCACCAGGACGGCCACCGCCACCGCCGATGTCAGCAGGATGAGGCAGTCGACCCACTTGGCGCGCACCACGAGCTGACCGGCCCACCGGGCCGGGAGGAACAGCCTCATCAGGCCCGCCGCCAGCACCGACAGGGCGAAGACCATCGCCCCCTTGCGCCAGTGGCCGGTGTAGATGACGGCCGAACAGACCACCACCCCGGCCAGGCAGGTCAGCAGGGCCCAGGGCGAGGAGGTCTGGGGGTCCCGCGCCACCTGCGGCCTGACGGTCACGAGCCCGCCGGCCTCTGCGCGGCGAGCTGCTCGGCCCGGTCCACGACATTGGACAGCAGCATCGCGCGGGTCATCGGGCCGACCCCGCCGGGGTTCGGGGAGACCCAGGCGGCCTTCTCCCAGACATCGACGGCGAAGTCGCCCAGGATCTTGCCCTCGGGGGACCGCGAGACGCCGACATCGACGAGCACCGCCCCCTCCCGGATCATCGAGGCGTCGATGAGGCCGGGAACCCCGGCCGCACCCACCACGATGTCGGCGGAGCGGGTGTGGCTGGCGAGGTCCCGGGTCCCGGTGTGGCACAGGGTGACGGTGCAGTTCTCGGTGCGGCGGGTCAGCAGCAGGCCCAGCGGGCGGCCGACCGTCGTCCCGCGGCCGACCACGCAGACCTCCTTGCCGGGCAGCTCGATGCCGTGTCGGCTGAGCAGCTCGACGATGCCGCGCGGGGTGCAGGGCAGCGGGGCGGGCTGGTTGAGCACCAGGTAGCCCAGCGAGACCGGCGCCAGACCGTCGGCGTCCTTCAATGGGTCGATGAGACCGAGGGCCCAGTTCTGGTCGATGTGGCGCGGCAGCGGCAGCTGGACGATGTAGCCGGTGCAGGCCGGATCCTCGTTGAGCCGGTGGATGTGCTCCTCAAGGGATTCGGCGGTGACATCTGCCGGCAGGTCGACGCGGATGGACTCGATCCCCACCTGGGCGCAGTCGCGGTGCTTGCCGCGGACGTACTGGTGGGAGGCCGGGTCATCACCGACGAGGACCGTTCCCAGGCCCGGGACGATCCCGTGCGCCCGCAACGCCGTCACCCTCTCGGCCAGCTCGGCCTTGATCTGAGCGGCGGTCGCCTTGCCGTCGAGCCTCTGTGCAGTCATCGCTCTCCTCGCCCATCGGATTGTCTGCAGGTCCGGGTCGGGACACCGACCGGGCCATCACCGGGTCCCATCCTGTCATGCCGGCGTCCCGGTGGCCCGCCACCCGTGCCGCATCCGGCCCGCCGCTCTGCTCCCACACCTGCGAAACCTCCGGGGCACCCGGGGGAGGATCTATCATCGGCTGCGCGAGGTGTGCCTCCTCCCCGCCGCGGAGAGGATCCAATGGTGCCAGTCGCGACATCTCCCGAAATGCACAGCGCGAGGGCTCGCGCCGTCACCACGGCCGCGTTGGCGGGCGGACTGCTGCTGGTGGAGCTGCTGACGGGAGTTCAGACCTACCTGTCGCAGACCGTGATGCCCCTGATGGCGGCCGACCTGAGTGCCCGCTCGCTCTACGGAGTGGTCACGGCCACCGGAGCGGTGGCGAGCTTCGCGGGCCTGCCACTGGGAGTGGGCCTGGCGGGCCGGTTCAAGATCCCGAAACTGCTGATGGCCTTCACCGTGCTCATCTGCGCCGGGGCGACACTGTGCGCAGTCGCTCCGAGCATCTGGTGGTTCCTGGCAGGCACCGCCATCCGCGGATTCGCGGCCGGTTGCATCGCCACGGTGTCGATGGGTGCGGTCGTCACCGGGCTTGAGGGACGGGTGCGCCAGATCACCCTGGCCGCGATGTCTGCCATGTGGGTCATCTCGGCGCTGTTCGGCCCGGCCTATGCCGCCTGGATCTCCCATGCCCTGAGCTGGCGATGGGCCATGGTGGTGTACCTGCCGGTGCTGCTCGCCGCCCGCGCGATCGTGGCGCGCCACCTCCCCGACCGCGAACCCTCCCGGGACAGCCGGATCAGTTGGTCGAACGCCGTCCTGCTGGCGGTGGCGATGGCCTGCATCGCCGCCCCGATCGACTCGCGGTGGCTGCGTGTCGTGCTGCTGGCCGTCGGCGTCGCGCTGCTCTCGGTGGCGACCCACCGGGTGCTGCCGGACGGGACCTTCCGGATGAGATCGCGACGGCAGGCGGTGATCGCCTTCATGTTCGGGCTGTGCGGGCTCTACTTCGCCGCCGACTCGGTGGTCGCGATCGTCGCCCATGACGTGTTCGGCGGCGGTGCCCGCGACATCGGGATCGTGCTCATGGCCGGAGGCCTCGGATGGGCTCTGATCGGCCTGTTCTGCGGCTGGAGACCGGCCTCCGACATCGCCGCCTATCGACGCCGCGCAGGTCTGGGAGTGGCGGTTCTCTCCCTGGGTGTCGTGGTGATGGCCTGTGCCTCCACCCGATGGCTCGGCATCGGCCCGATCGCGATTCTCGCGGTGGGATGGACCCTGGCAGGCATCGGAATGGGCCTCTGCTACGTCGACACCCTCAATGTGCTCTTCACGCCGCCAGAAGAGCCTGACGGGTTGACCGACCTGGACGTCAGCAATGCCGCTGTGATGGCCGAGTCGATCTCCGGCACCCTCACCATGACTGCGGCGACCACCTTCCTGGCCACCGGCATCGGCGGCGCAGCGACCACGGGTGCACGATCGATCCTCCTGTTCGGCGTCATCGCCGCAGCGGTGACGGTCCTGGTCATCCCTCTGTTAAGAATCCGCGCGGATGAATCGGTCCAGCCGTGAGGCCGGGGAACAGGCAGAACCCTCAGCTGGTTGTCCGGCCCAGGATCTCCAGGACGGTGGCCACCTGGTCCGCGTCCATCACGACAGGCAGGCAGACCAGGTCGTCGGGCCACTCGCTGCCGCCTACCGGGGCAAGGTGGGCGGGCCGGTCCCAGTGGATGGGTCCGTCGAGCCCCTGACCGTGGAGCTCCTCGGCGATCCGGTCGGCTGCCTGTCGACCCGCCGCCCTCACCACCAGGGGGCACACCGCCCGGGGATTGACCACCTCCACCGCAGTTCCCGCATGCTGTACGGCGAGCCCCGCCATCACCGCTTCCCGGCCGGCCCTCATCTGCTCCACCAGAGCCGGCGCGTCGAACTCGCGGAGTCGGTCCAGCGCCTGTCGGTCCGGGGGCACCGGGGTCCAGGCGCTGTCGGCGAGGTCCTCGACCTCCTCGAAGGTGCTCACCCGAGGGTCGGCCAGGTAGCGCATCCGGGCCGCGGTGAGATCCTCATCCGCCGGCGTGCGCCCCGCTAGCCGATGATCGGGGCCGGTGATCCAGGCCACCTCGGCCAGTGGCAGCAGTTTCCGGGAGCTGACGATCTCCACACTCCCAGCGGGAGCGTCGCAACCCGGTGATGCGTCCGGTGATGCGTGGGGACAGTGGTCCTCGAGGAAGGAGTGGGTCCGGTCGACCACCAGGGCGCCGGTCCGCGCCACCCGGGCGAGCACGCCTGCCAACTGCGGGCCAGCATGCAGCCCGAGGGTCTGGCAGTGCAGCACCACCGGGTGCTCCCCCGCCTCACGACAGTCCCGGAGGCTGTGCGACAGGGCCGCAGCATCCATCAACAGGTCCGGGCCCACCGGGATGCGCCGGACCGACATCCCCTCCAGCTCCCACGGGGTCACCATCGTCTGGCAGCAGTACCAGGGCACCAGGACGGTGCGCCTCCCGGCGTCGCGGGCGCCCCGGGCCGCCAGGGCGAGTGCCTGGCGGCCCAGCGCGACCGGCGTCGCCCCGGCGGGAATCAGCACAGCGGGTCCCGGGACGCACTGTGCCGATACTCGCCGGGGCGACGGGAGTACCGCGGGTATGGGTACCGCGGGTGGGGGTACTGCGGGTGAGAGGACGTGGGCCGCACCTCAGTGGAAGAAGTGCCGGGTCCCGGTGAAGTACAGCGAGACCCCGGCTGCGGCACAGGCGTCGACCGTCTCCTGGTCGCGGATCGACCCGCCGGGCTCGACGATGGCCTTGACGCCGCCGTCGATGAGGACCTGGGGTCCGTCGCCGAAGGGGAAGAACGCGTCGGAGGCCGCCACCGAACCGGCAGCCCTGTCAGCGGCCCGCTCGACGGCGAGCTTGCAGGAGTCCACCCGGTTGACCTGACCCATCCCGACACCGACCGAGGCTCCGTCGTGGGCCAGCAGAATCGCATTTGACTTCACGGAGCGGCAGGCCTTCCAGGCGAACAGCAGATCGGCCAGATCCTCCTTCGAGACCGCCTCGCCGGCGGCCAGGGTCCAGTGCGCCGGATCGTCACCGGGGGCCTGGAAGAGGTCGCGCTCCATCATCAGCAGGCCGCCGTCGATCTCGCGCAGCTCATGGCCCGACAGGTCTGGGGCCGCGGCCACCAGCAGCCGGATGTTCTTCTTGCGCGACAGGATCTCCACCGCACCGTCGTCGTATCCGGGAGCCACCACCACCTCGGTGAAGATGTCCTTGACCTGCTCGGCCATCTCGACGCTGACCGGGCGGTTGGTGGCGATGACGCCGCCGAAGGCGCTCAACGGGTCGCAGGCGTGGGCGCGGCGGTGGGCGTCGGCGATGTCGGCCCCGATCGCGATGCCGCACGGGTTGGAGTGTTTGATGATCGCCACGCAGGGGTCGTCGAAGTCGAAGGCGGCCCGGCGGGCCGAGTTGGTGTCGACGTAGTTGTTGTAGCTCATGGCCTTGCCGTGGAGCTGCTCGGCGCCGGCCAGTCCGGGCCCCTGGGGGGTGAGGTAGACCGCCGCGGCCTGGTGGGAGTTCTCGCCGTAGCGCAGCTTCTCCTTGAGCTTGCCGGTGGTTCCGACGAAGGTCGGGACGCCGTCGACGGCGACGCCGTCCTGGCCGCCGAACCAGCCGGCCACCGCGACATCGTAGGCGGCGGTGTGGGCGAAGGCCTTCGCGGCCAGGACCCGTCGCTCGGCCTCGGTGTAGCCTCCGGCGGCCAGCGCCTCCTCGAGGCCCTGGTACTGGCCCGGAGAGGTGAGGACCGCCACGGAGGCGTGGTTCTTGGCGGCGGCGCGCACCATCGAGGGCCCGCCGATGTCGATCTTCTCGATGCAGTCGTCGAACCCGGCGCCGCTGGCCACCGTCTCGCTGAACGGGTAGAGGTTGCACACCACCAGGTCGAAGGGCTCGACGCCGAGCTCGGCGAGCTGGGCGCGGTGGGACTCCAGGCGGCGATCGGCGAGGATCCCGGCATGGACCTTCGGGTGGAGGGTCTTGACGCGACCGTCGAGGCACTCCGGGAAACCGGTGAGCTCGCTGACCTCGGTGACCTTCAGGCCGGCGGCGGCCAGGGCCTTGGCGGTCGACCCGGTGGACACCACGGAGACGCCGGCTCGGCCGAGGGCTGCGGCCAGGCCGTCGAGGCCCGACTTGTCGTAGACGGAGACGAGGGCACGACGGATGGGTTGGCGATCGGTCACAGGGAGTCCCTTCAGATGTGGTTGATGTCGGCGCGGCGACCCGACCGGTCAGTCGGGAGTGCTGGGTTCGGTGGATGTCAGTGTGGTGGCGAGGTCGGCGACCACCTCGACGAGCATCTGGCGCTCCTGCACCTTGATCCTCTCGTGCAGGGTCTCCACGGTGTCGTCGGGCGCGACCTCCACGGCCCGCTGGGCCAGGATCCGTCCGGTGTCGACCCCGGCGTCGACCATGAAGACGGTGGCGCCGGTGATCCGTACCCCGTAGGCCAGCGCGTCGCGGGGACCGTGGACGCCGGGGAAGGAGGGCAGCAGGGCGGGGTGGGAGTTGATGACGCGACCGCCGAAACGGGCCAGGAAGGCGGGCCCGAGGAGTTTCATGAATCCGGCGCAGACCACCAGGTCGGGCTGGAAACCGGCGACATCGGCGGTGATCCGACGGTCCCACTCGGACCGGTCGGCGCCCTTGGTCAGCGGTTCGACAAAGGTTGCAATACCGGCCCGGTCGGCCCTGGCAAGACCCTCGATGCCGGCCCGGTCCGAGCCCACCGCGACGATCTGGACGGGCAGCTCGCCGGCGTCGTGGGCATCGATGAGAGCTTGGAGCAGGGTCCCGGAACCGGAGACGAGGACAACCACGCGAAGGGCCACGAGCACACTGTATCCGCCCGCCCCGGGCACCCGGTCCCGCCGTGAGACGCCACCGCGGCCGACGCGAGTCACCTGGGTGACTCCGGTCCGCGGCTCGGCCCTCGACGCGCTCGTCGGTTCCCCCGTCATGCCGGGTTCGCCCCCGCACCACCGGCGGACCGCCTCAGCAGGCGGCCGCCCGCAGCGCGAGCACCGTCGCGAGGGCGGCCTCGGCGGCCTCGCGACCCTTGTTCTCGATGGATCCCTCGATGCCGCAGCGGGCCAGCGCCTGGGCCTCGTCGTCGCAGGTGAGCACCCCGAAGCCGACCGGCGTCCCGGTGCTCACCGCCACCTGGGTGAGGCCGTTGGTGGCCGCGTTGCACACGTAGTCGAAGTGGGGGGTGCCGCCCCGGATGACGACGCCGAGGGCGACCAGCAGGTCGAACTGCCCGGCCAGCCGGGAACAGGCCACCGGAAGTTCGAAGGAGCCGGGAACCCGCACCACCGTGGGGTGGTCGATGCCGGCCCCGGACAGCCCTGCCAGGGCTCCGGCGACCAGACCGTCCATCACGACCTGGTGCCACCGGGATGCGACGATCGCGGCCCTCAGGCCGGTGCCGTTCAGTGTCCCCAGGTCGGGGCTGGCCTGTCCTGCTGCGCCATTGGTGGTGCTCATGCGATGTGCTCCTGGTTCTGGTCGGTGTGGTCTGCGGAATCGGTCCCGATGGTGTCGGTGGCCGACGAGGTCGTGTCGTCGCGACCCTGGACCCCGGCAGTTCCGGGAATGATGCTTCCGGGGGTCTGGCTCTCGGACTCGGCGACCCGGGCGTCCTCGGGGATGGCCAGGCTGTGGCCCATCCGGTCGCGCTTGGTGATGAGGTAGCGCAGGTCCTCGGGATGGGCCGGCACCTCCAGGGGAACCTGCTCGACACGGCAGCCGGCCCGGCGCAGCGAGTCGGTCTTGGCCGGGTTGTTCGTCATGAGCCGCACACTCGACAGGCCCATGTCGGCCAGGATGGCCGAGGCCGCCCCGTACTCCCGGGCGTCGATCGGCAGGCCGAGGGCGGTCTGGGCGTCGACGGTGTCCAGGCCGTTGTCCTGGGCGTGGTAGGCGGCGATCTTGTTGAACAGGCCGACCCCGCGACCCTCCTGGCCGCGCAGCAGGATCACTGCCCCGCCGTGCCGACTGACCTTCTCCATCGCCGAGTGGAGCTGCTCACCGCAGTCGCATCGCAACGATCCCAGGGCGTCTCCGGTGAGGCACTCCGAGTGCACCCGCACCCAGCTCGGCCCGCCGTCGTCGGCCTGCACGCCGCGGGCCGGCACCATCAGCAGGTGCTCGGCGCCGGTGGCGTGGTCGGCGTAGCAGGTGAGGGTGAAGACCCCGGACTCGGTGGGCAGGGTGGCGGGCTGGCCGGCGCTCACCCTGGAGGGGGGAACGGCCGGCAGCCGGTCGTCATGGTCCTGGCGCCAGTGCGCCAGCTCGTCGATGGTGATGACGCACAGGTTCGCGCGCTGCCCGACCTCGAGCACCTGGGGGGTGCGCAGGCAGCGGCCTTCGTCGTCGACCAGTTCTCCGATCACCCCGACCGGGTCCAGGCCCGCCAGCCGGGTGAGGTCCACCGCGGCCTCGGTGTGACCGCGACGCTCCAGGACGCCGCCCGGGCGGGCGCGCAGGGGCAGGATGTGGCCGGGCCGCACGAAGGAGCCCGGGGTCGACGCGGGATCGGCCAGCACCCGGCAGGTGTGGGCCCTCTCGCCGGCCCCGATGCCCGTGGTGGTGCCCTCGGACGCGTCCACCGAGACGGTGTAGCGGGTGCGCAGCGGATCCTGGTTCTCGGGCCACATCAGCGGCAGCCCCATGCGGTCGGCGCGCTCCTCGGTCATCGGGGCGCACAGGTAGCCCGAGGTGTGTCGGATCATCCAGCCGACCCAGTGGGCGTCGGCCCGGGAGGCGGCCATGATGGCGTCCCCCTCGTTCTCGCGGTTCTCGTCGTCCAGGACGAGGACCGGGCGTCCCGCCCGCAGCTCGTCGAGGGCTTGGTCGATGGTGGCGAATCCGGTCATCGGAGCTCTCCCTGGGTGGTGGTCGGCTGGCTGGTGGTTGGCTGGGTGGTGGTTGGCTGGGTGGTGGTCGTCGTGGCGGCGGATGCGGTCCGGGTGACGTCGGGGCGGTTCGACTGCGAGGGGTCCGGTGCCTCCCGGCCGGCGAGCAGGGACTCCACGTACTTGGCGATGACGTCGGCCTCCAGGTTGACCTCCTCGCCCACCGGCAGGGTTCCCAGCACGGTGGTGGCGAGGGTGGTGGGGATCAGGCCGATCTCGAACCATCCGGGTCCGGTGGCGCTGACGGTCAACGACGTCCCGTCGACCGCGATGGACCCCTTCTCGACGATGTAGCGCTGGAGGTTCTGCGGGGCCGAGATGCGCACCACCTCCCAGCGGTCCCCGGGCCTGCGCTGGAGGATCCGGCCGGTGCCGTCGACATGTCCCTGGACGATGTGGCCGCTCATCCGGCCGCCGGCCGGCAGGGCTCTCTCCAGGTTGACCCGGGCTCCGGGGGCCAGACGCCCCAGCCCGCTGCGGGCCAGGGTCTCGGCCATCACGTCGACGCTGAACAGGTCGCCGTCGACGGCTGTCACCGTCAGGCAGACCCCGTCGACCGCGATGGACGACCCGAGGGTGGCATCCGAGGTCACCAACGGACCGCGAATGGTCATCACGGCCGAGTCGGCGCCGTGTCGCAGCTCGGCGACCTCGCCGAGCTCCTCGATGATTCCGGTGAACATTGCTGAACTCCTGTCCCGGCAGTCCCGTCCTCGGGGCTGCCTGGTGCTGATATCTGTCACGGTCTGGATTGATTCGACGTGGATTGACCCGGTGTGGATCGACTCGGTGCAGGTGGCACCGGTGCGGGGGGCTCCCGCGGGATCGGGTGGGCCCGGATCTCGATGTCGGGGCCGATCATCGACACCTCGTCGATGACCAGACGATGGGCCTCGTCGATCGTGGAGACCCCGGCGTCGGCCAGGGCGGCGGGTCCCGATCCGAGGAGTGTCGGGGCGATGTGGGCGATCACCTCGTCGATCAGCCCGGCCCGACAGAAGGCTCCGGCCAGCCGAGGACCGCCCTCCAGCCAGACCCGGTGCACTCCTCGACGCTGCAGCTCGGCCAGGACGAACTGCGGGTCGTGACTGGTGATCTGGACCATCGGCGCCGAGTCGTCGAGGAGGTGGCTTCCCGGCGGCAGTGGGCGTCGTCCCACCACCACCCGCAGCGGCTGGTGGGCCACCGCGACCCCTCTGACGGTCAGTCTCGGGTCGTCGGCCAGGGCGGTGCCGGTGCCCACCATCACGGCTGCGCACCGGGAGCGCTCCAGATGCACCCGGGCCCGCGCCTGATCGGAGGTGATCCAGCGGCTGGTGCCGTCCTGGGCGGCCGAGCGACCGTCCAGGGTGGCGGCGTACTTCCACACCACCCGGGGTCGGCCGTGGACCATCGAGAAGGTCCAGTCGGGGTTGAGGGCCCGCGCCTGATCGGTGAGGACCTCCCCGACCACCTCGATCCCGGCCTCCGCCAGGGTCTGGGCGCCGCCGGCCGCCACCGGGTTGGGATCGGACTGGCCGATCACCACTCGCTGGACGCCGGCGGCGATCAGGGCGCGGCTGCACGGCCCGGTCCGACCGGTGTGGTTGCAGGGTTCCAGGGTGACCACCGCCGTGCACCCGGCAGTGAGCCGGTCCCGGCCGGCGGTCACTCCGGCGTCACGAAGAGCCTGGATCTCGGCGTGCGGTGTCCCCGCCCCGTGGTGCCAGCCCTGCCCGAGCACGGCCCCGTCGGGACCGAGCAGGACGCAGCCGACCCGGGGATTGGGGTCGACGGCGGGACCGTTGGCGGCCAGCTCGATGGCTCGACGCATGGCGTCGTCCCACCGGTGACCGGTCCCGACATGATGACTCTCGACCATCGACAACCCTTCGTTCGCGTCCTCACGAACGCCGGGGTCGCCGGGGACCCGGCCGACGCCGGTCATCGACCGGCAGGGCACGACGCGGTGTGCGGAGTCGGGCGGCGTTCAGGACGCCACCGCTCCGGACAGGCACCGAGGAGTCCCGGCGGCATCGCCGTCATGGGTCCCCGGCGCGTCGCCGCGCAGGTCCCACGTGCTTCCTCCCATCCGGACTCTCACCGTCGGTACCGGATTTTCACCGGTTCAGCCGTTCCTCCAGGTGGACCTGGATGAGCGGTTCGCGGACTGTCACCGCCGGTTCGGACTTTCACCGACCCCGGAGCACGTGTGCACAGCAAGTATGCCTCCTCGGCCCAGAACCCCCCACATCGGGAGTCCGGGGACGCCGGCTACCGACCGTCGCGGGTCGGCTCCTGCCCCTCGTCGCGGGACTTTCCGCCATCGGTACCGACGGCCTCACGGCGGGAAGCGGTAGCACGGCGTGAGGAGCGCACCAGGTGTCTGGTGTCCTCGCCGGCCTCCCGATCCTCGTCGGTGGGCCCGGACGGCGAGTCGCCTGACCGTGCCTCCCGCCAGCGCAGCACCGCCACCGCGGCCCCTGCCAGCAGTCCGCCACCTCCGAGCAGGACGAGGGCCATCCCCAGCACCTGGGGCATCTGGGGTCCGATCGCCGACAGCCGCCCGGCACCGATCCCGCCGGCCGACAGGACTCCGAGCAGGGCGACCACCAGGGCGGCGACGACCCCGGAGCCCGCTCCCCGGGCGAGGATCTGCCGGGGATCGGTGAGCCGGCGGTCCCGCAGGGCCACGACGGCCCCGGCGGCCCCCGCCAGGGCGGGCACCGCCAGCCACAACCAGCTCGCGGCACCGGGGTCGCCGGCCGCGGGAAGAGCGCCGAGGGCCGGGATCGCGGGGACGATGCCCAGATGCACTCCGAAGGGGCTCACCGATGACCCCAGTCCCAGGGTGAAGCCGGGGCCCAGGGTCCAGGCCGACCACCATCCGATGAGGTTCGGCAGCCAACTGAGTTGCAGAAGAATGAGAACGATTCCACCCCAGACTCCCGCCCCGAAGGACTCGTGGAGGGCCACCACCCGGGAACCGTTGGCGATCAGGTTCACCGCCAGCGCCGCCGACCCGCCCGCCACCACCACTGCGGAGCCGATCATCGCGCCCGCCCAGGTGTTGCGGATTCCACCGGGTACCATCCCGGCGGCCCGCACGCGTGCCCCGCGCAGCGCACCCGCCAGGCCGGGCCCGGTGCCGAGGACCAGGCCGCCGACCAGGACCCGCAGCCACGACGACGGGCCCGAGACCCCGGCCGCGGATGCCGCAAACACCACGGCGACCAGGTGCACGGTGGCGTGCAGGGCGGCGACCTGGCCCGCCTGCCGCAGGGCCACCGGCCGGTCGGCGCGGCGCCGGGCGTCCGACATCACCCGGGCCGAGTACCGGCTGGTCTGCATCCCGACCACCACCAGCAGCAGGGTGAGACTCAGCGGCACCAGGCTCACCCTCAGGCCCAGCGCGCTCAGCGGGACGCCATGGGCCAGCAGCCACAGTCCGGTCGACCCGCGCACCAGGTCCCCGAAACTCCCCTTCGGCAGAGCCAGCCACTCGGGGATGATGAGCCCGGTGAGCAGGACCCACACCGAGGCGAGTCCCACCAGACATGCCAGGGCGCAGACCACCGGCCAGGGCCAGCGCGGCCCGTTGTCATGGCGTCGACGGCTGGCCGAGGACTCCACGGTGAGATCGATGCGGCCGTCACCGGATCCCGTCCGGCTCCCACCCGGGCGACTCCCACTCGCCCGCTTCCCACTCAGTCGACCCCCACGGTGACCGTGGTGTGCTGGCGGCACGGCTGTCTCCTTCCATCAGAGTCGGTCCAGACCCTTCCAGGTCATCGGGCGGATGCCACGACCGGTTCGCACGGCGCTGCCCCGGCCCAGACGGTAAGCTCGCCTGAGCAGACGCGGCTGTGAGCCGATATCCACCAGAACCGATACCGCCGGTCGCTGTGTCACATAGTCAAGTCCTGGAGGCATTCGAGTGAGCGAGGAACCCACGCGTCGGCCGCGGCGCGGGATACCCGACGACTCCATTCAGCCGGGAGCCGAGACCGCCGACGGTTCCGCGCTGCGCACCGCAGCGGCCGAGCACCACCCAGACGATACCCCGGCTCCCGCCGGGCAGGGATGGTCGCGAAGCTCCGGCGAGTCCGCCGATGGCCCCGCTCCCCGGCGCGGACTGATCCCCGACGATGACCCGGCGACCGACACGCCGGAGCAGGACACGGAACCGGAGTCCTCCGAGGACGGCAAGAGTTCGACCGCCGATCCCGACGCCGCCTTCCGGCCGCCGGCCGGGAAGATCCCCAGGGCCAGGAGTCACCGGACCGGGAACCGCAGGACCGCGACCCCGGCCGCGGATCGACCCCACCGCGCCGCCGAGGAGCCCGGATCGGCCTCCCCCGATGAGCTCGTCGTGGACCGCTCACCGCTGCGCCGCCCCTGGGTGTGGGCTGTGATCGCCGTGCTGGTGGTGGCGATCGTCGTGGTGGCCGTCTCCCGGCTGAACCATCAGTCGCCGATCACCGGCGCCTCGGTCACCCCGACCCCCTCCTCGGTGACCCCTCTGCCGCAGGACTCTCTGATGAGTGCCGCCGAGGTCTCCCGACTCGACACCAAGGCGAGCTGGAAGGTCGACGACACCTTGTCGACCATTCCCGCCGACTCCACCCAGACCATCTCCTGCATCGTGCGGGACGCGGACCAGCCGACTCCTCAGTCCTCATGGCAGCGCTCCTTCACCGCCTCCACCAAGACCGCTACCGCCGCCCTGCACCGGGTTGACGGGTACGCCGATGAGGCCACCGCCAAGTCGGTCTACACCCAGCAGGCGGCCTCCCTGGCAGCCTGCGACTCGGTCCCCTCACTCATCGTCTCGGCGAGTTCGGTGAAGGGCCTGGGCGACGAGGCGACGTCCCTGACAGTCGCCTTCCAGGGAACCACCATCCAGTACCGCACCATCGTGCTGACCCGCATCGGCCGCGAGATCCAGGCGATCGACGCCTCCGACAACCACACCCCGATCGACGCAACAGCGGCGGCCTCGGCGATCACCGCTGCTGCCTCCCGGGGCTGCCGGCTGGCCGGTGGAACCTGTCCCGGCAAGGTGACGGTCTCCGCATCGGTCCCGCCGACATCGGACCTGCCAGGCTGGCTCATCACCTCCGACCTGCCGCGTCTGACCCCTGATCAGGGCGAGTGGCAGGCCGCCGCCCCGGCCGGCGTGTCCAGCAAGGGCACCCAGTGCGAGGGCGTCACCCTCGCCAGTGCCTCCGGCCCGCGGGAGCGCCAGCAGCGGACCTACCTGCTCTACAAGGACTCCTCGGCACCTCAGGGATTCGGTGTCGACTCGCTGCGATTCGGCTTCGGCGACGCAGCGGGAGCCGCGGCCTTCGCCAAGAAGATCGGCGACAGCATCGCAAGCTGCTCCAAGAGCCTCACCACCGCGAAGGTGAGCGACGCGAAGTCCTTCACCGGGGTCGGCGAGAAGGGCGCCAAGATCTCCGGTCGGTCCTTCCTGGTGACCCAGGACGCGGGATCTGGGAACAAGGCCGTCTTCCAGGTCTCGGTGAGCACGGTCGGCTCCTCGGTGACCTATCTGCTGGCCAATGTCACCACCAGTTACCGGTTCACCGACGACGCCTGGTCGCAGCTGGCGGTCCGGGCCGCCGAGCGGGCCACCCAGGCTCGCTGACTGACAACCCCTCCCCCGCCCCTGCGCCGATGAGACTGATGGCGCCGAGGGCGTACTGAAGGACACGGCCCCCCGCACCTGTGGTGCGGGGGGTCGTGTCCCCTGGTCCCTCGTGGGGACCCGGGTGACCGGTGTCTCAGTGGGTCAGTGCGGCGACCGCCTCGTGGGCCAGCTTGGCGGTCTCCGAGGGGGTCTTGCCGACCTTCACCCCGGCGGCCTCCAGAGCCGCCTTCTTGGCGGTCGCGGTGCCCGATGAGCCCGAGATGATCGCCCCGGCATGGCCCATGGTCTTGCCCTCGGGGGCGGTGAAACCGGCCACGTATCCGATCACCGGCTTGGTGATGTGCTCACGGATGTAGTCGGCCGCCCGCTCCTCGGCGTCCCCGCCGATCTCGCCGATCATCACGATGACGTCGGTCTCCGGGTCGTCCTGGAAGGCCTGGAGGGCGTCGATGTGGGTGGTGCCGACCACCGGGTCGCCGCCGATTCCCAGGGCGGTGGAGATTCCCAGGTCGCGCACCTCGAACATCAGCTGGTAGGTCAGGGTGCCGGACTTGGAGACCAGGCCGACCCGCCCCGGGCCGGTGATGTCGGCCGGGGTGATGCCGGCGTTCGACAGTCCTGGGCTGATGATTCCGGGGCAGTTCGGCCCGATGATGCGGGTCTTCCCGGAGCGGCGGGCGGCCGCCACGAACTGGGTCTCGTCCTTGGCGGGGACTCCCTCGGTGATGCACACCACCAGCGGGATCTCGGCGTCGACGGCCTCCAGCACCGCGGCTGCGGTGAACCGGGCGGGCACGAAGACCACGGTGACATTGGCCCCGGTGGCCTCGATGGCCTCCTTGACGGTGCCGAAGACCGGTACCGTGACGCCCCCGTCGAAGGTGACGTCCTGGCCGGCCTTGCGGGGATTGACGCCCCCGACGATGGCCGATCCGGAGGCCAGCATCCGCTGGGTGTGCTTCATGCCCTCCGATCCGGTCATACCCTGGACGATGATCCGGGAGTTCTGGTCGAGAATGATGGACATGTCTCATGCCTCCTGGGACGCGAGCTCGGCGGCCCTGCTGGCGGCCTCGTCCATGGTGGCGACCATGGTCACGAGCGGATGGTTGAAGTCGTTGAGGATGGCCCGGCCCTGGTCGACGGCGTTGCCGTCGAGCCTCACGACCAGAGGCTTGCTGGCCTTGTCGCCGAGGGTCTGCAGGGCTGCCTTGATCCCATTGGCGACCTCGTCGCAGGCGGTGATCCCGCCGAAGATGTTGACGAAGACCGACCGCACCTGGGGATCGGACATGATGAGGTCCAGGCCATTGGCCATCACCTCGGCGGAGGCGCCGCCCCCGATGTCCAGGAAGTTGGCGGGCCTGGGGGATCCGGTGTAGTTCTCACCGGCGTAGGCGACCACGTCCAGGGTGCTCATCACCAGGCCTGCGCCGTTTCCGATGACCCCGACGCTGCCATCGAGCTTGACGTAGTTGAGGCCCAGTTCACCGGCCCGCAGCTCCAGCGGGTCGGTGGCCGCCCGGTCGACCAGGTCGGCGTGCTCGGGGTGGCGGAAGGCGGCGTTGCCGTCCAGGGTGACCTTCCCGTCCAGGGCGATGATCCGGCCGTCGCCGGTCCTCACCATCGGGTTGACCTCCACCAGGGTGGCGTCCTCGGCGGAGTAGACCTCCCACAGTGTGAGGATCACCGGGACGATGGCGTCGTGGCTGTCGGCGGGGAACCCGGCGGCCTCCAGGATCTCGACGGCCTTGGCCCGGTCGATCCCGTCGATCGGGTCGACCGGCACCTTGGCCAGCGCCTCCGGGCGCTCCCTGGCGAGGGTCTCGATGTCCATCCCGCCCTCGCGGGAGCACATCGCCAGGTACTGGCGCTCGCCGCGGTCGAGAAGGATCGAGAAGTAGTACTCCTCGACGATCTCGGCTCCCTCGGCGATCATCACCTTGCCGACGGTGTGTCCCTTGATGTCCATCCCGAGGATGGCCTCGGCGCACTCCCCTGCCTGCTGCGGGGACTTGGCGATCTTGACGCCGCCCGCCTTGCCGCGGCCGCCCACCTTCACCTGGGCCTTGACGGCGACGACGGGTGTTCCCAGCTCGGCGGCCGCGTCCACGGCCTGTTGCCGGGTCTCGGCGACGATGCCCCGGAGCACGGGTACACCGTGCTTCTCGAACAGGTCGCGGGCTTGGTACTCATACAGATCCACAATCTCTCCACTCTGCGAGGTGGTCGACCACCGGGGTCTGGCCGGCTGGTGTCCCGGGCATCTCCGCTCGAGCCAGGAGGATCGAGCTGATCGGTGCCCAGCGCCGCCACAGTATCAACCCCCGACGGTTGACGTCGTGCTCCGTCGCCAAGCAGTACCGCAGCCCCGAATTGGAGTCATTCCTGAGAGATGCTAATGTTTTCTCAGCATTCCACCGGAGCCCTGCATCATCCTCCAGAAGGACCGCAGATCCGCGTTCGACTGGGACTTGGTCCCACGTACTAGGAGTTCAGTGAGCACACTCAGGCACCGTCGTGGCGGGTTCGCACCGCTGGAGTTCCTCCGCCGTTCGGCCGTGGTCGATCCCCCGGAGGCCCACGACGAGGAGCTGGACGCCGAGGGCTTCGACCCCGATCAGCCCGCCGAGCGGGCCTTCGCCGACCATCGTCGCCGGTCCCCGCTGCGCGCCGGGATCGCGGTGGCCGTGGTGGCCGCCCTGGGAACCGTCACCGCCGGTGCGGTGATGCTGACCAGCGCCTCGAACTCCTCGGCGACGAACCTCCACTCACTGACGGTCGACCCCAACCGGTCCGGTGTCACCCGGGCGGTCCCCCAGTCCGACAACCAGCTCAACGGCGCCGGCTCGGCCGGCATCGGCTCGCGCACCAACAACGCCGGACGCGGCTCCTCGGTCTCTCGCAGCAATGTGCGCTCCGAGATCGACAAGGCGATGAGCCAGTCGGCGGCCAACCAGCGCAGCACCGATCTGGACAGCACCACCGACGGCATCCAGAACCAGGCGGTGACCGCCTCCGAGACGGTCCGCGCCAAGGAGCTGGACGCCTCCATCGTCGCCGTGAAGAAGCAGGCCAAGAAGATCGCCGCCGAGAAGAAGGCCGCCGAGCAGAAGCTGGTCAAGGCTGCCGCGGCCAGCGGGGTCAAGATCACCGCCGGCACCACCTCGGCGATCACCAATGACGGCGGCGCCTCCCTGCCGATCAACCCGGGCTCCTACACCCTGGGCTCCTACTGGGGCGAGACCGGCGTGTGGGCTCGCTGGCACACCGGTGAGGACTTCGTGGCCGCCTGCGGCACCCCGCTGCACGCGGTCGCCGCGGGAGTGGTCGGCGAGTCGACCGGCGGTTCCTGGGCCGGCAACCACGTCGTCATCCACCTGGCCAACGGCGGGTCGGTGCTCTACGCGCACATGACGAGCAAGTCCGTCTCCGTCGGCCAGACCGTCAAGCCCGGCCAGTTGATCGGCTACTCCGGCGAGACTGGTCGAGCCTTCGGCTGCCACCTGCACTTCGAGTACTACCCGGCGGGCACCACCCCCGGTGACGTCTACAGCACCACCGATCCGCTGGTCTTCCTGCGGTCGATCGGCCTGAAGCCCTGACCCCCGACCCGTGGTTCTCGCCCCCGCGAGGACCACGGCTGACATCGAGCCCCCGGTACTGAGCCTGCCCACCAGGATTCTCAGTGTCCGGGGGCTCAGTGCACCCCGGCGACTCGGGGTCCCTGGGGCCAGGGCTTCCTGGGACTCAGGGGCTCCTGAGGCCTCAGAGCTTCTCGAGCGGGGCGAACTTCAGCGCCAGGCGCTTGGTGCCCACCGATCCGAAGTCGACGTCGGCGGTGACGCTGCCCCCCGATCCCTTCGTCGACAGCACGGTGCCCAGCCCGAACTGGGTGTGCAGCACCTTGTCCCCGGGCTGCAGGGAGATCGGGGCGGGCCTGGAGGCCGGCCGTCCGGCTCCCGACCCGAAGACCGGACCGCCCTCGGTCAGGGTGGACCGGGCGTTGCGGCTGCCGCTCTGCGAGGTGGAGGCCCAGCCGGGGGAGGCGTCGGCCACCCGCTCCCAGGTCACCAGGCGCTCGGGGATCTCGTCGATGAACCGGCTGGCGGGGTTGTACTGGGGCTGCCCCCAGGTGGTGCGCACCACGGCCCGCGACAGCAGGAGGCGCTTGCGGGCCCGGGTGAGCCCCACATAGGCCAGCCGGCGCTCCTCGGCGAGCTCCTTGGGATCGGCCAGGCTGCGGGCGTGGGGGAAGACGCCGTCCTCGAAGCCGGTCACGAAGACGGTGTCGAACTCCAGCCCCTTGGCGGTGTGCAGGGTCATCAGGGTGACCACCCCGTCCCCCTCCTCGGGGATGGCGTCGGAGTCGGCGACCAGGGCGATCTGCTCCAGGAAGGCGGGCAGCGAGTCGTCGACCTCGGCCAGCTCGTCCTGGTCCTCATCCGACTGATCCTCCTCCCGTCCGTCCAGGTCGATGGTGTGGACCCGGGCGACGAACTCCTGGGCCACCGACAGCAGCTCCACCAGGTTCTCCAGGCGGGTCTGGTCCTGGGGATCCTTGGAGTTCTCCAGCTCGGCCACATAGCCCGACTTCTTGAGAATCGAGTCGAGGATCTCGTCGGCCCTGGCCCCCTCGGCGACCATCTTCCGGTGGTCGGCCATCAACTCGGCGAAGGATGCGATCTGCTGAACCGAACGGCTGGCCATCGAGGTGATCTCACTGGCCCGGTCGATCGCCTCGGAGAAGGGGATCCGTCGCGCGGTGGCGAAGAGCTCAAGGGAGGCCTCGGCGCGTGCGCCGATACCGCGCTTGGGCACGTTGAGGATCCGCCGGACCGAGACGTCGTCGGCGGGGTTGGCGATGGCACGCAGGTAGGCGACGGCGTCGCGCACCTCCCGGCGCTCGTAGAAGCGCACCCCGCCGACCACCCGGTAGGGCAGGCCGGTGCGAATGAAGACATCCTCGAAGGGCCGCGACTGGGCATTGGTGCGGTAGAAGACCGCGACCTCGCCGTAGGTCGTCAGCCCGGCGTCGACCATCTCGTCGATCTTGCGGCCCACCCAGGCGGCCTCGTCGTGCTCGGTGTCGGCGACATAGCCGATGATCTTCTCGCCGTCGCCGGCATCGGTCCACAGGTTCTTCGCCGGCCGGTTGGGATTGACCTTGATGAGGCTGTTGGCGGCGCTGAGGATGGTCTGGGTGGAGCGGTAGTTCTGCTCCAGAAGAATGGTCCGTGCCCCGGGGAAGTCCTTGTCGAAGTCGAGGATGTTGCGGATGGTGGCGCCGCGGAAGGCGTAGATCGACTGGTCGGAGTCCCCCACCACCATCAGCTCCGGCGGATCGACCGTTCTGGTCGCCTCCGGGTCCTCCTGCCGGCCACCCTCCTGCTGGTCATCGGGGCCGCCGGTCACCGGGTCGGTCCCGCACAGCGCGCGGATGAACTGGTACTGGGCGGTGTTGGTGTCCTGGTACTCGTCGACCAGGACATGGCGGAACCGGCGCCGGTACTGCTCGCGTAGGTCGGGGAACTGCCTCAGCAGGGTGACCGTCACCATGATGAGGTCGTCGAAGTCCAGCGCATTGGCCGAGCGCAGCCGCCGCTGGTACTCGGCGTAGAGATCGGCGAAGAGCCGGTCGTTTCCGCTGGTGGCGGAGGCGGCCGCTGCCGCCGGGTCGATCAGCTCGTTCTTCTGGTCGGAGATCCAGTTCATCACCGTGCGGGGCTGGAACTTCTTGGGGTCCAGCTTGGAGTCGCGGGTCACCAGGGTGATGAGCCGCTTGGCGTCGGTGTCGTCGTAGATGGAGAAGGTGCGCGACATCCCGATCCGGTCGATGTCGGAGCGCAGCATCCGCACCGCCGCCGAGTGGAAGGTCGAGACCCACATCGGCCGGGCCCGCCGACCGACCAGCTCCACCACCCTGGCCTTCATCTCGGCGGCCGCCTTGTTGGTGAAGGTGATCGCCAGGATCGATCCGGGGTGGACGCCGCGCACCTGGACCAGGTGGGCGATCCGGCGGGTGAGCACCCGCGTCTTGCCCGACCCGGCTCCCGCCACCACCAGGACCGGCGAGCCGACGTGCAGCACGGCCTCGCGCTGCGGCGGGTTGAGGTCCGCCAGCAGCTCATCCTCGGTGGCCGGGCGCGGCTCGGGCCGGAATCCCGGCTCGGTCCCGGACGGCGTCCGGTTGTGCGACTGGGCACCGGAGGACCCCGCCCCGGCCGGCAGCCGGCGGGACGACTCGGCCCCATAGCGGGCAGTGGTCGGCGGCTGCGCGGAGGCGAAGAAGGAGAACAGATCTGGGGTGGCGTCACTCATGGCGGTGCCAAGACTACGGCCAGCCCGGCACAGCAGCCGAGCGACCGGCCCGCGACCGGAACGGTCGACCACCGTTCGTCGCCCCCGCGGCCTCCCGATGAGTTGACTGGCCGCCGATCTCCGCATAGGGTCATTTCCGATTTCTGAGACATGGTGTCACTTACTGACCTCTTCTGTGCATCTGCGAAGCAGGTCTGACACCATAGGACCTCCGCGGCGCGAGTACGTGTCGCAGTAGGTGCCACACGGCACATGAGAGCAGGAGACACGACATGGCGACCGCCACCACACATCTCGTTCGCGCCGACCGGCGTGCGGCGAAGATGATGTGCTGCGCTGCGGACGCGTGTTGCCGAATGTCCGGCACCTGCTGACTCGACCGATCCCGAGTCACCCAGCAGGATCTCCAACGGTGGAGTCTGCCTTCCTCCCGCATGCCCATGGCCGCGCCAGGACCAGCTTCTCCGCCGACCGATCAGACCCCGATCGGGGTCATCCCCCACTCATCAGCTGTCCCAGGAGAACCATCATGAGCACCCCCCAGAATCCCGCAGGCTCCACACCGGAGGAGCCTCAGGCCCTTCCCGACAAGCCCGAGGGAGGCGGCCGCAAGGGTCTGATCATCACCGCGGTCGTCGTCGTGATCGCCCTGATCGCCGGAGCGATCGTGTGGGCCACCCAGCGCAACTCCGGATCCCAGGCCGCCGGCCCGGACGCCACGGCCAGCTCCACGGTCCGGATCGGCACCACCGAGGCCGGCGCCACCTTCTGGCCCATCTTCATCAAGAAGGCCGCCGCCCAGGGCATCACCATCAAGAAGGTCGACTTCAGCGACTACAACCAGCCGAACCGCGCCCTGTCCCAGGGCCAGATCGACCTCAACTTCTTCCAGCACGTCTTCTTCCTGGCCAACTACAACGCCGAGAACAACGACAACCTGATCCCACTGGCCCCGACCTACATCGTCCCGCTGGCGATCTACTCCAAGAAGCACACCAAGCTCAGCCAGGTCCCGGCCGGCGGCAAGATCGCCATCCCCAATGACGACACCAACCAGGGCCGCGCCCTGCTGCTGCTGCAGAAGGCCGGACTGCTGAGCCTGCGCGACGGCGGCTCCCCGCTGTCCACCCCGGCCGACATCATCGCCAACAAGTCGAAGATCACGGTCACCGCGGTCGACGCCTCCCAGACCGTCACCGCCCTGCCGAGCGTGGACGCCTCGGTGATCAACAACGGATTCGCCAGGGACGCCAAGCTCGACCCCAAGTCGGCCCTCTTCCAGGATGATCCCGCCAGCCCCGAGTCCGCCCCCTACATCAACATCTTCACGGCTCGCGCCAAGGACAAGAACAACGCCACCTACCTCAAGGTGACCCAGATCTGGCACGACCCCGAGGTCCTCAAGGCCGTGCTCGCCGAGTCCGACAACACCGCCAAGATCGTCAAGGGGACCTCCCAGGCCGATCTGCAGTCCTCTCTGGACAAGCTCCAGACCGAGCTCAAGAACAAGTGACCTCCTCCGTCGTGGTGGGCCGCGCTGCGGCCCACCACGACGGTTCAGCCGACCACAGGAGGACCCGAATGGGCGACCCGATCATCCACATCGATCACGTGTCCAAGACCTTTCAGACCCGTTCCGGACCCGTACAGGCCCTCGACGACGTCAGTCTGGACTTCGAGGGAGGCGCAATCTCGGCGGTGATCGGACAGTCCGGCGCCGGCAAGTCGACCCTGGTGAGACTCATCAACGGCCTGGAGCAACCCACCTCCGGCACCGTGGTGGTGAAGGGCACCGACATCTCCCGGTTCACCGAGCGGCAGCTGAGGCCGCTGCGCACCGACATCGGGATGATCTTCCAGCAGTTCAACCTGCTCAACTCCCGCACCATCTACGACAATGTGGCCTACCCGCTGAAACTGGCCCGATGGTCCAAGGCCGACGAGCGGGCCCGGGTCACCGAGCTGCTGTCCTTCGTCGGGCTCACCGACCGGGCGTGGACCCATCCGGACCAGTTGTCGGGAGGCCAGAAGCAGCGCGTCGGGATTGCCCGGGCGCTGGCCACCCGGCCGACCATCCTGCTGGCCGACGAGTCCACCTCCGCCCTGGACCCGGAGACGACCGCCGGGGTGCTCGCCCTGCTGCAGCGCATCAATGCCGAACTGGGCGTCACCGTGATCGTCATCACCCACGAGATGGAGGTGGTGCGATCCATCGCCGACCAGGTCAGCGTCCTGGAGGGCGGCCACCTCATCGAGACCGGTTCGACCCGCGAGATCTTCGCGCGACCGAAGTCGGAGACCACCCAGCGGTTCCTGTCGACGATCATCGGCCAGCACCCCGGACCCGATGAGCTCGAGCGGCTGCGTCGGGAGAATCCCGGGGCCACTCTGGTCGATGTCCCCAGCGTCGAGGCGAGTGCTTTCGGCAACGCCCTGGCCGAACTGGGCAGGCTGGGCAGGGTCAGTTTCAAGATCGTGCACGGCGGAGTCATCGAGGTCCGCGGCGGCGCCCTGGGCAACTACACGGTGGCCCTGAGCGGCCCTCCCGAGGACGTCGCCAAGGCCGCACACCAGCTGAACGTCATCGCCGGCGATGCCGTCGATGACGGGTCCACACGGACCGTCACGAGCGGGGAGGACAACTGATGGACTGGGAGACACTCAAGCCCGTCTACCTGGACGCGATCTGGCAGACCCTCTTCATGGCGGTGATCACCCTCATCGTCGGTGGAATCCTGGGCCTGGTACTCGGGATCTTCCTGTTCGCGACCCGCCGCGGCGGCCTGCTCGCCAACCGGACCGCGAACCTCATCCTCAACATCATCGTCAACATCGTCCGACCGATCCCGTTCATCATCTTCATGACCGCGATCGGCCCGCTGACCCTCAAGGTGATCGGCAGCACCATCGGGGTCCAGGCCGCGACCTTCCCGTTGTGCATCGCCGCCACCTTCGCGATGTCGCGGATCGTCGAGCAGAACCTCGTCACCGTCGATCCCGGCGTCATCGAGGCGGCCCGCGCGATGGGCGCCGGACCCTGGCGGATCCTCTTCGACGTGGTGGCCCGCGAGGCCCTCGGACCGCTGATTCTCGGCTACACCTACGTCCTCATCGCGATCGTCGACATGACGGCCATCGCCGGTGCCATCGGCGGCGGCGGGCTGGGACAGTTCGCCATCCAGTACGGCTACCAGCGGTTCAACTGGACGGTCACCTTCATCGCGGTGATCACCATCATCGTCATCGTCCAGGCGGCCCAGTTCGCCGGCAACGCACTGGCCCGCAAGGCCATGCGGAGGTAGCTGGGGGGACGCCGGCGACAGCCGCTAGGCTGGCGAGCATGGCCTTGTCACCGCGTCATCCAGGGCGCCTCCGGAGAGTTGCGCACTGGATGTCGGGAGGTCTGCTCGCCGCCCAGCTGGCTGCGGCCGGTGCCCTGGTCACCTTCACCGCCATCAAACGGCGCTCGCGTCGGCCCTACCGGTTCCCCACCGCCCCGGCCGAGCCGGTCAGCGCCGGGCGGGACCAGGTCAGCGTCTTCACCTTCGGACGCGACCTCTACTCCCAGATGCTCGCCGACATCGCCGCGGCCACCTCCACCATCCACTTCGAGACCTTCATCTGGAAGTCCGACGAGGTGGGACGCCAGTTCCGCCAGGCTCTGGTCGACGCCGCGGCGCGCGGCGTGAAGGTCTACGCGATCTGGGACGAGTTCGCCAACCTCGTCGTTGACCCGCGCTTCTTCCACGGACTGACCGGGGTCCACGTGAGACCCCATCCGCTGCTCACCCTGGGGCTGCCGAGTGTGCGGAATCTGGGACGCGACCACCGCAAGCTGCTCATCGTGGACTCCAGGATCGGCTACGTCGGCGGCTACAACATCGGCAAGACCTATGCCGACCGGTGGCGCGACACCCACGCCCGGATCGTGGGCCCCGCGGTGGCCGACCTGGAGAACGCCTTCGTCGACAAGTGGAATCTGCGTCCCTACGCCTCCCTGCCCTCGCGGCGTCGACCCGAGCGGCTCAGCGGTCCGATCTCCCGGTCCTGGGACACCACCATCGAGGTGCGCCGCAATGTGCCGCGGATGGCGATGTACCCGATCCGCAACATGTACCTCGAGGCGATCGACCGCGCCTCCAAGCGGATCTGGATGACCCAGGCCTACTTCATCCCCGACGACGACATGATGGCCGCGCTGCGGAGCGCCTGCGCACGAGGGGTGGACGTCCGGATCATCATCCCCGCCGAGTCGAATCACGTGGTCGCCGACTGGCTGAGCCGGGGCTACTACGAGCGGCTGTTGAGCTGCGGGGTGCACCTGCTGCTGTACCAGGGGGCGATGGTCCATGCCAAGACCTGCACCATCGACGGCGCCTGGACGACGATCGGCACCGCCAACATCGACCGGCTCTCGCTGCAGGGGAACTACGAGATCAACATCTCGGTGGTCGGTGCTCAGGTGGCCCGCGCGATGGAGGAGATCTTCGAGATCGACTCGCGCAACTGCACCGAGATGGATCTGGACCGGTGGCGACGCCGGTCAGTGATCGCGAAGTTCACCGAGATGCTGCTGGCCCCTTGGCGGCCGCTGTTCTGAGGGTCGGGTCCGGGGTACCCCCGTTCGACCCCCAGAAGGATCACCTGCCCTTTCAATCCTGCCGGATCCTCATAGCATGGGCCCATGGGATTTCTTGGGTGGATCATGTTGGGACTGATTGCCGGTGCGATCGCCAAGGCGATCATGCCGGGGAGACAAGGTGGCGGATGGCTGTCCACCATCCTGCTCGGCGTGGTGGGCGCGATCCTCGGCGGTTGGATCGGCAGCACTGTCTTCCACGTCGGCATCTACCAGTTCTGGAGTCTGCGCAGCTGGCTGCTGGCGGTGCTGGGCTCCCTCATCGTGCTGTTCATCTGGGGGCTGGTCCGCGGTCGACGCGCCTGACCCCTCAGCCGTTCGTCAGGAACCCCCGCCGGAGCGATCCGGCGGGGGTTCCTGACGTCCGGGGGGCGCCCCCAGGGGTCAGATCAACCGGCGGTCGGTGGCCCACCGGGTCAGCTCGTGGCGGTTGGACAGCTGGAGCTTGCGCAGCACATTCGAGACGTGGGTCTCCACCGTCTTGACCGAGATGAACAACTCCCGGGCCACTTCCTTGTAGGCGTAGCCGCGGGCGATCAGCCGCATCACCTCGCGCTCCCGGGGCGACAGCCGGTCCAGATCCTCGTCGATACTGGCCACCTCGATGGAACCGGAGAAGGCGTCCAGGACGAAACCGGCCAGCCGCGGGGAGAATACCGCGTCACCGGTGGAGACCCGGTCGATCGCGTCGAGCAGCTCCTCCGAGGAGATCGACTTGGTGACATAGCCCCGCGCCCCGGCCCGGA
Source organism: Acidipropionibacterium jensenii DSM 20535 (assembly GCF_000425285.1). Taxonomy (GTDB): domain Bacteria; phylum Actinomycetota; class Actinomycetes; order Propionibacteriales; family Propionibacteriaceae; genus Acidipropionibacterium; species Acidipropionibacterium jensenii. Next base: position 55,038 of record NZ_AUDD01000007.1, on the reverse strand, counting down.
TCACCGAGATGACGTCCTCGGCCGCATCGGAGACCGACAGCGCGAGGAACCGGGTGGCCGAGGACTCCAGACCGCCGGCCTCGCACCGGCGGATCACCTCGGTGCCGCCGCCACCGGGCAGGTGCACGTCGAGCAGCACCACCTGGGGGCGGCCGGTCATCACCGCCTGCACCGACGAGTCGACGTCCCAGCCCTCCCCCACCACCCGGACCCGGTCTCGGTGCTGCTCCATCTCGGAGCGCACCCCGACCCGGAACATCTCGTGGTCATCCACCAGCACGATGGTCACCGGGTCATGCTCCCCGGACATCTCGTAGCTCATCTCATCCTCGTCGGTCTCGTCGCCGTCATTCAGTCGTTCGTGGGTCTGCCGGAGGAGTCCGCCCCGCCTGTCTCGGGAGCCATCTGAAGTCGTATCTCGGTTCCCTCGCCGGGCGCGCTGCGCACCGTGGCGGTGCCGCCGTGACGCTCCATCCGACCGATGATCGATCGCCGCACTCCCATCCTGTCATCGGCGATGTCATCGGGGTCGAAGCCGGTACCGCGGTCCCGGACGAAGACCTCCACCTGGTCGGGCTCCACCTCGGCGTAGACGTCCGCCCTGGGGGCTCCGGAGTGCTTGACGGCATTCATCACGGCCTCGGCCGCCGCCTGGGACAGCGCCCGCAGGCCGTCGTCCATCACGACGTCTCCCACGCAGACCAGTTCCACGGGAGTGCCGCGCTCGCTCTCGATCCGGGCGCACTCGGCCGACAGCACCGCCCTGAAGGAGGCCTGCGCCTCGCTGCCGTCGGATCGGGCCCCTGAACCACGACCGGGGTCGGCTGCGGTCGCCGTCGCCCCGCCGTAGAGCCACTCGCGCAGCTCCCTCTCCTGACGCCGTGCGAGGGTAGCCACCGCCCTGGGGTCGTCGGCCTGACGCTGGATCAGCGCGAGGGTCTGGAGCACCGAGTCGTGCAGGTGGGCGGCCATGTCGGCGCGGGCATCGGCCACCACCCGCTCCCGGTCGGCTCTGCGCAGTCGCACCTGCCAGGAGCGGGCCCACGGGGCGACCACCAGGGAGACCCCGCCGAGCACCAGCAGGGCCATCAGGGCGAGAGTGGGCAGCTGGTCGACACCGATCTGGGAAGCCGCCACCAGGGAGACCGCGGTGCCCACCAGGGCCAGACCGACGCCGACCCGCACCGCGGCGAGCCTGCCGCGGCGTCCCATCAGCGCCTGTCGCCAGGGCTTCTCGGCGCCCGTGTGGTCGGCCGAGGCCGAGTCGTCGGCCTGGCGCCACACCATCGCCACTCCCCCGGCGGCCAGCGCCAGCGGCCAGAACCAGCGACTGGACACCCCGAACCCGATGACCTGGAGGGCCCACACCAGACCGACTCCCGCCAGCACCAGGGCGCCGGTGAGATCGCTTGGACTGCGGACCGCCAGGGGTGCGCGGGTCCGCAGGCCGAGGCGATCGGCCGAGACCAGCCCCGGACTGGACGCCGACTCCTCGGCCCTGGGCATGAGAATCCACAGCGCCCCGTAGATCAGGACGCCGACCAGGTCGAAGGCGGCCAGGGCCACGAACCCGAGGCGCACGATCCACTCCGGGATCCCGAGATGGTCTCCCAGACCAGCGGCGACCCCGACGATCCACCCCTGGTCGGGGCGCCGGCAGGCCGTGCGAAGGGGCCCGTCGGCGTCCTCCGGATCGGGGGCCTCGGACCCCCGGGCCCTCACCTCACCGGGTGCGCTCTCGTGCCTGGTGGAGTCGCCCCTCGTGGAGTCGCTGCGTGCGAGCTCGGTGGGGACCGGCACCCGATCCGGGCGCATCGATCCCCTGTCCTGCTCAGCCATGCCTCCCACACTGACACCCCAACCGTCCCGGATCCACCTCCGCACCGTGGAATGGGTGCTGGATCAGGGTGCGAGACGGTGTTGCCGACGCTCCGATCGATGCAGCATGGAGGGCATGACTTCCCGGACCGCTCCACCGACGACTGGCCGCTCCGGGTCTGACTCCCTCGACATCGGGGCGCAGACCCGGATCTGGCAGCAGGTGCAGCGGTCCGACCAGCGGGTGGCCGGCGGGGTGTGCCGGGGCCTGGCCCGGCACTGGGACGTCGATCCCCTGCTCATCCGCGTGCTGGCGGCGCTGCTGGCACTCAGCGCCGGGATCGGAGTGGTGCTCTACGCAGCCGCCTGGGTGCTCATGCCGACCACACAGGGCCGCTCGATCGCCGACCAGCGCACCCCCCGGCTGACTCGCCTCAAGGGCTGGCAGATGACCGTCCTGCTCATCGCGGTGTGGGCCCTCGCGATGCCGGTTCTGGGCCACCTCACCCCGTTCGGAGTGGGACCGGCGGTCGTCCTGGCGATCGGCTACTGGCTGGTGTGCAGGGCCCGCCGGAGGGCTGCAGTCGCATCCCCCGCCTCCCCGACGCCGCTCATCCCCGACGCCGATGACGCCGAGGGCCGCCAGACCCTGGCCCATCAGCCCGAGGACCAGACCCAGGGGCAGATCGGCACCGGCCCCCTGGCCACCTTCGACCCCTACCGCCCCACCGTCGAGACCCCTGCGAGACCAGATCGGTTCCGCCGCAGCTGGTTGCTGCTGCTGGCGATGGTGGTGCTGTCGGGGATCGCGATGGCCGTCGGCATCCACTCCCCGGTCCCCCACCCGCTGATCCTCGGCCTGGCTCTGGCGGTGGCCGTGATGGCCGGTTTCCAGGTGCTCGGAGTCTGGACCCGCCGGCCCCATCTTGGGGTGACTCTCGGCCTTGCCGCCACCCTCGCCCTCACCGGGACGGTGGCCGTCTCCCAAGCCGGGCTGCCCTCCCGGGTGGCCTCCGGAACGGCCGCCTCGATGGTCTGGACCGACGCTGCGGACCTGCCGGCCGACGGCGTCACCGTGGTGGCCGCCGAGAGCACCATCGACGCCTCCGACCTGACCCTGTCGCGGGACCGCACCACCACCGTGGCGGTGGTCGGGTCCGACATGACGATCGTCATGCCGCGCCAGACCACACTCAACCTGCTCACCGAGACCACCGGAGGAACCGTCTCCCGACCCGACGGGACGGAGCTGCTCAGCGGGGGCTCCGACTACTGGACCGGCCCCCGGGAACCGGGAGCGGCCACCTGGACGCTGAACCTGAGGGTGATCGGGGCGAATGTGAAGGTCGTGACCTCATGACCGCACGTCGATCCAACTCCCGGTCCCCCTCACGGCTGGACCGCCTCGACATCGGCGCCCTCATCTGGGGGCTGCTGCTGACCATCGTCTCAGGGCTGGGAGTCGCACTGGCCCTGGACGTCCATCTCATCTGGCGCGACCTGACGAGGATGGGCCCGCTCGTCCTCATCTGCCTGGGAACTCTCGGAATCGTACTGACACTCATCACGAAAGGACACCGATCATGACCAAGCTCACCCGTCCCAAGGAGGGTCGTCTTCTCGGCGGCGTCTGCGCCGGGATCGCCCGCAACATCGACGTCGACGTCACCCTGGTGAGGATCGTCGCCGCGGCTCTGATCCTCTTCGCCGGAGCCGGCCCACTGATCTACCTGGTCGCCTGGGCCATCATCCCCAATGAGGAGGACGGCTCGAGTTTCGCCTCCGAGGCTGCCGAGCAGGCGCGCACCTCGTGGCAGAGCCGCAAGAGCCACCGTCCCCAGCGCACCGAGGAGCAGTCCTCGGAGACCTTCGACCCCTACTCGGAGCACTGATCCCAGACTGATCCGGTCGATCCGCGGCAATGGCCCGCGGAACGGATCAGCGTCACAGGACACGGCAGGCGGGCCCCGGAATGATTCCGGGGCCCGCCTGCCGTGTCTCTCCGGGGTGTGCCGGAGGGATCACTCCCACTCGATGGTGGCCGGCGGCTTGCTGGTGATGTCCAGCGCCACCCGGTTGATCTGGGGCAGCGCGTTGGTGATCCGGGTCGAGATCTTCTCCAGGACGTCGAAGGGCACCCGGGCCCAGTCGGCGGTCATGGCGTCCTCACTGGTCACCGGGCGCAGCATGATCGGCGACCCGTAGGTCCGCCCGTCACCCTGAACGCCCACCGAGTGGACATTGGCCAGCAGCACCACCGGGCACTGCCAGATCTTGCGGTTGAGACCCGCCGCGCGAATCTCCTCGCGGACGATCGCATCGGCCTCGCGCAGCAGTTCCAGCCGCTCACCGGTGACCTCGCCGATGATTCGGATCGCCAGGCCGGGGCCGGGGAAGGGCTGACGCCAGACCATCTCGTCGGGAAGGTTGAGCTCGCTGCCGACCGCCCGGACCTCATCCTTGAACAGTGCGCGCAACGGCTCGACCAGGGTGAACTTCAGGTCCTTGGGAAGCCCGCCGACATTGTGGTGGCTCTTGATGTTGGCGGCGCCGTCACCCCCACCGGACTCCACGACGTCGGGGTAGAGGGTGCCCTGGACCAGGAAGTCGATCGGCTGGCCGTCGTTGAGGCCGCGGGCGACGTCCTCGAAGGCGCGGATGAACTCGCGTCCGATGATCTTGCGCTTGGTCTCGGGATCGCTGACCCCCTCCAGGGCCCCGAGGAATCGCTGGGACTCGTCGGTGACCACCAGATCGGCGCCGGTGGCCTCGACGAAGTCCTTCTTGACCTGCTCGGCCTCGCCCTTGCGCAGCAGACCGTGGTCGACGAAGACGCAGGTGAGCTGGTCGCCGACGGCGCGCTGGACGAGGGCGGCGGCGACCGCCGAGTCGACTCCGCCGGACAGCCCGCAGATGACCCGGCGATCGCCGACCTCCGCGCGGATCCGGCTGATCTGGTCGCTGACGATGCTGGAGGCCGTCCAGTCGGGCCGGCAGCCGGCGACGTCGAACAGGAAGTGCTCCATCACCGCCTGCCCGGACTCGGAGTGGGCCACCTCCGGATGCCACTGGACCCCGACGAGCTGACGCTCGACGTCCTCGAAGGCGGCCACCGGTGCTCCGGCGGTGCGGGCCAGGGTGGTGAACCCCTCGGGTGCCCTCTCGACGGAGTCGCCGTGACTCATCCACACGCTGATGGTGTGCGGGATGTGGGAGAGGAGATGACCCGGCGAGGTGATGCACAGGCTGGTGCGGCCGTACTCGCTGGCCCCGGTGCGGGCCACCGTCCCACCGAGGGCCTCGGCCATCGCCTGGAACCCGTAGCAGATGCCCATCACCGGGACACCCGCCGAGAACAGCGCAGGATCGACCTGCGGTGCACCATCGGCATAGACCGACTTGGGGCCCCCGGACAGGATGATGGCGGCCGGATCCTTCGCGAGCATGTCCTCGACGGACATCGTGTGCGGGACGATCTCGGAGTAGACCGACGCCTCTCGCACTCGGCGGGCAATCAGCTGGGCGTACTGAGCGCCGTAGTCAACGACCAGGACGACGTCATGGAGTTGTTCCATGGCTGGCAAGTCTAGGGCCAGCGGCGAGGATGATCGACTCGGCGCCGCTATTGGCGGTTCCGGGCGACGTTCGGGACCGGTCGCGCTATTGTCTCGGTCACGGAGCGCATGCTCTGCGAGTCATCCCGACACGATGAGGTGGATCAATGGCAGCCCGATCGTTGCGCGAGCATCTTCAGATGATCCGTGAGCGAATGTCTGAGGATCTCGACGCCGCGATGCGCGAGGATCCAGCGGCCACCTCCCGGTTCCTGGTCGCGATCTCCTACCAGGGGGTTCACGCCATCTGGTCCCACCGGATCGCCCACTACCTGTGGACCCGCTGGCCCGTGCTGCGACCGGTCGCCCGGCTGCTGTCCCAGGCCTCGCGCCACCACACTGGCATCGAGATCCATCCCGGCGCCACCATCGGCCGTCGGTTCTTCATCGACCACGGCATGGGGGTGGTGATCGGCGAGACGGCGATCGTCGGCGACGACGTACTGATGTACCACCAGGTGACCCTGGGAGGTCGGGCACGCGGCCGTTTCAAGCGCCACCCCACGGTGGGCGACCGGGTGCTGATCGGCGCCGGAGCCAAGGTCATCGGCGACATCACGATCGGCGACGACGCCAAGATCGGCGCCAACGCCCTGGTGGTCAAGGACGTCAAGCCCGGGGCGGTCATCGTCGGGGTCCCCAGCGTGGTGCACTCCGGGGATGTCATCGCCTGACGGTGTGGGCCCCGGCGCGACGCCGATCGGGGCCCCGATCGATCATCGGGGGTTACGCTGCCAGGGCCCGGATTCTGGAGTTCTTCGCGGGAACTGACGCGTCAGGACCTCGGCGGGTCGCTGCGCTGCTGAGCCTCCACGATGTCCTCGTGGTGGCGGACCACCTCGGCGACGATGAAGTTGATGAACTTCTCGGCGAACTCCGGATCCAGGTGGGAGACCACGGCAAGACGGCGCAGCCGGATGATCTGCTCCTTCTCCCGGGCCGGATCGGCCGGCGGCAGCCCCACCGTCGCCTTGAGCACCCCGACCCGCTGGGTGATCTTGAACCGCTCGGCCAGCAGGTGGATCAGTGCGGCATCCATGTTGTCGATACTGTCTCGCAGCTCAGCGAGTTCCGGTGGCACGTCACTCATGGCTTCAGCGTAGGCCAGATCCCCCGGACGGCCACGCCCATGTCATTCCCGCACCCTGCCGACACCTGCGGGCGGCCCCGCACCGCACCGGTGTCCCACGCCCCCGGCTCCCTCCCCAGGTCCCTCCCCGCCCTCTCCCCGAGTCCGCCTGCGGCGGGCCCGGGCGGGGCCCGAGGGCTGCTCAGCGGGCGGCGTACTCGTCGAGCCGGCCCAGCAGCTCGGCCTTGCGGGATTCGTCCAGCCAGCTGATCTCCAGGGAGTTGCGGGCCAGCTGGACCAGGTCATCGCGGCTGAGGTCCATCTCCTCGGACAGCGCGAGGAAGTTGTCGACGAGGTAGCCGCCGAAGTAGGCGGGGTCGTCGGAGGCCAGGCTGACCTTCACGCCGTCGCGGAGCAGGTCCACGATCTCCCGGCCCTTCATCATGGGCTCCGAGCTGGTGGGGGTCGAGTTGAGGGTGACGAAGGAGTTGGAGATCGGGCAGCAGGTGAGGCCGATGCCCCGGCGCCGCACCTCATCGACCAGCTGCGGGTCCTCGACGATATTGGTCCCGTGGTCGATCCGGGAGACCCCGATCTGGTGCACCACGGTGCCGATGTGACCGATCGAGTCCGCCTGGTCGATGTCGCAGTGCATGGTGAGCCGGTAACCGGCCTCGCGGGCCCGGGCGAAGACCTCGGCGAACTTCTCGGGCGGGTTGTCGCGCTCGTCGGAGTCCAGCCCGACGCCGACGATCCGGTCGCGGTAGGGCAGCGAGGCCTCCAGCGTCTCCATCGCCGACTCCGCGCTGAGATCGCGCAGGAAGCACATGATGAGGGAGGCGTCCACACCCAGATCGGGGGCCTCCTGGACGGCCGACCACAGGCCGTCGATGACGGTGGAGAAGGCGACTCCCCGATCGGTGTGGGCCTGCGGGTCGAAGAACATCTCCGCGTGGACGACGCCGTCGGCGGCGGCCCTCCTCAGGTAGCCGATCGCCAGGTCGTGGAAGTCCTGCTCGGTGACCAGCACCTGCATGGCCGGGTAGTAGACGGCCAGGAAGCTCGTGAGGTCGGTGAAGGTGTAGCTGGCCCGGATCTCGTCGATCTGAGTCTGCCCGATGTCGACGCCGTTGCGCCGGGCGAGCTCGAGCTTGAGCTCGGGCTCCAGGGTGCCCTCCAGGTGAAGATGCAGTTCGGCCTTCGGCAGGCCTGTGATGAACTCGCGGTCAGTAGACATCGGGTGCTCGCTTCCGTCACGGATGACTTGAGAGGAGGGCTGGGACAGGTGGATCGCAGCAGATGGCCCGCGGCGGGTGCCGGGGACGCTCGGCCCGGGCCGTGCCGGACAACCGGAGGTGCCGCCTGGGAGGAGGTCGGCCCGGCTGCGGCCACGGGCCCACTCTAGAGCGACCGCATCGGCGGGCACAGGCGTGCGCACCGGGGAAGTGCGTAGGGTGCATTCCAGCCGGTACCACCGGCTTCAGGCACCGCCCGCCGAGCGACGGTACCCCGGCGACAGAGAGGCCCCCCATGTTCGGAGCGATGATTCACGGCGAGCACGACGTGCGGTTCGAGGAGCGCCCCGATCCCGTCATCGAGGAGCCGACGGACGCCGTGGTGCGCACCGTGGCGACCTGCGTGTGCGGATCCGACCTGTGGCGCTACCGCGGGATCGCGCCGGTGGACTCCCCCACACCGATCGGCCACGAGTACGTCGGGGTCGTCGAGGAGATCGGCTCGCAGGTCACCGGGGTGAGACCGGGCGACCTGGTGGTCGGCGGGTTCACCACCAGCGACAACACCTGTCCGGTCTGCCGCAAGGGGATGCAGTCCGCCTGCCTGCACGCCGCCGACTACGACGGCTGCCAGGCCCAGTACATCCGGGTGATGAATGCCTCCGGCACCCTGGTGACCATCCCCGACACCCCCGACACCGCCCTGATGCCGAGCCTGCTGGCCCTCTCCGATGTGATGTGCACCGGCTGGCACGCCGCGGTGAGCGCCGGGGTGGAGCCCGGGTGCACGGCCGTGGTGGTCGGGGACGGAGCGGTCGGCCTGTGCGCGGTCCTGGCCGCCCAACAGCTCGGCGCCGAGAAGGTCATCGCGATGTCGCGGCACGCCGATCGCCAGGCCATCGCCCGCCAGTTCGGGGCCACCCACATCATCCCCGAGCGGGGTGACGAGGGGGTCGCCCGGGTGAGGGACCTCACCGACGGGATCGGCGCCGACGCCGTCCTGGAGTGCGTGGGCACCGCCGACTCGGTGGACCAGGCGCTGCGCAGCGTCCGCCCCGGAGGCCAGGTCGGCTGGGTCGGCGTCCCCCATGTCGAGGGACTTCCGCTGGGGAGGATGTTCCGGCGCAATATCGGGCTGCGCGGCGGCATCGCACCGGTGCGGGCCTATCTCGACGACCTGCTCGCCCGGGTGATGGATGGCCGGATCGACCCCGGCCGGGTGTTCACCCTCACCCTGCCGCTGTCCCAGGTCGCCGAGGGGTACGCCGCGATGGACGAGCGCCGGACCGTCAAGACGATGCTCATCCCCTGAACCCCGATCTCCCTGAGCACATCCTCTGAACCCATCTCCCTGGGTCTGGTCCCCCGGGCAGGGATCCCGGGGCCCCGGGGACGACGCGGCTCCCCGGACCGGGGTCCGGGGAGCCGCAACCGGTTCGGGATCAGTTGTGCAGGATCAGCTCGATCCGCTGGAAGGACTTCACGTCGGAGTAGCCGGTGGTGGCCATCGCCTGACGCAGTCCACCGACCAGGTTCATGGTGCCGTCGGGCACCCGGGAGGGCCCGTTGACGACCTCGGCGAGGGTGCCCACCGGGTCGAACCGGACCCGCTCGCCGCGCGGCAGAGTGCCGTGCCAGGCCTCGGCCCCCCAGTGCCACCCCTTGCCGGGGGCCTCCTTGGCGCGGGCCAGCGGCGAGCCGACCATCACGGCGTCCGCCCCGCAGGCGATCGCCTTGGCGATGTCTCCGGACCGGCCCACCGCGCCGTCGGCGATGACATGGACGTACCGTCCGCCGGACTCGTCCATGTAGTCGCGGCGCGCCTCGGCGACGTCGGCGATGGCCGAGGCCATCGGCACCTCGATGCCCAGCACCTGCCGGGTGGTGTGGGCGGCACCGCCGCCGAATCCCACCAGCACGCCGGCGGCGCCGGTGCGCATCAGGTGAAGGGCGGTCTGATAGGTGGCGCAGCCGCCGACGATCACCGGAACGTCCAGGTCGTAGATGAACTTGCGCAGGTCCAGCACGTCGTCGCGGTCGGAGACGTGCTCGGCCGACACCGTGGTGCCGCGGATGACGAAGAAGTCGACCCCGGCCTTCTCCACGACCCCGGAGAACTGGGAGGCGTTCTTGGGCGACAGCGAGCCGGCCACCGGCACATCGGCCGCGCGGATCTGGTTCATCCGCTCGGTGATGAGCTCCTCCTTGATCGGCTCGGCGTAGATCTCCTGCATCCGACGGGTGGCGGTGACCTGGTCCTCGATCTGGTCGAGCTCCTCGATCAGTGCGCTCGGGTCCTCGTAGCGGGTCCACAGGCCCTCGAGGTTGAGCACTCCCAGACCGCCGAGTTGTCCGAACTCGATGGCGGTCTGCGGGCTCATCACCGAGTCCATCGGTGCGGCCATGATCGGGAAGTCGAAGGTGAGGGCGTCGATCTTCCAGTCGAGGTTCACCTTCTCGGTACCACGGGTGCGCCGCGAGGGCACGATCGCGATGTCGTCGAGCCCGTAGGCCCTGGTCGCACGCTTGCTGCGTCCGATGTCGTACATGGTTCCTTCCTGTCGGCGCAGCCTGCGCCGGAGTTGCCGGACGGCCGCACGGGATGTCCGTGCGGCCGGTGGATCAGCGTCCCGAGTAGTTCGGCGCCTCGACGGTCATCTGAATGTCGTGGGGGTGGGACTCGCGCAGTCCCGCGGAGGTGATCCGCACGAAGTGACCCCGCGAGTGCAGCTCGTCGATGGTGTGCGCCCCGGTGTAGAACATCGCCTGACGCAGCCCTCCGACCAGCTGGTAGGCGACCGCGCCGAGCGGGCCGCGGTAGGACACCTGCCCCTCGATGCCCTCCGGGACGATCTTGTCGTTGGAGGTGACGTCGCCCTGGAAGTAGCGGTCCTTGGAGTAGGACAGCTTCTCCCCGCGGGCCGACATGGCCCCCAGCGACCCCATCCCGCGGTAGCTCTTGAACTGCTTTCCATTGATGAAGACCAGCTCCCCGGGGGACTCCTCGCAGCCCGCCAGCAGGGAGCCCAGCATCACCGAGGAGGCCCCGGCGACGATCGCCTTGGCGATGTCACCGGAGTACTGCAGCCCGCCGTCGCCGATCACCGGCACCCCGTACTCGCGGGCGGCCCGACTGGCGTCGAGGATCGCGGTGACCTGCGGGACGCCGACCCCGGCCACCACCCGGGTGGTGCAGATCGAACCGGGTCCGATGCCCACCTTGACGCCGTCGGCGCCGGCCTCGCACAGCGCCTTGGCGGCCTTGTAGGTGGCGATGTTGCCGCCGACGATGTCGACCCCGGCGGCGGCCTTCTCGTGCTTGAGCCGGTGGATCATGTCCAGCACGCCCTGGGTGTGGCCGTGGGCGGTGTCGACAACGATGAGGTCGACCCCCTCCTCGACCAGGGCCATCGCCCGATCCCAGGAACTGCCGAAGAACCCGATCGCCGCGCCCACCCGGAGCCGGCCCTGGGGATCCTTGGTGGCGTGCGGGTACTGATCGGCCTTCACGAAGTCCTTGAGGGTGAACAGCCCCTTGAGCCGGCCGTCGGCGTCCACCAGCGGCAGCTTCTCGATCTTGTGGGCAGCCAGCAGCTTCAGCGCGTCGGAGGGGTGGGTGCCGACCGGGGCGGTGACCAGCGGGGTGCGGGTCATCACCTCGCTGATCGGGCGCTGCGGGTCCTCCTCGAAGCGCATGTCGCGGTTGGTGATGATGCCGACCAGGTGCTGGGTCTCGTCGACCACCGGGACGCCGGAGATCCGGTAGGTGTGGCACAGCGTCTCGGCGTCGGCCAGAGTGGCCTCGGCGCCGATCGTGATCGGCTCGTCGACCATCCCGGCCTCCGAGCGCTTCACCTGGTCGACCATCGCCGCCTGCTGATCGATCGGGGCGTTGCGGTGCAGGATCCCCAGGCCGCCCTCGCGGGCCATCGCGACCGCCATCCGGGTCTCGGTGACGGTGTCCATCGCGGCGCTGATGAGGGGCATCGACAGCCGGATCGAGCGCGACACCTGGGTGGCGGTGTCGACCTCGGAGGGGATGACGTTGCTCTCCACCGGTTGCAGGAGCACATCGTCGAATGTCAACGCCAGTGGCGCGATCTCATCAAGGGTGGGAGTGCGTTCGGGATCGTTGGGACCGACGGGGTCGCTCATGGGCAGCCTTTCACCAGGGTGGTCGACATCCTAGTCCGAGCCGGCCGGGGGCCGACGGGCCGCTCACATGCCCGTCACGGAGGGTCCCGCCGCACCGGCCGCACCGGTCGCGGTGCCCGAGGTGCCGCTGCGCGCCGCCCCGGGAGCGGGCCCGCGCAGCTGGTGGGCGACCAGGTCCAGACGGGACCGGACCGGGGTCCACCACCGGCAGGCCGCCGCCGCCAGGGCGGCCACCGGCAGGGCCAGGAAGGGGGAGGAGAACCACTGCAGGAAGCACAGTCCCGAGCCGATCAGACCGGCGGCGGCCAGGGCGGCCAGCCAGCGGCGGCGCAGCGGGATCAGGGCCACCAGAACCAGCGGCGGAATGAGGTACCAGGGCTGGAGCCCGGCCCCGCACAGCGCGAAGGCGGTCATCACCGCGGCCTGCAGGACGATCGGCCGGCCGAGCGGTCCGGCCCCGCCCCGACGCCCCGGCACCGGACCCCACCGGAACCAGCACCACACGATCGCCACCGCGGTGAGCACCAGGCTGACGGCGGTTGCGATCGGCACCATCGCGGCGATCGGCACCCCGGCCCAGCCGATCATCTGGACCAGCAGCGCGATCGGGGAGTCACTGGTCACCGAGGCGGGACTGCCGGCGGTGGAGTTCAGCCAGCCCAGCCCCAGCCCGCCGATCGAGGAGATCGCCGCGAAGACGGCCACCGCCGGCACCGCACCCACCAGGATGCGCGCACCCAGCGGACCCCAGCCGTCCCTCCCGCCGTCCTTGACGGCCTGCCGGTGCACCAGGGCGACCAGTCCGATGCCGGCCAGCACCCCGGGCTGCTTGAGGGTCCCGGCGAGGCCGACCAGCACTCCCCCGACGACCAGCCCGAGCCAGGGCCGGGAGGCCCGGGCCAGGGCCAGGCCGGCCCACAGGGCGCACAGCGCCACCGCCAGCTCCAGGCCGTCGTTGTGCATCCCGCCGACGATGTTGAGCAGCACGAAGGGGTTGGCGACGGTGAGCCACAGGGCCGACTGGGGGTCGGCCCCCAGGGCCCGGGCCAGCCCGATGACGGCCGCGGCGAGGAGCACCATCGCCAGCACCGCCGGGATCCGCATCGCGACCGCCGCCCAGTAGGTGTGGTCGCGGGCCAGCGCCGTCATCGCCGCCTGGATCCACAGCGAGCCCGGCGGGTAGACCGCGGTGGTGCCGCTCCAGTGGTCGTCCACACGCGCGGCGAGCTGTCCGGCCTGGGACTGGGCGACCAGGTACGGATTGTGTCCGTGCCGCAGCAGCCAGCCCTGGGCGGCGTAGGCCCAGCCGTCCAGACTGAGCACCGGGCGGGTGGGCAGCAGCGGCACCGACCAGACCGCCGCCGACAGCAGTCGGTGGGAGCGCAGCACCGCCGAGCGCAACCATGCTGCCAGCAGCAGCACCAGGCCGAGCAGACCGGCCAGCCAGGGGCCGATCTCCATTCCGGCCGGATCGGCGGGATGGCCCGGCGCGGCATCGGTCCACGCCCACCAGGAGATCAGTGCCGACCCGAGCAGGCCGACGACCAGCACCTCGCCGAGCCGCAGTCGGCGTGAGGTAACGGTCATCGGGGTCCTCTCGGTCACGGTGGCACCACCATATCCGGGTCCTGCCCGGACGCAGTTCGGCCCCGGCACCCTGGGGTGCCGGGGCCGAACGTGCGCCTGAGGCGCTCAGCTCATGCGCTCTGTCGAGCGGGGACTGAGATCACTTCTTGTCGTCCTCGTCCTCCGGCTTGTCCACCACGAGGGTCTCGGTGGTGAGCAGCAGGGAGGCGATCGATGCGGCATTGGCCAGCGCGGAGCGGGTGACCTTCACCGGGTCGATGACGCCGTCGGAGACCAGATCGACGTACTCGCCGGTCTTGCCGTTGTAGCCGTGTCCGGGCTCCATCTCGGAGACCTTCGAGACGATGACGTATCCGGGCTCTCCGCCGTTCTCGGCGATCCAGCGCAGGGGCTCGCGGACGGCCTTCTCGACGATCTTGACGCCGACCAGCTCGTCGCCGGTCAGGTCCAGTCCGTCGGACAGCACCCGGGCGGCGTGGATGAGGGAGGAGCCGCCACCGGCGACAATCCCCTCCTCGATCGCTGCGCGGGTGGCCGAGACGGCGTCCTCGATGCGGTGCTTCTTCTCGTTGAGCTCCACCTCGGTGGCGGCACCCACGCGGATGACGCACACCCCGCCGGCCAGCTTCGCGATCCGCTCCTGGAGCTTCTCGCGATCCCAGTCGGAGTCGGAGGCGTCGTACTCGGCGCGCAACTGAGCCACGCGACCGGCGACATCCTCCTTGGCGCCGGCACCGTCGACGATGGTCGTGTTGTCCTTGGACACCACGATCTTCTTGGCGCGGCCCAGAACCTCGAGGCCGACCTGGTCGAGCTTGAGCCCGACCTCGGGGGCGATGACCTGGCCACCGGTGAGGGTGGCGATGTCCTGGAGCATGGCCTTGCGGCGGTCGCCGAAGGCCGGGGCCTTGACGGCAACCGAGTTGAAGGTGCCACGGATCTTGTTGACGACCAAGGTGGACAGCGCCTCCCCGTCGACGTCCTCGGCCACGATGAACAGCGTGCCCTTGGCGGCGATGACCTTCTCCAGCAGCGGCAGGAGGTCGTTCATCGACGAGATCTTGCCGGAGTTGATGAGGATGTAGGGATCCTCGAGGACGGCCTCCATGCGATCGGAGTCGGTCACCATGTACGGGGACAGGTAGCCCTTGTCGAACTGCATGCCCTCGGTGAACTCGAGCTCGGTGCCGAAGGTCTGGGACTCGTCGACGGTGATGACACCGTCCTTGCCGACCTTGTCGAAGGCCTCGGCGATGAGCTTGCCGATCTCCTGGTCACGGCTGGAGATGGTGGCGACATTGGCCATGTCGTCGGTGGTCTCCACGGCCCGCGAGATCGACTTGAGCTCGGCGGTGACGGCCTCCACGGCCTTGTCGATGCCGCGCTTGAGACCCACCGGGTTGGAACCCGAGGCCACTGCGCGCAGGCCCTCGTGGACCAGCGCCTGGGCCAGCACGGTCGCGGTGGTGGTGCCATCACCGGCGACGTCGTTGGTCTTGGTGGCGACCTCCTTGGCGAGCTGTGCGCCGAGGTTCTCGTACGGATCGGCGAGGTCGACCTCCTTGGCGACGGTGACGCCGTCGTTGGTGATGGTCGGTGCACCCCACTGCTTGTCAAGGACCACGTAGCGGCCCTTGGGGCCGAGGGTCACCTTGACGGTGTCGGCGAGGGTGTCGACGCCGCGCTCAAGAGAGCGACGGGCCTCCTCGTCAAACTGAAGCTGCTTGGCTGCCATGTACTCAGTGCCTCACTTCTCGACAACAGCGAGAATGTCACGAGCGTTGAGGAGCAGGTACTCCTCGCCGTCGTACTTGACCTCGGTGCCGCCGTACTTGGAGAAGATGACGATGTCATTCTCCTTGACGTCCATCGGCACCCGGGTGCCCTTGTCATCTACCCGACCGGGACCGGCGGCGACGACACGGCCCTCCTGCGGCTTCTCCTTGGCAGTGTCCGGAATAACCAGTCCGGAAGCAGTGGTCTGCTCGGCCTCGAGAGGCTGGACGAGGACACGGTCCTCGAGCGGCTTGATCGTGGTTGCCACGTCAATACCCCTTTCATGATGAAGACGAATCGTTGAATGCCACTCACCAGGGGTTGCGAGCCCCGAGCTGTGAACCGGGCCGTCGACGTCGCGGGAGTCATCGGTCCGCTGGCACACCCCCTTGGGGAGTGCCAACAAGAAAAATACACCGGCGTTAGCACTCCTTCAACCCGAGTGCCAGACGACGGGGGCCGGGGCGCTGTCGTGGCGAGGTGGTTCGCCGTGTCTGGTGACGCGGCGCCCCGGCACCGGCAGAATGCAGCCATGATGATCACCCTGGCCGGATCCTTCGAGATCAGCCTGCCCGCCGAACGAGGCATCGTCCATCTCACCGCCGGCGCCGAGGGCAGCGACCGACAGGCCGTCGCCCAGCAGGCGACCGACATCACCGAGGCGCTGCGCCGCCAGCTCGTCCAGCTCCGTGACTCAGGAGTGGCGACCTGGTACTCGGTGGATGCGCAGACCACCGCGTCGTGGCGCCCGCACCACAACGACGGGACCGTGCTGCCGCTGCACCACCGGGCCAGTACGCCGGTCGCGGTGAAGTTCAGCGACTTCGCGGCACTGTCGGACAGCTGCGCCCGGTGGGCCGAGACCGCCGGACTGTCGATCGACCGGGTGGACTGGGCGCTGACCACCGCGACCCGCGACCGGGTCCGCGACGAGGTGCTCACCGGGGCCCTGCACGATGCGGTTCACCGCGCCGAGGTGCTCGCATCCGCCGCCGGACAGGCGGATCCACAGGTCATCGCGATCGCCGATCCCGGCCTCCTGGACCGCGTCTCGGCGGGATCCGACCAGCCGGGCCCGGTCGCTGCCCTGGCCCTTCGGGGAGCCGCCGGAGGCGGCTCGGTTGAGCTGTCCCCCGCCGACATCACCGTGTCCTCGACGGTACACGTCCGGTTCCAGGTCTGAGCCGCCCACTCCGGAGCGCCTCGACCCGGTGACCGGGAAGGTTCGACGCGATTGCCGGGCCCCGGTCCATCACCCTCTCGGCCACTGGGCCGTGGTGCGACGCGGTGGCCGGGGATCAGCCGGTGATCCGCTCGGCCACCAGTGCGCGGGCTCCGTGCCCCGTCGGGGTGAGGATGAGGGTTGCCGCGCCCCGACCGGAGGGACGCAGTCGTCGTCGCAGCGCGGCCGGGTCGACGTCGACGCCGCGCTTCTTGATCTCCAGCCTGCCCACCCGGTGCTGACGCACCCAGGTCCTCAGGGCCCGCTCCTGGAGCGGGAGTTCCTCGATCACCCTGAAACAGGTGAGCCAGGGGGAGGGCGTCGGCGTCGCGGCCAGCAGATAGGCCACCCCGGGAGCGGGCAGGTGCACCGGCCGACCACCGGCGGCGGCGCGCATCGCCCTGGCGCGGATCACCGCCGGATGCGGCTCGGCGAGGAACTCGCCGACGGGCCCGGTGCCGAGCTCGGTCTCCCCGCCGGGCAGGGCGATCGCCGGTTCGGGAGTCTCCCCCACCAGAATCGCGGTGTGGCCGGGCCGCGTCCGCCCGGGCGCTGCCGGACCGGCCCACAGGGTGGCCTCCACCAGATCGTGACGGTGCCCCACCCAGGTGACCGCGACGGCCTCGGGAAGGATCTCCCTGGGCACCCCCGGACCCAGCTTGACGACGGTGGAGACCCCCCGCCCCACCGCGGTCATGTCCATCACGAAGTCCCAGGCGGGTCGGATGTCCTCGACCCGCCAGCTGCGCCCCCGTCCGGTCCGCCTCGCCGGGTCGAGAAGGATCGCGGTGTCCGGGCCGGCGCCGGCCAGCAGATCGGCGGCCAGCTCCTCGGCGTCCCCCTCGAGGACCCTCGCCCCGGGAAGGTTGTGGCGGGCGAGCACCGCCAGGGCGGGGTCGATCTCCACGGCAGTCACCTCGAGGCCCAGATCCAGGCAGGCCCTGGCATCGGCCCCGCAGGCGCAGCCCAGATCGATCACCCGGCGGACTCCGGCGTCGGCCAGCTGCCCGGCCCGCCACCGGGAGACCGGTCCACGGGTGGCCTGCTCCAGCCCGTCGCGGGTCCACAGCATCGAGTCGGCGTCCTGGCCGATCTTGGCCAGTGCAGTGGGCCTCAGCGATGCCTGGTCCAGGGCTGCGGCCGCCAGCTCGGGAGGCATCCATGAGCGGAGCCGTTCGGCCGCCGACAGGGCATCGGGGTCGCGTTCGGCCCGGGCCGCGGCCAGCGCCTCGGCCCCCTCCGCAGACACCAGTCGACGCGCCACCGCAGGATCCATGGTCCTCAATCTACGGGCGGGGTCACAGCAACGAGTAGCTCCACCCGGTCGGTCGCCCGTCGTGGTAGGGGATGCAGCCGTGGAACTGGTTGACCTGCGGGTCGAAGACCAGTGGCAGGAAGTACCGGTCCCCCTCCCACATCGGCAGCTCGGACAGCTGGTCGATCCGCTGCCAGCTCAACGGCCCCTCGGCGTTGGCGTCTGGGATCTGGCCGTGCCAGGAGTCGATGACGAAGACCAGACCGAAGTGGTCCGAGCCGTCCTTGCCGAAGCCTGGCCAGGAGACCGTGCCGCGCAGCCTCATGGCGTCGACCTCGATGGACGCCTCCTCGCGCAGTTCCCGGCGCATCCCGGCGGCGACGTCCTCCCCGGGCTCGACCTTGCCGCCCAGCCCGTTGTACTTGCCGAGCTGGTCGTCGTAGGAACGGGCGACCCGGTGCACCATGAGCACCCGTTGCCCGTCGGGGTGGAACACGAATCCGAGGGTGGTCAGCACCGGAGTCATCATGGTCCCCAGTCTGCCCCCGGGGTCGAGGGTGGCTGGTGCGGGCAGCGATGCGGGCGGCGTCCGGGACAGGGCCGTGAGCTCAAGGGCCGGGTGCAGGTTGGACGCGCTGGGAGGGTGCCTACTCTGGGATCAAGGGATTCGAGTCCTGCGCGACACACCGCACACCGCGTGGTTCGCACACCGCGTCCTCCCCGCACACAGTCGGATACGCACGGTGTCGGACAGGCACGGTGTCGACCGCGCTGCCACCGGCACAGGTGGTCGCCCGCGCGAGCAGCACCGACCGCGTCACCGCCGACGTCCGCCGCAGACCCGACCCGCACGAGGAGGACCGATGAGTCGAGCACTGTGGACCGACCGACCAGGACCTGTCACCCGCCCGCCCGCGGTGGCCGGGATGTTCTACCCCGCCGATCCCGGGGAGCTGGCAGCCTGGATCGACGGCGCCCTGAACCGGGCCGCGGCGATGCCGGTGCCCGAGGGGGTCGACCCCGGTCGGGTCCGGGCACTGGTCGTCCCGCACGCCGGGTACGTCTACTCGGGGCAGACGGCCGCCCGCGGATACGACCTGCTGAGACGACGTGACCCGGACCGCCGGCCCCGTCGGGTCGCGGTCCTGGGGCCGACCCACCGGGTGGGGATCCGCGGCCTGGCACTGCCCCGGGCAGACTTCATGGCGACGCCGCTGGGCAGCTGCCCGATCGATCCAGCGGGTCTGGAGGAGTTGGCGCAGGTGCGGATCAACGCGGCCACCCACGCAGAGGAACACTCGATCGAGGTGCAGGTGCCCTTCATCCAGCGGATCCTGGGCGATCTGCCGATCGTCCCGCTGGCCGTCGGGCAGGCCGAACCGCAGGAGGTGGCCGAGGTGATCGAGTCCCTGGTAGCCGATCCGCAGACACTCATCGTCATCAGTTCCGACCTGTCCCACTATCACCCCCACGACGTCGCCAGACGGCTCGACGACCAGACGATCGCCCGGGTGCTCGCCGGCGACGACTCCATCGAGCCCGACCGGGCCTGCGGCTGCCGCCCCCTGGACGGTCTGCTCCACGCCGCGCCCGGACTGGGCTGGAGCGCCCACCTGCTGGCGGCGTGCACCTCCGGCGACACCGCCGGGGACCGGTCGCGGGTGGTCGGTTACGCCTCCTTCGCCTTCACCGAGGAGGACCGATGAACACCCCCGTCGCGGGAGCCTCCGAGAACTCCTCCGGTCTGCCCGACGACGCCGGAGGCTGGCTGCTGCCGGCGGCCCGAGCCGCCATCGCGGCACACCTCGGCGAGCCGGTCGAGACTCCGGAGACACCGGCCTGGGCCCGGCGGCCGGCGGCCTGCTTCGTCACCCTCACCACCGGCGGCAGCAGTCACCCCGCTCTGCGCGGATGCATCGGGACGCTGGCGGCATGGCGACCACTGGCCGAGGATGTCTGTGCCAATGCGGTGGCCGCGGCCACCCACGACCCCCGATTCCCAGCTGTCACCAGCGCGGAGCTTGCGGGGCTGCGCGTCGAGGTCTCGGTGCTCTCGGCAAGCGCCCCGATCCGGTTCGCCAGCCAGCATCAGCTGGTCTCCAGGCTGCGGCCGGGAATCGACGGCCTGATCCTGGAGTGGGACGGCTATCGCGGCACCTTCCTCCCACAGGTCTGGGACCAGATACCGGACCCCACCGAATTCCTGAACCGACTCAAGCAGAAGGCGGGTCTGGCCCCCTCGTGGTGGTCCCGGGACGCCACCGTGAGGCGGTACACCGTCACCGCCTGGCAGGAGGAACCATGACCATCCCATCGACCTCCCGGTCTCCCGCCGCCGGCGCCGACCGGCCGGACGCGCCCGCCCCGCTGGGCGGCGACCCGGCGCACTGGTGGCACACCACCGAGGACGGCAGGGTGGAGTGCGAGCTGTGTCCGCGGCACTGCCGGTTGCGGGAGGGGCAGCGCGGATTCTGCTTCGTGAGGGTGAGGCACGACGACCGGCTGGTGCTGGACACCTACGGGCGGTCCTCCGGATTCTGCCTCGACCCGGTGGAGAAGAAGCCTCTGGCCCACTTCCACCCGGGCACCTCGGTGCTGTCGTTCGGGACGGCCGGGTGCAACCTGGCCTGCAAGTTCTGTCAGAACTGGGAGATCTCGCCATCCGCTATCCTGACACCGTGCTGAATGACGAGAACCTTGCTCTGACTAGGCATTTCGGAGCATCATAGCGCGGCAGTGCGGGGGCATGGCTATGGCACAGCTAGACTCACAGTGTGACTCCCGATCAGAGGCGATGACATGGCAGCAGACAGAAGGCGACCACAAGGCACCGGGTCCGTGTACCAGCGCGGCGACGGTAAATGGGTCGCGCAGATCGACGTGGGATGGACCGAGCACGGCCGACGCCGATACGCGCGCCACACCTGCCGCACCAAGAAGGAGGCGCAGGTCGAGCTGAAGAAGATGATCTCCGACCGCGACAAAGGCGTCACCACCATCGACCCCCGCACCACCGTCAAGACCTGGTGCGACCAATGGCTCGAAACCTGCCAGCACCGCCTCTCCCCAGCATCGGCAGCAAAATACGGTGCATGCGTCCGCAAGTGGATCATCCCCACAATCGGGCGGAAACACCTCTCGCAGCTCACCACCCGCGACCTCGACAAGCTCACTACCGCGATCACCGACGCCGGGGAATCCCCCACCACAGCATCCAATGCGGCATCAATCCTCCGCATCTGCCTCAAAGCCGCAGCAGTCGCAGGCCACACCGTTCCAATGCCAATCCTTCTCGCCCCGCTGCCCCGCCACGCACCATCAGACCGGCAGGCGATCCCCGTCGCCGACGCCGGACGCATCCTCCTCGCAGCAGCCAACCCTCAGACATGGCCACCGCTGCCGCCGCGCCCCAAGGCCCACACAGCCGCTTACGACGCCTACCGTGGCGAGCTCACCCTGCGTGCCACCGACTTCACCCGATGGATGGCCGCGCTCCTCGGCGGCATCCGGCAGGGTGAGGCGCTCGGCCTGGAATGGGACCGGGTCAACTTCGACACGCACTCCATTGACGTGTCGTGGCAGCTGTCCACTGTGAAGCCCGACACGTACATCCCACCACACATCGAGATCCGCCGACTTCACGGGTCGCAGATCCTCAAGCGGCCCAAGTCGTCGTCTGGGTGGCGTGAGATCCCGATGGTCCCGTGGCTGGAAACAGCCATGCTGGACTGGAAGACCCGACAGCCGCCGGGCCCACACGATCTCGTCTGGCCGGGCCGCGCAGGGCAGCCGGCGAACCGATTCGAGGACTTGCAGGCGTGGAAGGCGCTGCAACGGATCGCCGGAGTGGAGAAGGTATCCACGGGCGCACCGTTCGTCGGCCACGAGGCGCGTCACACCACCGTGTCGATCCTCACCGAACTGGGAGTCCCCGAGCCGGTGATCGTGGCGATTGCCGGGCATTCCAGCATCGCCTCCACCCGCGCCTATCAGCACGTCGACCTGACAGAGGCCCGTGCCGCTCTCCAGCGGGTCGCCGACCGACTACAGATCACCGCCTGACACACCACGGCCCCTCTCGCATCATCGCGAGAGGGGCCGTCTTCGTGCGCCCGGAGTATCAGCGTGACGTGTCGTCGACGATCTTCGCCAGCACCACCTCAGGATTGTCCTTCGTGCCGCCGACCGTGCAGTTGAGCAGCGCCGGAGTCTCCCCACCGGCCGCATTCGTCACCTCACCCTGGTAGGACAGGAAGAACGTGTCCTGCAGCGGCACCGCCTTCACGACACCAGCGATGTAGTGGCCCTTCCACTTCCCGCCAGCGGCCGCCACCTCCTTCTTCGCGTACTTCTCGCACACCACCGAAGCCAGCCCCTGGTCGATCCCCCCGGATGTGACGGTCGGATCATCGGCGGGCTCGGCCGTCGTCGGGTCCGTGGCCGGGGCGGAGGATGATGCCCCGTGGGCGACGGCTGACGCGACCGATGGGTCTGCGCCCATCTGTTTGAGCTGTGACTCCTTCGCCTCGGCCGATGATTGCGTCGACGCCGCGGCGGACTGGGACGGGGTCGCGTCAGCGGATGTGTCGTCGTCGCTTCCTCCTCCCAGGGATGCGCCGATCATGATGAGGACGAGCGCGTAGATGCAGATCATCCACCACCGCTTCCAGATCGGCTTCTTGGTGGCGGGGGCTGACTGTTCGGACATGGGAGGTCTCCTTCTGGGTGTGTTCTGAGTATGGCCCAGCGGTCACGTGGCTGTGGGCGCTGGGGTTCAATTGGCGGGGTCGAGTGAGTAGGTGATGCGGGATCGCTCGTCGTCGGTGAGACTGGCAAGACGGTCGCGGAAGACGGATGGCGTGACCCAAAGCTCGGCCGCCGGATCGGGCATGCACAGTGCGTCGCGGATCAGGTGAAGGTCTGGGATCAGCCATCTGGCCGTCTCTGCACGCACCGTCCGCTCGACAGCAGCAGGCTGATGGCTGGTGTGATGGTGACGGATGTGCACGAGCTCGTGGGCGAGGACGCAGCGCCTCTCCGTCTGTGACAGGCCGGTGCGGATCCATATCGTCATGCCGTCAGTGCATCCCCTCCACCCGTGGGGGAGGTCACCCGCCCAGACCAAGGTGAGGTCTGGGCGGGATCGCAGCACCGACCACGGATCACAGGGATTCATCGTCCGGATGCTCCTGGCGGAGGATCTCGTCCTCGGTCGGATCTGAGTCGACATAAGCGGCGACCCCTAGTTCATCTGGTCGCACTGTCGTGAGCTTCGGGCTGTAGATGGCCCGCTGTGCTTCTGAGAGCAGGGCGCCGGGGTTCATCTGGAGTCCCCGCGCAAGGTCTACAAATGCCTCGACAGCGATCCCAGACTCCCCGGTGAACGCCCGCTTGGCGGTCGTCATCGGGACGCCCGTCACTTTGGAGACCTCCGCGAACGTCAGATCGAACTCCTTCCTCCTCTCTCTTAGTTTGGCCGCCAGCCACCGTGTGACTGGACCGCTGAGTTGGTTCGTTCCCATGAGGAAATGGTCCCATTTAGGACCGATCGTGTCAAGGGGTTGACAGGCTGGTCCCAATTGGGTCTACACTCATAGCCATGAGCAACACACCGAGACAGCAAGCGGCCGCTGAGGTCCGAGCCGCAATCGCCCGAAGCGGGGCCAATCATCAGGATGTCGCCGATGCACTTGGGATCAGCCGGCGCGGACTCACCCGGAAGCTCGGCGGCGAGCGCCCCTTCACCGTCGATGAGTTCGTCAAGGTCGCGGCGATCACCAGCACTGATGCGGGATCACTCCTCAATGCCGCGTATGGCATCAGCGGGGAGCAGGTGGCGTGATGGGCGGCATGCTGATCATCTGGCTCCTCCTCGTCGGCCTCACGATCTGGAACTTCCTCATCGAGCGCCACGCAGAGCGGTCACGGCGATGACCGCCACAGCCCCTGAGATGGGGCACGCCGAAACCCTTCCCCAGGGTGACAGGGGCCGGGATGCTCAGCCGGACAAGTTGAGTCCAGATGTCGAGGGTGTGATCGCCGACTACAGGTCGCGCGGGAAGTACATCACCCCGAGGCAAGCCAAGAAGGTGCTCGTCCGCATGGCGCGTGCATCTGACCGCGCTGAGGACCGGCGCACCACACGGCTGTCACCCGATGACCCGCGCGTGAAAGTCATCTCCTGGTCCGACGACACAGGCGAGCGCGGCGCCAAGCACGCCGACGGAGACCTCATCTGGGAATCAGAGATCGTCAGAGAAAGGAAGACAGCATGAGCCTGGAGAGCATCGAGACCGGAGAAGTAGTCGCTCACGCCACCGAGGACGAGGCCCGTAGGGGCACCGCCAAGATCAAGCTGGCGCGTGACCGAGCCGCGAATGCCATTGCCGAGTACGCGGATCGGGTGAAGGACGCGTACCGGCGCCGCTTCGACCTGGCGCTCGGCTATTCGTCGTGGTCCGAGTATGCGTCCGCCGAGCTGTCCGAGGATGACCCGCTGACCGCCGACGTGCGCCGCGAGTTGGTGGGGATGCTGTCTGCGGATGGCATGTCCCCCAAGGCAATCTCCCCGGTGGCTGGTGTCACCCGGCAGCAGGTGTCAAACATCAGGGCTCAAGTTGAGCAGGGTGCAAATGACTTGCACCCTGAATCCCCCGCCTCACCCGTGACTCCGCCCGAGCCTGCCGCCACGATCGGGCTCGACGGCAAGACCTACCAGCGACCGGCCGTCGACCGCCAGACCGGAGAGGTCCTCGATGCGACCCCAGAGCCCGCCAGGCCGAGGCGCACACCGCTCCCAGAGCAGTTCTTCAACGCCGCATACGACCTCTGCCGCAAGGCAGAGCGCGTCCTCCAGCTCACCGAGGATGACAGATTCACCCAGAACAGGGAGAAGCTCGCCCTGAAACACAGGAACGAGCTTCTCCAGGTGATCAGCGACCTGCAAGACGTGATCACCGCACTCGGCGAACCCGCCGAGTGAACCACCCCAACAAAGGAGCAATTCTCATGGCCAACGATACCAACTTCATCTCCACTCAGATCGTGACCGTCACGCCTTCCCTCGCTCGCGAGTGGCTCGGGAAGAACATCGACAATCGCACAATCAAGAAGAGCCTCGTAGCGCGATACCGCAGAGACATGGCGCTCGACAGGTGGAAGTTCGCCGGAGACCCGATCCGCTTCGGGGCATCCGGGCGGCTCCTCGACGGGCAGCATCGCCTCCTGGCCATCTCGCAGATGCCGGACGACTTCACCATCAAGATGATGGTCCTGCTCGGGATTGATGACGAATCCCAGAAGCTGATGGACCAGGGCGGCGCCAGATCCGGGTATGACCAGCTCCATCGAGCTGGTGTGAAGTACGCGTCACGCGTCTCTGCGGCGGCTCGAACGATGGTTCTCCTCGATGAGGGCGTCTTCTTCAAGAGCACGAGCATCTGGCAGGAGTACGGGTCGGTTGCCGCCGTGGAGGAATGGGTTGCCGAGCACCCGTACGAGGTGAAGGTGATTCAGGATGTTTCCAGCATCACCACCAGGATCGAAGCCGCCCCGTCGGCTCTCAACACTGCTGCGGTGATCATCTCCCGCGTCGCCCCGACTGAAACCGTCATCGAGTTCTTCGGCTTCATCGCGGACGGAGGGGCGGCGAAGAACTCGGGGCCGAACGTCCTCGCCAACAAGCTTCGCCGGGCCAAGCGTGTCGGGGTCAACTGGTCGCCCCGCGATGTCATCGCAAACACGATCCGGGCGTGGAACTCATGGGTCACCGGAAAGACGACAATGTTGAATGATCCGCATCACACCCATGGTGGCAAGTCCGGATGGACCGAGGAGTCCTTCCCTACTCCGATCCACCGCTGACCCAACCATCCCCTCAAGGCCCCGCACCGTCATGGTGCGGGGCCTTCGCATACCCGAAAGGAGCCATTCATGACCGATCTTCAATCGCTGATCGTTGACGTGATGTCCGATCCGGCTAGGACTTTCACGGAGCGGCAGGTCGCCGACCGTCTCAACGTGTCCACTGACACTGTGGGCCGACTGCGACGCGCGACCGTCCCCGACCCGGCCAGCGGAATGCCACCACTCACCGGCTGGGTGAAAGTCGGCAGGAAGCACCAGCTTCCGGCGCCCGTCCTCGCCGCATACATCGCACACCTTCCGGTCGTCGCATGACTCTTCGCACTTTCTCTGACATTGAGCAGGGCACGCCCGAGTGGCTGGAATTGCGGCGTGGGATCGTCACGGCCTCATATGTGGGCCGACTGCTCACCGGCGGCGGTGCAGTGTCCAAGTCCAGGACGGCCGACAATGCGATGCTCACCCTCGCAGCCGAGCGCCTTACCGGACGAATCGAACGCATCCCCACCACCCGCGACATGGAACGCGGCACCTGGAACGAGCCGTTCGCCCGCAACCTGTACACCGCACATTTCAGTGTGCAGGTCGACGAGATCGGATTCATGACTGAGGACCGGTGGGGATTCACCCTCGGCTACTCACCGGACGGTCTGGTCGGCGACGACGGGCTCATCGAGATCAAGTCCCGCCGCCAACAACGGCAAGTCGCCACAATCCTCGACGGGAAAGTGCCGGCCGAGAACATGGCACAAATCCAGTGCGGACTCCTCGTCTCCGGCCGCTCCTGGTGCGACTACGTGTCGTTCTCCGAGGGCTGCCCACTGTTCGTCACCCGCGTCCCCCCCGACGAGCACTGGCAGGCCAGCATCCTCACCGCAACCCAACAGTTTGAGCACCTGTTCCTCACCATCGAGGAACACATCACAGCCGCCACCAACGGCATGCCCACCTGCCCAGACACCGGCTTCGACACCGACGACACCATCACCATCGACTGAAAGGACTCATCATGTCGGACGACTTCGACATCTCACCCACCATCGAACCGAACTCTGATCAGATTGGCGCGGATGATCTGATCGCAGGCCCGCGCACCGTCACTGTCACTGGGATCAAGGCAGGCTCAGTTGAGCAGCCTGTCCAGATCGAGCTCGCCGAATATCCGAAGCGCCCCTACCGGCCCTCAAAGTCCATGCGCCGCGTCCTCGTGCAGTGCTGGGGGTCAGACGGCACGCAGTACATCGGCCGACGAATGACCCTGTACCGCGACCCGACGATCAAGTACGGCGGAATCGCGGTCGGAGGGATCAGGATCTCGCACCTGTCGCACATCGATAAGCCGTCCATCGTGCCTCTCACCGTGGCGCGTGGAAGGAAGGCGATGTACAAGGTCCAGCCTCTCCTCGACGAGCCTGCCGCTCCGACGATGACGCAGATCTCGCAGTGCACCGACCTGGACCAGCTGCGCACATGGTGGCAGCAGGCAGACCCGAGACATCGCGACCTGATCAAGGCGCGCGTCGACGATCTCCAGAAGCCGGCTGAGGTGGTGGACGAGCAGACGGGCGAGGTGCAGGACGCTTTCCCCGAGCCTGCCGCCCCTGCTGCTGGTGCTGATCCGTGGGCCGAGGGAGGCGCGAAATGAGCGGCGAGACGCAGATCACAATCATCGGATCGCTCGGGTCTGACCCTGAGCTGAGGTTCACGGCCAGCGGTGTGCCGGTCGCCAACTTCGACGTGGCATCAACCCCGCGCACCTTCGACAAGCAGCGCAATGAATGGGTCGACGGTGAGGCACTGTGGCTGCACTGCACTGTCTGGCGCGAGTTCGCGCAGCATGTTGCCGAGTCGCTGTCCAAGGGGATGCGCGTCATCGTCCAGGGCAACTTGAAGGCCCGCTCATACCAGGACCGTGACGGCCAGAAGCGCACCGTCCACGAGGTCGACGTGACCGAGGTGGGCCCGTCGCTCAGGTATGCGACGGCGGCTGTCACGCGCTCCCAGTCCGGCCAGCACTCCGGCCAGCAGCAGCGGCCGCGTCAGGACCCGGGAGTGGACCCGTGGGCACAGCAGCCGTCCGACCAGAAGCCTCCGTTCTGAACCTGACAAGGAGTTCCATCATGGATGATTTGACAGCAGAGCAGCAGATCGCCATCACCGGATGGCTGTCCCAGAATCCGAACATGTGGTGCGGTGGGGTGGAGATCCGCACCGGCCGCCCCTGGCTCGACGAGATCCCCCTGGTGTGGATCACAGCATCCCGCTGCCCGATCCTTCCCGGGGGGTTCGGATGGGTGAGTGGGAGGACCGTCCGGACGATGGGCTGAGGGTCCGCACCGCCCAGTGGCAACCGTCGCCGCTTTTCACGGTCAGACTGGCAGAGGTCTCCACCGCCGGGATGGCCGCGTGATGGCTGACATTGAGCGTGCCGCCGCCGAGTTCCGGGCGTTCTGGGAGGCGACGGATGTGGTCGCCTGCCCGGACTGCTGGGGGTCTGGCTTCGATCCGACGACCGAAGAGGTCGATGTCCGCGCCTGCCAGCTCTGTGAGGGCTCCGGGTGCATCCGCGAATCCGACCTACCAAGACGTGACTACTGAAAGGAAAGAGAATGACCAAGACCACATTCACACCGTCCACTGAAGCTGTGCGGAGGCGATACCGGGCCCTCCTCGATATTGGAGTCTCAGTTGATGAGGCTGATGCCGAGTTCGACCGCTGGCTCGCCGTCCGCGATCAGGGCATCCGTGACTCCGTGAAGCCGCCCGAGCTGACCGCCAAGGAGCACCTGGAGGCCGCATGGGACAAAGCGCACCCCGTTCCGAAATGGCGGGATGTTCCGGCGGGAGTGACGATCATCGCACGCCGGAAAAACGGGAAAATCTGGGTCGATGCGCGGGGGTGGACTTCCGGGCTTAATGACCTTGTCGAGGTCCGCACCTTGGAGCCTCTGCCGCCGGTGATCCCCGACGACTGCAATCGGGTCTTCGCATCGACGCCGGAGTACGGAAGTCGGCTCATCTGGATTCGTGAGACTGACGACCCGGACTGCTGGCGTGCCGCTGATGGCACCGCGTGGATACGGACCGCCCTCACCTGTGAGCTGATCGACCCGAAGCCCGTCCCAGAGGAGGAATCATGAGCGCGCGTGACGACCTGGCGCAGCTTCTCGTGAAGCGAGCCGGAGACCATATCCAGATGCTCGACGGTGGGCCCGAAGAGAACGCCCATTCCGTGTCCATCGGACTCTCAATGAATTGGGCGGCGATAGCAGATATTATCCTCGCCGCCGGATTCCACCGTGACCGCAACATCGAGACCGAGGAGGAGCTGGAGGCGCTGCCGGAAGAGTCGCTTGTGCGTGATGCTGATGGCGTCCACCTCACCAAAGACTACGAGTCCTGGTATATGACGCGCGCTGAGGACCCGGATGACGTGGTGCTGCCCGCCACCGTCCTGTGGGAGCCGGAGGCCGACGATGAGTGACCCGCTGGCAGAGGAGCTGTACGCCGCAATGGGTGAGCACGGTGCCTCGTGGGCCGAGGATGGCCGTGACATGTGCGCATGCGGGGCTGACATGGGGCCTGACGAGGGGAATGCCTGGGACTCCATGGAGCGCCATAATGTCCACCTGGCTGAGGTGCTTGCCAAGATTGCACAGGCGCGTATCGCCAAGAAGGCCGACGATGAGTAAGCCCTGCCGTCACGAGACGCTACTGCGGGCCTCCAGCTGTCAGGAAGGCCGAGCTGTGTGGGTCTGCCTGAAGTGCAGCAAGGTCATCGAGATCCCGCTGGAGAACCTCCGATGAGTGATCGAGACCCGCTTGCCGAGGCCCTCAGGAATGCATGGCCAAGTCGGTCATGGGAAGGCCCAACGCTCGTATGTGGCTGCGGATGGGAAACCGACATGATCGACAGTGGCAGACATGCGCAGGACTGCGAGGACGAGTTCGACAATCACATGTTCGAGCATCTCGCCCAAGCCGCCCGCACATTCATTGCCGGCGAGATTGAAGCTGAAAGAAACCGGACCGACGAGTTCGCTATGGAAGCATACTGGGAAACCGCGATAGACGCGGCCGCAGCGGTCGTGAGACGAGAACCGTAGCAGTCACTCACCTGACGCCATCCCACAATCGAATCTCAGGGCGACCCACACGGGCCGCCCTTCTGCTTGCCCCGGCATCCCACCACGGATGCCGGGGCAGCCTCACGAAAGGACCACCACAATGTCTGAGCCTGAATGGATGTCCCGCGCCGCATGCAGAGGCCACTGGGACGAGGGCGACTGGGACGACCTGAGACCTGACTCCCAGCTCGACGTCTGCTCCATCTGCCCCGTCCTCACCCAATGCCGCGCCGACGTGGACGAGCTGACCCGGAGAGGATGCCGCCCGTCAGGGATCGTCCAGGCAGGACAGGCCTACGGGCTGCACCTCGGCTCGTCGATCCGCGTCATCAGAGGTGCCCACGTGGCGCCACGACCTGCACCGCCGCGACCGGACCCGCCCTTCGACGAGACACGCACCGTCTGCGCCCACGGCCACCCGTGGACCCGCAGCACCGTCCGCCTCCAAAAGACCAACCACGGGGATCGCCGATGCTGGCGGTGCATGGAATGCCGCCGCGCATCAACACGCGCACAGACGGCCGGACGCACCCTCAACCAGCAGCTCGCCATCGACGCACTGGAGACAGCATGAGGATCGGCTCGATCTGCACCGACACCATCGACCTCGACGAGGTGCAGTGGCTCCTCGACGCCGGCGAACCCCCCGCACAGATCGCCCTCCGAATCGGACGCAGCGCCTCCACCATCGAGCAGGCCGCACGACGACACCGACGCGCCGCCATGGCCGCCACCTTCGGACGCGAGCGCCGATGGGCCGAAGGGAGACGAGCCGCATGAGACAGCAGCCGTCCCGCTTCGTCATCGAGACCGCGTTCGATCTCCGCAGAATCTTCGGCGGATGGCATGAGGCCGCGGTCGCACTCGCACAACTCGACGTGCACAACACCACCAGCCAGATCCAGTTCTCCAACGCCATCGCAACTGTGATCCAGAACAACATCGAGGGGAGGAACGCATGCTCACCGTCGGCTCGATCTGCACCGGCTATGGCGGTCTCGATCAGGCAGTCTGCGCTGTTCTGAACGCGCAGGTCGCGTGGACCTCTGACATCAGCACCGGAGCCTGCAAGCTCGCCGCTCATCGCTGGCCTGACATCCCGAATCTCGGCGACATCACCGCCGTGTCGTGGCACACCGTGCCCACCGTCGACATCATCTGCGGCGGCACCCCCTGCCAGGACGTGTCCCTCGCCGGACGTCGCGCCGGAATGACCGAGGGCACCAGATCCAATCTGTGGGAATCAATGAGAGAAGCAATCCATGTCATCAAGCCGTCCATCGTCGTCTGGGAGAACGTCCCAGGCGCACGCTCAGCCCGCGCCGCATCGGCTGGCGACCTGGAATCCGAGCCGGGACCTGTGGGAGACGCAGACGGCAAGCCTGTTCTCCGAGCACTTGGCCGTGTTCTCGGAGACCTGGCCGGCCTCGGGTTCGATGCGGAATGGCGCAGCATTCGAGCGTCCGATGTCGGCGCCTGCCATCGTCGCGAGCGCGTCTTCGTCCTTGCTTGGCACCCCGACCGCATCGCTGACGCACGGGGATGGCCCCCCCTGTCGGCCTCTCATGAACACCGACTCGCACGCGGCTACCTCGACGCTCAGATCCTCGACCTGATGCCCACTGTGAGGGACCCATCGTCCACGGGACCGGGCGCCCACGGGGACGGCGGGGCAGACCTGCAAACCGCGATCCTCCACACGCCACGTGCATCGCGAGGCGCATCGACAACAGAGAACTGCTCGATGATCACCAGTCAGTGGGGACGTTACGCCGACACCGTCGCTCGCCAGGAGAAGGCGTTCGGAATCCCAGCACCGGACCCCATCGAACCTGGGCGCAACGGCACCCCCCGACTGTCGGCCCGCTTCACCGAATGGATGCAAGGCCTACCTGCCGGCTGGATCTGCGACGTGCCCGGAATCACCCGCACTGAGTCAATCGAGCTCGCAGGAAACGGCGTCGTCCCGCAGCAGGCGAAAGCCGCACTAGCCGACATGCTGCCATCAATCACAGAGAAGGCCACAGCATGACAGATCAGAGGATCAGGATCGAGGTCCCCGCGAATGAGTGGGTCACGTCGAATGACCGGCTGCACTGGCGGGAGAAGGCGAGACGTGTCGCCGCTGTCAGACGCCGATCTGCCGTGCTCGCCCGCCAGCAGCTCACCCCGATTGACGGGCCGGTCCTCGTCGCCTGCCGTGCACGATTCCGTGCCGGACGAGGCCTCGACTCAGACGGCTGTGCTCCGACATTGAAAGCTGCTATCGACGGGATGACCGACGCCGGAATCTGGGCTGATGATGACTCCACGCACGTCGGCCAGATCTGCTACCTCCCATCCCGCAAAGACGACGACCTGGTCAAAGGCTGGCACGCCCTCGACATCATCATCAGCACCCAGCTCGTCCCATTCTGACCAGCACCCCCGCAACCCACCAAGCACCCGCCCAGGGTGCTTTTTTCATGTCCGAAAGGAAAGACATGACCGAGACCTATGCGGAATTTCTGGCCAGTAAAGCCATCATCGCAGAGCAGGACGGTCGCACAATAGACCCTGATGACCTCCATCCGATGCTGTTCGACTGGCAACGGCGAATCGTCGCCTGGGCCATCCACGTACGTCGCGCCGCAATCTGGGCCGACACAGGCCTCGGAAAGACCCTCATGCAGGTCGAATGGTCACGACAGATCGGCGGCGTCGGACTGATCGTCGCACCGCTGGCCGTGTGCCGCCAGACAGTCCGAGAGGCCGCGAAGATCGGCGTTCACGCCCACTACATCCGCGACCAGTCCGAAATATCTGGTGATGGAGTGTGGGTTACCTCCTACGAGATGATCGCCCGGTTCGACGCGGCGACACTCGACTCAGTGGTGCTCGACGAGGCATCCATCCTCAAGAACTCTACCGGCTCCACTCGCGACGCAATGATCTCCACCTTCCACGACGTGCCGAACCGGCTCGCATGCACCGCCACCCCGGCACCCAACGACCCGGAGGAGCTCACCAACCAGGCCGAATTCCTCGGCCAGATGACCCGCACCATGATGCTCGCGGCATATTTTGTCCACGATCAGGACGGATGGCGCCTCAAAGGCCACGCCCGCCGGCCGATGATCCGATGGATGGCCACATGGGCTGTGGCGATCACACGACCGTCAGACATGGGCGGCAACGACGACGGTTTCATCCTCCCCGGCCTGAACATCCTCGGCCACACCGTCGACGCCGAGGTGGTCGAGGATGGCGCGCTCTTCGCCGTCGACCTCGGCGGCGTGCAAGGCCGATCCCGCGTCCGCAAACAGACCCTGGACGCGAGATGTTCAGAGGCCGCCCGCATCGTCGCCGCCGAGCCGGACGAGCCGTGGCTGATCTGGGCCGGGCTGAACGACGAGGCGGACCGGCTGTGCCGGCTGATCCCCGGAGCCGTAAATGTCAAAGGCTCAATGGACCCCGACGAAAAAGCAGCCCGGCTCCTCGACTTCGCAGACGGAAAGATCAAGACAATGGTCACCAAACCGTCCATCGCATCCCAAGGACTGAACTATCAGCACTGCGCACGAATGATCTTCGTCGGGATGTCGGACTCCTACGAGCAGTACTACCAGGCGATCCGACGCTGCTACCGGTTCGGCCAGAAACGCGTCGTGAACGCCCACATTATTGTGTCGTCAATCGAGCAGCAGATCGTCGCAAATGTCCGCCGGAAAGAACGGCAGGCATCATCAATCACCTCCGCGCTGGTCGCCGAAATGCGGGCCAGCAACATCGAAAGGATCGCAGCATGACCGCAGGAAACACCGCCAAATACGTGACCGACGACCACATCACCAAGCATGCCCACCTGATGCTCGGCGACTCGTGCGAGCGCCTCGCAGAATTGGACGACAACTCCGTTGATCTGTCAGTCTGCTCCCCGCCGTTCGACAGCCTGTACACCTATTCTCCGTCGGTGCGGGACCTCGGCAACTCGGCGACACGCGGGCAATTCCTCGACCACTACCGGTTCATCGTCGACCACCAGCTGCGCGTCACGAAGCCGGGACGGATCGCGTGCATTCATGTGCAGCAGTTGACGACCACGAAAGCCACTCACGGGTTCGTCGGAATGTCAGACTTCCGTGGTGATGTGATCCGACTGTTCCAGCAGGAGGGGTGGATCTTCCACGGCGAGGCAACCATTTGGAAGGACCCGCAGGCCCAGTCGATCCGGACGAAAGCGTTCTCGCTGGCATTCCAGACAAAGAACCGAGACTCGGCATCATGCAGGCCGGCGCTCGCAGACTATCTGCTGCTCTTCCGGAAGCCAGGCCACAACGACATCCCCATCCCGCATCTGGCAGCCGAGGGTGAGGTCACCAATGACGATTGGATCGAATGGGCCGGCCCGATCTGGTTCGACCACGGCGACGACGAGGGACGATTCGGCCCGGTGTGGACCACCATCCGCGAGTCCGAGACGTTGAATGCCAGGATGGGCCGCGAGTCCGCCGACGAACGTCACATCGCACCATTGCAGCTCGAATTCATCCGCCGCTGCGTGCTCCTCTACTCCAATCCCGGGGAGCTGGTCCTGTCACCATTCGGCGGAATCGGCTCCGAGCCGTACGTCGCCGTCAGGCATGGCCGTCGTGCTGTCTCGTGCGAGCTGAAGCCGTCATACTGGCAGGCCGCCTGCCACGTCATCGATGACGTGGAGGCTGAGATGGCATTGCCGACACTTTTCGATGAGTCGAGCGAGTGATGACAGACCCGCTCAAGGACGCGCTGAATGCTTTCTTCCCATCCGACCCAGTCCATCACCCATCGCACTACACGGCCGGTCCGCCGTGCCCGGGATGTGGCCGGCCCATCGAGTGCATAGACATCACCAGGACGATGGACTTCTGCCTCGGAAACGTCGTCAAATACGCGTGGCGCGCCCGACTGAAAGGCCACCCAATCGAGGACCTGGAAAAGGCACGGCAGTACCTCGACTTCGAGATCGAACGACTCAAGGAGGAATCGTGAAAGGGAAGCTGGAACGCAGTATGAACGGCTTCGAGGAAGACGTTTTCAAAGCCCGTCGGATCGTCCCATTCAAGCCGAATACGGTCCGTCAGATGAAACGCATCTGGAACCAATGGTCCAGGCGCACATGGCGACAGAGATACCAGAAGGAGGAATGGAGATGACGAACATCGCCGTCCCGAGTATCCGCACGTGGAGTGATGACAAGTCGGTCGGCGACGTGCATCGCTGCTACTTCTGCAAGCCGGAGTTGTACCCGCCGATGCCACGCGGATGCACCCTGTGCTCCTGCTGCGGAGTGTTCATCGTCACCGGGGTGACCGACGACCCGCTGAACGAAGCCATGGAACTCTGCCCCACCTGCGAGGACTGGCTCAACAAGGAAGACGAGAAGGAGGTGAGATCGGATGTGGGCGAAGGTTGACGACAAGCTCCACGCCCACCCTAAGTTCGCAGCCCTTCCCATGTCGGCTCGCGGCCTGTGGGTCACGGCCATGTCGTGGTGCGCCGACTACCTCACAGACGGTGAGCTGCCCGAGCGGATGGTCCTCGCCTTCGGGGCCCGGAGGAGAGACGCCGACAGGCTCGTGGAGGCCGGGCTGTGGGAGGTCACCGGCACCGGTTTCAGGTTCCACGACTGGGGCGCCTATCAGCCCTCAGCACGCGATGCTGCCAAAGTGCGGGCGGAGATTTCTGAAAAGCGCGCCCGCAGTGGGGCCAAGGGAGGGCGGAGCAAAGCCGCCAATAGAGCCAAATCGTCTAGCAAACCGTCTAGCAAACGTGTAGCAAACGTCAAGCAAATGTGTAGCCCCGAACCCGAACCCCATTCCGTACCTACGGTACGGGGCGACGGGGCGCCCGCACCGGTCCAGGAGACCCTCACCGGCGAGGTCATCGAGCCACCGGCGGACAACGCCGGAACCCTCGTCGCCGAGTGGATCGAGCACTGCAAGGTCCGCCCGCCCGGCAACGTCGTCGGCCAGACCTCGAAGCAACTCCGGATGCTCCTCGAAGACGGACTCACCGCCGACCAGATCCGACCAGGACTCGCCGCATGGCAGCGGAAGGGCGCCCACCCCACAGCGCTGCCCTCATTCGTCAACCAAGAACTCAACTCAACACCCGCCAGCAGATCCGGCGGCCCCGACTGGGACCGCTGGATGGCCGAGGCCCGCGCCGCCGACGAGGCAGACAGGAGACACCAATGGACCGAGAACACGCAGTAGCCGTCCTCCGAAAAGTCATCGCCTACTGCCCGGCGATGAAACTCAACGACGACTCACGACAGGCATGGGCCGAAGCCCTCGCCGACGCCAACTTCCAGGACTCCCTCGACGCAGTCGCCGTCATCGGCGCCAAGCCCCTCGACCCCGGCGAGCAGCTGTGGATCCAGCCAGGACACATCCTCGCTGAGGTGCGCCGGATAAGGGCCCGCCGCCTCGACGACTTCGACGTGGCGACTCTCACCGGTGCCCCCGCCGACGTGGACGACTACCTCGCGTGGAGGCGCGCCACCAATCGCGCCATCGCCGACGGGCACCGATCCGGCCTCCCCCAGATCGAGGACAGCCGCCACCAGGTGTCCGCAGACTTCATCCGCGAGCTCCGCGCACGATCCAGAGGGCAGCTCCCCGGGAAGGACATCCCCAGCTGAAACATCTACTGCCAACTACTCGAACAATTTTCGAGTAGATGCATGACATCCGAGCCGTGACCACACCGTCGCGGCTCTTCCTGTGCCCACCATCCCTGCGAGGTTGCCACGAGACGGCCTCACAGCCCGACCCGGCACATCTTCCCACCCCACCACCTCCCAGAGCCTTAGCAACCGCTTTCCCGAAAGGACACCCCATGCCCACACCCGATCAGCTCTTCACCTACAGCGCACCGCCAACCCCCGGCCTCGCAGGACGATTCCTCGAGCCGCCCTTCTCCGTCCTCGACCGCAGACAAGGACGCTGGCAGGACCGCAGACGCCAGTGGGACGCCATCGGCCTCCACTCCGAGACCGGCCGCAGCCCCGAGCTCGTCCACGACTACTCGGCGACCATGCGCGTCAAATCCCGCTCATCCGACGCCGGAACCTCGATCTTCGACCCAGCCCTCGCAGAGCTGATCATCGCCTGGTGGTCCCGTGAAGGGGATCAGATCCTCGACCCCTTCGCCGGCGGATCAGTGCGCGGCGTCGTCTCCTCGTGCATGGGACGCCGCTACACCGGCGTCGACCTGTCAGCAGACCAAGTGAAGGCCAACCGCAGGCAGGCCGACCTCGGCTCACCCGACATGCCACCCCAGTGGATCTGCGGCGACTCCGCCGACATCGATGCTCTCCTCGACGACGCGGTGGAGGCCGACCTGATCATGACATGCCCGCCCTACGGCGACCTGGAGCGCTACTCCGACGACCCCGCCGACCTGTCCACCATGGGGTGGGAGGACTTCCAGACCGCCTACCGCACGATCCTCTCGACCACGGTGGAGCGCCTCCGGCAGGACCGCTTCGTGGCCGTCGTCGTCTCAGACATCAAGGACCGCGACGGCGCCTACCGAGGACTGCCAGCCCTCACCTCGGACGCTCTCACCGCTGCAGGCTGCCGGATCGTCACCGACGCCGTGATCCTCGACCCCCTCGGATCCAAGCAAATGATGTGCGAGCGACCCTTCAAGGCGAATCGCACACTCACCCGCGTGCACCAGAACCTCATCGTCGGAGTGAAGGGCGACCGGCATGTGGCCACGGCCCGACTAGACGCCGCACAGCATGACCCCATCGCGTCCTGAAAACGCCTCATAAACCGCTTTCCCGAAAGGACACCACCATGAAGATCACACGCATCGTCGTCTTCCCCATCCCCACCACAGACCGGTGGATCGTCTACAGGGTCCAGAAGTGGCCGGACGGATCGGTCATCTCCGACTGGCCCGACCGAGAGCAAGCCGTCAACAACGCACGCGAGCAAGGCCGCCACTACCACTACGACTGCCCCGTCGTCACTTACCCCGAGGAGGACTGACCATGCACATCCTCACCAACGAAGGACTCCGCAAGGCCGAGCAGGTCGAGGTCCAATGCATCCTCGCCAACCTCCACAACGACCTCTCCGAAATAGACCGCAAGAACGACCCGGCGAACGGCGAATTCCCCCCCATCTACCTTCACGGATTCGTCAACGGGATCCGCACCGCCCAAGACGAGATCCGCAAAATCCTCGACACCTACGACGACCCCGACTTCATCCGGGACTTCTTCGACGGGCAGGGCGAAGCATGACCTCTGATCGCGAGGACCGAATCAGGCGCGCCGCATCAACCGACCCTGAAGTGCAAGCCGCCTACTACCGCGAGGCCATGGCCGACGCCCACAGAGTCGTCGCCGCATCACAACCCCACCGAAAGGACCGACCCATGCCATTCACCAATTGGCGCACTGTCGTCGCTGTCATCAACGCCGTGTGCATCGCCCTGTACATCGCACTCATCTGGCAGATCGCCCACAACACGCCCGCGATCCTCCTCGCTATCGCCTTGTACCTGATCGCGATGCCCATCGCCCAATGGGCTGTCCGACGCGAATGCGAAACCGCCGAACTCGAACGGCTCGCCATCCTCCGCAAATCTAAAGGCGACTCGGCCGACTGGAAGAAACTCGCCGCACAGTGTGAGCAGCAGATCAAAACCACCAACCCGCCAGCTGCCCCCGAGATCCCCGAGGAGCAAAAGTGACCACGCTGGAGGTCTTTCCAGTCGCCGATGACATCGACCACACCGACGGACCCGACTGCATCTGCGGACCCACCATCACCGACGCCACCGTCCTCCGATGGATCCCCCTCGCCGTATCCACCGCATACCTCACCTGGACCCTCGCCGCCTACATCCGCACCAGGAGAACCCGATGAGCAACCACAAGATCGACCCGAGCACCGGGATGCCAGCAGTACCAGACGGATGGCGGTGGCGTGTCGAGTACATTCGCGATTTCTCCGGCGCCATCCGGAGGTCGCTTGGCTTATGGGTCGCACTCGAACGGCACAGCACGGTACAGACCTCAGTCTGCGATTCGAAGGGCTTCCTCGGGATCGGCCGCCGAAGCCATGTTGAGACGTCGGAACTGTGGGGGCACATCTGGAGCTTGCCGGTTCCAGAACAGTCAAGTGATGACGTTGTCGATACCGCCCGTCAAATCCTCGACCAGCTCAATGATCAACTGGCTGCTGACAGTCTCGTCGGAACCTATCCGCCCGGGGATCTGAAACGCCAGCGAGCCCACCAGATTGATTGGGGCAAGGGGCCATGCTCATGAGCAGCCACCGCGTGAACCCATCAATCCAGGTTCAGCTCAGGAGGCTCGCAGAAGCGCTGCGATGGAGGTATCGAGACGACCCACCACCCTGTTACGGGCACGGTTATGGACCGTGGCCTCTCGCACTGATCTCCGAGACCGGCCCCGAACTGATCGACGCCACCCACATCACACCCCACCACATGCACAAGGAGCAGCAATGAGCAACGAAACCCCCAACATCGGAAACCTGGACGACATCATCATGGGGATGAGGCAACTCCGCGAAATGTGGGAGGCTGCCGTCAACGCCGGCTTCACAGAAGACCAAGCCATGGAGCTCATCATCGCCATGGTCAAAGGAAACTGACCATGGCATCGACCACAGCGAAACTGCTCCTCGACATCATCGACCCAAAGGAACATGATGAGTGACCAGACCGGCCTCATGCTGGAGCGGATGTCCGAAGCGACCTTGCTGTCAGTCAAGGAAATCCTCACCAGCCTCGCCGACATCGGAGCCCAGATCGCGAAGACCGGCATCACCCTGCAATCCCGACGTCACATCCGCTTCACACTGCCCACATCATCACGGCCACCCTGCCCACAATCCGCGCCACCCATCGACGCACGAATCGCAGACATGGCCATCACCACCAGGAGGCACCCGTGACAGACCAGCTCGAATGGATCCCAGACTGGAGAAACACCGACCGAATCAGACAGCTCCCGGCGATCGTCGATGAGCTCCACGCCCTCGACGGGACACGCAACCCGTCCGACGGTCCGGCGATCCACCACCCGCCCGTCTTCGGGTCCAAAGCGCCCTGTGATGAGACCGTGACATTCCTCCTCGACGGACGGGAGGACTCGCACTGGGGAGGACTCGCACGCTTGCAGGACGTCTCCCGCCTCGTCTGGGATGCACTCGGACCAGACGGCCAGCAGCAGCATCCGCAGCCCACCGAATCATCATGGGAGGCCGAATGCGCATGGCTCGCACCAGCATGGCTCACCGTCGTCAACACCATGCCTGAGGTGCAATTCAAAGCCGCGCAACAGCAAATCAACGACCTCTACTCCAGCGCCGCGCACGCCATCGGACTCCGGCCACCCCACCGAATCCCCTGCCCAGAATGCGACTCCACCCTTGTCGAGGACGGTGACATGCTCGTCTGCACAGCGACCCGATGGCAGCCCTTCCGGCACGAGTACCCGGGCCCGGCGCGCATGACTGCCGATTGGATGCACGCGGCACCCCTCACCACACAGGAGGCATGCGAGGCGATCCCCGGCATCACCGAGAGGAAACTCCGGCTCTGGCGTGACACCCACAAGATCACACCGGTCACCCAGATCAAATCAGCCCGAGGACGCCCAACCCAGCTGTGGCGGCCCTGGGACATCATCGCCCTCACGTTCCCCGGCATCCTCGAATCGCTGGCCCGAAAGGACGAGGAGATCACTGATTGCATGACAGCTGAAATGTGATAACCTACGTCGTGAGGCAGAAGTGTCTCCAAATAGCTGGCCGCTGATCCCCGGATCTGGCGGCCTTTTCTCATGCCTCCCGCCGATGGTGGGCAGGAAGTACCGTCCCGGAGTCCTGCAGCTTTGCGGGGCCGGGGCGGTGCGATTGGTGGGCCACTGGTGTGGTGCACGGTCTCCAAAACCGCGCTCGGGGAGTTCGATCCTCTCACCATCAGCGCGCTCACCAAGCCTCTCCACCGGAAGCTCAAATGGTGACGGGAACCCACCTCGCAGAAGTGCCGAGGGAATGGGCCTGCGAAGATCCCGGCTTCGGTCCACAATCCGGGAACCCACACGTGGCCAGCGTCCAGGGTGTTCCTTTCCGCCCCCACACTGTGCGGACAGGGCATCCGCGACCATCCGCCGGAATGGTGACCACAATCCGGCACACACTTCCCGCACGGACAGCGCAGATCCGCAACGCCGCGACCACGGTCAGCGACATCGATAGCGGCAATCACGTCCCGCGCGGGATGCACACCACGGAGGCGACCATGAAGATCCCGGAACTCATCGAGATCGTCGGGCAGAGCAATAGCAAGATGGCCGGCGTCTACATTGACGGTACGCGCCTACGTCATCCGCTTGCTGACCGACCCGTCCAGATCACCGACAACGGCCCCTACTCCGAGGTCGCGGTGAGTCTGATCGGGATCGAAGCGCGGACCTGGGCGTCGGTTCCCGAGCACCTCCAACTGCAATCGCGGATCTACTACGACGAGGCTGGGAATCCACACCGATTCGACCCAGCCGACGAGATCACAGACGACCTCTAAGATCGCAAGGAGGTCACGGTGCAGGTCAGGCCATGGTCCGGACGCGCCGCCCAAGATGCACTCCGCTGGATCCGCGCCAAAGGCCGACGCGAACACCTGCCCTGCTGCATATGCGGAGAGCCCCTGGACTACTCACTGCGCGGCGGCGACTGGTCATGCTCCGTCCAGCACATCAAACCCAGATCCAAGTTCCCCGAGCTCACCTGGGACCGAGCCAACTGGGCGCCATCACACCTGCGATGCAACAAGCGCGCAGGCGACCGATGGCAGCCACCAGACGAACGGTCACGCCTCGTCGTCATCCTCTGCGGCCCACCAGGAGCAGGGAAGACCACCATCGCACGTCAGCAGGACCAGCTCGACATCCTCGACTGGGACGACCCGCAATGGACATCACGGGCGCAGTTCACCAAAGCCATGCGTGGCATCGCCGCCAACCCGCACGCCCGAGCCGTCATCATCCGCTCCGGCGCCACCACCACAGCCCGCGTCAGGGCACGACGCACCGCACGCGCGACACACACCTTCCTCGTCACCACACCCGAAGCCGTATGCCGACAGCGCGTCATCCAACGGCACCGAGGCGACGAGAAGCAAAGCCTCCAAGGCATCACCGGATACTTCCTCGCATTCGACCACAACGACAATGCGCCCGAATTTCCAGGATGGAATACCATTCTCGAAATCAATAAACCAAAACCAATCGCGCCGATAATCACATACTGAATGGCGACTCGCATATTCACCCCGCATGCATGACTATGCGAGGCGACGCATACTTATGCACCCACCCCCACCCAGAAAAGCCAGCGCGAAACAAAGGGACACTTCCACGGCCGGCACCGGCCGCCCTCCCCTGGTTTTTGGTGAGGGGGGTCGCGCGCGCGGTCTGCTGGACCTAATATTTATGCATGGAGTGGTGATGTCTGACAAGTTCCCGATGAAGAGTGTTTCGGAGGCTTTGGAGGATTCTTTGCGGGGGTCTCCTGGTTTGTTGAAGAGGAATTCGGCTACTGTTGCGGCTGCTCGGTCGTTGGCGTTGTTGATTGACGATCAGCAGGTGTTGGTGTCGGAGGGCGGGAAGTTCGACAACACGGTGTTCCCGACGTTTTTGAAGTTTTGTGAGGCGTTGGGGTTGACGGTGGAGAAGAAAACGGATGCGAAGAAGCCGGCGGAGCCGAGGAAGCCTGCGTCGAAGTTGGACAAGTTCAAGGGGCTGAAGGTGGTGTGAGATGGTCACCAGCGCTTCAAAGCTGAAGGCTGGTAGCCATTCTCGGCGGAAGGTCCGTCATGGGCGGACTGAGCCGAGGATTTTCACGCCGCCGCTTCGCGAACTGACTGAGGAGACGTCTCTCGGGTTCGCTGCGGTGGAGTTCGCCCGGGATGTGTGTGGGGTCGACTTGTTCCCGTGGCAGCGGTGGCTGCTGGTGCACATGTTGGAGCTGGCCGGCGATTTGACGGTGTCGACGTTGGATCGTCGTGACCCGTTGGACGCGCTGTTCAGGTTCCGCAAGGTTGTTGTCGAGGTTGCCCGGCAAAACGGCAAGAGTGTTGTCTCGCAGGTGTTGGCGCTGTTCTTTCTGTTCGTGCTTGGCGTCGATCTGGTGCTGGGTACGGCGCAGGATTTGGACACCGCCTCGGAGGTGTGGGACGGCGTCCAGGACATCATCGATGACACGCCAGATCTGGCGAAGCTCGCCGATAAGCCGATTCGTGTCAACGGCCAGAAGACAATCCGGCTGAAGTCCGGCGAACGGTACAAGGTCAAGGCGGCAAACCGCAAGGCGGGTCGCGGACTTTCCGGAGATTTGATCCTCCTTGACGAGCTTCGTGAGCATCAGAGCTGGGATGCGTGGGCTGCGATCACGAAGACGACGAATGCCCGCCCTGCCGCGCTGATCGCCACGTTCAGCAATGCCGGTGACATGTCGTCGGTAGTGCTGAAGACGCTCCGTGCGATGGCGCATGAGGCTCTGGGTGATCCCGACGGCATCAACGCGGCCGAAGAGGCCCGGCAGACTCCGACGATTGACGAGATCTCAGAGATGCCAGACCTCGCCGACGAGGATGGCGACGATCTAGCGCCTGAGGATTTCGACGAGGACCCTGACACTCTGGGGATTTTCGAATGGTCGGCCGCCCCTGGCTGTGACGTGATGGACCGTGACGGCTGGGCGCAGGCGAACCCGTCGATGGGCTATTGCATCTCGGAGGCGACGATCGCCGGAGATGCGAAGACTGAGGGGCAGCGCGCCGACACGGAGTGGACTTTCCGCACTGAGTGTCTGTGCCAGTGGCCTGATGGCGGGCTGCATGGCCCGTTCCCGTCTGGGGCGTGGGATCGCGGCGTGGTGCAGCTTGTCGAGGATGCCGGCGGGGCTGTGACGGTTGCCCAGGCGGATCGGATTTCGGCGCCGTGGGTGGTGTCGGTTGACATGTCTTTGGACCGGTCGCACACGTGGCTGTGTCGTGCCGGACGCCGCCCTGATGGCGTGATTCAGGGTGAGG
This sequence comes from Acidipropionibacterium jensenii DSM 20535, assembly GCF_000425285.1. Taxonomy (GTDB): domain Bacteria; phylum Actinomycetota; class Actinomycetes; order Propionibacteriales; family Propionibacteriaceae; genus Acidipropionibacterium; species Acidipropionibacterium jensenii. The sequence continues at coordinate 11,211 of NZ_AUDD01000007.1, read as the reverse complement.
TGTGGCATGCGGAGCAGGGTGTCGGCTGGGTGAAGCCGTGGCTGGTCGAGCATGCGTCGGAGGTTTCGGCGTGGACCGGTCAGGCCCGTGGCGCGCAGATCTCAGATCTGGTGTCGCAGCTTTCTGATGATCCAGATTTCACAATCCCGCACGTCGACCTGGACACCATGAGGTGCTTCGGGATCGTGCACGACATGGTTCGTGACGGGAAGGTCATGCACACCCCGCAGGCGCAGCTGGATGTTGCTGCTGCGACCGCGTCGATCGCCTATCGCGGCGATCAGGGTGTGGTGGATCGGAAGAAGTCTCCGGGCGATGCGGCGCCGTTGATGGCGTGGGTTGAGGCCGTGTGGCTCGCCCAGCAGCCTGTCGCAGTGCCGCCGAAAGTGCCGTTCGCGCGCACAATATCGGGCCGTGACCCGGTCTCTAGTTCCCGCATTTCCGTGATGGGCATGCATTTTTGAGGAGGCGCTGAATGCCGTCGACATCCGAGATTGGCTATCAGCTGCCGAAGTGGTGGACAGATACCGGTCTATGGTGGTTTGCGCCCGACGATGAGGACAATCCGGATTTGTGCTGGCCGAAGTCGGTCGGCGTTTTCGACCGGATGCGTCGTGAGGACGCCCAGATCGCGTCGATTCTGCGAGCTGTGACGCTGCCGATCCGCCGCACCGCCTGGTCTATTGACGGGACGGGATGCGACCCTGTCGTGGCCCGTTTTGTGGCCGATGCTGTGGGTCTTCCCGTGAAGGGCGATCGGACGCCGCCGTTGAGGATGGGTGATCGATTCTCATGGCCTGATCATTTGCGGATGGCGTTGACTGCTCTTCCTTTCGGGCACGCGTTCTTTGAGCAGGTTTACCGTCAGACCGATGACGGCCTGTTCACACTGCACAAGCTCGGATGGCGGCCACCACGGACAATATCTGAGGTGAATGTTGACGCCGATGGCGGCCTGGTTTCAATCGGCCAGTATGAGTCGGAGCCGATTCCGGTTGCGAACCTGGTCGCTTATATCAACGACCGCGAGGGCGGGAACTGGCTTGGGCAGTCGATCCTCCGCCCGGCCTACGGCCCGTGGATTCTGAAACAGCGTGCGTTGCAAATCCAGTCCACGACGTTGGAGCGGAACGGTTTGGGGATACCGGTTTACGAGTGCCCGCCGACACCTGAGGGGATGGCCGGTTCGGCCAGAGAGGATGAGTGGCTCGACCAGCAGGCGAAGGCTGGTGAGGATCTCGTTTCGAATCTTCGGGGTGGTGAGAATGCCGGTGCGTCAATCCCGAATGGGGCGAAGCTTTCACTGCTCGCACCGAATGGCACGCTCCCCGACGCGAACAAGCCGATCTCATACTATGACGAACAGATTGCACGGAGCGTTCTGGCGCACTTCCTGAATCTGGGGACTCAGACCGGTTCGTGGGCGTTGGGTTCCACGTTCGCGGATTTCTTCACGATGTCGTTGCAGACGGTCGCCGAGTGGGTGGCCGATGTGACTAACCGGCATGTGATTGAGGATCTGGTCGATATCAATTTCGGCACCGATGTTCCGGCGCCGAGGCTGGTGTTTGAGGAGATCGGGTCGCAGCAGCCGGCGACGGCTGAGGCGATGCAGTCTCTTGTCCAGACTGGCGTGATTCGGCCCGATGACGTTCTGGAGATATATGTGAGGGAACGTTATGGCCTGCCTCCAGCTGATCCGGCGACTGCCCGGTCGCTGGGGGTGCAGGAGGGTCTGGATGGCGGCAGTGACAAGCCTGAGGGGGGCGACGATGGCAATGCCACCGAGAATTGAGATCAAGAACATGACCATTCACACGGCCGATGGTGAGCCGATTGCGGGACCGGTGTCTGGTTCGCTGGATTCAGTGGATGAGGTGGCTAAGGCGTTCGTCGATGTGGCGCCGAAGATGCCCGCAGCAGCCGATGGGTCGGCGGTTCGTGGACGTGGTGTGGTGCGGAAGCCTGCCGGGTCGTACACGTGCAAGATGTCCGACGACAGCCGGTCTGCCGAGGTGCACGTTTATGGTGCGATCGGCCAGGACATGTGGGGCGACGGCGTCGATTCTTCCGAGTTCGTGAAGACGGTCGACGGGCTCGACGTGGACCAGTTGACTGTGCACGTGAATTCTCCGGGCGGGGATGCTTTCGCCGGGATCGCGATGATGAATGCGCTTCGCCGGCAGTCTGCGCAGGTGGATGTGACCGTCGACGGGCTGGCTGCTTCTGCCGCATCGTACATCGCGATGGGTGGTGACACCCTGACGATGGGCCGTAATTCTCAGCTGATGATTCATGATGCTTCGGGTGGCTGTTGGGGTAATGCGGCCGATATGGAGAAGACGGCAGACATTCTGTCGAAGCTTTCGGATCAGGTCGCCGGCGTGTATGCCGAGAAGGCCGGCGGTGATGCTGCCCGGTGGCGTGATGTGATGCGCGCGGAGACGTGGTACACGGCAGATGAGGCGGTGGCCGCCGGGCTGGCTGATTCCGTCGATGAGTCGCGGAAGCCCGCCGATGATTCCCCGCAGGATTTCGACTTGCGGTTCTTCAATTATGCGGGGCGTCGTGGCGCACCCGCTCCTGTGTTTCCTGAGCCTCGCGCCCAGGTTGCGGTGGCTGACAGTCCGGCCGTGCCGGAAACCAACAATTCTGAAAGGGAGGCCGACATGGCTTTCATTGAAGATGTGAGGGCACGGCTCGGGCTTTCCGATGCCGACGAGGCAGGAATCCTCGACACCCTCGAAAAGCTGAGCAAGCGGCGCGAGGTGCCCGAGGGGGTCGCGCTGATCGACCAGGTGAAGCTGGATGAGCTGAAGGCGTCCGCCGAGCGGGGTGCGAAGGCTCTCGCCGACCTGGATGCCGCACGGCGTGAGCAGATCGTCGACGAGGCCATCTCGAAGGGGAAGATTCCCCCGGCCCGTCGCGACCACTGGCTGGCGCAGATGGAGGTCGATGAGGAGGGCGCCGTGCAGGTCCTCGACGGGCTCGATGAAGGCACCATCCCGCTGAGCCCGATCGGCTACGTCGGCGGTGTCGACGAGTCCGGAGACGAGGCCGACAGAATCTACGCGAAAGCGTGGGGAGATCCACACGCGAAGGAGACTCACTGATGTCCAACTATCTTCCGAAGATCGACACCCATTCCGTTCTCACCCGCAGCGCATCGGCTGATGTGGTCGGCGGCCAGTTGGTCGATGTGTCCGGGTCGAAGACCGTGGCCCCGGCTGCTGCTGATTCTGCCGCAGTCCTGGGAGTTGCACTGTCTGACGCGAAGACCGGCCAGGCTGTTTCGGTGTCCCTGGGTGGCGTGCAGCGTCCCGTCGCTGAAGGCGATATCACAGCTGGCGTGAAGGTTTTCTCCGCAGTTGCTGGGAAGGTTTCCGCGAAGGGAAGCAACAATCCGATTGGTATTGCCCTGGAGTCAGTCAAATCAGGCGCCCAGGTCGAAATTCAGATGGCCCGCTGAGGAGGACCTGAATGTACAAGTATGCTGGCACTCCTGCCGGTCTCGATTCCAGTCTCACCGCTGTTGAGATCCATTATCTTTTGAAGAATCCGACCATTCTGGCGCAGCGATTCAAGTCGCTGGTCGATGAGCATTTCATCGCCGACTATCTGCTGACCGGCCGGTATCAGGCTGTCGGCGGGGCGATCGTCTATCCCGCCCATGACCTCGATATCTACCCTGAGAACGAGCCTGAGGAGGTTGCTCCCGGCGCGCAGTACCCGCTGACTCAGATGGATTCTGGTCAGCTGGCGATCTCCCACACCACTAAGCGGGGGTTCGGCACTCATGTGACCGACGAGGAGATCTCCCGGCTTCTCCTCAACCCCGTCAATGAGGCATTCGCGTTCCTGTCGAATGGTGTCGTGCGCCAGACCGACGAGATCGCCATGTCAACCATTTCGTCGAAGGTCACGGCTACTTTTGCGTCGTCGAAGAAGTGGACCGGCAACCCTAGCGAGGCTGACAATGTGCGCGGAATTGTCACCTCGATCAAGGGTGCCGCCGCTAAGATGCGCGGGCTGAAGCTGGGGCTGACCCCAGACACCGTGGTGCTCACCGAGGCTCAGTATGAGACTGCGATGGCCGAGCTGCTGCTGGCAGGGTTCCTCCCCCGCGAGCAGGACAATCCCCTGCTGGACGGCGTGTGGCCGACCGTCATGGGGCTGACCTGGATGACCTCGCCGCACGTTCCATTCACTGACCCGCTCCTGCTGGACCGTGAGCAGCTCGGCGGGATGGCTGATGAGGCGATCGAGACTCCGGAGTTCACCTCTGTTGTCAACAACGTCCAGCTCGCTTCTGAGCGGCTCCAGGGCCGTGACGCCTACGAGTTGAGGGCACGCCGCGTGACGGTCCCTGTCGTGCTGCGTTCGGCCGCCGGGGTCCGTATCACCGGGACCGGCCTGTCGTGACCTGGATTGTGAACGGCCCGGCAGCTGTGGTGCGCGTGGGAGATGTGGATCGCATGTTCCCCCGTGGAACGCAGCTGCCGGATGACGTGGACAGTGCGGTCGTAGAGCATCTGGTCTCTGTCGGCCTTGTCTCTGAGGTCAAGCGGAAGCCGGGGCGTCCGAAGAATACCGACGGCGAGCAGACGGTCGGCTGAGTGAGGGGGTGGCACGGTGGGGACTTTCCTGGACGCCGACGATCTGGCCGGATGGGTGCAGGCGACACCCGACATGGTGGCCCAGGCAATTTCCGATGTTGAGGCGAAGGCCCGCCGTGTCGCCCCGTGCATTTTCAGCCCGACGTGGGCTGGGAACGCTGGCGGCCGGGATCTTGTCGTCTCGATTCTCCGGATGGCTGCGGTATGGCTGGTGTCGTCGAAGGGCGGCCGTGTCACGCAGCATTCGGCGGGGCCTTTCTCGGAGACTTTCCGCGATTCTGCGTCTGGGCTGACGGATGAGGACATCGCAGATCTGAGGTCTCTGTGCGGGGACGCACAGCAGGTGTCTGGTTTGCCGCGCTGGGATTTCCCGCCGGCGTCTGATTACAGCCGGCTCTTTGCACGCCCTCCGAGGAGAACACCATGACATCTGTGCAGATTCGCAGGTGGTCGAAAGGCAAAGGATCTGCACATTCGGGTGCCGCTGATGTGTGGGCTGACCCGGTGGACTTTCCGATCATGGGATGGTCGCCGACATTGTCGACGGAGTACCCCACGACTGGGGCAAACCGTATCGTGACCAGGCGCACCGTCTACGCCTACAAGTCCGCCTCCAATAGAGACATTCTTGTCATGGATGGTGAGGACTGGCAGGTCACACAGGATGTGTCCGACTGGAATCAAGGCCCGTACGGGTACAGTCCCGGTTTCGTTTTCACGGTGGAGCAGGTCCGTGGCTAGCACGCGCAAAGGGAAACTGAGGTTCAACCGTGCCGCATGGGATGAGATTCGCAGGCAGCGCGCGGTTGACGCCATGGTGTTGGAGATGGCCATCGCAGTGCGCGACAAGTGCGAGTCTTGGGCGGCAACACACACACTGAACGAATCGGGGCCGCATTTCAAAGTGTTGCATGAGAAGTCGGAGCACCGGTCGCGGTACACCGTGCGTCCTGCGACCCCGGCCGCGATCCGCCTGGTGATGAAGTATCCGGCGGATTTCATGGCTTGTTTGCAGGCTGGCAGGAGGTGAATGATGGACACGATTTGGATCAAGGTCATCGAGACTGGGAAGACGGTCGAGGTGGGCCGTTCCGCAGGGAACGGGATGATTTCTTCCGGTCATGCGGTGCAGGTCTCTAGGCCCGAGGAAACCTTCGGACAGGATTCTGGCGTGGAGGATTCTGGCGTGGAGGATTCGACGGATGACGGCGAGGTGGAGGAGTGACAGATTTTGACTCTGTCGTCATCCGCATCGACAGCACCGGCGTGACTGTGGAGGTGCACCGCGACGGTCAGACGACTGTCGAGGATGTCACCCCTGACATTCCTGCCGATTCTGCTCCCGTGAGCCCGTCTCCGAGGTCGGCCAGTGAGCTGTGACATCTCGACCCTGCTGATCCATGTCCTCCCCGGAATGGTCGGATGCCCGGTCGATACGGAGATCCCAGATACGCGCCCTGAAGGCCGGTTCCTGCGCATTGTGGATGCTGGTGGCCCGGGGATTCGCGACTGGGTGCTCGATCAGGTGCAGGTCACATGGGAGGCGTCGTCCACTATCTCTGCTGCCGACGCCGACGAGCTGGCTCTCCACGTCCGTGATGTGTTCTCCAAGCTGTCCGGCACCCAGCAGGACGGGCAGTGGATCTGTGACGTGACATGCACCCGGCCTCGATGGTTTCCCGACGAGAACCGCATCCCTCGATACGCGGGGTCGGCAACAATCCTGATGCAAAACATTTGACATCAACAATTTAATATCCGGATAGCGGCGGCTAACCCTATTCGAAAGGCCATGAAATGGCTGCACCTGTTATTGGGAAGAGCACCGCTGAGGTTCGTGTTGGTGGTGGTGCAACGACCGGAGGCTATTCGTTCTTCGCGCCCATCGGCTCTACTCGCCCCGCGAAGATCGCCGGCGCCCTCGACCCCGCATATCTTGATCTGGGGTATGTCACCGATGATGGCATCTCGGTGAAGCTCGACAGTTCCACTGACAAGATCCTCGACTGGAATCTGGACACCATCGCGGTGATTCAGAAGTCCAATGAGTGCTCCATCGAGGTGACGTTCGGCCAGGTCGGCGGGAACGTTGCGAAGCTGCTGTTCGGAGATGCGAACGTTGTCGTGGATGCCCTGTCCGGGAAGCTTCAGTCGATCTCCTACACCGGCGAGATTCTGGCGCACCGACAGTTCGCGTTCCTCGGGAAGGACGGCAATGGGCCGTTCGTCCTCGACATTGGGGATGGCCAGGTGACTGGCGTGGACGACATCTCGTTCAAGAAGACTGGCATTGTTCAGTTCAAGACCACGATCGAGCTGTTCAAGGACAAGAACGGCAAGTTCTTCAACTGGCTGCTCGCCGACGCGGCCTGATCTCCCTCATTCTCCTGCCGGGCGGAAAGTTTAGCCGCCGCGCCGCCCGGCAGGTCTTCTTCATTCCTTGGCGGCTCACACTTTTGAAAGGCGACGGCTATGCCCGCGAAGAATGCTGATGTTGTGAAGATTGACACTGGGAAGAGGACTATCGATGTGCCCCGTGAGGACATTGAGGATCCGACCTTTGCCACTCTGGATGTGATCCGCCGGTTCCAGGAAGCCGGGGACAATGATGTGGACTTCGGGGCGTTCCTCGATTTCCCGACCACGTTCGGGTTCGATGTTTCCGACTGGCGGCAGTCCGAGTTCAGGACGTTCCTCGAAGAGTTCTTCACCGCATTCTCGAAGGCGCAGGAGTTGGAGCCGGGGGAATCGTCTGGCTCTGGGGAGTAATCGCCGACCACAGGGCCGAGGTCGAGGTTGAGTGTATCCGTGCAGGGATTCGGCTGCGTGACGCCGGGAAACTGTTTCCGTGGCGTGACGTGTTTGTGCTGGTGCGGTGCGCCCCGGCCGGCTCCCCTATTGCTGGAGCGCTCGATCCGCGTATGGCGTGGACTGTCGATCAATGTTTGGCGGCAACCCGTGTCGATCAGCTGAACGCGCTGCTGTGGTCACTGGGCGGCGGCAAGGGGAAACAGCCAGAACCCATTCCACGGCCTTGGGTTGAGGATTCCCGCCAGATCATCAAGTCCGAGCGGATGACAGTGCAGCAAACAGACGACCTGGTGGCCGCTTTCAGGTCTGGCGGTTTGGGCGGATTCCATCTCCGTGAAGACGACATTGAAGGTGAGACTGAATGACCGAGCTCGCGCAAGGGTATTTGTCGTTGTCTGTCGGCCTGGATCATCCGGGCGCGTCTGTCGCGAAGTGGCTGTCAACGCAGCAGAAGGCTGTCGATGTCGCCGGGAAGGCGATGGGGAAGTCGCTGTCCGGCGGCCTGAATTTGGGTGCGGAGCGGGCGAAGGCTGACGCGGAGCAGGCGAAGCGTGCGTTTGACATTGCGGCGAAGGCTGCAACGGCCGCGTCTGAGAAGCAGGAGGCGGCTGCCCGGAAGGTGCAGATCGCCGAGGCGAAGCTCAACGAGACGCGGGAGAAGTATGCGAAGGATTCCTCGCAAGTTCTCACGGCCGAGGACCGTCTCGCGACGGCGAAGGGTGCAGCCGCCAAGGCGTCCCTGTCGGTGACTGCCGCTGAGGCGAAGCAGGCCACGGCAGCCGACAAGGTGAAGGTTGCCCTGGCTGAGCAGACTGTCGCCACCGGGAAGGCTGCGACTGAGTCGGAGCGGTCTGCTGGGAAGATTCGGACGGCTTTCTCGAAGATCGGGGCGAAGATCCCGAACCCGTTCCGTCAGCTTCCCCCTGACGCGCAGAAGGCCGGGGTGGAGGCTGGCGCCAGGTTCGGGCGCGGTTTCACCGCGGCCGAGAAGTCCACCGGCAGGCTGTCGACGGCTTTCTCCGGTCTAGGCACGAAGGCGAAGGGCATGGGCTCCACGCTCATGTCTTCGCTGGGGATGGTGCTGCCAGTCGCCTCCGGTGCGGCCGGTGGGGTCATGGCCGCCGGTGCGGCCGTGGCCGCCACGGCGAAGGCCGGGATGGATCTGGAATCGGCCCTGTCGAAGGTCAAGGCGACCGGCGGTGTCACGGCCTCCCAGATGGGCCAGTTGAAGACTCAGGCCCTGTCGATGGGCAAGACATTCGGCATGAGCGGCACTGAGGCGACCGGAGCGGTCGAGGCCCTGATCAAGGCCGGAGTGTCCGCCAAGGATGTCGTCGGTGGCGGACTGTCTGGGGCTCTGTCTCTGGCGGCCGCTGGCGAGATGGATGTGGGTGAGGCCGCCGAGACAGCCTCGTCTGCGATGGCGCAGTTCGGGCTGAAGGGCCAGGATGTCGGGCACATCGCCGATGTCCTGTCGCAGGGCGCGAATCTGGCTCAGGGGTCTGTCTCCGACCTGTCGCAGGCGCTGTCTCAGGGCGGCATGGTCGCCTCCCAGATGGGCATGTCCCTGGATGAGACGGTGGGGACTCTCGCCGAGTTCGCCAACAAGGGCCTCATGGGGTCTGATGCTGGCACGTCGTTGAAGTCGATGCTGCAAAGGCTGTCGAATCCGACGAAGCAGGCGTCGAATGCGATGAAGTCCATCGGCCTGAACGCCTATAACGCTCAGGGGAAGTTCGTCGGGCTTTCGTCCATTGCCGGGCAGTTGCAGTCCGGGCTGGGGAAGCTGACGCAGAAGCAGCGTGATTCGGCGCTGGCTACGATTTTCGGAGCTGACGCGGTCCGTGCCGCATCGATTCTTTACAAGGATGGCGCGAAGGGCGTCTCCGGGTGGACGAAGGGCGTCGGCAAGGCCGGGGCCGCTATGGCCACCGCGCGGACGAATACCGACAATTTGAAGGGTGACATCGCCAAGTTCAAGGCGGTGTGGACGAACTCATTCGCCCAGATCGGTGGCTCCTCTCAGGGGCCACTGCGCGACGTTGTCCAATTCTTCACGAAGATCGGTGATGTGCTTCCCGGGGTCGTCGGGAAGATCGGCGAATTCACCTCAGCTGTGTGGAAGATATCGCCGCTGAAGACCCTCCTTGACGATGTCAGGGGGAAGGTCTCTCTTGTCAAGGAAGCCTTCGATATAGCCGGGAAATCGGCGACGCTGGAGACTGGCGACACGAAGGGCTGGGACTCTGTCCTGGACCGGTTCAACCGTCTCCCGAAGTCGATGCAGGATGCCACGCAGGCGCTGATCCAGTTCCGGCAGTCGTTCAAGGCCCCGGATCGGGACAACGCCGCCACCCAGGGCGCCGCAGGGCTGGGGGCTCGCGCCGGCGCCGCAGCACGGACCGCAGGTGACACCTTCAACGTCGCCAAGCAGGCCCTGTCTTTGAAGACTGGCGACACGAAGGGCTGGGATCAGGTCTTCGACAAGTGGTCGAAGCTCCCAAAGGCCGGGCAGGGAATCGTCACAGTCGCCTTGAAGGCCCGCGACGCCATGAAGGAGTTCGGGTCGCAGGCGAAGGCCGCGATCTCGTCGGGCTGGAAGGACATGCTTGACCAGGCCGGGCCGGGAATGAAGGACGCGTGGCAGTCCATCAAGGACCTTTTCTCGTCGATCGGTGACGTGTGGAAGAACGTAATCGGCCCGAATCTGAAGAAGACGGAACCGTTCTGGGATAAGCTCGCTAAGATCGCCAAGGACAGGGCGTTCCAGTCACTCAAGGACACGTTCCGTCTGCTCGGCGACGCCCTGAACATTATCGGCAAGACAATAGGTCTTGTGGTCGACGGGATAAAACTGTTCGTTGACCTGTTCAAGGGACTGTCAGGCCAGGGTTGGGGAGACTTCGGGAAAGATTTCAAGAAGATCGGCGGTGATCTCACCGGCATTGTTGGTGGCATCGGCAAGATGATCACTGATGCATTCGCCGGTCTCGGTCACATGGCAATCGACGGGTTCGTGAAGGGCGGATCTGAGAAGATCACCCAGATCCGCGACAAGGTTGACCACTGGTTCGACTCAGTTGTCGGATGGGTGAAGAACAAGCTTGGTATTCATTCCCCGTCGACGGTGTTCGCGTCGATCGGGTCCTGGTCGATCCAGGGATTCATCGTCGGGATGCAGGGCCTGTTCGGGTCGGTGACGTCGCGGATCGGCGGGTTCTTCACTGGGCTCGGAGGCCGGATGCGCGGCTGGGCGTCCGCCGGGTGGACGAAGGTCGGCGGGGCTTTCTCACGCGGCTGGACGTCGGTAGTGCAGGGCCTGGCCCGCTTCGGCACCCGCATGTCCCGGTTCTGGGGCTCTGCCCGTGCGACAGCGGGACGGATCGCAGGGTCCCTGTGGACGTCCGTGCGAGGCGTTTTCTCCCGAGGGTGGACGAGCGTGACGACCGGCCTAGCCTCGGCGTTTCATCGGTGAGTGCCGGAGGTGTGGTCGCCGGGTAGGCGAAAGTGCTCCTGACTTGGCAGGATAGGGCTTGTATAGAGTCCGAATCCGTCAAGGTCGAGGAGCACTCCCAAGGTGAAGGCTACCGGGTCGTATCCGCGTGTTCATGTCGATGCCGCGCCCGTGGCCGCAGCGGGTCAGGCCGGTGGGGTGCTGCTGGTCGAGACGATCCGCGCCTCCGGGTTGGACCGGGAACTGAGCAGGGCCCTGGCCCGGTGGGCCACACCGTTGACCGTCCATGACCCGGGCAAGATCCTGTGCGATCTGGCCCTGTCCCTGGCT